>CAZLRF010000080.1:16021-18148 GCA_964561785.1 uncultured Acidobacteriota bacterium | reverse complement strand
GCGGCACGGCGACCGGCACCTGCTGCGGCGTCGCCTGGGGCGTCGGCGGCTGCGGGACCATCTGCGGCGTCTGCTGCGTGATCGGGGGCGTCGCGACCGGCACCTGCTGCGGCGTCGCCTGAGGCGTCGGCGGCTGCGGGACCATCTGCGGCGTCTGCTGCGTGATCGGCGGCGTGGCGACCGGCACCTGCTGCGGCGTCGCCTGGGGCGTCCCGCTGGTCGTCCCGCCGCCAGTCGTCGCAGGCACGCTGATCTGTCCCGGTGTCTGCGGCAGCCCCGGGGTGGTCGTGGGCTGTGGTGTGGTCGCCGTGGGGACGGGCTGGCCCGTCGTCGCATCCGGTCCGGGCTGGGGGATGCACCCGACGTTGTGGTGGGGGTTCCCGACACCACGGCACCACCCGAGGTGCTGAGAGCGGGCGGGGCTCGCGACCCAGACCGTCAGGGCGCCGGCGAGCACGCCGGCGCCGGCGAGCCGCTTCGTCGTTCTGTCGTGCATGCTCATCGCTCCCCTCACCACGCCTTGCTCAGCCTGAGGTAGAAGGCCGCATCCCCGGCCTCGCTGTACGGCCCCGACACGAGCGGGACGCCCACCCAGGCGGCGGCCGAGAACAGCCGCGCGAACTGGAGCCGGATGCCCCCGCCTGCCGAATAGAGGGTCTCGCTTCCGTCCTGGCCCGGCTGCGGATCCACGGTCTCGACACCGCCCGCCTCGGCGAAGGCGAAAGGCATGAGCTCGCGGAACAGACCCTTCGCGACCGGCTTGATGTAGCTGAGCTCGAGCGTGCTCGCGAACCCCCGGTCGCCCTCGACCTCGTAGGGTACGTAGCCGCGCAGACGCGGCTGGAACCCCAGCCCGAACTGCTCCACCTCGGGCAGTCGCGTGCCCGCCCACTGGCCCGCGGCCTCGAACCGGAGGTACGCGCGGTCGGACAGGAACGGCAGGCCCGACACGAGGCCAACGCCGGCCCGCGCGTGGAAGAACTCCTTGGCGCCGTCCTCGGGCTGCCCGGCCGGCCGGTCGGGACGAACCCCCGCCGACGCCTCGAGGCTCCACTGGAAGAGCCCCCCGCGTGGGAACGAGTAACCCTGGACGAGGTAGGCTCGGCCCGCGGTCGTCGTGCTGTCGAACTCGTCGTCGCCCGTGCGCGACGTCGCCTTCGCGTACTCGACCTCTCCGATGACGTACACGTAGTTGCTGAGGTTCCGCTTGACGGGGTGGCCGACCGCGACCGCGGCGTTGAGCCCGAGCTGCTCGGAGTTGGGTGTGACCTGCGCGAACTGGCGGCTCGAGAACGCGTTGCCCGCGAACGCCTCGACGTAGGTCCCCGCGGATCCGACGGGGGCGCGGTAGAAGACAGTGCCCGCGAGGGCGTGGGAGTCGCTCTCCGGGCCGAGGGTGAGCGAGCCGAACACGCGCAGCATGTCCCCGCCCACGCCGAGGCCGCGCTGCTCGTGCACGACGTAGGCCCGGCCGGCACTGTCGGGCCGCAGCGGGACGTTGTCCACGCTGAAGCTGCCCGTTCCGCGATCCTCCACGCCGCTGATCTTCAGCGAGGTGCCGCGGCCCGGGTCGGCGGGGGCGAACTCGCTGCGGACGTACACGCCGGTGAGGTCGCTCGCGAGCATGAAGGCGCGCTCGAAGTCCCCCTCGCGCAGGGGCCGGCGCCCCAGGACGGGACGCAGGTACCGCTCGACTTGTCGGGCGACCTTCGGCCGCAAGCCTTCGATCGCGAGCTCGTCGACCTGCCCTTCCACGACCTCGACGGCGAGGCGTCCCGTCCGGGGGTCGAAGGACGCCCGGGCCTCCGCCAGGAGGAAACCGTCCTCCCGGTAGATGAGCTCGATCGCCTCGACGGTGCCCCCGACGGTGCTGCGCCCGCGGGCGGCGTGCTCGTGCGCGACGGCGAAGCGCAGGAGCTCCGCGGGAGCGTACCGGGTGACTCCGGCGAGAGCCACCTCTCGGACCGGTCCTCCGGCGTCCTCGAAGGCCGCCGCGAACGGCAGCTCTGCCGCCGTCACGACGGCCGCTTCGGCCGTCGGCTCCGGCGCGGGGATCGCGAACGACGGCGCCGAAACGAGGCCACCCGCGATCAGGAATGCGATTCCTCTCATGTCACTCGCCCTCAT
>CAZLRF010000080.1:0-15921 GCA_964561785.1 uncultured Acidobacteriota bacterium | reverse complement strand
TCACTCGCCCTCATGGGTTCAAACCCCGAGCGTAGCGAGATCCGCGAGAGGCGGCTATCCGTTTCGTGCCACGGCGCGGCTGCCGCTCGGGTCCGACTGGGCTAGAGTGATGGGCGTCACAGGGAGAGCCGCACCCATGAGCCTCGACGACGCTTCGCCCGCCACCGGCGCCCCCTTTGGCCGCCGCGCGCTCCTCGGCCGCCTGGGCCTTCTTCCCCTCGTCGGTCGGCCGGCGGCGAGGGGGGGCGCCGTGATCGGTGTCTGGAGCGGCGCGGTCACGGCGCGCGGGGCGACGGTCAAGGTCCTGGCCGACGGACCGGGCCTCGAGGTCGATCTCGGCCTGACCGCCGAAAGCGCGCCGACGGCACGGCGCTCCCAGGCCACCGACGCGTTCGGTGTCGCGACCTTCGTGCTGGACGGCCTGCGGGAGCGCACCCGCTACCGCTACGAGGTGAGCGCGCACGGGGAGCCCGGGATCGAGGGCCGCTTCCGGACGTTCGCCAACGGGCCCTTCTCCTTCCGCGTCCTCTTCGCCTCGTGCGCCGGCACCGGCTCGACGAGCCCGGTGTTCACCGCCATGCGCGAGCAGGACGCCGACCTCTTCGTCCACATGGGAGACCTGCACTACGAGGACATCGGCCGCAACGAGGTGGAGCGCTTCCGCCGCGCCTACCTCGACGTGCACCGCTCCCCCACGCAGTCGGCGCTGTTCCGCGCCGTCCCCGTCGCGTACACCTGGGACGACCACGACTTCGGGCCGAACGACTCCGACCGGACCTCGCCGAGTCGCACGGCGGCGCTCGAGGCCTACCGGCGCTTCGTGCCCCACTACCCGCTGGCCGCGGACCCGGGAGCCACGATCCACCAGTCGTTCACCGTGGGGCGCGTCGCCTTCCTCGTCACCGACTGCCGCGCCGGCCGCTCGCCCCGCGGCGTGCCGGAGCCGGAGCGGACGATGCTCGGCCGGGAGCAGCTCGAGTGGCTGCTCGCACAGCTCGAGCAGGCGCGATCGGCTCCCCTCGTCGTCTGGGTGAACTCGGTGCCCTGGATCACGAAGCGGGACGAGTCGACGCGCGAGGGCTGGGCTCCCTTCGCCCGCGAGCGCGAGCGCATCGCCGACCACGTCGTGCGGCTGGGCCTCGTCGAGAAGCTCGTCATGCTGAGCGGCGACGCGCACATGCTGGCGATGGACGACGGCACCCACAGCCAGTACTCGAGGCTCCCCGGGGCCCCGGCGAGGGGCTTCACGGTCGCCCACGCGGCGCCGATGGACCGCCGCCCGAGCCGCAAGGGCGGGCCCTACACCCAACCGGAGGTGGCGGAGAACGGGCAGTACGGCGTCATGGACGTGACGGACGACGGCGTCCGCGTGCGGGTGAGCCTGCGGGGCATGCGCGGGGGGACCGAGGTCCCCGGCATGAGGCTCGAGCTGGGTTAGCCGGGCGGCCGGCTCACGGCGCGGGCGCGCCCGCGGACGGCGGAACGACGAGGTCGTGGAGCGGAGCCGCGATCTTCTGGAGCCACTCCTCCCCCCTCGGGTCCTCGGCGAGCCCGACCAGGATGAAGCGGCGGCGCCGTCCCTCGACGAGCGCGCTGTCCGAGTGGAACTGCCTCCACGTCCCGGACTTCCGGTAGAGGCGGGCGTCCGGCCTCGACTCGAGGCCCTTGACGAACTTGTGGCGGATGCCGGGCTCCGAGAGCGCGTCCTTCATCCGGCGCGTGAGCTCGGGCGAGACGAGCTCGCCCCGGTCGAGCAGGTAGTAGAAGCGGGCCACCTGGAACGCGGTGGCCCCGTGCGAGAGGCCGTGGAGGGGATCGCGCCGGTAGGCGGGCGCCTTCCCGTAAGACTTGCCCACCCAGAGCCCCCCGCCGGTGGCCGGGTCGTAGAGGCGGTAGCGCGGCGAGGTGAGGATCTCGACGAGGTCGTCCTCTCCGACCTTCGCCAGCATCGCGCTCGCGTCCGTGTTGCTCGAGCTGCGGATCATCCGGTGCAGCGCCGCGAGCGTGGGCTCGTCGAGCACGAGCCGTCCCCGCTCCGCCTGGACGAACGCCCCGAGCAGGATGGCGATCTTGGGGAGGCTCGCCGCGTACATCATCTCGTCGCCGTTCAGCATCGCGAGCCGGGGCGCACCCGCGGTCGAGAGGTCCACGAAGGCCACGGCGAGAGTCCGGCCCGCGACCGCTCCATCCAGTCCGAGGCGGGTGATCTCCCGCTCGAGGCCGGCCTGGAGCGCGGGATCCGTGCAGGAGCGAAGGTCCGGGGAGCCCGAGGCCCCGGCGGGACGGGTCGCCGGTCCGAGGAGCGCGGCCGCGACGATGACGGCGAGCCACGGGGAACGGGGTCCGTTCGCACGACGATTCAGAGCGCGCACCCCCATCAGCTTACGCCAGACCCGACAGGCCTCCCCCCTACGGGCCGGTTGGCGGGATTCGGATAGCGAGCCGGCGAAGGCAGCAGCTACATTCGTCGCTCGCGCCCAATGTCCCACGCGGTCAAGATGAAGAGCTCACCCAAGACACGCCCGAGCGTCCTCGTCGCAGAGGAGGAGACCCTCCTGCGAGACGCCCTCCAGACCCTGCTCATGCGGGACTTCCGGGTCGTCGGGGGCGTCGCCGACTTCGAGTCGATGCGCCGGGCCGCAGCCCGCCTCCGCCCCGACGTGATCGTCGTCGGCCTCTCCCTGCTGCAGGAGCGGGACCTGCGCGAGGTTCGCGCCGTCCCGGACGCGGCCCCGCCGGCCCGCCTCGTCGTCGTGGCCCACGAGCCGGCGAGCGCGGTCGGCGAGGCCCTCGCCGCCGCCGCGGCCGGCTGGGTCCTCCGGTCCGCGACCGTCGAGGAGCTGCGAGCGGCCGTGCGCGTGGCCGGCGCCGGGCGGCGCCTCGTCTTCCGCCCGCCCGCCCCAAACGGCGGGCGCGAGGGCGAAGCGGTGACCCCGCGGGCGGCCGACGTCGTCCGGCTGATCGCCCGGGGAAAAGTGATGAAGGAGGTCGCCGCCGACCTGGGGATCAGCGTGCGCACCGTCGCCTTTCACAAGTACAAGACCATGCGTCACCTCGGGCTCGACTCGACGGCGGCGCTCGTCCGCTACGCCGTCCGGAACGACATGCTCTGAGGCGGGATCAGCGCCCCCTCGCTGATCGCGTCGTGCCTGCCGATCATCGGAGGGCCTTCACCAGCGCCACGATCGAGGCGATGATCAGCGCCGGCCATATGAGGAGCAGGTCGAACCGGATGTTCGCCTCCGGCGTCCGCGCCTTCACGAGCCACTCCCAGGCCGCGTAGAGCGCCCAGGCCACGGCCATTAGGAGGAGGGGCCGGGGGTGGCGTCCGGCGCCGAGGGCGGTGAGCCTCAGCAGCAGGTGCCCGGCGAGAAACACGAGCGCCACAGCGAGGATGTTGAGCGGCCTGCCGACGAATATCGAGGCCAGGGTCTCCATGCCGTCTTGCCGATCTCTAGAAAGCCCAGGACGCCGTGCCGGCCGCTCCAGTGACATCCCTGGCCGGCGCGACCCGCCGTCCGCGCGCCCGCCGGAGTGTCTCCGAGGGCGACTCGCCGAACCGCCTCGCGTACTCCTGTGCGAAGCGCCCCAGGTGGCTGAAGCCGCAATCGTAGGCGACGTTCGTGACCGACGTGTTGCGGCCGGGCGCCTCGAGGTCCGCTCGCGCCTGGGCCAGGCGCACGCGGCGGAGCAGCATCATGGGCGACACCCCGAGCTCGCGCCGGACGACCCGGTGCAGGGTCCGGCAGCTGAGCCCCACGGCCGACGCCAGTCGCTCGACCGACCACGGGTCCTGAAGCCGGTCGGCCAGAAGCGCGGCGGCTCGGCGGGAAGGGGAACGATCGCTCGGGGAACCGAAATCCGAGTGTAGTGAATGACTTTGGTTCATGTTTTGTGTAGTTTAGGAAGTCGGCCAGGCCTCGGGGAAGCTACCCTTTGGTGAAGCCCTTTCAATAGATCGTGGACCGGGGAGCTCCGCCCGCGGACTACGAGGCCGACGAGACGCTCGAGCGCCTGATCCGGGCCGCCGGAGCGCCGCCGCCGCCCGTCGTCGACGCCTACCCCCAGCTTTCTCGCGTGCTTGCCGGTGTGAGGCGGGACAGCAGTTCGAGGGAGCGGATGACCGTCGCTGGCGGCCCGGCAGCCACGCCGACGGTAGAGGCGCACCCGGTCGATCGTGCCGGCGTCCTCGTAGTGGGCGGCGAGGTAGGCGTTCAGCCGGGGGAAGTCGGCGAGCGGGTACCGGTCCCAGCGGAAGATCCCGGCCGGCGCGGTGTCGAGGACGTAGGTCGCCCGGTGGCGCTCGAGGTCCTCGAAGAGCCAGTCCCAATGGCGGGGCACGACCCCCGGGGCCTCGAGCCCCCTGGCCTCGAGGCTCGCGAAGTTGCCCGACACGTAGCCGGTGAGGCGCGACTGCGGCAGGACCACGAAGCGCGACGCCGGAGGGAGGCGCGTCTCGTAGTAGAAGATCGGGGCGTAGCCCCAGACGAAGAGGGTCGCGCCCTCGAAGCAGGAATCGAGGCGCAGGCGCTCGGCAACCTTCCGGAAGACGGGGTCCGTCTCGCGGTAGACGCGTCGCCCCGGCAGGACGTCGGAGTAGAGCGCGGCGGTCGACGCCGTGAACCCGACCAGCAGGACCGCGGCCTGCGCCACGAGCCAGACGCCACCGCGACGGAGCGGAAAGAGCAGCGCGGCCGCCGCGGGTGCCGCGGCCACGGACAGGGGCCAGTAGACGGGCACGAGGTAATGCGCGTAGAAGCGCAGCCCCCAGGCCGCCGCCAGCAGGGACAGGGCGACCAGTGCGGCGAGAAGGTCCCGCCTGAGGCAGTCCGCGTCGTCCCGACGCGACCTCCGCCAGAGCCACCACAGCGGCGTCGTCGCCAGGAGGAACGGCAGGACGGAGCCCGCGGCGCGGCCCAGCCACTCGCGGGCAGGGATGGGGTTGGCCGAGTAGGCGGCGTTGTTGTGCAGCGTCCAGTAGACGAGGGCCTCGTCTCCCCCGCGTGCCGCGAAGTAGGACCAGGTGAGGGCCAGCGGGACGAGGAAGCCGAGGGCGAGGGTGGCGAGGCCGCGCGCGACCGCGACTCGCCCGCGGGGACGGAGGGTCCGCGCGGCCCAGGCGAGAGCGGGCAGCCAGGCGATCGCGTGGTACTTGAAGAGGAAGGCCGCCCCGAGGAGCGCGCCCGCGAGCAGCCATCTCGAGAGCCGTCGTGCCGATTCCTCGTCACGAAGGGCCACCACGGCCCAGGATGCGGGCAGCAGGAGCAGGAGCTCGGTGTTCACCGCCAGGACGTCGTGGCCGATGAAGGCCGCCCCGTAGACGAGGAAGAGGAGGCCGGCCAGGAGCCCCCGCCGGTCGTGACGGTAGAAGGCCGACGCGGCGAGGGCCGTGAGCGGGACGGTCAGGAGCACGGTGAAGAGCCGCACCGGGACGAGGCCCGTCCCCATGAGAGCCTGGGCGAGGCCGTAGTAGGCGTAGAGAAGCGGCGGCTTGTTGTTGACGAAGTCCGTGTAGAGGAGCCCCCCGCTCCTCGCGACCCAGGACCCCACGGCGTGGGAGGCCTCGTCCATGTCGATCACGTCGATGCCGAGCGACACGGCCCGGGTGACGAGGCTGACCAGCGCGAACAGCAGGAAGCGACGGAGGGGACGCGACATGCTCGAGGACCGGGGTCCGTCCTACGCGCTGTTCTCGAGCGGGGGCAGCACGGCCGGGCGCCGCCGGCAGGGGTGCGCGGCCAGGAGCGCGTCGAGCACCGCCCGGCTGTCGTCCGTGCTCCCGTCGCCCAGGCTCTCGCCTTCGTCGTGGGCGGGGACGACGATGGACACGAGCGGCATGGCGCGTCCTAGGCTAGCCTCGTCGAGGGCCGAGGGCAATCGGCGCTCGACGCGGCCTCGACTCGGGCGCGCGATCGCCGCCGGCCTCCGGGCGAGGCGGCGCGGGCCAGGATGGCGTTGCTGAAGCCGGCGGCCGCGATGCAGGGCCACCAGCGTTCGGGCACGCCCCGGCCGACGTAGAGTCGGTCGTCATCTCGCCGCTCGCGCCCTCGAACTCCGAGAAGTTCGTGAAGTTGAAGCCGACCCCCTCGTCGTCCTCTGCTTCGCTAGGCGGAGGCCCGCCGGGTCAGCTCGCCGACGATGGCCGCCCTGGACGGCTCTCCCTGCCCTTCGACGGGCACACCGAGCGCGGCGCCGATCCGGCGATAGAGCCCGTCTCCGGCAACGTACGTCCGCGATCGGGCACGGCCTTCAGGACGGAGCAGGCCGGCAGCCACCGCCCCGGCGAGGTCGTTCGTCGCAGTCGCGGGGCTGACGTCGGCGAGGGGCCGGTAGTACCGCGGGCTGACGCTCCGGCCGAAGAAAGCGTCCCAGACGGCGTTCGCCACGCGGGGAGCGAGACCGGCGGCCGCCACGGCCTCCTCCACGACCACCCAGATCCTTTGTTGAACGCGCTCGCGGAGGTCGAGGGCCCGGACCTGGTGGAGCTGCGCCTCCACGTGGGCGAGGAGGAACGGGGTGACGTCCACGGTGGGATCGAAGGCGGCGCCGAGGCACCGGAACGCTCCGTAGTAGTCGGAGAGGTGGCGCCCCCACCATTCCTCGAGCGACGTGAACTCCGGGAGCTTGAAGCCCCCGCGGTACATCGTCAGTGAAGCCACGACCCTGGAGGCCCGGCCGTTGCCGTCCCGGAACGGGTGAACGGCCGCCAGGGCGACGTGGATCCAGGCGGCGCCGATGGCGGGATGCACGACCCCTTCCTGCATCACCGCGCACACGCGGTCGACGAGCTCGGGGACGGCCTCGGCGGGCGGGGGCTGGAAGACGAGATCGCCGCTGCGGCCGTCCACCACGTACGCCGGACCCGACCGGAACCGCCCGGCCCCGGCCCCCCAGCTCCCGGCGAGCACGCGGTCATGCAGGCCGACCAGCAGCTCTCGATCCCACCGGAAGGCCTCGTCGTCCGCGCGCCGAAGGACGAAGCTCATGGCATCCCGGTAGCCACGGACGAGCGCGGCGTCTTCCTCTCGCGTCTCGGACGGGCGGTCTCCGGCGAGGATCCGATGAACCTCCTCGAGAGTGACGGGCACGCCTTCCATCGACGTGGATGCGGTGACGGCCTCCGCCTCCAGGTCGCGTCGCAGACGACCGGCCCACGCCAGCCGGATGGGACCCCGGTAGTCGAGCCGGTCCTTCCAGCGGTCCAGCTCTTCGGTGGCGACCCGTACAGCCTGGAGGTCAAAGGGCAGGAGCATGAGTGGATTATGCCACTAATCCACTACGTGATTAGTTGATACCCATCAAACACCAATATATCAATAAGATAAGCCTCATGCTCTCCGGGGGTCGCCGCCCCAGAACCGCTCGGAGCGACCGCGCCGCTCGAATAGCAGGTCCCCGATTGGGCGGACGAGCCCGACGAAGTCCTTCGCCTGGAACGGCTAGAACGGGTAGCCGAGGCCGAAGTAGAAGAGCGTGCTCTCCTTGCTGTGACCTACGACCGCGTGGAGCGTGACCGGGGCGGAGAGAGGCTGCAGGAGCAGCCCGCCGCCCGCGGACGTGTGCCAGGTGTTCGATTCGTCCTCGCCGTGCCACACGCGCCCGGTCTCGACGAAGCCGACCAGCCCGAGCCGCATGGGGACGATGGGGAAACGGATGCGGCCCAGCCACGCGCGCAGCGAGGCGCCGCCGAAGAGGGACGAGTCGCCGATGAAGCGCCGGCTCACGAAGCCGCGGTTGTTGAGGCCGCCGATCGCGGCCGCCTCGAACCACGGGTAGGTCCCCCAGAGGTGGCGGCCGCCGACCCGCACGGCCACGTGGGCGCGCGGGGTGCCGGCGTACGCGGCCACGACGCCGTCGACGCCTCCGTAGGAGGACGTCGCGTCCCAGGCCTCGGGGACGAAGAATCCGGCGGCCCGGACGTTGACGCCACTCACCTGCTCGTCTCCCCCCGTGACCGGGAGGCCCTCGGCGACGTTCAGCCCCGAACTCGAATCCGGCCGCTGGCGCGAGTCGAAGTGGACCCCTCCGCGCAGGGCGAGCTGCCCGAACTTGCCGGTGCCGTAGGCCTCTCCGATGCCGATCGTCGTGTCGTCGTCGTACGCGGTCTGCGACCATCGCACCTCGGGGCCGAGGTGCGTCTCGAGCCGTCGGCCGAGGTCGTAGCGGAGGGTCGGGCTCGCGAACAGCACCCGCTGCTCGGCGCGGACACTCAGCCCGGCGGGGGGGCGCACGCTGTCGTTGCCGTAGCCGAAGTAGTTGAACTGCTCGATGTCGGATGCAAAGCTCTCGACACGGAGGGACAGCCCGGACGCGGGGCGTCGGAACGTCCCGCGGTACTCGATCTTGCCCGTGCCGGCCCCGGTGGCGATGCCCGCCCTCAACGTCTGCACGCTGGACGCCGGCTCCGTCCGGAATCCCCAGCCCCTGCGCGTGAGCCCGTAGCCGAGGACGAACTCGATGTCCGGGTGGTAGGCGACGACGGGGCTCCCGGTGGTCCAGTGCCCGTAGCTGCGGGGCTCGAGCCACGGGGCGCCCTCGACCGGGCGCGGGTTGACCCAGGCCTTCTCGCGCACGCTCGTGCCCTGGCCCCGGGCGACCTCGACGGTGCCCGCGTCCCGCCAGACCTCGGTGCCCCCGCCCTGCGAGTCGTCGACGACCTTCTTCCCGCCGCCGGCGACGACATGGACGTGGATCTCTCCCCCGGCCGGGCCGGTGCGCGTCACGCGGTCGTCCCCCCCGTGGAGGTAGACGCGCACCTCGTCGGTCTCGCCGGGGAGGAAGCGCCGGCGGTACCAGGGTGAAGCGCCCCCGTCCGCGAGCGCGATCGTGATCTCGAGCGAGTCATCGGCGGCGCGTGTGATCGTGACGGCCTCGGCCCGGTCCGTCGCGTGCACGTCCACGTCCTTCGCGTAGTAGTCGTAGACGCGCAGGACGTAATCGACGAGCCCCGCCCGCCGCTTCTGGAGCGCCCCCAGCGTCTGCTTCCCGTTGATCGCGTACCACTGCGACGGCATCCGCCGCAGGGCGCCATCGACCACGTCGTCGGTGAGGCGTCCCGCGACGTCCTTCGCGACCTCCTCCCAGGCGGCACGGTCGAGGTCGGAGAGGAACCAGCGGTCCACCTCGAAGTTGTTCGTGAGCGGCCCCTCGAGCTTCCTCGTGTACTCCGGGCCGAACTTGAGCTGCTTCGGGATGCGGCCGCGGAGGTTGGCCATGAGGACGCCGTCGTGGTGGACGAGGACCATGTCCGGGTCCTCGGGCAGCGGCTGGTAGAGCTCCTGGCCGGGGATCCGCATCCACCGCCACTGGCCGCGGTGGCGATCGAAGTTGTCCACCCAGAGGTCGATGACGCGCGCCCGGAGGAAGGCGCGGCTGTCCATCCGGTTCCCGGGTCCCTCGAGCCACCGCTTCCACAGGTCGGTTGTGGAGAGGATCTCGGTCGCGCCCATGAAGCCGGGCCGGCCCTCGGCGGCCGGCAGCGGGAACTCGTCGATCGTCCCGAACTCGCCCGCGAACGTCTTGCGGAACTCCCCGAGCGCGGGGTCGTCGGGGACGACCACGAGACGGGGATCCGTGTGCGCGACACCCACCGCCTCCTGGAGCGGGGTCAGGATGAGGCCGGCGGCGGGGTGGGTGTGCGAGCTCTGGTCCTGGGCGATCTTCGCGGGCCAGCGGTCCCGGAGCGACTCCGGGAGCATCCGCTCCGGGTGCTTGTGGAGCGAGCGGAAGGTGTAGGCCTTCCCGTCCGCCCCCTTGAACGCCAGGCCGAGGCCCTGGGCCTGGCCGACCACCCTCACCGGCGTGAGCCCCCCGCCCGTCTTCTGCAGGTCGAGGACCGGAACCTCGATCGGTGTCGTCCAGAGATCGCGGTAGCCGTCGCCGAACCAGAACCGGTGGAAGCCGCCGGCCTCGTACTGCGGGCCGGCCGCCACGGTTCGCGTCTCCTCGGCCCGCCCGGCCGAGGCCGCGCAGGCAAAGGCCAGGAGAACGAGGGTCCATCTCACGCGCATCGGCAATGCCTCCATGGGGCAACCCGGTATCTTATGCCGGGCGCTCCGCACGGACTATCCAATTCCTGCCGCCAGGTCGATTGGCGCCGGCGGCGAAGCGCCGTATGCTCTCAGTTTGCCGTTCGGACGCCACCGCCGCAGGCAAGGGTGAAGATGACCACGACCGCCTCCGCCGAGCCGAGCCGTCCCGGGCCCCTCGATCGCTTCCTCGGACTGTTCTCCGAGGTCCACCCCGGCGAGGGAGCCCGCGCCCTCCTGATGCTCGTGAACGTGTTCCTGATTCTCGTCTCCTACTACGTGATCAAGACCGTCCGCGAGCCGCTCATCCTGGGCACCGAGGTCCCCGGCTTCCTCCGGGCGCTCGGCATACACAGCGCGGCCGAGGTGAAGACGTTCGCCGCCGCGGGCCAGGCGCTCGTCCTCATGGCGTTCGTGCCCGCCTACAGCTGGTTCGCCTCGCGGGTCGACCGGATGAACCTGATCGTCGGGGTCACTCTCTTCTTCGCGGCGAACATCCTCGCCTTCGCGGTCGCGGTGCACGCCGGGGTGCCCTTCATCGGCGTCGCGTTCTACGTGTGGGTGGGCTTCTTCAGCCTGTCGATCATCGCGCAGTTCTGGTCGTACGCGAACGACATCTACACGAAGGACGCCGGCAACCGCCTCTTCCCCATCATCGGGATCGGGGCGACGGCGGGCAGCCCGGTCGGGGCCTGGGTGGCCGAGCGCCTCTTCCACGCCCACGTGAGCCCTCACCTCATGCTGTACCTCGCGGCGGGGCTGCTCCTCCTCACCCTCGTCCTCTACGTGACGGTGAACCGGCGCTGCGCGAGCCCGGTCGCCGCCACCGCGGGGGCCCCCGCGGCCCAGGCGGCCCTCCAGAAGGGCGACGGGTTCTCGCTCGTGCTCCGCAACCGATACATCCTGCTCATCGCGGTGCTGCTCATCGTCCTGAACGTCGTCAACACCGTCGGCGAGTACATCCTAAGCCACCTGGTGGTGGAGCACGCGTCGACGCTTGCCGCCGCAGACCCGTCCTTCGACAAGAGCGCGTACATCGGCGCGTACTACGGCAGCTACTTCTTCTGGGTCAACATCATCGCGGTGCTCTTGCAGGCCTTCGTCGCCTCCCGCCTCGTCAAGCGGTTCGGCCTGGCCGGAGTTCTCCTGGCTCTCCCCCTGATCGCCCTCGGGGCCTACGGCTTCGTGGCGGTGGGCGCCACGATGGCCGTCGTGCGGGCGGCCAAGACGGCCGAGAACGCGACCGACTACTCGGTGATGAACACCGCCAAGCAGCTGCTGTGGCTGCCCACGACGCGCGAGGAGAAGTACAAGGCCAAGCAGGCGGTGGACAGCTTCTTCGTCCGACTCGGCGATCTCGCCGCCGCCTTCGTCGTCTTCGCGGGCACCGCCTGGGTGACGCTCGACGCCAGCGGCTTCGCGATCGTGAACGTATGCTTCATCGCGCTGTGGCTCGTCCTCGCGGTGGCGCTCGTGCGGCGGAACCGGACGCTGACGCCGGAAACGCCGGCGCGCTGACGGGAAGCAGCGGGGAGAAGCATGCGCGGATCGGGACGGACGAGGGCGAACGCCCGCGGCGCCGCGCTCGCGACCCTGCTGGCCGCTTCCGCTCCCGGGTGGGCGCAGCCGGCTCCGGCGCCGACGCCGCCGCTGACCTTCAAGTCGCTCGGGCAGCCCTGGCGCTTCAAGCCCTACCTCGCCGGGTCGCTCACCTGGAACCGGGAGGGCGAGGAGCGCTTCGGCGGGGTGGGTGTCGCCGGCCTCTACAAGGACCTCGTCCTGCCGATCGCCGGGGCTTTCGGAGTCTCGGCCGAGGGCTACGTCGGGGGCATCGGCGGCGCTCGAGGCGCGAGCGGCGGCTGGGACGGCGGTGCGCGGGCCTTCGCGACGAGCCGGCTGCTCTTCCTGAACCTCGGCGTCGACTGGAACGCCCGGACGAACGAAGCCGACTTCATCCTGGCCTTCACGCCGTACTTCAGCCGGGGCGGCCTCTTCGGCACAGGCGGGAACTTCCGCCTCGAGTGGATCCCCGGGCGCGGCCACTCCTTCAACTTCGGCTTCCAGCTCCCGCTCGAGCCGCACGTGGGGAAGACCCGGCCGAAGCACAGGAACGCCCACCCCACGAAGCCCCCGTCGCCGGCCCGACGGCCCGGGGCCCTGCCCGACGCCAGCGAGGCGCCCCTCGCGAAGCTGCGCGACGCGGCGCGATGGCTGGTGCTGCACGCCAACTTCTTCGACGACGACGACGACGCGAGCTACTTCAAGGCGATGGAGAAGTTCCGCCGGGACATCGAGGCGGCGAAGGCGCTGTTCCGCCTGGCGGACGAGCGCCACCCGCAGGGGCGCTCGTTCGCCCTCGAGGCGCGCCACTACCACGAGGCCTTCGACGCCGCGTTCGCGGGCGCGGTCGGCGAGGAGAGGGGCCGGGAGGTCGCGGAGCGGGCCCGCGAGGTCCTGCTCGACGAGGTGCTGCTCCCCTACGACCGGATGATCGGCTGGTTCAAGAAGCCGGACACGCTGCGCGGCTACGCGGAGAGCGGCCGGCTCGCCCTCGCGCGGGCCCTCGACGCGACGGGGGGCCTCGACCCCGCGCAGCGCGAAGGCGCGCTCGCGGTGTACGACGAGATCGCCGGGGTGTTCGACCGGATGCGCGAGGCCCTCAAGCGGCACCACGACGGCGACGAGCGAAAGGTGTGGATGCCCCTCGACCTCGCGCTGCGCCCCGAGCGGCACGACTCCCAGGAGGAGATCGACGCGGTCGTCGCGCGCGCCCTGGGGAGGCCGTTCACCCGCGGCAACGCAATCTTCCCCACGAACGGCTCGCGTTTCCAGCTCGAGCTCATCAGGTCCCTCCACGAGGCCCGCGACTACCACGTGCTGTGGGTCCACGACTACGCCGGGCGCGTCCAGGGAAAGGCCGACCCGGTGACGCTCGAGGTCAGCACGAAGGGCTATCTCGTGGCGATGGCGAACCGGGTCCGCGAGTACGACGAGACCGGACGGCTGCCGGCCTTCTTCCTCTTCCAGACGCAGTTCTTCTACGAGGGGAGCCGGAGCCGCCTCTACCTGAGCCTGCTCGAGGACCCGCTCGCTCACGAGACGAGGCTCGGCGCGGGCGAGGAGAGCGCGGCGACGGCGGTCCGCGAGGCCCAGGAGGACCTGCGACGGGCCGTCGCGTCCTCGAAGCGCCTCCAGCGGGAAGCGCGCGAGCGCGGGGGCGACGCGTGGCTCCGCAGCGTCGTGAAGGTCCACGTCAGCGTGACCTTCCCGGCCGACCTCTCGTTCCGCTCGAGCCGGGTGGTCGGCTTCCTCCCTTTCGCCCCGGACGCGATCACGCTCGATCACCGCAAGCTCTTCTTCTACGACGTGACCGAGGAGGACCCCGGCCGCGGCGAGGCGCTGTTCAGCGGCACCGGCGTCGGCTCGGAGTACGGCGGGCCCACCTGGGACGACCGGGGGCTCCTCGCCTCCGGCCCGGCGCTCCTCCAGCTCAAGCGGGAGGCCGTTCGGCTTCTCCTCTCGCAGGGCTTCTCCGAGGAGAATGTCCCCGGGCCGCTGCGCGAGCGGCCCCTGCCGGCGGGCTACGGGGACCTCGTGGACGCGCGAGAGGCCTACGGGTACAGCGCGCGCGCCCTCAACGTCCACAACGAGGTCGGCTTCGGACGGAAGGAGGCGACGCTCGTCCAGTCGATCCTGTACACCCTCGCCCCGCCCGACACGCTGATCGTCGCCCCCGACTCGCTGTGGACGAGCCCCTTCTGGGCCGGCCAGCTCGCGGGCGCGGCGCTGCGGGGCTGCCACGTCTACGTCGTCGCCCCCTCGCTCGACAACGCGCCGGCGGCGGGCGCCCCGATCCTCGCCCGGACCCGCGAGGTCTTCGCGCGGCTCCTCGAGGTGCGCCGCACGATGGCCGACGAGATCCGGGCGTCCGGGGGCACCCTGCGGGTCGGCGTCTACACCCGCGCCGCGCGCTCGGGGGACACGCTCGAAAAGATCCGCGAGGCGGCGGAGGGCCTGCGACGGTATCCGTTCCTCGAGGAGGAGTTCCCGATGCCCTCCGGCACGGCGGGGCTCTTCGACGAGGTGGCAGCCGAGCTGGAGGCGAGGGGTTACCGACCCCAGTTCATCGCCGAGGGCACCCGCGAGGGCCGGCCCAAGATGCACAGGAAGACGCAGCTCTTCCTGTCGCGAAAGGCCGTTCGCGCCTACGCCGACCTCCCGGAGGTCCGCGAGTCGATCCGCCAGCAGCTCGGAGCCCGGGCGAAGGCGACCGCGGACCCCGCCTCCGTCTTCGGGGAAGAGGACCCGCTCGACACTCCGCGCCCGATCATCGAGAGGCTGCGGACCGACCCGCCGGCCGGCACGGAGGGGGCCATCCTGTACTACACGACCGGCTCCAAGAACCAGGACCCGCGCGGCGCGTTCCTCGACGGCGAGACCTCCTACGTCGTCGCCGGTCCGTGGTCGCTGGTCGGCTACACCGACTTCATGCTGCTGATGGCCGCCACCACGTGGGTCGAGACGGGGGAGGAGCTGACGAAGCTCATCCCGGTCGAGGAGGAGAGGGCGCGGAAGATCGGGCGCCTCATCCGGATGGTCCTGTAGGGCCCTACAGCGCCCAGCCCTCGCGATAGGGGGTGTGGAGAAGCGCGTTCGCCTTCTCGTCGTTGGTGAAGCGCAGCGCGGCGCCGTCCCACTCGAGGCGCCGGTCCTTCATCCGGATGGCGAGCACGCCGAGGAGCACCATCTCGGTGAGAGCTCCCCCGTACTCGAACGGCGAGGAAGGCGGCGTCCCGCCCGGACCCTCCTTGCACGCGCGGACCCAGTCCTCCTCGTGCGTGCCCTTGACCCGAGGCAGCGTCTTCGGCGGCCGCTGGTAGGCCTGCATGCGCGTCTCGGGGATGAGGCGCACGCCGTCGGCCCCGTGCGAGCCGTGCAGGATCTTGCCCTTCGTGCCGACGAGGAGCGCGCCGCTGCCGGGCAGCTCGCGGCCCGGCTCGAGCTCCTCCGGGATGGGCGGCAGGAGCCGCCCGTCGTACCACGTGAGCTTCACCGGCGGCCGCGAGCCGCGGGCCGGGAACTCGTAGCGCACGATCGAGGCCCGGGGGAACGTCTCGGCGGCGACCTCGGGCTCGTAGTGCGTCGACGTGGCCTGCACGCTCTTCGGCGCGCCGAGCTCGAGCGCCCAGAACGCGGGGTCGAGGATGTGGCAGCCCATGTCGCCGAGCGGTCCGGTCCCGAAGTCGATCCACGCCCGCCACTTCGTCGGGTGGTACTCGGGGTGGTAGGGCCGGAACGGGACGGGACCGAGCCAGAGGTCCCAGTCGAGCGACTCCGGCACCGGGGGGGTGTCCTTCGGCCGGGCCATCTGGGCGAAGTCCGACCACGGGTCGCCGCCCACCGGCCGGTCGGTCCACGCGTGGACCTCGGTCACGTCGCCGATCGCGCCGTCGTCGATCCACTCCTTGAGCACGCGCATCGACTCGTAGGAGTGGCCCTGGTTGCCCATCTGGGTGACGACGCCGAGGCGGCGCGCGGCCTCGGTGATCTGCCGGGCCTCCCACACGGTGTGGGTGAGCGGCTTCTGGCAGAAGACGTGCTTGCCCGCCTTCATCGCGGCCATGGTGATGACGGCGTGCGTGTGGTCCGGGGTCGCGATCACGACCGCGTCGACGTCTTTCTCGCGGTCGAGCATCTCGCGGTAGTCCCGGTAGACCTTCGCCTGCGGGTAGAGGGCGAAGGTCTTCCCGGCGTAAGCGCCGTCGACGTCGCACAGGGCCACGATCGTCTCCGACTCGAGAGCCTTGAGGTTCGCCGCCCCCATGCCGCCCACGCCCACGGCGGCGATGTTGAGCCGGTTGCTCGGGGCCTGGGCGCCGAGCACGCGGCTCGG
>CAZLRF010000079.1:0-18229 GCA_964561785.1 uncultured Acidobacteriota bacterium | reverse complement strand
GCAGGTCGTCCGCTTCGAGCGCACGATCATCCGCACCCAGGTCTCCTTCTGAGCGAGACAAAGCCATGATCCGAGTTCACCGCTTCCCCGTCACCCTGGCCCTGGCCGCCCTGCTCGCCCCCGGGGCGGCCGCGCTCCACGCCCAGGAGATCCTCAACGTCTCGTACGACCCGACCCGCGAGCTCTACCAGGACGTCAACGCGGCCTTCTCCGCGCAATGGAAAGCCAGGACCGGCAAGGGCGTCAGGATCCAGCAGTCGCACGGCGGCTCGGGCAAGCAGGCCCGCGCCGTGATCGACGGCCTCGAGGCGGACGTGGTGACGCTCGCCCTCGCCTACGACGTCGACGCGATCGCGCGCTCGGGGCGGATCGACGCCGGCTGGCAGAAGCGGCTGCCCCACAACTCCTGCCCCTACACATCGACCCTGGTGTTCCTCGTCCGCAAGGGGAACCCGAAGGGCATCCGGGACTGGGGCGACCTCGCGCGACCGGGCGTCTCGGTCGTCACCCCGAATCCCAGGACCTCGGGCGCCGCGCGCTGGAGCTACCTCGCGGCCTGGGCGTGGGCCCTGCGCCAGCCCGGAGGCAGCGAGGCGAAGGCGAAGGACTTCGTGGCCCGGCTCTTCGAGAACGTGCCGGTCCTCGACACCGGCGCCCGCGGCTCGACGAACACGTTCGTGCAGCGGCGGATCGGCGACGTCCTCCTCGCCTGGGAGAACGAGGCCTTCCTGGCGGTGAGACAGCTCGGCGCGGACGAGCTCGAGATCGTCGTGCCGAGCCTCAGCATCCTCGCGGAGCCGCCGGTCGCGGTGGTGGACGAGGTGGTGGACAAGAAGGGCACTCGCGCGGCGGCGCAGGCCTACCTGGAGTTCCTGTACACGCCCGAGGGCCAGAGGATCGCCGCGAAGCACTACTACCGGCCGCGCTCGAAGGAGGCGCTCGCCAGGGCGCCGGTCACGTTCGCGCCGGTCAGGCTCGTCACGATCGACGAGGTCTTCGGCGGCTGGGCCGCGGCCCACAAGGCCCACTTCGCCGACGGCGCCACCTTCGACCAGATCCACGCCAGGTAACGAAAGGAAACGGGGGTCAGATCTTGAAATAGCGCATTCGGTCCGCCGATGAGCAGATTCAAGATCTGACCCCTTTACACGATGCGGTTCGAGAGACGACACAGCGTGCTGCCGGGGTTCGGCCTGACGCTCGGGTTCTCGCTGCTCTACCTGTGCCTGGTCGTGCTCATCCCGCTCGCGGCGCTCGGCCTCGGGGCCGCCTCCTTCGGATGGGACGCGCTGTGGCAGGCGACCACCGCCCCGCGCGCGCTCGCCGCCTACCGCCTGACGTTCGGCGCGTCGCTCGCCGCCGCGCTCGTGAACGCGGTCTTCGGCCTCGTCGTGGCCTGGGTGCTCGTGCGCTACCGCTTCCCCGGCCGCCGCGTGGTCGACGCCCTCGTGGACCTGCCGTTCGCCCTGCCCACCGCGGTCGCCGGGATCGCCCTCACCACCCTGTACGCCGAGACCGGCTGGCTCGGCCGCCCGCTCGCCGGCGCCGGCCTGAGGGTCGCCTTCACGCCCCTCGGGGTCGCCGTCGCGCTGACGTTCGTCGGCCTGCCCTTCGTCGTGCGCACGGTGCAGCCGGTGCTCGAGGCCCTCGACCCCGAGGTCGAGGAGGCGGCGGCCAGCCTCGGCGCGAGCCGGGCGGCCACCGTCTTGCGCGTCGTCCTGCCCGCGATCGCCCCGGCCTGGCTGACCGGCGTCGCCCTCGCCTTCGCTCGCGCCCTCGGGGAGTACGGCTCGGTCGTCTTCATCTCCGGGAACATGCCGATGCGGACCGAGATCGCGCCCCTCGTGATCATGACCCACCTCGAGCAGTACGACTACGCCGGCGCCACCGCGGTCGCGGTCACCCTGCTCGCCACGTCCTTCGTCCTCCTCGGCGCGATCAACGCCTTGCAGGCGTGGAGCGCGCGGCGCGGGGCGGTGGAGTAGGCGATGGCCCGCCCGACCACCGAGCCCCTCGCCGTGCGCCTCCTGCTGATCGGGACGGCGCTCCTCTTCCTCGCCCTCTTCCTGGTCCTCCCCGTCCTCCTCGTCTTCCACCAGGCGCTCGAGAAGGGCTTCGCCGCGTACCTCGCCGCCATCCGCGAGCCGGACGCCCTCGCCGCGCTGCGCCTCACCCTGCTCACCGCCGCGATCGCCGTGCCCGCGAACCTCCTCTTCGGCCTCGCCGCGTCGTGGGCGATCGCCCGCTTCGACTTCCCGGGCCGCAGCCTGCTCCTGACCCTGATCGACCTGCCGTTCGCGATCTCCCCGGTCATCTCCGGGCTGCTGTTCGTCCTCCTGTTCGGCCGGCAGGGGTGGCTGGGCCCGTGGCTGGCGGAGCACGACGTGAAGGTCGTCTTCGCCGTGCCGGGGATCGTGCTCGCCACGGTCTTCGTCACCTTCCCGTTCGTCGCGCGCGAGCTCGTCCCGGTGATGCAGGCGCAGGGCCGCGACGAGGAGGAGGCGGCGGTCGTCCTCGGGGCGTCGGGCCTCCAGGTCTTCTGGCGGGTGACGCTCCCCGACGTGAAGTGGGGCCTCCTCTACGGCGTCGTCCTGTGCAACGCCCGCGCGATGGGGGAGTTCGGGGCGGTGTCGGTCGTGTCCGGCCACGTCCGGGGGTTGACCAACACGCTGCCCCTGCACGTCGAGATCCTCTACAACGAGTACCAGTTCCAGGCGGCCCTCGCGGTCGCCTCGCTGCTGGCGCTGCTCGCCATCGTCACCCTCGTGGCGAAGAGCATCGTGGAGTGGCGGGAGTCGGCGGGACGGGCGGTGCCGGCCGAGGGGCCGCCGCCACGGCTCGGGAGAGTGGAGCCCAGGTCATGAGCATCGAGGTTCGCGGGGTCACGAAGACGTTCGGGTCGTTCACCGCGGTCGACGGCGTCAGCCTCAAGGTGCCCGACGGGGAGCTCGTCGCGCTGCTCGGCCCGTCGGGCTCGGGCAAGACGAGCCTGCTGCGCATCATCGCGGGCCTCGAGCGGCCCGACCGGGGCCAGGTCCTCTTCGAGGGGCAGGACGCGACGCGGCGCGACGCGAAGGACCGCCGGGTGGGCTTCGTCTTCCAGCACTACGCGCTGTTCCGCCACATGAGCGTCTTCGAGAACGTGGCCTTCGGCCTGCGCGTGCGCCGGCGGAGCACCCGTCCGAGCGAGGGCGCCATCCGCGAGAAGGTGACGGCCCTCCTGCGCATGGTGCAGCTCGACTGGCTCGCCGACCGCCTGCCCTCCCAGCTCTCCGGCGGCCAGCGCCAGCGCGTGGCCCTCGCCCGGGCCCTCGCCGTCGAGCCGCGCGTGCTCCTCCTCGACGAGCCGTTCGGCTCGCTCGACGCCCAGGTGCGCCAGGAGCTGCGGCGCTGGCTGCGGCGGCTGCACGACGAGATTCGCCTCACCAGCGTCTTCGTGACCCACGACCAGGAGGAGGCGCTCGAGGTGGCCGACCGAGTCGTGGTCATGAACCACGGCCGGGTCGAGCAGGTGGGACCGCCGGAGGAGATCTTCGAGCGCCCGGCGACGCCCTTCGTCATCCGCTTCATGGGCCACGTGAACGTCTTCCGCGGGCGCGTGCAGAACGGCAAGGCCCACCTCGGCCCCCTCGCCCTCGACTACCCGGACCACCCGCACGCCGAGGAGCGCCCGGCCTCGGGCTTCACCCGCCCGTACGACCTCGACGTCGCGCGGGAGAGCTCCGAGGGCGGCGGCTTCTGGGCCACGCTGCGCCACGCGACCCTGGCGGGCGCCGTGGTGCGCCTCGAGCTCGAGGGCGAGGAGGGCGCGCTGCTGCAGGTCGAGATCCCCCGCGACCGCCACGAGGCGCTCCAGCCGGCGCTCGGGGAGCGCCTCTACCTCCGTCCCCGCCAGGTCCGCGTGTTCCTCGACGAGGGAGCGGTGACACCCGGGCCCCCGGTGGTCTAGGATCGAAAGACAGGGCCGGCCGGAGAAGCCGCCCGGGAGATCCCATGAAGACCGCTGCCGCTTGCCTCTTCGCGGCCCTCGCCGCGACCACGCCCCTTTCCGGAGGTCCCGTGTCCGCCGACTCGCTCTACGCGCTCAAGACCACGACGCTCCAGGGCCAGCCCGCCGACCTCGCCCAGTACGCCGGCAAGGTCACGCTGGTCGTCAACGTGGCCAGCAAGTGCGGCTACACGCCGCAGTACGCGGGCCTCCAAAAGCTCCACGACGAGCTCGCAGGCCGCGGCTTCTCCGTCCTCGGGTTCCCGAGCAACGACTTCGCCGGCCAGGAGCCGGGCACCCCGGAGGAGATCGCGAGCTTCTGCCAGAAGAACTACGGCGTCACCTTCCCGATGTTCTCCAAGGTGGTGACGAAGGCGGGCGAGGGACAGTCGCCGGTCTACGCGTTCCTCGGAAAGGGCCGCGAGCTGCCCTCCTGGAACTTCGGCAAGTACCTCGTGGGCCGCGACGGGCAGGTGGTCGCCTACTTCCCGAGCAAGGTGGCGCCCGACGCGAAGGAGCTGCGCGACGCGATTGAAGCCGCGCTCTCCCGCTGAGCGGGGACGGAGGAGCCATGGCGAGCCGCGCCGTCACCAACTTCATGAAGCAGCAGGGCTTCGCCGAGGAGCCCCCCGACGCCTGCGACATGCACTTCGAGGGGCTCTACTTCCAGCCCCGCATCGTCTTCCCCGCGGTGATCCTCGCGATCCTGCTGCAGCTCGAGTCGATCCCCGCGTCCGCGGGGCTCTTCTTCGCGCTCTCCGCCGTCTTGTGGTGGAACACGCTCCTGCCGGCGTGGAACCCCTTCGAGCTCGCCTACAACCGCTGGGTGGCCCGGCCGAAGGGCCGCCTCGAGCTCGTCCCCGCCCCCGGCCCCCGGCGCATGGCCCAGGGCATGGCCGCCGCGTTCACCCTCGGCGCCGGCCTCGCCCTCGTCTACGGCCGGCTGCCCCTCGCGTGGGCGCTCCAGGCGATGCTCGTCGTCGCGTTCTCGGCGCTGCTGTTCGGGAAGTTCTGCCTCGGGGCCTACGTCTACCACCTGCTGAGGGGCCGGGCGGCCTTCGCGAACTCGACCCTGCCCTGGGCCTGAGGTGTCCCCCGACACCGCCGGCGCGGCGCGAGCAGCCCCGTGAGGGGCCGCCTACGCTGGTGGATCGGGGGGCTCCTCTTCGCCTCCACCGTCATCAACTACCTCGACCGGCAGACGCTCAGCGTCCTCGGGCCCCTCCTGAAGGAGGAGTTCACCTGGTCGAACCAGGACTTCGCCCTCGTCATCATCGCGTTCCGGGTGGCCTACGCGGTGATGCAGACCGTCGCGGGCCGCGTGCTCGACCGGATCGGGACGCGCAACGGCCTGACCGTCTCGGTCCTCTGGTATTCGACGGTGGCCGTCCTCACCTCCCTCACGTCGGGGCTGTGGAGCTTCTGTGGCTTGCGCTTCCTCCTCGGGGCGGGGGAGGCCGCCAACTGGCCCGGGGCCACGAAGGCCGTGTCCGAGTGGTTCCCGCGCCGCGAGCGGGGCTGGGCGGTCGCGCTGTTCGACAGCGGGTCCTCCGTGGGGGCGGCGATCGCCCCCGCGCTCGTGCTCTTCCTCGTGGCGCATTTCGGCGGCTGGCGACCCGCCTTCGTGATCACCGGGCTGCTCGGCTTCGCGTGGGTCGTCGCCTGGAGGTGGACCTACCATCCCCCCGAGACGCACCCCGGGGTCACGGAGGCAGAGCGGGCCATGATCCTCGCCGACCGCGCGGCGGAGCGCGCCGAGGCCCCCCACGAGCGCGGGGATCGCCTGCCCCCCTGGTCCGAGCTCCTGCGCCTGCGCCAGACGTGGGGCGTGATCGCGGCCCGCGGGCTCACCGACCCCGTGTGGTTCATGATCGCGGACTGGTTCGCGATCTACCTCGTGGCCAAGGGCTTCGACCTCGCGGAGACCGCGGCCGGTTTCTGGGTGCCGTTCCTCGCCGCCGACCTCGGGAACTTCTTCGGCGGCGGCGTCTCGAGCGCGCTCGTCCGCCGCGGGTGGCCGGTGGGGCGCGCGCGCCGGCTGGTCTTCGTGTGCGGGGGGATCGGGGTCCTCGCCCTCGTGCCCGCGGCGTTCGCCTCGGGGGTCCTGGTCCTCCTCTCCTGCTTCGCGGTGGCGACCTTCTCCTACGCCGCGATGTCCACGATGGCCCTCTCGCTCCCCGCCGACCTCTACCAGAGCCGCGCCGTCGCGTCGGTCTCCGGCCTGTCCGGCACGGCCGCGGGCCTCGGCACGATCGGAGCGACGTACCTGATCGGCGTCGTCGCCGACCGCTTCTCCTTCACCCCGATCCTGCTCGTGGCGAGCGTCGTTCCCCTCCTGGGAGCCGCCGTCGTCCTCGTCCTCGTCCGCAACACCGCCGCGTCGGGCCGCGGTCTGGTCAAGGTCATCTGAAGCCAAGGGAGGCTCCCGTGGACATCGCCGTCTTCGAATCCAAGGAGGAGCTGGCGCGCGCGGCGGCCGAGCGGGCGGCGGCCGCGATCCGCGAGGCCGTCGCGCTGCGGGGCGGGGCGCGCGTCGTCGCCGCCACCGGCGCGTCGCAGTTCGAGTTCCTCGAGGCGCTGACCTCCCGCCGCGACGTCGAGTGGGGCAAGGTGGAGTGCTTCCACCTGGACGAGTACGTCGGGATCCCGGACACCCACCCCGCCAGCTTCCGCCGCTACCTCCGCGAGCGGATCGTCGAGCGGGTCCGGCCCGCCGCCTTCCACTTTCTCGCCGGCGACGCCGCAGACCCTGCGGCCGAGTGCCGGCGGGTGGGAGACCTGCTCGCCCCGGCCCCCGTGGACGTCGCCTTCGTCGGCATTGGCGAGAACGGGCACCTCGCCTTCAACGACCCCCCGGCCGACTTCGACACCGAGGAGCCCTACCTCGTGGTGGAGCTCGACGAGGCCTGCCGGCGCCAGCAGCTGGGCGAGGGTTGGTTCCCGACGCTCCACGACGTGCCGCGCCGGGCGATCTCGATGTCGGTCCGCCAGATCCTGAAGTCGCGCGAGATCCTGTGCGTCGTCCCCGACGCCCGCAAGGCGAGGGCGGTGCGGGACTGCCTCCAGGGGGAGGTGAGCCCCCTCCACCCCGCCTCGATCCTGAAGACGCACCCGCGGACGACGGTCTACCTCGACCGCGACTCGGCCGCGCTCCTGGCCGGCGAGTGACCCTCTCGACCCTCGACGTCGCGGTCTTCCTGGCCTTCTACGGCCTCGTCCTCGGCGTCAGCCTGTGGAAGAGCCGCGGCCGGCGGACGAGCGAGGACTACTTCCTCGGCGGCCGGCACCTGCCGTGGTGGCTCATCGGCGTCTCGATCGTGGCCGCGAACATCTCCACCGAGCAGTTCGTCGGGATGGCGGGGCAGGCCGCGGGCGACGTGGGCCTCGCGGTGAGCGCCTGGCAGCTCACCGGGGCGGTGGGGATCGTGGTCGTGGCCTTCACGCTCCTGCCGCGCTTCCTGCGGGCCGGGATCTACACGATGCCCGAGTACCTCGAGCACCGCTACAGCGCGGCGGCGCGCACCGTGATGTCGGTCCTCACCGTCGTCGTCTACGTCACCGTCACGACCACCGCCGTCCTCTACTCGGGGGCGACCGCCCTCGAGACCGTCTTCGGCGTGTCCCTCCCCGTCGCGCTCGCCCTCATCTGCGGGATCGCGATCGTCTACGTCCTGTGGGGCGGCCTGCTCGCCGCGGTGCTCGCCTTCTTCTGGGCCTTCCGCTAGAACCGGAGCAGATCGGCCTCGCCGGAAACCACCTGCTCCCAGGGCACGAGATCGATGCCGGGGGCGAGGCGCCGGGGCTCCCGGCCCGACGTCACCACGAAGCCCCGGCGCAGGCCGAGGTCGCTCATGCACTGGCGCAGCCCGGCCAGCTCCCGACCGGCGACCGACGCCCCGAGCTTGATCTCGATCGGGACGATGCGTCGACCCTCGACGACCAGGAGGTCGACCTCCGCTCCGGCCTGCGTCCGCCAGAAGAAGACCTCGGGTCGCGCCAGACGATTGCGGGCCATCGCGGAGATCTCCTCCACGACGAGACCCTCGAACGAGGCGCCTCTGCGCGGCCAGGTGGCGAGCTCGCGCGGATGGCGCAGCCCGGCCAGGTGGTGCAGGAGGCCGGTGTCGCGGACGTAGACCTTGGGCGACTTCGTCAGCCGCTTCTGCACGTTCGCGAAGAACGGCTGAAGCCGCCGGATCATGAAGGCGCCTTCCAGGACGTCGAGGTCGCCCGCGACCGTGTGGGACGAGACGCCGAGCGAGCGGGCGAGGTCCGACACGTTGAGCAGGCTGCCGTGCACGTGCGTGAGCATCGTCCAGAGCTGGCGCAGGCGTCTCGACGGAAGCCCCACTCCGAGCGAGGGCAGGTCGCGCTCCAGCAGCGTGGCCACGTAGGCGCCCAACCACTCGGTGCGCAGGGCGGCGCCCCGCAGGGCCAGCACCGGCGGGAAACCTCCCCAGAACCACCGCTCGCGACGAGCCGCACCCCCGAGCTCGGCGGAGAGGAACGCGGTGAGCTCGACGATCGCCACGCGCCCGGCCAGGGACTCGGAGGCCTTCCGCATCAGGGAGGGGCTCGCCGAGCCCAGGAGCACGAACCGTCCCCGCCCCCGCCCCTGGTCGATGCGGTGGCGGAGGGCGGGGAACAGCTCGGGGAGCCGCTGTGCCTCGTCGATGACGAGGGCTCGCGGGTTGGCCTCGAGGAACCCCTCGATGTCGGCCCGCACTGCCTCGAGGTCCAGCGGGCGCTCGAGGTCCACGTGGGTCCAGCCGGCCAGGGCGTGCCGCGCGAGCGTGCTCTTTCCGCACTGTCGGGGCCCGGCGAGGAGTACGGCCGGGAACGCCTTCAGCAGCCGCGCGAGGCGCCCGGCCTCCATCCGCGGGATGAAACGCATGCCTTGCATTTTTGAACCCCGACTTCAAAAACGCAAGTCCGCAGTTCGCCCCTTGACCGCTCGCCTCTCCCGGGGCTACCGTCGCCGGGCCATGGGAAAGCTCGAGCGACGGGCCGCGATCGTGACCGGGGCGACGAGCGGGATGGGGCGGGCGACGGCGCTCCTGCTCGCGCGCGAGGGGGCGGCCGTCGTCGCCAGCGGGCGCGACCCGCAGCGCGGCGCAGGTCGCGATCGACTGCGGCCCGAAGGTCCGCATCAACGCGCTCTGGGTGCAGCGCGCCGGCGCCATGGTCCCTCTCGCCTTCCAGGGTGGGACGGCGCTGCGCTTTCTCTATCTCATCCGCCGTTACTCCGAGGACCTCGACTTCGCCCTCGAGCGCCCCGGTGCGGCCTACGACTTCCACGCCACCCTCGAGGCGATCCGGAGAGACCTCGCGCGGGAGGGATACCCGGTCGAGATCGGGAAGCCGAGCGACCGGAAGGCCGTCCACAGCGCGTTCGTGCGCTTCCCCGGCCTCCTGCACGAGATGGGGCTCTCCTCCCAGCGCACGGAGACACTCGCGGTCAAGCTCGAGGTGGACACGCGGCCGCCGGCGGGAGCGGGGCTCGAGACGACACTCGTCCGCCGCCACGTCCTCCTGCGCCTCCAGCACCACGACCGCGCCTCGCTCCTCGCCGGAAAGCTCCGCGCGATCCTGCAGCGCCCCTGGCCCAAGGGCCGCGACTTCTACGACCTCGTCTGGTACCTCGGCGACCCGGGCTGGCCCGCGCCGAACCTCGTCCTCCTGAACAACGCCCTGGCCCAGACCGGCTGGGGCGGCCCGCCCCTCACGCAGAGCAGCTGGCCGCAAGCCGTCCGCGAGAAGCTGCGTTCGGTGCGCTGGGACGCCCTGGCGGCCGACGTGAGACCGCTCCTCGAGTCCCCGGAGGAGCGGGCGCTCCTCACGGAGGACACGCTCACCCGGCTCCTCGAGAGCCGGAGGCTTAGGCAGGCCAACTAGGGCTGGGCCTCGTCGAGCCGCTTCAGGATCTCGGCCGTCGTGTACCAGACGATCCCGGCATCCTCGAAGTCGTCGTCGTTCGACCACACGGGCAAGCCGAGGTGGAGAGCGAGCGCGAGGGTCTCCACGTCGTCCGGGTCGCGCTTGCCGATCCGCCTCTCCGCCTCCTTCAGCGAGCCGGAGTAAGTCGCTCGATCGACCACGACCACCGGGAGAGTGACGACCGCCGTGAGCACCGTGTCCGGCGGGAGCCGCTTCTTGCGAGCGAGCACGACCGCGTACTCGTGGACCTCGGCGATGGCGGCGGTGGTCGCAAGGACTTCGTCCACCCCCGGGTGTCGCAGGATGCGGCCGGCGCTCCCGCCCACGACGGCGGGGAGAAGAACGTTAGCGTCGGCGACGAGCCGCACGGCGCGCCTTCCGCCAGGCCTCGAAGTCCTCGACGACCTCTCGTTCGCTCGTCCCTCGCTTCCGGAGCAGGCGGGCCACCTCTCCCGCGAGCGCGGGGAAGAGCTCCCTCTTCAGCTCGACCGGGAGCGAGGACTCGGGCCTGGGGAAGAAGATGCCGGCGAGGCGGCCGCGGCGCGTGATCAGGATGGGGCTTCGGGACCGCAGCAGGCTCGTCGCGTTGTCCCGAAACTCGCGAACCGTGCTCATCCTCATGTGGCCACCCCAGTGGCCATTCTAGCTCACAAAGACGAACGGGCCGGAGCGCCACGCGGCGCCCCGGCCCGTCCCACGCCCGGCCGGCTTCTCGCCGGCGGGCGCCCTACGTCAGACGCCTAGAACTCCAGCCGCAGCCCGAGCTGCACCCGCCGCGCGCCGGGGCTGTTGGTGCCGCTCTCGGCGTTCGCCGGGATGAACTGCAGGAAGTTGTTGGCCGTGAACGACGTCACCGGCGCGCCCCAGTTCGGGTGGTTGAACAGGTTGGCCACCTCGATGCGGAGCTCCGGCCGGACGCGCCCGACCTGGAACGCCTTGAAGAACGAGAGGTCGACGTTCCAGACCGACGGCCGCCGGAACTGGTTGCGGTCGCTCGTCCCGAAGCCGTTCACGTCGGTCCCGGTCGGCTGCGAGAACAGCGCCTTGTCGTAGTACGTCTCGGTGGGCGACCCCGGCGTGCCGATCGGCGAGGGGCTGTCGCCGTTGAAGTTGATGAGGATCGAGCCGCAGCCCTGGCAGTTGAGCGCGTTGTTCGTGCCGCCGATCGAGTACGGCGTGCCCGACCAGAAGCCGGCGATGCCGTTGATCTGCCAGTCGCCGAGGATCGCCTTGAGCGCGCCCTTCGAGTCCTTGAAGAACGGCAGCTGGTACAGGAAGCCGAGCTGGGCGATGTGGGTCCGGTCGTAGCCGGCGAGGGCGAAGTTGTCGTCGAACTTCAGGGGGTGGTTCCAGGTGAGGCCGACCCACCCGTCCTCGTCCGCCATGTTCTTGGCCTCGGAGAGCGTGTAGGCGCCCCTCAGCAGCAGGCCGTTCTTGAACGGGCGGTTGAGCGAGAGCTGCAGGGCCTTGTAGCGGGCCTTGGTGCGCGAGCCCCACGAGTTGACCGTGGTCGTGCCGGCCAGCGCGAAGTACTTCCGGCTGGCGTTGCCGCCGCCGGGCTCGCCGTAGTTGATGTTGAGGTCGGCGTAGCCGCCGTCGGTGGCGGTGCCCACGTAGGCGATCTCGGCCGCGATGTCCCAGGGCAGGCGCTGCTCGTAGGCCACGTTCCAGCTCTGGATCCGGCCCCGGTCGACGTCGGTCGGGTCCGGGGTGCGGGTGAAGACGCCCTGCGGGAGCGGGATGCGGCCCGAGGCGATGTCGGGCTGGGGGATGACCGGGATGCCCTGGGCGAGGGTCGTGGCCGCGGTGAACTGGTCGGCCGTCTTGTTCAGGAAGATGTCGTAGGGGTAGGCGCCCCGCATCGGGCGCGACCAGGGCAGCGGGTTGTACGTGATGCCGTAGCCGGCGCGGAGGACGCTCTTCTCGCTGAGGCGGTACATGGCGCCCACGCGGGGGGCGAGGTACCACGTCTGGAGGTCGATCCCCACGTCCTCGGGAACGTCGCCGCGGCCGCCCATCAGCAGCGTCCAGGTGTTCAGGTCGAGCCGCTCGATCCCGCTGTCCGCACGGGTCATGAGCGGGTAGTGCTCGAGGCGCAGGCCGAGGCTGAGGGTCAGCTTGTCGGAGACCGCCCAGCGGTCGCGGACGTAGAGCGCGTACTGGTTCTCGCGGCCCGTCATCTCGAGCTCCTGGTCGTCCTTCGAGTAGAAGTTCGGCAGGCCGAGCAGGAAGTCGGCGAACTGGTTCCACTGCAGCGCGGTGTAGCCCGCGGCCCCGGTCACGAGGCCGCCGAAGCTGAAGCCGCCCTTCAAGCCGTAGTTGCCGAACTCGGCCTGGAAGTGGTTTAGCTCGAGGCGGACGAAGTCGAAGCCGGCCCGGACCTCGTGCTTGGGGAGGACCTTGGTGAGGGCGACGCTGGCCGTCCAGTTGCGCTCCTTGCGGAACAGAGGCATCCAGTTCGGCGTGGTGCCGATCGTGTAGCCGTTCGCGAAGGTCGGCAGGCCGCCGTAGCGCGCGGAGGGGCCGTTCGTGCCCGGGATCCCCAGCTCGAGACCGTAGTTCTGGCCGAAGTCAGGCCCGGTCACCTGCTGGTCCTGCTGGTTGATGCCGACGTTGGCGTCGAACACGAGGGTGGGGCTGATCGTCCAGGTGGTCCCGACCGTGCCGACGTAGACGCGCGTGTCGCCGAGGCTGCCCTCGTCGAAGCCGAGCTGGAAGTTGTCCACCACCTCGGCGTCGAGCATCGAGAAGCGGCCCCACACCGTCTGCTTCTGGCTCGGCTGCCAGGTCAGCTTGGCGTCGAAGTTGTCGCGATCGACCTGGACCTCGCGCGGGACCTGGTAGTCGTCGGCGAGCTGGTTCGAGTTGAGGTCCCGGGTCGTGTTCGGGAGCGGGTAGAACTGCATGACCTCCTGGGAGATCGGGCTGATGAGGTTCGCGGGGATCGTGAAGTTGGGGAAGGGCGTGCGGCCCACGCCGCCCGAGCTGCCCGTCCGCGGGTCGTAGATCTGGAACCGCGAGTACGCCGCGGCCACCTCGCGGAAGTCGCCCGCCCGCATGGCCGCCGTCGGCACGCCCCAGGTCTGAGTGAACCCGCGGCGGTCCTGGAAGCGCTCCCAGGACCCGAAGAAGAACAGCTTGTTCTTCACGATCGGGCCGCCGAGGGTGCCGCCGTAGATGTTGCGGTCGAGGGGCGACTTGTCGATGCCGAACGCGTTGTTGAAGAGCGAGTTGGCGTTGAGCTCCTCGCGGTTGGCGAACCAGAAGGCCGAGCCGCGCAGCTCGTTCGTGCCCGACTTGGTGACGACGGTCATCGCCGCGCCGCCGGCCATGCCGGTGTCGGCGTCGAAGTTGTTGGTCGCGATGTTGACGGTCTCGATCGTCTCCGCGGGCTGCACGTACATCGCGTGGTGCGGCAGCCAGACGTTCACGGACACCGCGCCGTCGAGCCGGGTGGTGTTGGAGTTCGGCTGCACCCCGTTCACCCACGTGCGCAGCGAGCGACCGGGGGTGTCGATCTCGGCGTTCTGGAACTGCACCGGCGTGGCGCCGGGGACGAGGTTCATCAGCGACTGGTAGTTGCGGTACTGGTTGAGCGGGAGGTTGATGACGTCCTTCGACGTCAGCTCGGTCGAGAGGTCCGCCTTCTCCGTCTGGAGGAGCGCGGTCTCGCTGACGACGTTGACCGTCTCGGCGAGGGCGCCCACCTCGAGCTTGAGGTCGACGCGGACGGGGTTGCCGGCCGAGACGCGCAGAGCCGTCTGCTTGAGCTCGCGGAAGCCCTGCAGCGAGGCCCCGAGGTCGTAGACGCCGGGGAGCAGGTTGCGGAAGGTGTAGTTGCCGTTCGCGTCCGACACGGTGGTCAGCACCAGGCCGGTGCCGGTGTTGGTCGCGGTGACCGTGGCGCCGGGGATCGTCGCCCCCTGCGGGTCGGTCACCGTGCCGGTGATCGCGCCGTACAGGACCTGGGCGGTGGCGGGCACCGGCGTCGCGAGGGCGACCGCGATCGCCAGGACCGCGACGACGGCCAGGCCGAAACGGGTGAGCTGGGTCATAACCTTGGACTTCTCCTCAGTGGCAGGGGTCGCCTCCAGATCCGCCCGAAACGAGGGCGTGGGGGGATTGCGACACCACGTTTGACCCACGTGCTGCAAGGCTCATGCCCTTGGGATGAGGCGACCCGCCAGCCACCCAATCGCCAGTATTGCAGCAACTTGAACAGGTCAGACCACCCTCCGGACGCACGAATCCATCCAAAGGGCCGTAGCGACTGCAAAAACTTGTACGACCGGCAAGTGTCAGATACGGTCGCCCCCAAAGCACGACCTCCTCGGGCTAGAATCCCGCTCGCGTTGGCACACCGGTGGGCGGCTTTCGTCCTCGCACTCCTGGGTCTCCCACTCGCGACCTCGGCCCCGGCGACGACAGAGCCTCCGGCCGCCCCGCCACTCTCGGCACGGCGGGCCTCCGGCCCGATCGTCCTCGACGGACGGCTCGACGAGGCCGACTGGCGCGAGGCACCGGTCGCGTCGAGCTTCCTCCAGCGCGACCCCGACCAGGGGGAGCCGGCCACCGAGCCCACGGAGCTGCGCCTCCTCTTCGACGACCACGCGCTCTACGTCGGGGCGCGCCTGCGCGACTCCGAGGCGTCGCGGATCTCGCGGCAGCTCTCCCGGCGCGACGCCCTCCCCGAGGCCGACACGTTCACCCTCTACCTCGACCCCCACCGCGACCGCCGCACCGGCGTCGTGCTCCAGGTGAGCGCGGCCGGGGCCCAGCGCGACGCCGCGATCTACGACGACAACTTCGAGGACGACACGTGGGACGGCGTGTGGGAGTCGGCGGTCGCGGTCGACGACGGCGGCTGGAGCGTGGAGATCCGGGTGCCCTTCTCCCAGCTGCGCTTCCCGACGATGCCCGGCCACGCGTGGGGCGTGAACGCGCGGCGCGTCGTCCACCGCAAGAGCGAGATCTCGTGGCTCGTCCTCGTGCCGAAGAACGAGAGCGGGCTCGCCTCGCGCATGGCCGCCCTCGAGGGCATCGAGGGGATCCGCCCCGGGCGCCACCTCGAGCTCCTCCCGTACGCTTCGGCGCGGGCCGAGTACGTCGCGCCGGCCGCTCCCGGCGACCCCTGGAACGACGGCTCGCGCTGGTTCGGCGGCGCGGGCCTCGACGTCCGCTACGGCCTCGGCACCGGCATGGCGCTCGTCGGCGCGGTGAACCCCGACTTCGGCCAGGTCGAGGTGGACCCCGCGGTGGTGAACCTCACCGCGTTCGAGACCTTCTTCGAGGAGAAGCGGCCCTTCTTCACCGAGGGCAGCCAGGTCTTCCTGCGCTTCGGCCGCAGCGGGGCGAGCGAGTACACGACGTTCTTCTACCCGGAGCCGCAGCTGTTCTACTCGCGGCGGATCGGCCGCGCCCCCCAAGGCAGCGCCGCCGGGGCCTTCGTGGACGTCCCCGCCTCGACCACCATTCTCGGCGCGGCCAAGCTCGTGGGGCGCAAGGGCGGGTGGAACCTGGGGGTCCTCGACGCCGTCACCGGGCGCGAGCTCGCGCGGGTCGCGACGGGCGCCTCCCGCGAGGAGGTGGAGGTCGAGCCGCTCTCGAACTACTTCGCGGCCCGGGCCGAGCGTGGCCTCGGCCGGCGGGCGTCGATCGGCTTCATCGGGACCGCGGTCGTGCGCGACCTCGACACCGAGCGCCTGGGCCGCCTGCTCGTGCACCGGGCCTTCGTCGGGGGCGTGGACGGGCACGTGTTCCTCGACGAGGCGCGCGACTGGGTCGTCTCCGGCGGCCTCTCCGGGAGCACGGTCTCGGGGAGCGAGGCCGCGGTGCTCCGCGTGCAGCGGGCCGCGCCGCGCTACTTCCAGCGGCCGGACGCCCCCCACGTGGGCGTGGACCCGACCGCCACCTCGCTCTCCGGCTGGAGCGGGCGGATCGGCCTCAACAAGAACAGCGGCAACGTCACGTGGAACGCCGGCCTGTGGGGGATCAGCCCCGGCTTCGAGCCGAACGACCTCGGCTTCGCCACGCAGACCGACCGCGGCGGCGCGCACGGCCAGGTCCACTTCCGCAAGCTCACCCCCGACGGGTGGACGCGGAGCCGGCGGCTGTCGATCGCCAAGTGGTGGACCTTCAACTACGGCCGCGAGAGCCAGGGCGACGGCGTCGCCCTCTCCTTCGGGGGCCAGCTGCGCAACTACTGGACGCTCGACTTCGCCCTCGGCAAGTCGTGGAACACCTGGGACGACAAGCTCACCCGCGGCGGGCCGACCACGATCCGTCCCGGCATCGAGAGCCTGACCGCGGTCGCGGCGAGCGACGCGCGCCGGCCGTTCTGGGTCTACGCGCGGGCGGCGCTCTCGAACCGGGAGTTCGGCGGCCGCAGCCGGCAGTACTCGGCCACCCTGAACCTGCGCCCGTGGACCTCGCTCACCCTCTCCGCGACCCCGACCTACCTGCGCTCGCGGACGATCGCCCAGTACCTCGCCACCAGGCCCGACCCGACGGCGCAGGAGACCTTCGGCGCGCGGTACGTCTTCGGGGAGCTCGAGCAGTCCGAGTGGTCGATCCCCCTTCGGGTGAACCTCGTCCTCACCCCGCGCCTCTCGCTCCAGCTCTACACCCAGGCCCTCCTCTCGGCCGGGGAGTACCCCACGATCCGCGAGCTTCTCGCGCCGCGGACCTACGACTTCCCCGTCTACGGCACGGACGTGGGCACGATCGCGCGGGACCCCGTCCTGCCCTTCTACGACATCGACCCCGACGGCCCCTCTGGCGAGGCCGCGCCCTTCCGCATCAGCGTCCCCGACTTCAACTTCAAGTCGCTCCGCGTCAACGCCGTCCTGCGGTGGGAGTTCCGGCCGGGCTCGGCCGCCTACGCGGTGTGGACCCAGCGCAGGGAGGACGGCCGTAACCCGGGCGACTCCGACCCCGTCCGCGACCTCGGCGACCTCTTCTCGGCGCCCGCCGACGACGTCTTCATGGTCAAGATCGCGTGGTGGATCGGCCGCTGAGCGCGCGGGGGTGGCGCGTCGCGCGGTCCGGGGGGCTTGAGAAATCTAAACCGACGGTTTAGATTTCTCACATGCGCCACGTCCCCCGGCGGATGGAGCCGGTGCTCCTCGCGGCCGCCCGCCGCTTCCCCGCCGTCATCCTCACCGGCCCCCGGCGCTCGGGGAAGACCACCCTCCTGCGGCGCGCCTTCCCGAGCGCCTCGTACCACCTCCTCGAGGACCCGGACCTGGTCGGGCGAGTGCGGGCGGACCCTCGCGGGTTCCTCGAGTCGGCCCCGACCCCCGCGATCCTCGACGAGATCCAGCACGCCCCGGAGCTGCTCAGCTACGTCCGCACCCTCGTCGACGCGCGACCGCGGCGGACGGGCCAGTGGATCCTGACGGGGTCGCAGGAGGCCCCCCTGATGCGCGGGGTCAGCGAGTCGCTGGCCGGGCGCGCCGCGGTGCTGCAGCTGCTGCCCCTGTCCACCGAGGAGACGCCGCGGGTCTCGCTCCTCCGAGGCGGCTTCCCGGAGGCGGTCGCGCGCCCGGCGGCGGCTCGGCTCTGGTTCAGCTCGTACGTGCAGACCTACCTCGAGCGGGACGTTCGCGCGGTGAGCGCGATCCGCGACCTCGCGACCTTCCGCCGCTTCCTGGGGCTCCTGGCGACGCGCAGCGGCCAGATCCTGAACAAGACGGACCTGGCCGCCCCGCTCGGCGTGTCGGTGCCCACGATCACCGAGTGGCTCTCCATACTGGAGATCACCGGGCAGGTCGCTCTCGTGCCGCCGTACTTCGAGAGCTTCGGTAAGCGGCTCGTCAAGTCGCCGAAGCTCTACCTCATGGACGCGGGCCTCGCCTGCCACCTGCTCGGGATCGAGTCCGAGCGGGACCTCGCCCGCTCGCCCTTCCTCGGGCCTCTCTTCGAGGGCTTCGTCGCCTCCGAGCTCGTCAAGAAGCAGGTGAACGCGGGTCGGCGCAAGGAGGTCTACTACTTCCGGGACCAGCAGGGCCTGGAGGTGGACTTCGTGGTGCCGCTCCGCTCGGACCGCCTGCTCCTGCTGGAGGCGAAGGCCTCGCGCACGGTGAAGCCCGACATGGCCGGGAGCCTCGTCCGTCTCTCGCAGGCCGTGCGCGTCCGGCGGCCGGTGGGCGTTCTCGTCCACCGGGGCGACCGGGCCGGCTCGGAGACGACGGCGCTGCGGCCTGGGGTGCGCGCGCTGCCGCTCGCCGACGTCCTGGCGCTCCTCGACTGAGGCCCGCCTCTCGCGAGGCCCAAGGGCCCCCGGCCGCGTCCTACGGCCAGAGC
>CAZLRF010000078.1:4153-18249 GCA_964561785.1 uncultured Acidobacteriota bacterium | reverse complement strand
CCGTGGTAGCCGCAGCACAGGACCTTCTCCCGCCGGGTGAACGCGCGGGCGAGGCGCACCGCGGCGCTCGTCGCCTCGGCGCCGGTCTTGCCGAAGCGCACGCGCTCGGCCCCCGGCACCACCTCGCGCACCAGCTCGGCCACCTCGACCTCGAGCGGGTGCATGAGAGAGAACGTGATGCCGCTCTCGAGCTGGGCGCGGATCGCGGCGTCGACCGCCGGGTAGCAGTAGCCGAGGGAGAGCGGGCCGACCGCCATCGAGAAGTCGAGGTACTCGTTGCCGTCCACGTCCCACACCCGCGCCCCGCGGCCGCGGGCGAGGTACTTCGGGGCGACCCCGCGCACGAACTGGCCGGGCCCCTTGGCGAGCGTCTGGGTGCCGGCGGGGATGAGGGACACGGCCCGGGCCCAGAGCGACTCCGAGCGGAGCGTGGGGGGCAGCGCGTCGGACGCGGGCGGGGCGGGGATCCTGCTCACGCGGTCGTCTCCGCGGGGCACAGGGCGTCGAGGATGCGCTCGGCGACGCGGGAGCCGGAGAGCCCCTCGTGCTCGAGGACGTCGGGGAGGAGCGCCGGCTTGAAGAAGCTCGACCCGAGGTCGAGCGAGAGCAGGCGCGGCGCGAGGCGGCGCTCGAGGCAGATCTCGGCCACGATCGTGCGCAGGCCGCCCCGGCGGAAGTGGTCCTCGAGGGTGACCACGAGCTCCGCGGGGCGCACGGCGTCGACCACCGCCTCCTCGTCCACCGGCTCCAGGGTGCGCAGGTTGACGAGGGTGACCGGAACCCCCCGCGCCTCGAGGACACGGCGGGCCCGCTCGGCCTCACGCAGCAGGGGACCGTAGGTCAGGATCGAGACGCCCTCCTCGCGGGAGAGGACCTCCGCCCTTCCGATCGCGAACGGGGCGACGTGGGCGACCGCGGGAGGCGCGGCGGTGTAGCGCACGTAGGCCGGGGAGCGGGAGGCGACGATCGCGGGCAGGGCCTCCACGAGCTCGGCGAGGTCGGCCGGGCAGAACACCTGCATGCCCGGGATCGCCCGCATGACCGCCACGTCGTCGAGCGCCTGGTGGGTGGGGCCGTTGCCCTCGGAGAGCAGGCCGGGCACGAAGCCGACGAGCTTCACCGGGAGCCCCGGGATGCCGACGTCGGTCCGGATGAACTCGAACGCGCGCAGGGTGAGGAAGGTCGCGAGGGCGTGCACGACGGGGATGCGGCCGCGCAGGGCGAGGCCGGCGGCGGCGCCGACCATCGTCTGCTCGCAGATGCCGACGTCCACGAAGCGCGGGCCGAGCGCCTCGGGGAGGCCGCGGATGTGGGCCCGGTTCTCCGCGGTCATCACCACGAGGTCCTCGCGCTCCCGGGCGAGGGCGAGGAGCGCCTGCTCGTAGCCGAGGGGGGCGCTCATCGGACGCTCGTCCCGGGGGAGGTGAGCTTGGCCGGCGCCGCCCCGTGCAGCTCGCGGAGGAGGGCGTCGACCTCGGCCCCGGTGAAGCTCGCGAACCAGCGGTCGGCCCGGTCCTCGAGGCTGGGGACCCCCTTGCCGCGCACCGTCCGCGCCACGACCGCGGTGGGGCGGCCGGGCTCGGCGGGCAGGTGGGAGAACGCCGCGTCGAGAGCGGGGAACGAGTGGCCGTCCGTCTCGCGGCAGCTCCAGCCGAACGCGCGGAGCTTGTCCGCGAGCGGCTCTATGGGGACGAGCTCCTCGGTGCGCCGGTTCGCCTGCCGGAAGTTGCGGTCGACGACCGCGACCAGGTTGTCGAGGCGTAGCGCGGAGGCGACGAGGAAGGACTCCCAGACCGATCCCTCGTCGAGCTCCCCGTCCCCGAGGAGGACGAACACGCGGTTTCGCCCCCCCCGCAGGCGCACGTCGAGGGCGATGCCGATGCCGACCGCGAGGAGGTGCCCGAGCGAGCCCGAGTGGAACTCGACCCCGGGGACCGCGCGGTTCGGGTGCCAGTAGATCGAGTCGGTGGTCTTCAGGTGGTTGCGGAGCCGCTCCGCGGGGAAGAAGCCGAGCTCGGCGAGGGTCGCGTAGAGGGCGGGGACGTCGTGGCCCTTCGAGAGGAGGAGGTAGTCCCGCGCGGGGTCGTCGAGGGCCCACGGCCGCACGTCGAGGACGCGCGCGTAGAGGTGGACGAGCAGGTCGGCGCAGGAGAGCGAGGCGCCGACGAAGCAGCCGCCGCCCTCGGTCATCCGCAGGCAGTGCTCCCGCACCCGCAGGGCGAGCTCCTCGAGCGCCGCGTCGCTGCCGGGGGCGGGTACGGCGGGGGCGGTCGCGGCGCTCACGCGCTCGCTCCCAGGGAGGACGAGATCTCGTCGTCCGGGCGGCGGGTGGCCTCCGCGCCGACCGTGCGCAGGTCGCGGAGGTGGTGCCGGTACCAGTTGACCCCGGCGTAGCGCGCGTTCATCGCCTTGAGCTCGGGCCGCTCCTCGAGCAGGGCCAGGGTGTCGGCGAGCGAGAAGACCGGCCGGTTCGGCCGCCACAGCGCCTCGTACACCGCGGCCACGAGGGCGTAGTCGTCGGGGTAGTCGAGCGTGAAGCGGTGGCTCATCGAGAGGTCGGCCCCGCCGTCCCACCGCACGTTGCCGATGCGGAACCGCTCGGGCCGGTCCCACACGAACGGCGTCGTGTGCTCCCGCTCGTGGGGAGCCGCCGCCTCGCGCCAGGCCTCCTCGAGGGCCCGGAACGTGAGGACCTCGACGTCGTTCCCGTCCGGCCAGGTCGGGGGGTGGAGGTTGCTGACGAAGTCGTAGCGACCCGGCTCGCTGCGGAAGGCCTCGAGGACCCTGTCGATCGCGGCGGGGTCGATGAGCGGGCAGTCGGAGGGGACCTTCACCACGGCTTCGGCCCGCGCCGCGCGCGCCGCCCGGTAGTGGCGGTCGAGCAGATCGGTCGGGTGGCCGCGGAACACCCGCACGCCGAACCGGCGGGCGTGCTCGGCGAGGGCGTCGTCCTCGGGGCGATCGGTGGTGGCGACGACGAGGTCGAAGCGCGAGCGCGCGGCGAGCACCCGCTCGAGCTGGCGCAGGAGGACCGGGGCGCCGGCCACCGGGAGCAGGACCTTGCCCGGCAGGCGCGAGGAGCCGGTGCGGGCCTGGACGACGAGGAGCGTCCTCACGGGAGCTCCGCCTCGGGGAGGGGGAAGCCGGCGAGGCGCGCCGCGCGCTCGCGGGCGGAGCTGCCGGCCAGGACCTCGCGGCACACCGCGGCGATGTTCCGCGCGGCGCAGCCGTTCTGGACGGGCATGAGGCGCCGCAGGAGGCCGAGGTCCCAGTACGAGTGGCACTCCTTGCCGAGGGCGAGGCCCACGAAGACGGTCGAGGAGTACTGGGTGACGAGGACGTCGCAGTTCGCGATCATCTCCTCGGCACACCCGCTCGCGAAGACGAGCGCGTCGGGCACGATCTCGCGGATCTCGCGCGTCGCCCGCTCCGCGTTCTCGTTCGGGTGCAGCTTGAAGACGAGCGGCCGCCCGGCCGCGATCAGCCGGCAGCGCTGCAGGAACGCCCTCCGGTCGTCCGACTTCAGCGTCTCCCGCGCGTCCGAGGTGCAGACGAGGACGTAGCCCCGGTGGGGGAAGTCGTTGCGGAGGAAGCGGCGGCAGTCGTCGAAGTTCGGGATGCCGGTGACGACGACCTTCTCCGGGTCCGCCCCCCGCGCGACGAAGTGGTCGCGGTAGCCCTCGCTCGCCGCGCACAGCCGCTCGTAGGCCCGGCTGAGGCCGGTGGTCGCCGTGCCCGCCATCCACCGGGGCAGGAACGGGAGCCGGCGCCAGAGCCGGTACTCCCAGCCCTCGGGGTCGAGGATGCCCTCCTGGACGACGACGAGGGGGCTGCGGCGGGCCACCCCCTGGACGACGAGGTCCGAGGAGGTGACGACGAGGTCGTAGGGGCCGCGGCGGCCGCCGAAGTCCACCGGGAGCCCCTCCCGCTCGAGGTGATCGAGGCAGCGGCGGACGAGCTTTCGCCCCGCGACCGTGAACTCGCCGAGGCCGGCCCGCAGGGCCCACCCCGACAGCCCCTCGCAGAAGTACGGGGTGAAGGCGTGCTCGTGCTCGGGAAGCTCGCGCGCGACCTGCTGCATCTGGGTCGTCTGGTTGATCGACCCGCCGATGAACAGGATCCGCCGCCTCTCGCTCACGGGACCGCTCCCTACCCCAGCAGGGCGAAGTAGACCGACGTGCCGATGGCGAGGCCGACGAGGGCCCCGGCGAGGACGTCGGAGAGCCAGTGCAGCCCGAGCACGACCCGCGAGGCGGCGACACTCGCGGCCACGACCAGCACCGGGAGCGCGGCGAGCGGGAACGCGAGGGCGATCACCGAGCCGATCGCGAAGGAGTTGAGGGCGTGGCCGGAGGGGAAGGAGAAGCGGTCGCCGGGGAACCAGACGAGGGGGGAGACGTCGAAGTGGCGCGGCCGCCTCCGGTCGCAGGGCCGCACGCGCCGCACCCGGCCCTTGATGCACACAAGCAGGGCGTTCGCGACGCCGGCCGCCACCGCCCCGGCGCCGAGGACGCGCAGGCCCCGGTTCCCGCTCGCGAGGAGGAGGGCGGCGGTCAGCAGCCACAGCCACCCGTCGCCGAGGCGGGTCGCGGCGAGCATCCACACCCTCACCCAGCGCGGAGGGCGCCAGTCGAGGACGCGCCCGCAGAGCCGGTCGTCGCTCTGGAGCACGTAGGCGAGGACGCTCATGCCGCCTCCTCGAGCGAGACGACGCCGGGCAGGGGACGCTCGGAGGGCAGGGCCGGCCAGCCGAAGCTCTCCTGGAAGGCACGGAAGTGACGCGCCCCGAACCGCCGCTCGTGGGCGTAGACCCCCAGGGTGAAGAGCGGGATGAGCGGCAGGAACGGGGCCATCACCAGGCTGGCCGCGGCACGCGAGGGGGAGAAGGCCCGGCTCCGCAGGGCGCGCCAGGTCTCCGCGTAGCCGGCGGCGAAGATCCGGGCGACCTCGGTCGTGAGGCGGGCGTAGGAGCCCGAGCGGCCGACGGGCACGGTGAGGCCGGTGCGCAGGCCGGCGAGGAACTCCTCGCGGCTGCGCGCGCCGGGGACGGTCGTGAACGCGCGGGCGACGTGGGCGAGCGAGTGCGCGTCGCTGCCGCCCACCGGGGCCATGCCCGCCTCGCGCCCCACCAGCCGGGCCTGCTCGTTGTGGGCCTCCGGCATCGCCCCATTGAGCGCCTCGACGAGGGGAAGGCGGCCGAGGGGAAGGCGCAGATCGGCGAGCGTCCTCTCCCCGGTGAGGGCGGAGAAGAGGTGGTTGACCGCGGCGGGCACGCGCTGCTCGGCGAGCCAGGCGAAGAGCGACTCGGCGTCGCGGCGGCGCGCCTGGATCGCCTGGTGCTGCCGCTCGTCGATGCCGAAGACGTTGACGTGGAGCTGGCGGCGCCCCCCGTCGAGGAGGACCGTCACCTCCTCGCTGACGAAGACGTTCGGCAGGTGGGCGAGGCGGAGCGCCCCTTCGATCGTGTCGTGGTCGGTGAGCGTGACGAGGTCCATCCCCCGCCGCACCGCCCGCTCGTAGACCTCGAACGGGTCCGAGTAGCACTCGCGCCCGACGTGCTCGAGCACGGGGACCTCGGCGCGGCCCGAGAACCACGAGTGGACGTGCAGGTCGCAGCGCATCAGCTCCGCACCTTCCCGGTCATGGCCACCTCCTGGAGTGGCTCCGCCGCCCGGCACCACCAGGATTTGAGCGCGCGGCAGTTGCAGGCGCGTGGCGGAAAGGAAAACATCCCGTGACGGGACGATGACCACGCTTTCACGGGGACGTCACGCGGAGACGGACGGGCGTCACGCCGCCGTCGCGCGGGAGAGGGACACCGGACGGGGATGACCACGCCGGAGGTCCTGCTCTTCACGATCGACGCCGGCGGCGGCCACCGGGCGGCGGCGCGGGCGCTCGTCGCCGCCGCGGACGAGGCGCAGGCGCCCTTCCGCTTCCGCGTCCTGAGCTTCCAGCAGACGCTCCTCTCCCTCGACGTGCTCCGGCGCGCGACCGGGCTGTCGCTCGAGGACGCCTACAACGCGCTCCTGCGGCACCGCGGGGGCGCGGCCATGGTGCCGCTGCTGCGCCTCATGCAGGCGGCGATCCGGGTGCGTCGCCCGGCGATCGTGCGCACGCTCGCCGGGTGGCTCCGCGCCCAGCCGCGTCCGGCGGCGGTCGTCTCCGTCTTCCCCAACTTCAACGGGGCGATCGCGGAGGCGGTCCACGCCGCCCTGCCCGGCGTGCCGCTCGTGGTCGTGCTCACCGACCTCGCCGACTTTCCCCCGCGGTTCTGGCTCGAGCCGGGGATCGACCGGGCGGTGGTCGGCACGGACGAGGCCCGCGAGCAGGCGCTCGCCCTCGGCCTCCCCGCCGGCAGCGTCTCCCGCGTCTCGGGCATGGTCATGCACCCCCGCTTCTACCGGCCGCTCGAGGAGGGGGCCGGCGAGGCGGAGCGGGCGCGGATGGGGTTCCCCGGCGACGCCTTCGTCGTGACGCTCCTCTTCGGCGGGAAGGGCTCGCCGGAGATGGCGCCGCTCGCGGAGCGGATCCTGGACGGCGAGCCCGACGTCCGCGTGGTCGCCGTGTGCGGCGACAACCCCGCCCTGTTCGAGAGGCTCGCCGCCGTAGAGGCGCGCGCCGGGGGGCGCCTCGCCCGCTTCGGGTTCACCGACCGGGTGTCCGAGATCCTCGCCGCGAGCGACATCCTCGTGACGAAGCCGGGGCCGGGCTCGCTCTCCGAGGCGTTCCACCGCCGCGTCCCCGTGGTCCTCGCCCGCAACGTGCACACGATCCCGCAGGAGCGCTTCAACGCGGAGTTCGTGCGTCAGGGCGGGCTCGGGCTCGTGGTCGGCGGCTGGCGGGAGATCCCGAAGGCGGTCCGGCGCCTGCGCCGGGACCCGCCCGCCCTCGCCGCGATGCGCGAGCGCCTCGACGCGCTCCCCCGGAACCGGGCGGTCTGGGAGGTGGTCGAGATCGTCGCGCGGGAGGCGGGGGTCGCGCCATCATCACGGGAATGACTTGATCTTTGTGTTATGATTAGAAGAGCTAATGGTCACCGAAAAGCTCCTCTACCGGCGCCTCGACGCGCTCTTCGGCTCGATGAAGACGCGCCGCTCGCAGCCGAAGCTGCTCGAGTCGTTCCTCGAGGACTGCTTCCTCAACCTGCGGGACGACCTGCGCCTGCAGGGGGGGCTGCTCTATGCGGAGCGGCGCGACAACTTCGCCCTCGTCCGCGTGGTGGGCGCTCCCGGGACCCCCGTCGCGGAGACGCTCGACGCCTCGCTGTCGCCCCTCGCGGAGGTCGCGCGCCACCGGGTCTACATCTTCCGCGAGCCGGACGCCGAGGGCTCCCCCCACCGCCTGTCTCTCCTGCCCCGCGCCGCGGTCGCCGCCCTCATGGTCGGGCAGCGGCCCCACCGCTACGCGATCTTCTTCCCCCTCGCCGACGGCTGGCAGATGGACGAGCTCGACTTCGCCCTCAACACGATCCGCGCCTCGCTCGACGCGCGGCTCGTGGACGCGCGCGTTCGCGGCTCGTTCCGCGAGGCGGCCGAGATCCAGCAGAGCCTGCTCGTCGAGGAGCCGCCGTCGTTCGAGGGCTACGACATCGCCGCGCGCTCGGTGGCGGCGGAGGAGGTCGGCGGCGACTTCTACGACTTCGAGGACTTCGGGGGCGACATGCTCGGCCTGTCGATCGGCGACGCGAGCGGACACGGGCTGCCCGCCGCCCTCCTCGTGCGCGACGTGGTGACGGGGCTGCGGATGGGGATCGAGCGGGAGCTGAAGGTCGCCCACGTCTTCGAGAAGCTCAACCGCGTCATCCACCGCTCGCGCCTGTCGAGCCGCTTCGTGAGCGTCTTCTACGGCGAGCTCGAGAGGGACGGCAATCTCGTCTACGTGAACGCGGGCCACCAGCCGCCCATCCTCTTCTTCCGGGACGCACCGTCGACGGGCCCGGACGAGATGGAGCTGCGGGTCGGGGGGACCGTGATCGGCCCCCTGCCCGAGGCGCGCTTCCGGCGCGGCTTCGCCAGGGTGCGGCCGGGCGAGGTCCTGCTGATGCTGACCGACGGCATCCTCGAGCGGCGCGACAAGGCGGGCGAGTTCTTCGGCCTCGACCGGGTGCGCGCGATCGTGCGGGAGCAGGAGTCTCAGCCCGCGGCGCTGATCCTCGAGCGGCTGTTCGAGGCCGCTCTGGCGTGGGGCGAGGGACGGCCCTGGGAAGACGACGCCACGATCGTGGTCGTGAAGCGGCTCTAGGGAAGAAAGCGCTCGCGCCGGGCGGGGTCGCCGGCGGGGCAGGCGCCTCTGGGCGGGCGGAAGAGCCGGCGGCGGACCTGCGCGACGCGGTCGTAGACGCGGTCGGCCACGGGCGGGGGGAGCACCGAGACGAGGCGGGCGAGGGCCCTCCCCGGTCCTCCCGCGAGGCGGAGGGCCTCGCGCACCGCGGACGAGCGGACGAGACACCGGCCGTCGGGGGTCCGCAGGACGAGGCTGTCGGGGAGCCGCTCGCGCTGTTCGGGGGGAAAGAGCGCGCCGAAGGTGACGCCCCCGAGGGGCGCGAAGCGCAGGGCGCCGCGGCGGTCGAGGGCCAGGAGCATGCGGACCGACGCGTGGCACAGCCCGCAGCCGCCGTCGTAGAAGAGGATGGGGGCGCTCAGGGCGTCTCGGCGAGGAGCGCCGCGACGCGCGCCTCGATGCTCGCGACCGGCGTGAGCCCCTCCCGGCGGTAGCGCACCAGGGCCGAGCCGTCGGCTTCCGGCCTGCGCACGTCGAGGATGAGCTTGGTCGGGAAAGCGGAGAGCTCGAGGGGCAGGACCAGCTCGTCCCCGCAGAAGACGGGGAACGAGACGGGCGAGGCCGCGAGGAACGCCTCGACCGCGGCGCGGTCCTCGCCCACGTTCATGCTCACGAAGGCCACGTCGTCCCGCCCGGCGAGCCTCGCGTGGTAGGCGGCGAGCTCGGGCAGCTCCTGCACGCAGGGCCGGCACCAGGAGGCCCAGAAGTCGACGACCACGACCTTGCCCCGCAGGTCGGCGAGGCGCAGCGGGCGGCTCGCGAGGTCTTTGACCTCGAAGGGCGCGATCCTCGCGCGCAGCGCCTCCCACCCGTCGACGGCGGCGGGGGCCGCGGCCACGACGGGGGCGGGGGCGGGGGCCAGGCTGGTCAGGAGCAGGGCGAGGGCGATGGCGCGCAACGGGTCCTCCCGGAGGGAAGCCTCAGGCTACCATCACCGGGTACGCCCCGCCCAGCCGAGGAGGACGCCATGGAGCCGGCCGCGACCCGCACCGAGACCGACACGTTCGGACCCCTCGAGGTTCCCGCGGCCCGGCTCTGGGGGGCGCAGACCCAGCGCTCGCTCGAGCACTTCCGGATCTCGAGCGAGAGGATGCCGCGAGCGCTCGTCCACGCCCTCGTGCTCGTGAAGAAGGCGGTCGCCCTCGCCCACGTGGAGCTCGGGGCGCTCGACGCGGCGAAGGGGCGGGCGATCGCGGCCGCCGCGGACGAGGTCCTCGCGGGCGGCTTCGAGGAGGAGTTCCCCCTCGTCGTCTGGCAGACGGGCAGCGGCACCCAGACGAACATGAACGCGAACGAGGTGCTCGCGAACCGGGCGAGCGAGCTCCTGGGCGGGGAGCGCGGGGGGGGCCGTCTCGTCCACCCGAACGACGACGTCAACCGCGGCCAGTCCACGAACGACGCCTTCCCCACCGCCATCCACGTGGCGGCCGCCCTCGCCCTGCGCCGCGAGGTCGCCCCCTCGGTCGCGCGGCTGCGGGACGTGCTGAGGGCGAAGGCGGAGGCCTTCGACGACGTCGTGAAGATCGGCCGGACCCACCTCATGGACGCGACCCCGCTCACCCTGGGCCAGGAGATCTCGGGCTGGGCGGCGCAGCTCGACCAGGGCCTCGACCGGATCGAGCGGGCCCTGCCCGGCCTGCTCGAGCTCGCCCTCGGTGGCACCGCGGTCGGGACGGGCCTGAACGCGCACCCGGGGATGCCCGAGCGGGCGATCGCGCACCTCGCGCAGTGGACCGGCCAGCCCTTCGTCGCCGCGGGGAACCGCTTCGAGGCCCTCGGCGCCAAGGACGCCCTCGTCTTCGCCCACGGGGCGCTCAAGACGGTGGCGGCCTCGGTGTTCAAGATCGGAAGCGACGTGCGCCTGCTCGCCTCGGGCCCGCGCTGCGGGATCGGGGAGATCGCGATCCCGGAGAACGAGCCGGGCAGCTCGATCATGCCGGGCAAGGTGAACCCGACCCAGGCCGAGGCCCTGACGATGGCGGCGGCGCAGGTCCTCGGCAACGACGTGACGGTGGGCATCGCCGGGATGTCGGGCCACCTCCAGCTCAACGCCTTCATGCCGGTGATCGCCCACGCGTTCCTCCAGAGCGCCCGGCTCGTCGCCGACGGCTGCGACAGCTTCCGCGAGCACTGCGCGGCGGGGCTCGAGCCCGTCCGGGAGCGGATCGCCGCCCACCTCGAGCGCTCGCTCATGCTCGTGACCGCCCTCGCCCCCCGCATCGGCTACGACGCGGCCGCCCGCATCGCGAAGACCGCCCACGCCGAGGGCAGGACCCTGCGCGAGGCCGCGGTCTCGCTCGGCCTCCTCACCGCCGAGCAGTACGACGAGTGGGTGCGGCCCGCCGAGATGGTCGGAAGGCAGAAGCGGCGTTGACGGCCTGCGCCGTGCGGTGCGAACCTGATCTCCATGCGGCCCGCCCTCCTTCTCGGCCTGAGCGTGCTGGCCCTCTCGTGCGGGGGCTCGGCCGCGCCGACCGCGCCCCCCGCCCCGACGCCGGCGCCCACCCCCACCCCGACGCCCACGCCGACCCCCGACCCCAACGTCCCACCCGCGGGCAGCGCCTGCGGCAAGCCCTACCCGCCGCCGATCTCGCGGTTCAACGTGAAGGTCCACCTCAAGGAGGAGGACTCCTGGACGGTCGACGCGACGCCGCTCGTGGGGCCGGACGGCGCCTACTGCGCCTCGGTCGGCTTCCCCGACCGTACGATCTGCCCGATCCGGCCGGAGGGGGCGGAGGACCGCCTCGCCTGCGAGCTGTGGCGGGCGGGCACGGCGAAGGACACCGGTGAGCCCGGGCCGACCTGGACCTACGTCTACCCGGACGGGACGACGAGCTACTGCACGGGGATGACGGGGCCCTGCGACCACCACCCGAACGGCCCGTTCACGATCCGGGCCCTCCTCGGGGGGATCTACCGCGTGTGCACCGAGACCGGCGCCTGCTCGGAGATCGACGTCGACCGGAATCGCTGACGAGCTCAGCGCGCCCGGCGGCGACGGATGGCCCGCATCGCTCCGGGCAGGCTCGCGACGTCGTCGATGGGCCACACGGTCACGTCCTCACGGATCTGGTAGGCGTGGGGGCCGGGGTAGACCACCCACAGGTGATCGAGGGACAGGTCCTCGAGCGCGGTCCACATGGAGCGAGTCGCCGTCGGCGCCTCGTCGAGCTTGAACTCGACGCCGTGGCGCCGGCCGTCGAGCACGAAGAACAGGTCGATCTCGGCCCCGCCGTGGCTGCCCCAGAAGTAGGCCGACGGGGGCGCGACCGAGTGGAGCACCTGCTCGAGAGCGAAGCCCTCGAAGGACGCCCCCACGCGCGGGTGGCCGAGAAGGGCACGGCGATCCTCGATCTCGAGCAGGGCGTGGAGGAGGCCGGTGTCCCGCAGGTAGACCTTGGGCGATTTGACCTGCCGCTTGCCGACGTTCTCGTGCCACGGCTGAAGCTGCCGGACCATGAACGTCCCGGTGAGGATGTCGAGGTAGGCGCGCACCGTCTTGTCCGAGAGCCCCATCGACCGAGCGAGCTCCGAGGCGTTCCACGTCTGCCCGTGGTAGTGGGCGAGCATCGTCCAGAAGCGGCGCATCGCCACCGGGGGGACGCCGATCCCGAGCCGGGGAACGTCCCGCTCCAGGAAGGTCCGGATGAAGCCCTCGCGCCACGCGAGGCTGTCCTCGCTGGACCGGGCGAGGAAGGAGCGCGGCAGCCCGCCCCGGAGCCACAGCCTCGGCCACGAGGCGCCTCCCGTCTCCCGCACGTCGAAGCCGGAGAGCTCGACGAACTCGACCCTCCCGGCGAGCGTCTCGGACGCCCCCCGGACGATGTCCGGCGAGGCGCTCCCGAGCACCAGGAACCTGGCGGGGCTGCGCGGCCGGTCGACGAGGACGCGCAGCACGCCGAACAGCTGCGGCCGGGCCTGGATCTCGTCGAGGATCACGAGGCCGCGCTCTGCCCCGAGGACGAGCTCGGGATTCTGCAGCCGGCGCAGGTCGGGCCGGGACTCGAGGTCGAAGAGGACGGCGTCGCGCTCCCGGGCGAACGTGCGGGCGAGCGTCGTCTTGCCGCTCTGGCGGGGCCCGAGCAGGGCCGTGACCGGCGAGCGTCGGATCGCGGTTGCCAGACGGGCGAGCGGGTGCGGTCGCGCGATCACGGGTCGACCTTATCACGAAATCTCGGAGTGTGACTCCGAGATTTCAGAGCCGCCGTCCTCGGGTTATCGTGGGGCCGGCATGGAGACCCCCGACCCGACGTCGACCCACGAGCTCTTCCAGCACGACCGCGTGGCCGACGGCTACGCCTCGTCCCGCCCGTACCTCCACCCCGAGGTCTTCGCCCTCGCGAGGGACGTGATCGGCCCCGCGCGCCGCGAGCGCGGCCTCGACGTCGGCTGCGGGACCGGGCTCTCCTCGGTCGCCCTCCTCGACCTCGCCGCCGCGGTCGTGGGCACCGACGTGTCGCTCGAGATGCTGCGCCGCGCGCGCCGTGCGCCCGGCGTGCGCTACGCGGCGGCGGCCGCGGAGTCCCTGCCGTTCCGCGCGGGCGCGTTCGACCTCGTCGTGGCGTGCGGGTCGATCGACTGGGTGGACAAGGAGCGCTTCCTGCCCCTCGCGGCCCGGCTCCTCCGCCCCGGCGGCTGGCTCGTCCCCCTCGACTTCGGCGACGCCGGCCGCTCCCCCGCGGTCCCCGGCCTCGCCGGCTGGTACGACGGCGTCTTCCAGGCGCGCTTCCCTCGGCCGCCGGCGCGGGACCCGATCGTGACGGCGGAGGAGGCGGAGCGCAACGGCCTTACGGCGCCGGCGAGACGGGAGTACTCCTCGGCGTGGGCGTTCACGGCCGACGAGTACGCGTCGTTCCTCGCGACCGAGTCGAATGTGATCGCCGCGGTGGAGTACGGGTCGGAAGGCGCGAGCGAGGTTCGGGCGTGGCTCGAGCGCGAGCTCGCGCTGCTCTTCGGTGACGGGCGTCACCCTGTCTCGTTCGGCGGCTACGTGCAGGCGATGAGGAGGCTCTGATGCGGACCCTGGCGGCCGTGCTCGCGCTCGCGGTCCTTCCCGCCGCCGCCGGCGCGGCGGACGAGGCCGTCTCGCCCGACCGGACGATCCGGCTCTTCGACGGGAAGACGCTCGACGCCTTCTACACCTGGCTCGTGGACACCCACCGGGAGGACCCGTTGCGCGTGTTCACCGTGGTCGACCAGGTGGACGGCGCCCCCGCCGTCCGCATCAGCGGGGAGCGCTGGGGCGGCCTCGTGAGTCGCGAGGCGTACCGGAACTACCACCTGGTCGTGGAGCTCCGCTGGGGGCTCGCCACTTGGGGCGAGAGGCGCAACGCCACGCGGGACAGCGGCGTGCTCGTCCACTGCCAGGGACCGGACGGGAACACCGCCGCGGACGGGAACGGGGCGTGGATGCGCTCGGTGGAGGCGCAGGTCATCGAGGGCGGTGTCGGCGACTTCATCCTGGTCGCCGGCCACGACGCCTCCGGGCAGCGCCTCAGCCCCCGCCTCACCGTGCGGGCGGGGCGCGACCGCGACGGCGAGCCCGTCTACGACCCGAAGGCCGAGCCGCGCGAGCTCGAGGGCGGCCGCATCAACTGGTTCGGCCGCGACCCGGACTGGCAGGACCGACTCGGCTTCCGGGGGAGGCAGGACGTGGAGAGCCCGCTCGGCGAGTGGACGCGGCTCGAGGTCATCGCGGACGGGGACCGCGTCACGAACGTCGTCAACGGGACGGTCGTGAACGAGGGCGTCCGCTCGAGCCTCACCTCGGGCCGGATCATGATCCAGTCCGAGGGGGCCGAGATCTACTTCCG
>CAZLRF010000078.1:0-4053 GCA_964561785.1 uncultured Acidobacteriota bacterium | reverse complement strand
CTCCTTCGACTTCATCATCTGCTCCCAGGTGACCTCCTTGCCGGTGTAGGCCGCCATCCGGCCGAGGATGCCGGCGAGCGCCGACTCGGCGCCCTGCCGGGCCTCGTCGAGGGGGTTGCCGCTGGTGATGCTGTCGATGAAGGACTTCTGCTTGTTGGGGTCCGCGTCGTCGAGGGCGCCGCGGAACGCGCCGGTCACCGCCGCCGCCGCGTCGGTCGCCTCGGGCTTGCCGAGACCGGGGTACTCCCACTGCGTCTCGGCCGAGATCCGGACCGGCGTGTCGTAGCGGGCCTCGGCCCACCCCTTCGTCCCGTAGTACTGCATGCCGACTCCGCCCCACTTCGCGTTCGTGAACTGGGTGGAGGCGAAGCTGACGTGCACGCTCCCCGGGTAGGTGAAGACGCAGTTGAAGTGGCTCCAGGCGTCGCCCTGGTCGGTCCGGCCGGTGCGCCCGCCCGAGCCCACCGCCTTCGCCGGGTGCGCCTTCAGGAACCAGTTGGTCACGTCGATGATGTGGACGTTCTGCTCGACGATGATGTCGCCGGAGAGCGCCTTGTCGTGGACCCAGTTGCGCACGCGCCGCTCGACCGGGGTCGCGTTCGGCCAGTCGGGCCGGTTGATCGCGGAGGCGAAGTAGTGGATCTGCCCGCAGACGGGCGTCCCGATCTCCCCCGCGTGGATGCGCCGCGCGAGCTCGACGTAGGGCGAGGCGTGGCGGATCTGGAAGCCGACCGCGAGGCTGAGCTTCTTCGCCCTCGCGACCTCGCCGAGGGCCATGACCTTCTTGCAGCCGGGCACGTCCACCCCCACCGGCTTCTCGAGGTAGACGTGCTTGCCCGCGGCGAGCGCGGCCTCGGCGTGCAGCGGGTGGAACCAGGGCGGGCTCGCGATGTAGACCGCGTCCACGTCCTGGCTGGAGAAGAGGGCCTCGTAGGACCGCAGCCCCTTCCAGGCGTTGCCGGGGGCGATCGCGGGCTTGCCGGCGGCGGCCGCCGCCTCGTCGAGCCGCTTCTTCCCGGCCTCGAGGTTGTCGGCGAAGAGGTCCGCGACCGCGGTGACGATGGCGCCCGTGTTCTTGACGAAGCCGCTCGTGACGCCGAGCCCGCGCCCCCCGCAGCCGAGCAGGCCGAGGCGGACGGCCGAGTTCGCCTGCGTGCCGAAGACGAGGCTCGGCTTGAGGATGGTGATGCCGGCGGCGGCCGCGGTCACCCCGACGAACTCGCGGCGGCCGACCCTGGTGTCCTTCGTGTCGCTCATGGATCTCTCCTCGAGAATGAAACCGGGGCGATTCTAGTCCCCCCGCGTCGCGCGGTGTCAACGCGAGGCGCTTGAGTCGGCTCCGCGGGGAGGGGTAGGCTGGCGGCGCAGGAGGGCATCATGAGGACGATCGATCGTCGGGCGTTCCTAGGGACGGCGGCCGCGGTGTCCGCGGTGGCGGCCTTGCGCCCGCGGCGGGCGGCGGCGGCGGGCGGGATGAAGAAGGCCGTCTACGTCTCGATGCTCCCGAAGGAGCTTCCCTACGCCGACCGCTTCGCGCTGGCGCGGGAGGTGGGCTTCGAGGGCGTCGAGATCGGCACGATCACGGACCCCGCCGAGGCGCAGGCCATCAAGGAGGCCGCGGCCAAGGCGGGCCTCGTCATCCACTCGGTGATGAACGCCGACCACTGGAAGTACCCGCTCTCGAGCGCCGACCCCGAGGTGGTGGCGAAGAGCGTCGCGGGCATGGAGACGTCGCTGCGCAACGCGAAGCTGTGGGGCTGCGACAGCGTCCTGCTGGTGCCGGCCGTCGTGAACCCCGAGACCTCGTACCAGGACGCCTGGACGCGCTCGCAGCGGGTGGTCAAGGAGCGCCTCCTCCCGCTCGCCCAGGAGCTGAAGGTCGTGATCGGCATGGAGAACGTCTGGAACAAGTTCCTCCTCTCGCCGCTCGAGATGGCCCGCTACGTGGACGAGTTCGCCTCCCCGTGGGTGAAGGCCTACCTCGACGTGGGCAACATGCTCTTCTACGGCTACCCGCAGGACTGGGCCCGCACCCTCGGCGAGCGGATCCACCGCGTCCACATCAAGGACTTCAAGCTGGATCGCGGGAAGGGGAAGTTCTCCTGGGTGAACCTGGGCGAGGGCGACCTCGACTGGGTGGCGGTCCGCAAGGCCCTCGGCGACGTCGGCTACGGCGGCTGGGTCACCACCGAGATCGCGGGCGGCGACGCCGCGTACCTCAGGGACGTGGTCGCGCGCTTCGACCGCTTCCTGGCCGGCGAGAAGCCGTTCGTCCCGAAAGCCTGAGGAGGCGACGCCATGACGATCACCCGACGACGGGCCCTCGTCGCCGGCGCCGGGGCGGCGGCGCTCGCCCCGCTCGGCTCGCTCGCCTCCGCGGCGCAGGCGGCGGGCCCGACGACGGCGAAGCCCCGCGTCTCGCTCGCCGTCTCGACCTACTCCTACTGGCACTTCAAGCCCGAGAAGTACCCGATCGAGAAGGTGATCGAGAGCGCGGCCGCGATCGGCTTCGAGGGGGTCGAGATCCTGCGCCGGCAGATGAAGGACGAGACGCCGGCCTACGTGAACGGCCTCAAGCGGGCGGCCTTCCGCGCCGGCCTCTCGCTGCCGATGCTCTCGATCCACCAGGACTTCGTCTCCCCCGACCCGATGGAGCGCTCGCGGCACGTGGACGTCACGATCCGCTCGCTCCAGCTCGCGGCCGACCTCGGGGTCCCGGTCGTGCGCCTCAACTCGGGCCGCTGGAAGACGATCCGGTCCTTCGACGACCTCATGAAGGTGAAGGGCGACGAGCCGCCGCTCCCCGGCCACACGCAGGAGGAGGCGATCGGCTGGTGCGTCTCGGCGATCGAGCAGTGCCTGCCCGCCGCGGAGAGGCTCGGCGTCATGCTCGCGCTCGAGAACCACTGGGGCCTCACCACCCGGCCCGAGACGCTCCTCGAGATCTACCGGAAGGTCCGCTCGCCCTGGCTCGGCATCAACCTCGACACCGGCAACTTCCCCGGCGAGCCGTACGCCGGGATCGAGATGCTCGCCCCGCACGCGGTGTTCGTCCAGGCGAAGACGTACTACGGCGGGGGCGAGTGGTACACCCTCGACCTCGACTACCCGCGGATCGCCGGCATCCTCCGCAAGGCCGGCTTCCAGGGCTGGGTCTCGCTCGAGATGGAGGGCAAGGAGGACGCGGCCACCGCCGTGCCGAAGAGCTACGAGGTCCTGCGCTCGGCGTTCGCGTGAGACTCTCCGTCGCGCGGCCGAACGACGTGCGCTGTCCCCCGGGCGGCTCTGCGAGCGAGGTCCCGACCTGTTAGGTTTACCGTCATTTTGCATGGCTTAATGACGACGAGATGGGCATTCGCTGATACCCCCGACTCGCGAGGGTTCCCGGCAGGAGCTTCTTCCTGTTCGGGGTGCGCGGCACCGGCAAGAGCACCTGGGCCCCCGGACGGGCGGTCCGCAGGGCGATGCACCCGCTCACCCCCCACGAGATGGGCGGGGACTTCGACGTCGAGCATGCGCTGCGGTTCGGGACGCTGCCGCTCGTCGTGGCCGCCGAGGGCCGGCGGTCCGTTCTCGAGAGCTACGTGCACCTCTACGTCCGGCAGGAGATCCAGGCGGAGGCGCTCGTGCGCAACCTCGCTTCCGCCTGGGACCGGTGGCCGTCGAGGAGCGGGGCTCCCTCTTCGAGGGTCTGGTGCTCCACGTCCTGCGCGCCCACGCGGAAGAGCAGGAGCTGTTCGAGGAGATCTTCTACTGGGCCCCGGCGCAGTCCGCGCTCACCGAGGTCGACTTCCTGCTTCGCCGGGACCGGGAGTTCCTGGCGATCGAGGTGAAGTCGCAGGACCGCTTCCAGGCGTCGATGGCGGCCGGCCTGCGGGCCATCGCGGCGCTGCGGGGTGTGGCCCGCCGCGTCCTGGTCTACCGGGGGGCCCGCTCGCTCAAGACGGAGGACGGCATCGAGGTCTGCGGCCGGGGGCCCTTGGGCCTCGCGAGAGGCGGGCCTAGAAAGAAACTCTGATCATGCGGCGACCCCTTGAAGCTCGACGCGGTAGC
>CAZLRF010000077.1:5353-19863 GCA_964561785.1 uncultured Acidobacteriota bacterium | reverse complement strand
CTCGATGAGCTTGTTGGTGTTGTCCACGTAGGCCTTGTGGTGCTTGCCGTAGTGGTAGGAGATGGTCTCCGCCGAGATGTGGGGGGCGAGGTCGCTCTCGCCCCAGGGAAGGGAAGGCAGCTCGATCATCCTGGCACCTCTGGTTTCGAGAATGGTGGGCGAGGCTCCGGCCCTCGCGGCGACGGCGACCGAGGCGGCGACGGCGCCGCCGAGGAAGCTGCGCCTCGAGGTCTCCGAGGGACTCCGGTTCTCCGCCATGAGTGGGTCTCCTTGGGAACCCGTCCAGCCTACCCCGAACGGGCCCCCCTCTCAAACCCGCCGCGCGGCGGCGCCTCAGGCGGCGAGGACGACGCGGTACCGCGCCCGGCCCTTCCGCGTCTGGTCGAGGGCCGCGTCCGCCTCGGCGAGCGGCCGGACCTGCGTCTTCGCCGCGACCCCGTGCCGCGCGGCGAACTCGAGCATCTCGCGGATGGCGGGCCGGCCCCCGATGACCGAGCCGGTCACGGTCTTCTGCGCCCCGAGCAGGGTGAAGGCCTGCACCGACAGCGGCTCGCTCGTGGCGCCGACGAGGCACAGCGTCCCGTTCGGGCGCAGGGCGCCGAGGAGGCCGTCCCAGTCGGGCGTGGCGTAGACCGTGGAGAGGACGAAGTCGAGGCTCGAGGCCGCGGAGCGCAGGGCTTGCTTCTCCTTCGTCGCGACGAAGCGGTGGGCGCCGAACGAGTGGGCCTCCGCCTCCTTGTCCGGGGTGGAGGAGATCGCGGTCACCTCGCAGCCCATCGCCCGGGCGAACTGCAGGGCGAGGTGGCCGAGGCCGCCGATCCCCACGACCCCGACCCGCATGGACGGCCTCGCCCACCGGCGCAGCGGGGAGTAGACGGTCGCGCCTCCGCACAGCAGCGGGGCCGCGTTCTCCGAGGCGAGGGGCTCGGGGATCGGGAAGGCGAAGCGGCCGTCCAGCCGGATGCGGTCCGCGAAGCCGCCGTGGTTGCCGACGCACGTGGCGACGTTCGCCGCGCAGAGGTTCTCGTCCCCCGCCCCGCACGCCTCGCAGGCGAGGCACGCCCCGCGCTGCCAGCCGACGCCGACGCGCGTCCCGACGTCGAGGTGGCGGACCTCGGGCCCGAGGGCGGCGACCGTCCCGACGATCTCGTGGCCGGGGACCATGGGGTAGCTCCCCATGCCCCAGTCGCCGTCCACGAGGTGGACGTCGCTGTGGCAGATCCCGCAGTGGCTGATCCGGATCTCGACGTCGTGGGGGCCGAGGGGGGCGGGCTCGTACACGAACGGCTTGAGGGGGGACTTCTTCGAGTGCGCGGCGTAGGCGTGGAAGCTCATCCCCTCAATCTAGCACCACCCCCCCGGGGGCGTCCCGCCGAAGTAACATCTTGCGGAATGAGCGATGCTCCGGGGCTCACGCGAGAGGACGCGCTGGCGCTCGACGCCGGGGACGAGCTCGCCCCCCTGCGGGACGACTTCGTCCTCCCCCCGGACCTCGTCTACCTCGACGGGAACTCGCTCGGCGCCCTGCCCCGCGCGGCAGCGGGGCGCCTGCGCGACGTGGCGGAGCGCGAGTGGGGAGAGGGCCTCGTCCGGAGCTGGAACGCGCACGGCTGGATCGACCTCCCCGCCCGCGTGGCGGCGCTCCTCGCCCCCCTCGTCGGCGCCGGCGCCGACGAGGTCGCGGTGGCCGACTCGACCTCGGTCAACGTGTTCAAGCTCCTCGCGGGGGCGCTGCGGCTGCGCCCCGGACGGCGGGTGATCCTCTCCGAAGAGGAGAACTTCCCGACCGACCTCTACGTCGCGCAGGGCCTCGCCCGCCTGCTCGGTGAGGCCGAGCTGCGCCTGGTCCCGCGGGAGGCGCTGCCGCGCGCCCTGCGGGACGACGTCGCGATCCTGATGCTGACCCACGTCGACTTCCGCACCGGCGCGCTGCACGACATGGCGGACGTGACGCGGGCCGCGCACGAGGCGGGGGCGCTCGTCCTGTGGGACCTCGCCCACAGCGCCGGCGCGCTGCCTTTGGACCTCGACGGAGACGACGTCGACCTCGCGGTGGGCTGCGGCTACAAGTACCTCAACGGGGGGCCGGGCGCGCCCGCCTTCGCGTTCGTCGCGCGGCGGCTGCAGGAGGCCTTCGAGAGCCCGCTCGCGGGCTGGATGGGTCACGCCGACCCGTTCGCCTTCGGGACGCGCTACGCGCCCGCCCCGGGCGTCGCCCGGCTCCTCTGCGGCACGCCCCCGATCCTGAGCCTCGCCGCCCTCGAGTGCGGGGCCCTGACGATCGCCCGGGCCGGCGTCGACAGGCTGCGCCGCAAGTCGGTCGCGCTCACCGAGCTGTTCATCCGTCTCGTGGAGCAGGAGTGCGCCGGCTCCGGCCTGTCTCTCGCCTCCCCCCGCGAAGCGGCGCGGCGGGGCAGCCAGGTCTCGTTGCGCCACCCCGAGGGCTTCGCGATCGTCCAGGCCCTGATCGCCCGCGGCGTGATCGGAGACTTCCGCGCGCCCGACATCCTCCGCTTCGGCTTCGCCCCGGCGTACGTCCGCTTCGCGGACGCCTGGGACGCGGTCGCCGCCCTGCGCGCGGTGATGGAGGGCCGCGAGTGGGAGCGGCCGGAGAACCGCGCGCGGGGCCGGGTCACGTGAGGCCCCGCGGGACGCCGCTTCTCCCCCTCCTGCTCGTGAGCGCGCCCGTCTCCGCGCAGCCCCTGATGACCGGCAAGGACCTGCTGGCCCTGCCCCAGCCCCCGGCCGACCGGACGATCGCCTACGGCCCGGCGCCCCAGCAGGTCGCGGAGCTGCGACTGCCGCAGGGCCCGGGACCCCATCCGGTCGTCGTCCTCGTGCACGGCGGGTGCTGGGAGACCCCGTGGGGCCTCGACCACGTACGGAGCCTCGCCGCGGCGCTCACCGCGGAGGGCTGGGCCACGTGGAGCCTCGAGTACCGGCGGCTCGGCGACCCCGGCGGCGGCTGGCCCGGCACCTTCCTCGACGTGGCGCGGGGAGCCGACCACCTCCGCGAGGCCGCCTCGTCCGCGCCGCTCGACCTCGAGCGCGTGGCGGCCCTCGGCCACTCCGCGGGCGGGCACCTCGCCTTGTGGCTCGCCGCGCGCCACCGCCTCCCGGCGGGTTCGCCGCTGCGGGGCGAGCGCCCGCTGGCGCTGCGGGGCGTGGTGTCGCTCGCCGGGATCCCCGACCTGCGGGCGGGGATCGAGGCCCGGGTCTGCGGCGACGCGATCCCGAGGCTCCTCGGAGGCGACGCGGTCGAGCGCGACGCGCGCCTGCGCGAGGGCTCCCCGGTCGAGCTCCTGCCGCTCGGCGTGCCCCAGAGGCTCGTGTACGCCGACCGCGACGCCATCGTGCCCCTGGATCTCGGCCGCGCCCACGAGGGGGCGGCGCGCAGGGCGGGCGACGCCGTCGCGCTCGAGGTCGTCCCGGGCGCGGGCCACTTCGAGCTCGTGAACCCGGCGAGCCGCGCGTGGCCCGCCGTGCGGCGCGCGGTGGCGGCCGCCCTCGGCCGTCCGCTCAGCTCTTCTTCAGGAAGCCGGCGAGAAGGCCCCAGACGCCGACGATGATGCTGATCGCGGTCGCGACCGTGCCCTGGTTGAGAGGCACCCCGGCCACCTGATTGACGCGAGGCCGTTCGACCGGGCGCTCCCCTCGCTTGCCCCGCCGGGGGTTCCCTGCAATTCTCGAAGGATGCCCTCCCGCTTCATCGAGGTCGACGGCGCCCGCCAGAACAACCTGAAGGGGGTGAGCGTCCGCATCCCCCTCGGAGCGGTCACCGCGGTGACCGGCGTGGCGGGGGCCGGCAAGTCCTCGCTCGCCTTCGACGTTCTCTACGCCGAGGGCCACCGGCGCTACGCGGAGACGTTCTCGCCCTACGCCCGCCAGTTCCTCGAGCGCCTCGACCGGCCGCGGGCCGAGCGGATCGAGGGCGTGCTGCCGGCGGTGGCGGTGGACCGGACCGCCCCCGTGCGCACCTCGCGCTCCACCGTCTCGACGATGACCTCGGTCGCCGACTACCTCCGTGCGCTCTACGCGCGCTCGGCCACGCTCCACTGCCGGCAGTGCGGGAGGAGCGTCGTCCGGGACACGCCCTCGTCGGTGTTCGACGCCCTGGTGGGCACGGCCGAGGGGCGGACGGCCCTCGTGTGCTTCCCCCACCGGGTCGGGAAGAAGGTCGGCGTGGGGGTCCTCCGCGAGGCCTTCGAGAAGGCGGGCTTCCGGCGGGTCCTCGAGGGCGGCGTCCCCGTCCGGATCGAGGAGGCGCGGCTGCATCCCGAGGACGGCGTGGTCACGGTCGTCCTCGACCGCCTCACGGTGGAGCGGCGCGGGCGCCAGCGCGTCGTCGACTCCCTCGAGGCGGCGCTGCGGCACGGCGAGGGCCGCGTCGAGGTGTGCGTCGAGGGCGAAGCGGCGCCCCGGCGCTTCAGCGAGGCCCTGCACTGCGCCGCGTGCGACATCGCCTACGCGGAGCCCTCCCCCGCCCTCTTCTCGTTCAACCACCCGGCCGGCGCGTGCGAGACGTGCAAGGGGTTCGGCCGGACCATGGCGATCGACCCCGACCTCGTGGTCCCCGACGCGCGGCGGTCGATCGCCCAGGGCTGCGTGAAGCCGTTCCAGACGAGCTTCTACAGCGACTGCCAGGACGACCTCGAGCGGTTCTGCCGCCGGGCGGGCATCCCGCAGGACGTGCCGTACGCCGAGCTTCCGGACGAGGCGAGGCGGCTCGTCTGGGCCGGGGAACCCGGCGGCCGCGAGAGCTGGCGGAAGAAGTGGTACGGCATCGACGGCTTCTTCCGCTGGCTCGAGTCCCGCACGTACAAGATGCACGTGCGCGTCTTCCTCTCGCGCTACCGCAGCTACGGCACCTGCCCCGACTGCGGCGGCTCGCGGCTGCGGCCCGAGGCGCGGCAGTTCCGCCTCGACGGCCGGACGCTGCCGGAGACGGAGGCGCTGCCGGTGGCGGAGGCCGAGCGGGCCTTCCGGGAGTGGCGGCTGCCTCTGCCCGACCCCGCCTCGGAGCAGCTCCTCCACGAGATCCGGGGACGGCTGCGCTTCCTCGTGGACGTCGGACTCGGCTACCTGACCCTCGGCCGCCAGTCGCGCACGCTCTCCGGCGGCGAGGCGCAGCGCGTCACCCTCGCGACCGCGCTCGGCGGCTCGCTCACGAGCACGCTCTACGTCCTCGACGAGCCCTCGGTCGGCCTGCATCCGCGCGACGCGGGACGGCTCTCGGCCGTCCTGCGCCGCCTGGCCGACGCCGGCAACGCGGTCGTGGTCGTCGAGCACGACCGGGCCCTCATCGCCTCCGCCGACCACGTGGTGGACCTCGGCCCCGGCCCCGGCCGCGAGGGAGGCGAGGTCGTCTACGCGGGCGACGTGGCGGGGCTCGTCCGGGCCAAGGGCTCGAAGACCGGCGAGTTCCTCGCCGGGCGGCTCGCCGTGCCGGCCCCGGCGAAGCGGCGCGTCCCCGACCCGCGGCGCCGCCTCCGCGTGCGCGGCGCGCGCGAGAACAACCTCCAGCACGTGACCGTGGACGTGCCGCTGGGGCTGCTCGTCTGCGTCACCGGCGTCTCCGGCTCGGGCAAGTCGACGCTCGTCGACCAGGTGCTGCATCGGAACCTGCGCCGGCACCTCGGCCTCGGCGAGTCCGAGCCCGGGGCCTGCGACGGCATCGACGGCGCCGCCGGCCTCACCGGCGTCACCCTCGTCGACCAGGCCCCGCTCGGCGCGTCCTCGCGCGTCAACGCCGCGACGTACATGGGCGTCCTCGAGCCGCTGCGCAAGGCCTTCGCGCGCACGGGCGAGGCCCGCGAGCGGAAGCTCAAGCCGACCGCCTTCTCCTTCAACTCCGCCGCGGGCGCGTGCCCGGTGTGCGAGGGAGCCGGCTACGAGAAGGTCGAGATGCAGTTCCTTCCCGACGCGTTCGTGAGGTGCGGGGCCTGCGACGGGCGGCGCTTCCGGGCGGAGGTGCTCGAGGTGCGCTGCCGGGGCCTCTCGATCGCCGACGCGCTCGACCTGCCCGCGGCGGACGTCGCCCGCCTCTTCGGCGACGAGCCGGGCGTCCGCGCGGCCCTCCAGCCGATGCTCGACCTCGGCCTCGGCTACCTGACGCTCTCCCAGCCGGCGCCGACGCTGTCGGGCGGCGAGGCGCAGCGGCTGAAGCTCGCGCGGGCGCTGGCCGAGGCGGGGGAGGCGCAGGGCCGCCTGTACCTGCTCGACGAGCCCACGACGGGCCTGCACGCCGCCGACGTGGCGGTTCTGGTGGGGGCGATGCACCGGCTCGTCGACGCGGGCCAGTCGGTCGTCGTCGTCGAGCACGACACCGAGGTGGCGCGGGCGGCCGACTGGGTGATCGACCTCGGGCCGGAAGCCGGCGACGAAGGCGGCCGCATCGTCGGAGAGGGGACGCCGGAGCAGATCGCGCGGCTCGACACGCCGACGGGACGAGCTCTCAGGGGGGCTTTCCGGAGGGAGGGAGAGGAAGGGTTCGCGAAGGGCGAGAGGACGAAGACCGCGCCGCGCCCGCTCCCCCGTGCGCACGACACGACCGGGAGCGGCCCCGGCGCGGAGCGCATCCGCATCGTCGGCGCGCGGGAGCACAACCTGCAGCGGGTGGACGTCGCGATCCCGCGCGACACGCTCGTCGCCGTCACCGGCGTCTCCGGCTCCGGCAAGTCGACCCTCGCCTTCGACGTGCTGTTCGCCGAGGGCCAGCGGCGGTTCCTCGACTGCCTGTCGACCTACGTGCGGCAGTTCATCCGACCGCTGGCCCGGCCCGAGGTGGACCGGCTCGAGGGCGTGCCGCCGACCGTGGCCCTGGAGCAGAAGCTCTCGCGGGGCACGCCGCTGTCGACCGTCGGCACCGCCAGCGAGATCCAGCACCACCTGCGGCTCCTCTGGTCCCGCCTCGGCCTCGTCCACTGCCCGAAGTGCGGCCTGCCGGGGCAGGTGGTCGACGCGGCCGCCCTCGCCGCCCGCGTGGCCGAGGACTTCCCGTCGAGCGACCTTCTCGTCCTCGCGCCGCTCGTGAGACGCCGCAAGGGCTTCCACAAGGACGCGATCGCCGCCGCGGCGCGCAAGGGCGTGGCCGAGGTCCGGATCGACGGCACGCTCGTCGACGCGGCCAGGCCGCCCCGCATCGACCGCTTCCAGATCCACGACGTCGAGGCGGTCGTGGGGCGCGTCGGCATGGGTCGGGGCCGCTCGACCCGGCTCGAGGCCGCGATCGCCCGCGCCCTCGAGCTCGGCGGGGGCACCGTGTCCGCGGCGGGGGCCGGCGTCGAGCGCTTCTACTCGACGCGCCGCTCGTGTCCCGCCTGCGGCACCGGCCTCCCCGCGCCCGACCCGCGTCTGTTCTCGTGGAGCCAGAAGTACGGGGCCTGCCCCGAGTGCGACGGCTTCGGCGCGCCGCGGGTCGAGGAGGACGGCGAGCTGCGCCGGGCGGAGGGGGTCGCCTGCCGCGCCTGCGGCGGCACGCGCCTGCGGCCCGAGGCCCGGGCGGTCAGGATCGGCGGCCGCCACATCGGGGACGTGGCCGCCCTCACCGTCACAGAGGCCCGGGGCTGGCTGTCGACCCTCGAGGGCCAGCTCCCCGAGGAGGTGCGCGAGCGGGTGTGGCCCGAGCTCACGCTGCGGCTCGAACTCCTCGAGCGCCTCGGCCTCGGCTACCTGACCCTCGAGCGCGGGGCCGACACCCTCTCGACCGGCGAGGCCCAGAGGATCCGGATCGTGGCCGCGCTCGCATCGAACCTGCGCGGGGTCTGCTACGTCCTCGACGAGCCCACCGTGGGCCTGCACCCCCGCGACGACGAGGCCCTGACAAAGGCGCTCCTCGGCCTGCGCGACCGGGGAAACACGGTCGTCGTCGTCGAGCACGAGGAGAGCGTCATCCGCGCCGCCGACCACGTCGTGGACCTCGGCCCCGGCGCGGGGCCGCACGGTGGGAGGCTCGTCGCCCAGGGCTCGCCGAAGCAGGTCGCCCGAGTGAAGGAGTCGGTGACCGGCCGCTGGCTGCGGGGGGAGGGCGAGCACCCGCCGTGGCCTCGGCGGCCCCTGAAGGACGCCGCGCGGCTCCGCGTCGTCGGCGCCCGCCTGCACAACCTGCGCGACCTGGGGGTCGACGTGCCCCTGGGCCGCCTCACCGCCGTGACCGGCGTCTCGGGCTCGGGCAAGTCCACGCTCGTCCGCGACGTCCTCTACCGCGCGGCGAAGGCGCGCCTCGCCGGCAAGCGCCTGCCCCCGGTCGTGAAGGACCTCGCGGGCCTGCGGGGCGTCGCCCGCGCCCTCGAAGTCGACGAGTCCCCCATCGGGCGCACCCCCCGCTCGGTGCCCGCGACGTACGTCGGCATCATGGACGCGATTCGCACGCTCTACGCCGCCGTGCCGGACGCCCGCGCCCTCGGCTACTCCCGCAGCCGCTTCTCCTTCAACGTGAAGGGCGGCCGCTGCGAGCGGTGCGAAGGCCAGGGGCGCCTCCGGGTGACGATGGCGCTGCTGCCCGACACCTACGTCCCCTGCGAGTCCTGCCAGGGCCGGCGATACAACGCCGACACCCAGGCCGTCCTCTTCAAGGGCCGCTCGATCGCCCAGGCGCTCGAGATGACGATCGACGAGGCGCGCGAGCACTTCTCGGCGGTGGGCGCGATCCGCCGGCCCCTCGAGTTCCTCTCCGAGATCGGCCTCGGGTACCTGCAGCTCGGCCAGCCCTCGCCGACCCTGTCCGGGGGCGAGGCCCAGCGCATCAAGCTCGCCGCCGAGCTCACCTCGCCCGGCTTCGGCCCGTCGCTCTACGTGCTCGACGAGCCGACCACCGGCCTCCACATGGCCGACGTCGCGAAGCTCGTGACCGCCCTCCAGCGCCTCGTGGACCGCGGCGACACCGTGGTCGTCATCGAGCACAACCTCGACGTCGTCGCCGCGGCCGACTGCGTGATCGACCTCGGCCCGGAGGGCGGCGAGAAGGGCGGGACGGTCGTCGCGTGGGGCACGCCGGAGGAGGTCGCACGCATCCGGGGCTCGCGCACGGCGGCGTACCTGCGGGCCCACCTCGCCCGCGTCCCGCGCGGGCGGGCCGGACGGACTCCCCCGGCGAGCCGCGGTGCTAGACTGCCCTCGTGATCGATGGGCTCCAATCGGTGCTCGAAGCCGACCCCCGGATCGCCTACGCGCTCCTGTTCGGGTCCCACGGCCGGGGAGCGACCCGCGCGGGCAGCGACGTCGACGTCGCGATCGGGCTCCTCCCCGGGGCCCGGATGTCGGCGCGGGAGGCGGGGGAGCTCGTCTCGCGCCTGGAGGCGGTGACGGGCGCGAGGGTCGACCTGGTGGATCTCGACGAAGCCGGACCCGGCCTCGCGTACCGCGCTTTCCGCGACGGCCAGCTCCTGGTCGTGCGGGACGCGCAGGCTCTCGTGGAGCGGCGGGCCCGGGCGATTCTCGAGTACCTCGACTGGAAGCCCGTCGAGGACGCGTTCGCTCGCGGCGTCCTGGAGGCCGGCCGCCGTGGTTGACGCGACGGTCGTCGCCGCGAAGGTGGCCGCGGTCCGCGACGCCGTCGAGCGCGTCCGCGAGACCCTGCCGCCCGGCCCGGAGGCGTTCGAGAGGGACCGAACGGCCCGCGAGGTGGTCATCCTGAACCTGTTCGTGGCCCTCCAGGAGACCGTGGCGCTCGCCACGCACTGGCTGTCCGACGCCGGCCTCGACGTCCCCGGCAGCTATCGCGAGATCTTCCTCGACCTGGCGGCGAGAGGAATGATCCCCCGCGAGCTGGCGGAGCGGCTGGCCGCGGCCGCCGGCTTCCGCAACCTCGTGGCGCACCGGTACGGCGTGCTCGACCCGCGACGGGTCCACGCGATGGCCGCCTCGGAGCTCGGGGACCTGCTCGAGTTCTCCCGCCTCGTGAGCGGAGCCGTCTCTCCCCGCTGACGGCCTCCCCGGGGCTGGCCTGGCGCATCCTCGCGTCGTGAAGCACGCCAAGCACGTGTGGCGGCAGCACGCGCGCGGGCGTCACCGTTCTCGGGGCGTGAGGCGGCCTCAGGGGTCGAGGACCGCGGCCTCCCCCTTCTCCGCCACGCGCTCGCGCGCGAGGGCGAGGATGAGGTCCCGCCGCGCCATGAGCCCGTCGATCTGCATCTCGTCGAGCCACGCGCCGAGCCGCGCTTCGACGGTGGGCCGGTCGAGCGCGGCGAGCCGCTCGAGCACCGACCGCGAGAAGCGCACGAGGTCGTCGGGGGTCATCAGCTCCTGCTGGATCCGGAACGCCCGCGAGGAGTCGATCGCGTAGATCCGGAACGACGCGTCGACGAGGACGTTGCGCACGTTGCGGTAGTCGGTGTTGTGGGTGAGCTGGTGGAGCAGCCTCACGCGGTGCATCCGGGCGTTCCAGGCCGCGAGGTCGGGCGGCTCGAGGCCCCGCCGCCCCCGATCGTCCTCGGTCATCGCCCGCTCGACCCACATCTGGAGCGCACCCGTCCGGCCCCCGATGCGGCGCTCGACGGTCGGGGGCACGAGGCCGAGCCCGAGCAGCTTGTCGAGCTCCCATGCCGCCACCTCGCTCCTCCAGGAGTCCCGGAAGTCGAACTCGAGCCCGCCCCGCTCGAGGCGCTGGAGACCCATTCTCCTCTCGTGGATCGTCTTCCACGCGGCGCGGCAGGTGCGCGCCCCGTCCCGCAGCGTGAGCCGCTCCGACCGCGTCACCCCCTCGCCGAGCGGCTCGCGCGAGACCACGGCCGCGGTCCGCAGGAAGGCCTCCGCCTCGTCACCGGCGAGGGGAAGCCCGGAAGCGCCAGCGGGCGACTCCGGGCGGGGAGGAGACTCCTGCGCGAGCGCCGCCTCCGCCAGCGCCACGGCCAGCGCGACCGTGACCGCGGTGCTTCGCATGGCTCCTCCCGGGCTAGGACCTCACCTCCACGACCCGCAGCACGCACGCCGACGGATCCCACTCCGCGCGCACCGTCCCCGCGGGGCGCAGGCCGAGGTACTCGGCCGGACGCGTGGAGGCCATCGGCGCGACCTCCTCGAGCGGGAGCCCCGTGAAGCGCGCCGCGTTGCCGATCGCCGCGTCGAGGCGGAGCGCGGAGCCGGCGAGGTTGGGCGCGCCCGGGGCGGCGACGCGGCCGTCCGGCGACAGCTCGACCTCCTGCCCGGCCAGCGTGTAGCGGCCGGGCGGCATCCCGGCGGCGGCGATCGCGTCCGTCACGAGGATCGACCGCAGAGGCGTCTTCGCCCGGACCATCGCCTTCACCGTCGCCGGCGGCAGGTGGTGCCCGTCCGCGATGAAGCTCGCGAGGAGGCGGTCCTCCGCGAGCTGCTCCCAGATCGCGTTGGGGTGGCGCGGGACCAGGGAGGGGCACCCGTTGCCGAGGTGCGTCGACAGCGTCGCCCCCGCCCGCACCGCGTCCGCGATCTGCGCTCCGCTCGCCCCCGTGTGCCCGATCGCGACCCGCACGCCGCTGTCGACCGCGTGCTCGATCACCCTCAGGACGCCCGGGCACTCCGGGGCCACCGTCAGCAGGCGGATCCGCCCCGAGGCCGCGTCCTGCCGCCGCCGGAAGTCGTCGACGTCGGCGCCGCGCACGAACGCGCGCGCGTGCGCCCCGCGGTAGCCGTCCTCCGGCGAGATGTACGGGCCCTCCATGTGGATGCCCGCGATCGCCGGGGCGTCCGTCCGCGCGATCACCCGGGCGCACGCGGAGAACGTCTCGAAGGACGACGTGATGAGCGTCGGCAGGAAGCGGGTGACGCCCGTCTTCCCGATCGCCTCGACCGCGCGCAGGAGCGCGTCCGGCGCGAGGGCGGGGTCGCCGAAGTCGACCCCCGCGAACCCGTTCACCTGCAGGTCGAAGAAGCCGGCCAGCTCGACCGTGCGCGTCGTCACCGCCATGGCTCCCTCCCCGCCCCGCGTCTGTCCCGACGCCCGTCCCGTCGGCGGCACGAGCGCAGCGAGGACACCGGCCATCCCCGTCCTCACGATGGCCCGCCGCGTCGCGTCCGCCATGCTTCCTCCCCGGGGTGCCCGCGTCCCCCTACCGCTCGGCCACCACCCGCGGGACCGACGCGCCCGCGGAGAGCATCAGGCCCACCCCGTCCTCGACGGACAGGTCCGTCTCGATCACGTCCGTCACGGGCAGCACCACCACGTCGCCCACGTAGAGGTGGTTGGTGGGCACGTAGACGGTGCACACCTCCTGCTGGCTGCCGTCGCTTCGCCTCAGGGTGAAGGTCCCGGTCAGGAAGCCCGGCGTCGTCCGCCCCGGCAGCCGCGCGAGCACCGTCGTGGCGAAGCCGATGCCGGGCACCGGCCGCCCCAGCACGGCCTCGGTCAGCGGCCCGGCGAGCCCGTCCACGAGGCGGAAGAGCCACACGAGGGCGTTGACGGTGAGGACGATCGGCACGACGACGACCAGGCCGCCGAGGAAGAGGTTCCGGATGTGCCGCGAGAAGGTGGCTCGAGCGGAAGTCATGGGTGCCGCTACGCTAGCACCCGCCGCCTGGACCGTCTACCCTGGAGACGAGAGGTGCCCAGCTCGAGCGCATCCGTGGCTCGGGGAGCGGAGAGCGCCGGACTCCTTCCCTTGGCCACCCGGATGTCGGCCAACGCCAGGTCGGCGAGGCCACCCAGCGCAGGTCCGGCGAGATGGCCAGGGTGACGATCGGACCCTCGTGGCCGACGAGCAGGTGGAGCGGGCTGCCGTCCAGTGGGCCGACACGGATCGTCCCGTCGCGGCTCCCAATGGCAGTCACCGTGCGGTCGCCGCTCTGCATGGGGGGGCGTCTCCCAGACGCTGTGCTATCATTGATAGCAGCAGGAGGCGAAGGTGGCTCAGCTCGTCGTCCGGAAGCTCGAGGAGAGCGTCGTGGCCGCGCTTCGGGAGCGGGCGGCCCGCAGGCGGCGCTCGATGGAGGCCGAGCACCGCGAGATCCTGCGGGCGGCCCTGCGGCGCGGCCGGGGCACGAGGCCTCTCAAGGAGCTGCTGCTCCGGATGCCCGCCGTGGGCCAGGACTCGGACTTCGCCCGCCCGAAGGCGAAGCCCCGCCGGGTGTCGCTGTGAGCCTCCTGCTCGACACGAACGTCCTCTCGGAGCTCAGGAAGGGCTCCCGGGCGAGCTCCCGGGTCCGGGCCTGGTTCGAAGGCGTCGACTCCGACGAGATCCACCTGAGCGTGCTCGTGGTCGGCGAGCTCCGCCGGGGCATCGAGCGAGTTCGCGCGAGGGACGCGCGCCAGGCCGCCGCCCTCGAGCGCTGGCTGAGCACCGTCGTCAGCGGCCACGCCGACCGCATCCTGCCCGTCGACAACCGCGTCGCCGAGCAGTGGGGTCGCCTCACCGCCACGCGGCCGGGCTCGGTGATCGACACCCTGATGGCCGCGACGGCCCTCGTCCACGGGCTCGTCCTCGTGACGCGGAACGTGAAGGACGTGGCCTGGACGGGCGTCTCCCACCTCGACCCGTTCGAGCCAGCTCCCGCCTGAGCCCGCCGCCGTCAGGGTGTTCGAGTCCGTGCTCGGCATCGGCCCGGCGAATCGGGACGCGCTGCGAGAAGCCATCCTCCGCGCTGCTGCGACCTCCGACGAGATCGAGGGCCACGGTGAGCGGCGAGCTGCTCGACCACGATCTCGTAGCCCTGCTGGAAGACGCCTCCGTGAGGCACTTCCGGACCGGGGAGCCCTTCTCCTTCGTCGAGGCCAGCTCGGGACGGTGGTCATGGTGTACGAGGACGGCGCCGTGGAAGTGGAGCTCGCCGACAGGGATGGCCGCCCGTACGCGCTCGTCTCCGTGTCGCGCGACGAGGGAACGGCGGGCGCGGGCTTCCTCAGCCCGAAGGTGAGCCGGGGGCGACGGCGCGGAGCACGAATGCCCGAAGCCTCGTTGCGACGTCGACAGCGGATCGTGCTTCTTCGCCCGTGAGCGGCTCTTCGCCGATCGGGTAGCGGGCCTCGAGGAGCTTCTCGACGGCCTGCTGGCTGTGGAAGCACACGACCGAGGCCAGAGAGTCGTCGATCGCAAGCAAGCGCTCCGCCGCCGCGAGGTCCTCGTCGGCCTTGGCGATCCAGCGGCGCGCCACGCGCTGGGCGTCAGGCGGCGCGTTCATAGAGGACGCGCCCCTCCCGCCAGACGGGATACGCGATGGTCCCCACGACGTCCCGATCCCGCTCGAGCTCGTCGGCGTCGACCACCAGGATGTCCTTGGCCACTCGGATGTCGGCCAACGCCAGGTCGATGGCCACCGCCTGCTTCCTCCGCGAGCCCGGGCGGTCGGTTACCACGATGAGATCGAGGTCGCTGTCCGGACCCGCCGTTCCGCGTGCCCCCGAGCCAAAGAGGATGATCCTTCGGGGGGCGAACCCCTTCACGATCCGATCGACGATCTCCCGCAAGGCGTCCTCGGGATCCATCTGCGACGGGCTGCGATCCGCTCCTATCGTCACCGGGTCATCTTACTACTGCGACCGCGGGCCCCGGGCCCCTCACCACGTCGGTACGTCCTTCCAGCCGGGGAACGGGGCGATGTCG
>CAZLRF010000077.1:0-5253 GCA_964561785.1 uncultured Acidobacteriota bacterium | reverse complement strand
GCGGCATGGCGAGGCTCCGCGGGAGACTGGCCGAATGATGCGCCCGCCCCGGGCGGGTTCAACGAGCCGTTCGGCTCAGGGGACGAACGAGGGGCGTGCGACCGCCGCGCCGCTCAGCCGAGCGGCGCCTGCCAGCGAGCGACGTCGGTCCGCGAGAAGTCCTCGCCCTTGAACAGCAGCGGCTCGCCGAGGACCTGGGCCAGAGCGTAGGAGAAGCAGTCCCCGAAGTTCAACGCCGCCTCGTGCCGCCCCTTGCCGAAGCGGCTGAAGGCCAGGCGCGCGAGCCTCCCCTGCTCGAGGTCGACCGGCACGACCTTCACCTCCGCGCGCTCCAGGAGCCGGTCGAGGTGAGAGACGCCCTCCGCGCCGAAGCGGGCCTCGATCACGATCGAGACCTCGACGAAGGAGGCCACCGAGAGCGACCGCGAGTCGGCGGCCTCGATGGCCTCGTTGAACGCACGGCGCTCGGGCTCGCCTTGCAGGATCGCCAGCAGGGCCGAGGTGTCGATGACCATCAGCGCGGCACGCCGTGGTCGTCGTAGCCGAGGATCTCGTCCGCGGGGCGGGTGTCGCGAATCGGCAGCGCCGCGCAGTCTCTCGCGATGGCGTCGAGCTCGTCAGCCAGCGGCCGTTTCGCGCGCTCGCGCCGGAGCCGGTCGAGCCGATCGCGGAGCGCGCGCCGGACCGCCTCGGTCTTGGTCTCCCCCGTCACGCGGGCCAAGGCCTCGGCCAACTCCTGAACTTCTGCATTTCTGATGTTGAGCGCCATGCGTGTAGCCGTATAGCTATCAATCTATACAGTATCAATTGGCGATCGAGTGGTCAACAACCGGCCCCTCACCAGCTCGGCACGTCCCGCCAGCCCGGGAACGGGCCGATCTCCGTCCGGTAGCCGGTGGGCGACGCCTGGTCCTCGACGACCTCGAGGTTCGTCAGGGAGCGCAGCTTCTCCATGAGCGCCTCGTGGGGCAGGGCGTGAAGCGGCGCCCTCGAGAGATCCGGCATCGGCCAGAGGCGGATCTCGGCGCCCGCGGCGGACGCGATCCAACGACCGTCGGGAGAGACGGCCACGTCGGTGACCGGGCCGGAGTGGCCGAGGAGCAGGTGGGGCTCGCCCCCCGAGACGAGCCCCACGCGAACGGCACCCTCGGAGTCGCCGGTCACGAAGCGTTCTCCGCGCGCATCCAGGGCCACCGCGTGGGTCGTTGTGGCGCCCGGGCGTGGCAGCGTCCGGCGGACCCCGGTGTCGAGGTCGACGAGGGCGATCTCGGCGTCCGCCATGCGCAGGAAGTCCCCCGCGTTGCGACCCACGAGGGCCACGATCCGCCTTCCGTCCTGGCTGGCCGCGAGCGCACCGAAGCGTCCCTCCCCGCCCAGGACGGTCGTGGCCGTCCCCCGCTCGAGGTCCCACCGCCGGATCCCCCCGTCGCCTGCGGTGAGCAAGGTCCCGTCGCGCGCGAACGTGGCGTCCACCACGCAGCCGGAGTAGGGGTCTCCGCCCATGCGCTCGCGGATGGGGAGAGCGCGGTAGGTCCGGCTCTCGAGATCGACGACGAACAAGGAGAGCCTCTCGGACGGCGCCGCGTAGGACGAGCCGACCACCGGCTTCGCGGGGTGGAACGCGATGGCCCCGAGGGCGAGCCGGCGTCCCGAGAGATCGACCACCTTGCGCGCGGCGCCCCCGGCCAGGGAAGCGGTGTAGATGCCCATGAACGGCGAGGCGATCACGACGTCGCGACCGGACGGCGAGATGCCGGCCTCGTAGCACATGTAGTCTCGGCCGACCGACATGAGCCCGGCGGTGCCCGCGGCAGGCCCGAGGGCCCACAGCCGCGCGCCGTCGCGGGCGCAGGACAGGAGCATCCTGGAGTCGGGGCTGAACGCGAGGCGGTTGACGGGCCCCTCGGTGTGGCCGCTCAGGAGCCGTGCGTGGGGCAGGCCGACCGGCCAGAAGTCCGTTCCGCCGAACCCGCCGCCCGCGAGCCAGCGGGAGTCGGGGCTGAAGGCGAGCTGGCGCCCGTAGGCGACGCCTCCCCTCCGCAGCTCCAGGGGTGGCACTCCCGGCGGACCATCGATGTCCCAGACCCGGGTTCCTTCGCCGCCGGTCGCCCACGCGAGGCGCGCGCCCACGCCGTCGAACCGGAGGGTCGAGAAGCGCGCGGCGGCTTCGGCAGGCGAGGACGCGACGAGGCCCCACGTGGCCACCGACCACACCTTCACCTCCCCCGTCTCGTCGATCGAGGCGAGGCGCTCGCCCGAGGAATCGATCGCCACCTCGCGCAGCCGTCCCGCGTGGCGCCCGACCAGGATCTCGGCGGCTCCGGCCGAGGAGAGGGCACGCCGGTACACGCCCTCCTCCCAGCCGTACGCGAAGAAGCGAAGCCGCGGGTCGACGTCGAAGGGCCGCACGCCGGGCTGGTCGAACCGCATCCCCGGGCGCGGCGTCCAGCGGGCCAGGACGGCCGGCGCGGCGTCGCCGGCCCTCGTCACCCGGATGACCTGCAGCTGTCCTCCGGGCCGCTCCGGCCCGCAGGTGACGAAGCCCCCCCCGGCGAGCGGGCGCAGGAAGTGAATCTCCCCGGGGTGCGAGCGCTGCTGACGACCGTCGAGCGAGAGCTCGCGAGCCTGGTCGTCGCCGGGCAGCCAGGTCAGGAGCCGCGGCGGAGCCTCGAGCAGGGTCGTGGAGCGCGCGTCGGCCATGGTCGGGTGAACGTCGAAGGCCTGCCCCTTTCCGTCGTCCGAGTTCACCGCCACTCGAGGCGTGAAGCCACTGCACACGACCTGCCGCCCGTCGGCGCCGAAGGCCACGCGCGAGCAGTCCATGCCGTGGCTGAGGATCCTTGCCGTCGGCCCCCGCCACAGGGCCTCCGTGGCCAGCAGCCGCGCCTCGATCGTGTCGGCTCTCTCGAGGCTGCGGCGCACGTAGGCCACCGCGGCCGACGGGTCGCGTTCCAGCTCGAGCCGGCCGAGCGCCACGAGCTTGCTCGCGCGGGCCCGCCCTTCGTCGAGGACCGAGCGCTCGAGGGCCCGGTCCGTCCGCGCGAGGAGGGCCCGATGACGGCCAGAACCAGCACGAGCGAGATCACGCCCAGGACGGCGGCGTGGCGTCGCCGCTTCTGCCGCTCCGCCCGGTCGGTCATCGCCCGCGCGAAGTCTTCCTCGAGCGCGGTGAGGCTCCCGCGGTAGCGCTCGCGCCACAGCGCGTACTCCCGGTAGGACGTGCCGGACCACAGCAGGTCCGCCGGCCGGCCCTTCTCGTCCCAGAGGCGAGCGGCCTGCTTGAGCTGGTCGCGCAGGAGGGCTCCCTCCGCGTCCTGCGCCCGCCAGCGCACGAGCCGCGGCCACGCCCGCAGGAGCGACTCGTGGATGATCTCGACGCGGTCGCGCCGCTCGCCGTCCCGTCCGCGCACCTCGTAGCTCGTCAGGAGGCGGGCGTCGACGAGCTCGTCGACGGCCTCCCCGGCCGCGACGCGGTCCTCGAAGACGGACAGCAGCTCCTCGCGCTCGACCGCGGCGCGGGTGCCCTCCGCGGTGACGAGGTTGCGGAAGACCTCCCGGACCTTCGCCTCGCGGCCGGCCCCGATCCGCTCGAGCGTCTCCTCCGCGTGTCGCGCGAGGGCGCCCGCCACTCCGCCCGCCGCCTCGTAGGAGGCCCGCGTCAACAGACGCCTTGCGCGGTCCCGCTCGGCCCACAGGCGGGCGACGCTGAAGGCGAGGAGCGGCAGCGCGCCCCGCTCGCCCTGCACGTCGTCCAGCATGTCCTCGACGAGGCCCTCCTCGAACGCGTACCCCTCGGCCCGCGCGGGCTCCACGAGCGCCCGCCGCAGCGCCTCGCCCGCGGGGGGAGAGAGCGGCATCAGGCCCTCGAACACCGGGGCGAGCGCCGGGTGCACGTGGCAGCGCATGAGGAAGTCGTCGCGCATCGACAGGACGACGCGGACTCCGGCCTCCGAGGCCGCGCGTCCCAGCAGCCGGGCGAAGCGCGCCTGGACGCCGGGGGGGTTGAGGGTGAAGAGCTCCTCGAACTGGTCGACGATGACGAGCGTGGCGAGGTAGCCCCGGCGCCAGCGCTCGAGGAGGGCGACGGCGGCGTCTTCGTCCTCGAACCGCACGAGCTGGCGCAGCGCCTCGGGGTCGCCGGCGAGGTGAGGCGCGAGGCACTGGCCGAGCTGCTGCACCGGGGCGCGGCCCGGGGTGCAGACGATCACCGCCCAGCCGGTGAGCTGGGACGCCGCGACCCCGGCGCGCACGAAGGAGGTCTTGCCCGCGCCGGAGGGGCCGATCAGCGCGACGAGGCCCCGCTCCTTCAGCCGGCTCCACAGCGCGGCCGACTCCGCCTCGCGGCCGAAGAAGCGCGGCGCGTCGGCCTCGGTGAACGCGGACAGGCCGGGGTACGGCCGGCGCTCGCCGCCCTCGTCGGGGCGGGAGAGGCCGGGGAGCGGGCGGTCGAGGACGGCCTCGAGGGCGAGGGCGAGATCGTGCGCCGAGTGGAAGCGCTCGGCGGGGTCCTTGTGGAGGCAGCGGCGCACGATGCGGTCGAGGGCCGCGGGCACGGGCCCGAACGCGGTGCGCGCGGGGGGCGGGTCGTCGTGGAGGATCGCGGCGATCGTGTCCGCCACCGACGGGGCGGTGAACGCGCGCCGACCGCACAGCATCTCGTAGAGGACCGCGCCGAGGGCGAAAAGGTCCGCCCGCGGGTCGGGGACGAGGCCCCGCGCCTGCTCCGGCGAGAGGTAGGCGAGGGTCCCCATCAGGAGCTGGGGCGCGGTGTCGGTCGCCGCGGGGTCGCGCCCGGTGCGCGCGAGCTGCGCGATCCCGAAGTCGAGGATCTTGATCCGTCCGGCCGCGGTGAGGAAGAGGTTCTCGGGCTTGAGGTCGCAGTGGACGATCCCCCGGGCGTGCGCCGCCTCGAGCCCCCCGCACACCTCGATCGCCACCTCGACCGCCTCCCTCAGGGAGAGGGGTCCGCGCTCGAGCCTCTGCCGGAGGCTCTCGCCCTCGAGGAGCTCGAACACGATGTAGGGGCGGCCCTGGTGGGAGCCGACGTCGAAGACGGCCGTGACGCTGGGATGGGAGAGGGCGGCGACCGCCCGGGCCTCGCGCTCGAACTGCAGGAGCCGTTCCTCGTCGGCGGCGGTCTCGCTGAGCAGGACCTTGACCGCGACGTCGCGGCCGAGGCGGGGGTCGTGGGCGCGGTAGACCTCCCCATCCCGCCGGCACCCAGCCGCTCGACGACGTCGTACGGCCCGAGAC
>CAZLRF010000076.1:0-19945 GCA_964561785.1 uncultured Acidobacteriota bacterium | reverse complement strand
CCAGCACCTGTTCTGGTTCTACTCGCACCCCGCGGTCTACATCATGATCCTGCCCTCGATGGGCGTCATCAGCGAGCTCATCACCTGCTTCTCGCGCAAGCGCGTCTTCGGCTACAGCTTCATCGCGATGTCGAGCCTCGCCATCGCCGCGATCGGCTTCCTGGTGTGGGCCCATCACATGTTCGTCTCCGGGATGGCCGTCTACTCGGCGATGGTGTTCTCCGCCCTCACCTACCTCGTGGCGATCCCCTCCGCGATCAAGACCTTCAACTGGACGGCCACGCTGTACAAGGGCTCGGTGTCCTGGGACACGCCGATGATCTACGTGATGTGCTTCCTGGGGCTCTTCCTCATCGGCGGGCTCACCGGCCTCTTCCTCGGCAACCTCGGGACGGACGTCCACCTCACCGACACCTACTTCGTGGTCGCCCACTTCCACTACATCATGGTGGGCGGCGCGATCATGGGCTACCTGGGCGCCCTGCACTTCTGGTGGCCGAAGATGACCGGGCGGCTCTACCCCGAGGCGTGGGGCCGGCTCTCCGCGGTCCTCATCTTCGTGGGCTTCAACCTGACCTTCTTCCCCCAGTTCGTCCTCGGCTACCTCGGCATGCCGCGGCGCTACCACGTCTACCCGGAGGAGTTCCAGGTCCTGAACGTTCTCTCCACCGCGGGGGCCACCGTGCTCGGCTTCGGCTACCTCTTCCCGTCGTTCTACCTCATCCACTCGCTCTTCAAGGGCGCCCCCGCGGGGGAGAACCCGTGGCGCGCCGCGGGGCTCGAGTGGACGACCACCTCGCCGCCGCCCGGGGAGAACTTCCACGCGGTGCCGGTGGTGACCGAGGAGCCGTACGACTACGCGAAGGCGCCCAAGGAGGCGGCCGTTGTCTGAGATGACCGCGCACGCCCCCCACCACGAGGCGCTGCAGCACCACTTCACCGACCTGCGGCAGCAGAAGGAGGCCTCCGCGCTGGGGATGTGGGTCTTCATCGCCCAGGAGGTGCTCTTCTTCGGCGGGCTCTTCGCGGCCTACGCCGTCTACCGCGGCATGTACCCCGACGCCTTCAGCGCGGGCAGCCACCACCTGAGCTGGAGGATCGGCTTCGCGAACACGCTCGTCCTCATCGGCTCGAGCCTCACCATGGCCCTCGCCGTCCACGCGGCGGCGGTGGGGAGGCGGAAGCAGATCGTCGGCTACCTCCTCGCCACCGTCCTCCTCGGCTCCGTGTTCCTCGGCGTGAAGTACTTCGAGTACGGCGAGAAGATCCGGCCCTGCCTCGGGGACGGCCCGCACACGGGCTGCCTCGTGCCGGGGGAGCGGTTCGACGCCACGAGCCTCCACCTCTCGGGCCCCGACGCCGGCCACGTGCAGATCTTCTTCTCGCTCTACTTCGGGATGACGGGGCTGCACGCCCTGCACATGATCGTCGGGATCCCGATCATCCTCACGATCGCCGCTCTCGCCTGGCGGGGGGCCTACGGCCCGCGGTACCACACTCCGGTCGAGATCGTGGGGCTGTACTGGCACTTCGTCGACATCATCTGGATCTTCCTCTTCCCCCTCCTCTATCTGATCGGGGCGCACTGAGATGTCCGAGCACCACGTCGTTCCCGTGCGCGTCTACGTCGGGATCTTCCTCGTCCTGTGCGTGCTCACCGTGGTCACGGTGGCGGTGACGGGCTACGACTTCGGCCCGTTCAACCTGATCGTGGCCCTCGGAGTCGCGATCACGAAGGCCTCGCTCGTCGTGCTCTACTTCATGCACGCACGCTACAGCCCGAAGCTCACCGGGGTGGTGATCGCGTCGAGCGTCGCCTTCTTCGTGATCCTGGTCTTCCTGACCCTGACCGACTACCTCAGCCGGCCCTGGCCGGTCTGAGCCTGCCGTCCGTTGGCTGTGATCGAGGCGCGGCGGTAGAGCCCGCAGGCCTCGGCCCCCGCCCGGCCGGCGCCTGGACGTTCACCAAGGTCGCGTTCCGCGCGTCAGCTCAGGGAGCCATGGTGACGAGCTTGCTCCCGTCTACCAGGAAGATGAAGCGATCCTCCGACCCGGTGCGTGCGTAGCACACGGGTGCTGCCGTGACGGGTCCGTAGACCGACTGCAAGTCTCCGTTCGCGACATCGTAGACCGCTATCCACCAATGCTTGCCGTCGTTGCCCTCGCTGTCTGACTCGGCGTACGACGCTGCGAGTCGGGTGCTGGCTGAGAGTAGCCCGTGAAGCTGCGGACGCCTCGGCAAGGGTCGCAGCTCGATGATCTCCTCCATGGCGCCGGTCGCGTCGACGGCATACACGAACGTCCTGTTCCTCTCTCTGTCTGGAGCGGTCACGTAGATCCGGCCGTCACCACCCCGGACCATCTGGGTCGATTCGAGTAGCGGTTGGGCTGGATTGGGGGGTTCGTCGGGATCTACGGGCCAGCCGACGACGTTCTGCAGTCCCGATTCCCCAGTCAGAACGGCGATCCGCGGTTTGGAGCCTTGCGCATCAAACCCACGCAACAGGAACTGGCCGCCGCCAAAGACCTCGAACTGGATGGGATGCAACTCCTGCTCGTCGATCCTCGTCCGCGACCGGGGCTCACCCTTGTCGTTGAAGGAGACGATGTAGTAACGCACGTCTGAGGCCTGACCATCCAGCCGTTCGAACTCCGCGCGAGAGAGAAGGAACGGTGATCCCTGCGCGTCGACAGCCAGCCCGCTCGTGGTGAGCCTCTTGGCGTCGGCCAGATTCTTGTCTCTGGACGGATCGAGTACGGTCGTCTTCTTGCCGTCCGCGCTCACCCGAAGGACCTCGCGAGGGTCGAGGGGAAGATCTCGTCCCGCCTTGGCGGCAGCTGCCGCCTGGGCCACCGTCGTATGCGGAGCCAGCAAGAAGTACACGTTTCCATCCGAGTCACATGGTGTTGGCGGGGACCAGCCTACGAACCCGTCCCTGGAGAGCTCCGCCTGGACCGCGCTGACGACACGGAGCGCAACCGGGGCTACCTCGTCGGTCGACGACCGCGCGCCCGAGGGAGTTCGATCTTGGCCGGCGACCGCGGTCCAGCACGTGAGCGCGGCCAAGCAGGATAGCGGCACAAACGACCGCAGCGTCAACGTGTGGCTCCCGTGCGCGTCGCAGAAGAGGTGATGCGCGGCTGAACCCGGGTCATACCTTTGGCCCCAGTAACGGGCGTCTGGTCCTCTTCAGCCGTCAACCCCAAGCGAGAGCCATGTGTAGGCTTGGGGCGACGCGGCAAAGCGGGATGCGACCGAGATGCCGCCGCAACTCGCTCACGAGTTCCTCTCGTACACCCCGCACAGAGGTCGTTGCACTGCATCGGAACGTAGCCTACGACGATCCCACAGCACGTAACCGCGCCCGTGCATGGGGCGCCACAGGTCGTGCCGGTGCCGTACCCGTCGTTGCATCGCCAAACTGTGATCACATCCGAACATCCCTGGGTCCCACAGACGAGCGTCTGCGGGTTGGCGACCGGGCACGGCCAGCCCGCAGCCGCGGGGCCCGCGGCCAAGGCCAAGCCGAACGTGCACCATATCCGTGGGGCGGGTGTCATGGGCCACCTCCTCGCGTCAACGACGCAGACCAAGTGGATACTAGATGTACTCCTCCGCGACGACAGCGGTCAAGAGCGTCGCCTACCTCAGCCGGCCCTGGCCGGTCTGAGCCTGCCGTCCGCTGCCTGTGGTCGAGGCGCGGCGGCGGCCTATATGTCTTCGATGGGGCGAGGGCGGCCGAAGAAGAAGCCCTGGGCGTGGGTGAAGCCGATCCGCATGCACACGTCCGCTTCTTCCGCGGTCTCGATCCCCTCGGCCACGGTGTAGACGAGCAGGTCCCGGGCCACCGTCACCAGCGAGCTCAGCATCCGCTGGCGGGAGGGGGGCGCGGAGTCGATGCCGCGCACGAAGCTCATGTCGAACTTCAGGTAGTGGGGCGGCACCTCCGCGAGCTCGAGCAGCCTCGCCTGACCGGCCCCGAAGTCGTCGTAGGCGAGCCCCACCCCGGAGCGCGCGAGCTGGGTGCGCAGGCGGTCGACGCGCTCGAGGTCGGCGAGGGCGCCCTCGTGCACCTCGAGGGTCAGGCGCAGGTGCGGCGTGCGCCGCCGGGCGTCGACCAGGGAGGCGACGAGCCCCGGCGCCTCGAGCTCCGCGGGGTGCACGTTCAGGAAGAGGGCGGGGAAGCCCGGCCTGGCTTCCGCGAGGTCGAGGGCGGTCTCGCGGAACAGCCGGCTGAGCTCGGCCTCCCTCCCCATGCCCTCGGCGATCTTGAACAGGTCGAGCGGCGCCTCGGGCAGGCGGGGGTGGCGCCCGCGGCCGAGGGCCTCGAAGCCCGCGAGCGTCCCGCTCGGCAGGCTCACCACCGGCTGGAACACCGCGGTGACGTGGCGCTCGGCGAGGAGCGCCGGCATCTCGTGCGCGCCCTCGAGGAAGCGCTGGGGCAGCTTCATGTCGCCGAGAGACACGGTGGACGGCTCGAGGGCACCCTCCTCCGCCTCGTCGATCTCCTGGCGGCCCACCCGGAACTCGACCCTCGCGAAGTGGAGGATGTCCCCCTCGTTGAGGGTCGCCTCGCCCACCCGGTCGCTGTTGACGAACGTGCCGTTGCGGCTGCCGAGGTCGCGCACGCAGAGCGAGCCCCCCCGCAGGAACAGCTCGGCGTGCTCCTTCGAGACCGACTCGGACACGAGGCTCAGGGAGAGCCCGGGAAGCCGACCCACCCGGAACGGGAGGGGGTGGACCGCGATGCGGCGGAGCTGGCGTCCGCCCTCGACCAGGCTCTCGAGGTACCAGCGCGACGTTCGCCCGGGTGGACCCGGGGGGTCTGGGGCGACCATGGGCTCGACAAGGGTATCATCCTCTCCAGTGCTTCCCCGTGGCCCGGTCCCGAGGCGGACGTGTGCGGCGGCGGTCGCCGCGCTGGCGCTCCTCCTCCCCGGCGCGGCCCCGGCCCCGCGGCCGGCCGATCGCCTCGCCGCCGAGCTGCGCCGGGCCTACGAGGCCCCGGCCGGCGCCGGAGCACGGTGGCGCCGCGGCGCGCTCGTTCGGATGCCGGACGGACGCGAGCTGCCGCGCGAGGAGGCCTGGCGGGACGACCCGCTCTTCGTGGAGGCCTCCCGGCGCCTCCTCGGCAGCCGGGCGAGGGACGACGCGCCCCTCGGGGCCTGGCTCCTCGGGACCGCGGCGGCGCGACGTGACGACGCACGCGCCGCGCTCGTCGAGAGCCTCGGGCACGATGATCCCCGCGCCGCCTTCGAGGCCGCCCAGGCGCTCGCCACCTCGGGCGACGGGGCGACCCTCGAGCCGCTCGCCCGCCTCGCCGAGCGGTCCCCGGAGCCCGACGTCCGCTCGGCCGCGGCCTGGGCGGCGGAGCAGATCCGGCGCCGGGAAGGGACCGGGCCCGGGGAGGCGCAGGAGCGGGCGAAAGGCGCGCTCCCCGCGGGGTTCCGGCGCGGGGTCTCGTGGTGGATGAGCGAGGGCCGCGCCGACGCGGGGGCGGCCTCCTTCCGGCGCCTCGCCTCCCTCGGGGTCACCTGGGTGTCGATCCACACCTGGGACCCGCTCCAGCGGGGCCTCGACGAGCCAGTGCTCGCCGAGCCTTTCCGCCACTTCGGCTTCCGCGACCTGCGCGGCCTGGTCCGCGAGGCCCACGCCGCGGGGCTGCGCGTGATGGTCAAGCCCCACCTCGAGATGCGCGGCCGCGGCGACGAGCGCCTCCAGCACAACCGCATCGCGATGCGCAGCGAGGCGGACTGGCGGACCTGGTTCGACTCGTACGCCGGCTACATCCTTCCCTACGCCCGCGAGGCCCAGGAGGCGGGGGCGGACATCTTCTGCGTCGGACGCGAGATCGACACGACGCTCCTGCGGCGGGAGGCCGACTGGCGGGCGCTCGTCGCCCGGATCCGGCGGGAGTTCCACGGACCGCTCACCTACTCGGCCAACTTCGACACCTGGCAGGGGATCCGCATCTGGGACGCCCTCGACTTCATCGGGGTCTCCGCCTACTTTCCCCTCACGGACCGGCCCGACCCGACCGTGGCGGAGATCGAGGCGGGCTGGGACCGCGCGCTTGTCTCCCTGGAAGACGCCTCGCGGCGGTACGCCAAGCCGGCCCTCCTCACCGAGGCGGGCTTTCCCTCGATCCCGAGCGCGGCCGAAGCGCCCTGGCGCGAGGAGCGCTCGAGCGCCGACGTGTGGCTCCAGGCCCGCTGCTACGAGGCGACCCTGCGCGCCCTGGCGCGCCACCCCCGCGTCGAGGGCGCCTTCTTCTGGCTCTGGGAGCGCTCGGCCACGCCCCCCTTCCGCGATCCCTCGCACGCCATCGTGGGCAAGCCGGCGAGCTTCGCCCTCGCGCGCTGGTACCGTCCCGCGGGCCCGGGGGGCGCAGAGGCCCGCTGAGCGGTTTCGTGCGATTCTGGGACCATGTGGATCCCCCGCCGGAGCCTGTCCCTGCCGTCCCCGGAGGAAGCGCTGCCCGGACGCAGCGAGAGGATGCGCGTGCCGAAGGCCCACTTCGTGACCGGCGCGCCGCTCGAGCCGCCCTTCCCGGAGAACGCCGAGCGGGCGGTGTTCGGCCTCGGCTGCTTCTGGGGGGCCGAGCGGCGGTTCTGGAAGACGCCGGGCGTCGTCACGACCGCGGCCGGCTACGCCGGAGGCTTCACCCCGAACCCGACCTACGAGGAGGTCTGCTCGGGACGCACCGGCCACGCCGAGGTGGTCCTCGTCGTGTTCCTCCCGGCCCGCCTGGCCTACCCGGAGCTCCTGCGCGTCTTCTGGGAGAGCCACGACCCGACCCAGGGGATGCGCCAGGGCAACGACGTGGGCACGCAGTACCGCTCGGCGATCTACACGTACGGCGAAGCGCAGCGGCGGGCGGCCGAGGCCTCGCGCGAGGCGTACCAGGCGGCGCTCGCCGCCGCCGGGTTCGGCGCGATCACGACCGAGATCCGCGAGGCGCCCGAGCTCTACTACGCCGAGGAGTATCACCAGCAATACCTGGCGAAGAACCCGGGCGGCTACTGCGGCCTCGGGGGCACGGGCGTCGCCTGCCCGTCGGGGCTCGGGACCGGCGTCGTGTGACGCCCGTGCGACGAGGTCGCCCGTCCCCTTGAAGGCCGGAGCCTCTCGGGCTACCGTGGCGCCGTTCCGCGTGGAGGCAGGGGAGTGAAGATCCTCGTCGTCGACATCGGCGGCCACAACGTGAAGCTCCTGGCGACTGGCCAGGCCACAGCCCGCAAGGTCCCCTCCGGCCCGGGTCTCACTCCGGCGCGGATGGTCCCCGCGGTCAAGAAGGCGGTGGCCGACTGGCCCTACGACGCCGTCACGATCGGCTTTCCGGGGCCGGTGAAGGCCGGCCGCATCGCGGCCGAGCCGGTGAACCTCGGGCGAGGCTGGCTGCGCTACGACTTCGCGAAGGCGTTCGGACACCCCGTGCGCCTGATCAACGACGCGGCCATGCAGGCCCTCGGAAGCTACCGCGGCCGGCGGGAGCTGTTCCTCGGCCTCGGCACCGGCCTCGGGGCCGCGCTCGTCGTCGAGGGGATCGTCCAGCCGCTCGAGATCGCCCACCTCCCCTACCGCAACGGGAAGACCTACGAGGACTTCCTCGGCCGGCGCGGCCTCGACCGCGCAGGCAAGAAGCGCTGGCGGCGCCTCGTGGCGGAGATCGTCCCGCGCCTCCAACACGCGTTCCAGGTCGACGAGGTGGTGCTCGGGGGCGGGAACGTGAAGGCGCTCAAGACCCTCCCTCCCGGCTGCCGCCTCGGGAGCAACACCCACGCGTTCCTCGGCGGCTTCCGGGTCTGGGAGAAGGCGAGCTAGCACGTGTTCCTGCCCATCGGCGACGCCCCCAACCCGAAGGGCGTGCCCCTCGTCACGTACGCCCTCATCGCCGCGAACGTCGCGGCGTTCCTCCTCCTGAACGTGCCCCTCGGCTCGCGCCGCGCCGACCTGACCTCGCCGGCCTTCGCGGAGTACGTCGAGGTCATGACCCGGGAGCTCGGGGGGCGGGCCGACGCGCGCGAGCTCGTCGCCCGGACGAGCGCCTTCGACCTGTTCACCTTCGAGCACGGCTTCCGCCCGAACGCGCCGGAGGCGGCGGACCTCTTCACCGCCATGTTCCTCCACGGCGGCCTCATGCACCTGTTCGGCAACATGCTCTTCCTGTGGATCTACGGGGACAACGTCGAGAGGAGGCTCGGCCCCCTGCCCTACCTCTTCTGGTACCTCGTGACCGGCGTCGCGGCGACCCTCACCCACGCCCTCGTCTTCCGCTCCTCCGGCGTGCCCCTGGTCGGCGCGTCGGGAGCCATCTCCGGCGTCCTCGGCTTCTACTACTTCTTCTTCCCGAGGAACACCGTCCGCATGCTCGCCTTCCTCCCCCCGTTCCTCATGCAGGTCTTCGAGATCCCGGCGAAGCTCGTGCTCGGGATGTACCTGCTGTTCGACAACCTCGTGCCCTTCCTCTTCGCCGGGCAGGGCGGCGTCGCCCACGGCGCCCACATCGGCGGGTTCCTCGCGGGCGGCCTCGTGGCCTGGCTGATGGGCCGGCGGGACGTCGAGTCGCGGCCGGCGGACGTCGAGGCCCCGCGCGAGGCTCCCGGGGGAGCCGACGCCGTAGGCGTCGCCCTCGCCGACGGCCGCTTCGAGGACGCGGCCCGGGCCTACTTCGCCCTGCCGCCGGGAGCGGCCCGCGGAGCCCTCTCGCCCGACGAGGCGGTCGCCCTGGCGACGTGGCTGCGCGAGCGGGGACACCCCGAGCCCGCCCTCGTTCTCCTGCGCCGCGTCGTGCGCGACGTCCCGCGGGGAGCCGGCCTCGCCGAGGCGTACGCCCTCGCCGGGGTCATCCTCCTCGAGGACCGCCGCGAGCCCACCGCCGCCTACCAGTACCTGCTCGCCGCCCTCGACCTCTCCCCGCGGCCCGAGACCGCGGCCCTCGTGCGCCGCGAGCTCGCCGCCATCGAGGCCCTCCAGAAGCGACAGGTGGGACAGCTCCGCCGCCCCTCCTGGTAGCCGCCCCCCGCGGTATCCTGCCCTCGACCGTGACGACCCTCTCCGAGCACGAGACGTTCCTCCGCCTCGCCCTCGCCCAGGCCGAGCTCGCCCGGGCCGCCGGCGAGGTACCGGTGGGGGCGGTGGTCGTCCTGGACGGCGCGGTCGTCGGCCGCGGCCACAACCGCCCGATCGCCTCCTGCGACCCCACCGCCCACGCCGAGGTCGTGGCCCTGCGGGAGGCGGGACGAGCCGTCGGCAACTACCGCTTGACCGGGGCGAGCCTCTACGCGACCGTCGAGCCCTGCCTCATGTGCGTCGGCGCGATCGTCCACGCCCGCGTAGGGACGCTCGTCTACGGCGTGCGGGACCCCAAAGGCGGGGCCGTCCGCTCCCTCCTCGACCCCGGGACCCTTCCCCTGAACCACCGCTTCGAGGTCGTCGAGGGGGTCCTCGCCGAGGACTGCCGGGCCCTCCTGCAGGAGTTCTTCAAGGCCCGCCGACTGGGTTAGAATCGGAGGCTGTCTCAACCACGGCCGGCCGCGCGGAGAGGTGCGAGAGTGGTTGAATCGGGCGGTCTCGAAAACCGTTGTACCCAAAAGGTACCGTGGGTTCGAATCCCACCCTCTCCGCCAGATCGGGCTCGTCGGGCGCCTTACGGAGAGATGCGAGAGTGGTTGAATCGGCGTGACTGGAAATCACGTGTAGGGGTAACCCCTCTACCGAGGGTTCGAATCCCTCTCTCTCCGCCACCTCGGTAGCTCGCGGGCCTCCGCGCTCAGGAAGTGAGCCGCGCGCGCAGGGCCGAGGCTTCCGCCCGGGCGGTGAGGACGACGAGCCGGTCGCCTTCCCGGATCTCGGTCGCGCCGGAAGGCACGAGCGCCTGGCCCTCGCGCTCGAGGAGCACGAGGAGCGTGCCCGCGGGCAACCCGAGCTCCAGCACGCGGCGTCCGGCGATCCCGGCCCCCGGCGGGACCTGCACGTCGAGCAGGTCGCGGTCCCCGGTCACCACCAGGTCGAGGGGGTCGGCCGTCGTCGCCGACTCGAGGGCGGTGAGGCCGAGCCGGCGCGCGACGAAGGGGATCGACGGTCCCTGCACGAGCGTCGAGACGAGGACGATGAAGAAGACGAGGTGGAAGAGCTGCCCGGCCACCGGGAGGCCGGCGACCAGCGGGAACGTGGCGAGGACGATCGGGGCCGCGCCGCGCAGCCCGACCCAGGCCACGAGGGCCTGCTCGCGCAGGGAGAAGCGGGCGAACGGGAGGATCGCGAACGCGGCGAGCGGGCGCGCGACGAGCATCAGGACGAGCGCGATGGCGAGGCCGGCGAGCGCCACCCCTCCCAGCCGCGACGGGAACACCTGCAGGCCGAGGGCCAGGAACATGACGATCTGCATGATCCAGGCGACGCCGTCGTGGAAGCGGATGAGGCTGCGCTTGTGGAGGAAGTCCTCGCGCCGCATCGTGATGGCGGCCACGTAGACCGCGAGGAAGCCGCTCCCGCCGAGGAGGTCCGTGACGCCGTAGGTGAGGAGGACGAGCCCGACCGTCAGCACCGGGTACAGGCCGCCGTACTCGAGCCGGGCCCGGTTCACGGCCACCGCGCCCGCACGCCCGAGGGCCCAGCCGGCGAGGGCGCCGATCGCCATCTGGCGGACGAACGAGAGGGCGAGGGCGAGAGGCGTCGCGCCCGCGTTCTGGACGAGGCCGATGAGCCCGACGGTGAGGAACACCGCCATCGGGTCGTTCGATCCGGACTCCAGCTCCAGCAGCGCGCGCAGCCGCGGGGGCAGGCGCACGCCCCGCGAGCGCAGGACCGAGAAGACGGCGGCGGCGTCGGTCGAGGAGACGATCGCCCCGAGGAGGAAGCCCTGGAGGAGCGGCACGCCGAGAATCGTGGAAGCGACCCACCCGGTGACCCCGGCGGTGAGCAGGACGCCGACGGTGGCGAGGGCGAGGGCGGGGGGGACGATCGGGCGAACGTCGCTCCAGCGGGTGTCGAGGCCGCCCGAGAACAGGATGAAGGCGAGGGCGACGACGCCGAGCGCCTGGGCGAGGGACGGGTTGTCGAACGGGACCCCGCCGGGGCCGTCCGACCCCGCGAGCATGCCGATGGCGAGGAACAGGAGGAGCGCGGGGACCCCGACCCGGCTCGAGAGGCGGCTGGCGACCACGCTTGCGAGCAGCAGCACCCCGGCGGCGATGATGAGCTCGGAGAGCGAGAGGGCCATCGCGCCATGATGACACGGGCCGTGCTCGCGGCGGTCGCGCCGGGGTGCTATCGTCCCCCCCGGAGGGTGCGACCGTGGAGTGGATGACCGAACCCCAGGGCTGGATCGCCTTCCTGACTCTGGCCGCGCTCGAGATCGTCCTCGGGATCGACAACATCGTCTTCATCTCGATCCTGGTCGGGAAGCTCCCGCACCGCCGCCAGGGGAGCGCCTACCGCATCGGCCTCGCCCTCGCGATGCTCATGCGGATCCTCCTCCTGCTCTCCCTGTCGTGGATCATGGGGCTCACCGCGCCGCTGTTCACGCTGCCGGTCGTGGGCCGGGCGGTGACGGGGCGCGACCTCGTGCTGGTCTTGGGGGGTCTGTTCCTCGTGGCGAAGAGCACCCACGAGATCCACGACAAGCTCGAGGGGCACGAGGGCGGCAAGTCCGCCCGGGTGGCCGCCTCCTACGGCGCCGTGCTCGCCCAGATCGTGGCGCTCGACGTCGTGTTCTCGCTCGACTCCGTGATCACCGCGGTGGGGATGGTGCGCCAGGTGGGGGTCATGATCGCGGCGGTGGTGGCGGCCGTCCTCGTGATGATGGTCTTCGCGCAGTCGATCGGGGATTTCGTCTCCCGCCGGCCGACGATCAAGATGCTGGCCCTCGCCTTTCTCCTCGCGATCGGGGTGATGCTGATCGCGGACGGGTTCGGACACCACGTGCCCAAGGGCTACATCTACTTCGCGATGGCCTTCTCGCTGTTCGTCGAGATGCTCAACCTTCGGGCCGGGCACCGCGGCGAGCCGGTCCAGCTGCGAGCGCCCTACGTGGAGGACCCCCCGGCGCGGCCCTGAGGTCGCCCTTCGCGGGGCAGATGGGGTAACCTTGGTCCCACGGGTCGGCCGCACGTGGGCCCCGGCCCTGCGCAACGCGACTCGCCCCAACCCCGCCAGGCCCGGAAGGGAGCAACGGTCGGGCGAGCTTCGCGTGTGCCGCAGGCCCCCGGGGCTCACGTGGGGCCGGCCCCCTCTGCTCCCCGAGCCAACCCATTGAGCTACAAGGTCCTCGCCCTCAAGTACCGCCCCACGTCGTTCGACGAGGTGGTCGGCCAGACGAACGTCACCCGCACGCTGCGCAACGCGATCGAGCAGGGGAAGATCGGCCACGCCTTCCTGCTCTCCGGAGCGCGCGGCGTCGGCAAGACGACCACCGCCCGCATCCTCGCGAAGGCCCTCAACTGCTCGAGGGCCGAGGGGCCGACGGCGAGCCCCTGCTCGACGCGCACCGACGAGGACCGGGCGAAGGCCTGCGACTCGTGCCGGGAGATCGCGGACGGCACGAGCCTCGACGTCCAGGAGATCGACGGGGCGTCGAACAACTCGGTCGACCAGGTCCGCGAGCTGCGGGAGAGCGCCCGCTACAACCCCGCCCGCGACCGCTTCAAGATCTGGATCATCGACGAGGTCCACATGCTCTCGACGGGGGCGTTCAACGCGCTCTTGAAGACGCTCGAGGAGCCGCCGCCGAAGGTGAAGTTCGTCTTCGCCACCACCGAGTACCACAAGATCCCGGAGACCATCCTCTCCCGCTGCCAGCAGTACGACTTCCGCATGATCCCCGCCCGCGAGCTGCAGCTGCACCTGCGCCACGTGGCCGACCAGGAGGGGATCCGCGTCTCCGACGGCGCCCTCGCCCTCGTGGCCCGCGCCGCCGAGGGCAGCGTCCGCGACGCGCTCTCGCTCCTCGACCAGGTGCTGGCGTTCACCGGCAACGACGTGCCCGACGCCGACGTGGCCCCTCTCCTCGGCCTCGTCGACCGGGAGCTGCTCCACCGGGCCTCGCGGGCGGTCGTCGAAGGCGACAGCCTCGCCATGCTCGAGCTCGTCGAGGGGCTCGCCGAGTACGGCGCCGACTACCGCAACTTCGCCCGCGAGCTGCTCCTGCACCTGCGCGAGATCCTGCTCGTCAAGCTCGCCCCGCCGGACAGCCCGCTCGTCGCCGCGATCCTCCCCGAGGAGCGGGAGAAGCTCGAGGCGCTCGCGGCGGCCCTCTCCGAGGAGGACCTCCTCCGCGGCCTCGACCTCCTGACCCGCGCCGAGTCCGAGCTGCGCAACGCCACGGACCCGCGGGTCGCGCTCGACCTCGCCCTCCTCAAGCTCGTGCACATGAGGCGGCTCGTGCCGTTCGCCGAGCTGGTGGCCCGGGTCGAGCGGCTCGCCGGCGGCGTCCCGGCCGCCGCGCTGCCCGCCGCGCCGTCCCGCCCCGCCGCCGCCAAGCCGATCGCGCGGCCCGCTCCGGTCCCGGCGTCGGCCGCGCCGACGCCCGCCGCCGTGGCCTCGGCGCCCGCGCCCGCTCCGTCCGGCTCGGCGGAGGCGATCCTCGCCACGATGGTCGGGCTGTGCCAGGGCCGGCCGTCGCTCGCGGCCCCCCTGCGCGCGGCCACGGCGCGGCTCGAGGGCGACGCGCTCGCGATCGAGGTCCCGCCGGACTTCGAGGCGTTCGGCACGATGCACGCCGAGGAGTACCGCGACCTCGCGAGGAAGGCGGCGGGCCGGACCCTCCGGGTGACGGTCGCGGCCGGCCGCGCCCCGGCCGGCGAGGCCTCGGCCGCGCCCGCCGCGCCGTCGCCGGAAGAGGACCGGCGGCAGAAGCTGCGGGAGGAGGCGGAGAGAGACGGCGCCGTCCGGGAGGCGCTCGACCTGTTCGACGGCAGGGTGGTGGACGTGCGCGAGGCGAAGGCCTCGAGGGAGGACGCGTGAACCCCTTCGGTGATCCCCGCAAGCTGATGAAGCAGCTCCAGCAGGCGCAGGAGCGCATCCAGGCCGAGATCGCGGCCCTCGTCGTCGAGGCGAGCTCGGGCGGCGGCATGGTCAAGGTCGAGATGGACGGGCAGAAGCAGCTGCGCCGCCTGCTCATCGACCCCGAGGTCGTGAGCCGCGACGACGTCGAGATGCTCCAGGACCTCGTGCTCGCCGCGGTGAACGACGCCGCGCGCAAGGTGGACGAGGCGATCCAGGAGAAGGTGGGCGGGCTGGCCGGCGGGATGAAGCTGCCCGGGATGTAGGCCGCCCCGAGGGGCGGGGCTCAGCGGGCCGCGTAGTCGAGGACGAAGAGGTCGGCGTAGCCGCTGCTGCGCAGGAGGAGCGGGGCGTCCTCCGGGTCGAGCCCCATCCAAGCATCGAGCCAGGGCGCGGTCGGCTGGACGGGACCGAGCTCGGCCACCCTCTCGCGCCCGGGCCGCCCCACCCGGAAGCGCAGGATCGCACGCTCATCGAGAGAGAGGCCATAGACGGTCTCCCCGTCTCGCGCCCACGTCGGGTACCAGAGGTTCGAGGGCTGGCCGAGGTCCTCCCACCGGCGGTGGCGCGGGTCGTAGAGCCAGTAGCCGAGGGACCACGCCCGCGCGGCGAGGACCCGCCCGTCGGGGGCGCACTTCGCGCCCATCATCCCGTCCGAGCCGGGCAGCTTGGCCGGCGCGCCCGCGGGCAGGCGCGCCGTGAAGACGCCGGCCTCCATCCCCCGGAGGTTGCCCCACGCGATCGTGTCCGGCCCGAGCCAGCACGGGTCCCAGACGGGGTTCCCGTGGGGGTCGCTGAAGGCGAGCGGCTTGCCGCCGTCGCGGGAGACCACGTGGACGACGCCGGGCTCGCGCCCCCCCGCGCGGTCCGCGACGAAGGCGAGCCTGAGCGAGTCGGGGGACCACTCGAACAGCCCCACCGCCATCGGAGGCAGGGTGAGCTGGAGCCGGCTCGTGCCGTCGCGGCGGGAGCGCCACAGGGTGAGGCTCGAGGGGTCGAGCCAGGCGATCCACTGGCCGTCGGGGGAGAACTCGACGAAGCCCCCGGGGAGGTCGCGCGCCGGCTCGAAGCCGCCGCGCGCCGCGTCGAGGCGCAGCGTCTCCATCCGGCGCAGGGTCCCCGCGGCGATCAGGCTGCGCCCGTCGGGCGTGAACACGGGGGACGTGAAGTCGAACGGCCCGAACGTCAGGGGGACGGCGTCTCTCTCGCTCACCAGCTCGCCCGGCGCCGCAGCGAAGAGGTCGTGCCGCGGGCTCGCGGCTCCACCGCCCGCCGCCCAGGCGCCGTAGACGAACCGCTCGCCGCCCGCGGACCAGGCCCCGGCTCCCCCGCGGCCGACCCGCTTCGGCGGTGCGCTCCCGTCGGCGGGCAGCTCCAGCCACCACCACTCGGCGCTCGAGCGGTCGAACGCGCCGAACCGCAGCCGCCGCCCGTCGCGCGACCAGCGGATCCACGGTATGCCCGTGTCCCCTTTCCACAGCGCGCGCGGCGAGGCCCCGTCGGCCCGGGCCACGAACACCGTCCCCGCGGGGGCGCGGTTGTAGTCGTCCGAGCCTCCGGTGAAGGCGAGCCTCTCGCCGTCGGGGGACCAGGCCGCGGCCCGCGCGCGCAGGCCGGTGTTGCGCGCGGCGCCGGCGGGCACCGGCACGATCCACAGCGGCAGGTCCCGCTCCTCGTACGCGGTGAGGCCCCCGTCCCAGCCGACGACGAGCACCGCCGACTGCCGCGGCGAGGCGTCGAGCACGAGCGCCTGCTCGAACGGCAGCTCGAGGCGCAGGGCCTCGCCGCCGGCGAGCGGCATCTGCCACGCCTCGTAGCGGCCCTCCCGGTCGTCGGTGAAGTAGACGCGCTGCCCGTCGGTGGCCCACGCGACGGGGGGCCGAGACCGGTCGCCGAGCAGCGGGCGCACTCCGGTCACCCGGGGAGGTGTCGCGGGGGAGAACGCGCGCAGGGCGAGCGCCCCCGCCCCCACGAGGGCGAGGGCGAAGGCGAGGGCGAGCGGGCGCCGCCGGCCCCCCGTCCGGTCGAGCCCGGGGAGGCTGCGCAGCACGCCGCTCGCCAGGGAGGCCCCGCTCTCGAGCCCTCCGCCGAGCGCCTCGAGGGCGAAGGCGAGGTCGCGTGCGGAGCGGAAGCGACCGCCCGGGTCCTTGTCCAGGCAGCGCCCGACGAGGCGGACGAGCGCGGGGGGGACCCCCGGGGGGGCGGGCGCGGCGAGCGGGTCGTCGCGCAGGATCGCGCTCATCGCCTCGACCCGCGAGGCGCCCGCGAACGCCCGCCGGCCCCAGAGCATCTCGAAGAGGATCGAGCCGAGAGCGAAGACGTCGCTGCGCGGGTCGGCCTCTTCGCCCCGCACCTGCTCGGGCGACATGTACCCCACCGTCCCGAGCAGCATCCCCGGCGTCGTTTCGAGGACCGGGCGCGAGGCCACGGTCGCCGCGTCGGGGTCCACCCCGAGGGCGCCGGTCACCTTCGCGAGCCCGAAGTCGAGGATCTTCGTCCGCCCGTCGCGCGTGAGGAAGACGTTCTCGGGCTTGAGGTCGCGGTGGACGATCCCCTTGTCGTGGGCCGCGGCGAGGCCCTCGGCGATCTGCTCCGCGATCTCGACCGCCCGGCGCAGCGGCACGGGCCCGACCTGCAGCCGCTCGCGCAGGGTCTGCCCCTCGAGCAGCTCCGTGACCAGGTAGGGGGCGCCGTCGTGGGTCCCGACGTCGTGCACCACGAGGACGTTCGGGTGATTGAGCGCCCCCGCCGCCCGCGCCTCCTGCTCGAAGCGCAGCAGGCGCTCCTCGTCGCCGAGGAGCGTCGAGGGCAGGACCTTGACCGCCACGTCGCGCCCGAGGCGGGTGTCGCGCGCGCGGTAGACCTCGCCCATCCCTCCCACCGCGAGGGGGGCGACGATCTCGTAGGGGCCGACGGCCTGGCCGGGCGAGAGCCGGCCGGCGGACGGGGGAGGAGCGCTCAATGTTCCGGGTAAGGTATGCGCTTCGTGCGGCCGAGGCAAGCGCGGCGCCTGTGGATGGCGCTAAACTGGCCGCGACGCCCCCATGGACTACCCCGCGCCGGTCTCGAGCCTGATCGACGAGCTGCGCAAGCTGCCCGGCATCGGGCCCAAGTCCGCGCAGCGGATCGCCTTCCACCTCCTGCGCGGCGCCCGGGAGGACGCGATCCGGCTCTCGCAGGCGGTGGCCACGCTCCTCGACGCCGTCCGCTCCTGCTCGGTCTGCGAGGGGGTCACCGATCGCGAGGTCTGCTCCTACTGCTCCGACCCGGCGCGCTCCGACCGCGTCGTCTGTGTCGTCGAGGGGCCTCACGACCTGCTCGCGGTCGAGAAGACCCGCGACTTCAAGGGCCGCTACCACGTCCTCCACGGGGCCCTCTCCCCCCTGCAGGGGATCGGCCCGGACGAGCTGCGTCTCAAGGGGCTTCTCGACCGGGTCCGGGCGGGAGGGGTCGAGGAGGTGATCCTCGCCACGAGCCCCACGGTGGAGGGCGAGGCGACCGCCGTCTACCTCGCCCGGCTCCTGAAGCCCCTCGGGGTCCGCGTGACCCGCATCGCGATGGGGGTGCCCGTCGGCTCCGACCTCGAGTGGGCCGACGAGGTCACCATGGCGAAGGCCCTGGAGGGCCGCCGGGAGTACTGAGCCGTAACCCCCGGCCATCGTTTGAATTCCCTTGACCCGCGGGCTACCCTATTGCGTTCTCCGGGGAGGACGTCCGCGCGAGAAGGCGGCCCCGCCATAGGCGGGCCCCGCGGGAGGAGGATCACGGCATGGCGGCGCCCGACATCGTGATGTACGAGGAGGAGTTCAACCAGATCAAGCAGGTGATCTCGAAGCTCCGAATCGACGCCAACGCCAAGGTCGTCTTCCTCGTCGACAAGAACGGCCAGCAGATCGCGGCCCAAGGCGAGATCGAGAACCTCGACACCACCTCGCTCGCCTCCCTCACCGCGGGCAACGTGGCCGCGACCGACGGGCTCGCCCGCCTCATCGGCGAGAAGGAGTTCTCGATCCTCTTCCACGAGGGGGAGCGGGACAACATCCACATCTCGATCGTGGCCCAGCGGGTCATCCTGGTCGTGATCTTCGACGAGCGCAGCTCGCTCGGCCTCGTCCGCCTGCGGGTCAAGAAGGCCTCCGGCGAGCTCAACGACGTGTTCGCCCGCATCATGGCCAAGGTCGAGAAGGAGCGGGCGGCGGCGGGGGCGGCCTTCGAGAGCCCCTTCGCCGAGATCACCGACGACGACATCGACTCCCTCTTCAGCGAGTAGCCCCCCCGAGCGATGACGTTCATCAACTACGCCTCACGCGAGATCAACTGCAAGATCGTCTACTACGGGCCCGGCCTGTGCGGGAAGACGACCAACCTGCAGTGGATCTACGACAAGACGAACCCCAACGCGAAGGGCAAGCTCATCTCCCTCGCCACCGAGACCGACCGGACCCTCTTCTTCGACTTCCTCCCCCTCGAGCTCGGCACGGTGCGCGGCTTCAAGACCCGCTTCCACCTCTACACCGTCCCCGGCCAGGTCTTCTACGACGCGAGCCGGAAGCTGATCCTGAAGGGCGTCGACGGGGTCATCTTCGTGGCCGACAGCCAGGTCGAGCGGATGGACGCGAACGTCGAGGCGATCGACAACCTGCAGATCAACCTCAAGGCGCAGGGCTACGACCTGATGACGATCCCGTACGTGCTCCAGCTCAACAAGCGGGACCTGCCGAACGTGGCCCCGGTCGACGAGATGGTGCAGCTCCTGCGCAAGAAGGGCGAGCCGGTGTTCGAGGCGGTGGCCTCGAAGGGGACGGGTGTGTTCGAGACGCTCAAGGGCGTCGCGAAGCTCGTCCTGCAGGAGCTGACGAAGACCGGCTGAGGCGCCCCGCCCGGCCTACTCGGCCGCCCCGCCCTTCGCCGGCGCGTCCGCGGGACCGCTCATCGCCTGCAGGGCCAGGTAGCTCGGGCCGAAGCGGCGGATGTTGTCGAGCTGCTTCTCGTACTGGTCCTGGTGGCGCTCCTCGTCGGCGATGAGGGCCTCGAAGAGCTGCTTCGAGAGCGCGTCCGAGTGGACGGCGCACTCCTTGGCCCACTCGTTGTAGTCGGCGATGCTCTGGCCCTCCATCGCCACCGCCTTGGCCAGCACCTTCTCGGGATCGGTGATCTTCTCGACCGGCACGCTCGGCACGAGCTCCACCTCCCCCTTCAGGAAGAGGACCCGCTCCGCCAGCCGCTCGATGTGCACCATCTCCTCGATCGCGGTGCGCTTGTAGAGCAGCGCGAGCGGAGAGAAGCCCTGGTCGTCGAGGTGGAAGTGGAAGTACATGTACTGGTGGACGGCGGCGAGCTCGTCGGCCACCGCGCGGTTGAGGAGCTCGATGCTCTTGGTACGGTCCATGTCGCCCTCCCGGAGGGGCCGGGCGACGGGGCCCGGGCCAGCCTTTTCGCGGAAGTTAGGCCGCCCGCCGGGGCCGCGTCAATGGGCCGTTTGACACCCCGCGGGGCGCTCCCTAGAATGCCCTCTTGCCGTCGCCGCGAGGCCCGTTCCTCAGTAGCTCAGCGGTAGAGCATCCGGCTGTTAACCGGAGGGTCGTAGGTTCGAATCCTACCTGAGGAGCCACTCCCGCCTATCCGAGGCGCACGGTTCCCAGGATCCCCTTCGGGTCGAGCTGCGCCTTGAGAGCGCGCCCGAGCGCCCGGACCGCATCCGGAGTGTAGAGGTCCCAGAAGCGCTGGTTGTGCGGTCCGATCCCGTGCTCGGCGCTGAAGCTGCCGCCGAGGCCGCGCACCGTCAGGTCGTAGACGCGGGACTGCAGATCCTCCTTCAGCTCTTCCGCCGGCCGGCCCCCCGCGTCGCGCCGGCTCCAGACCAGGTTGAGGTGCACTCCGCCGTCGCCCCAGTGGCCGAAGTCGCACACGCGCACGAACGGGTGCTCCCGGGCCAGCATC
>CAZLRF010000075.1:0-20329 GCA_964561785.1 uncultured Acidobacteriota bacterium | reverse complement strand
GGGCTCGGCCGGAAGGACGATCGGGCACCTGTACGGCGCCAACCTCCTCGGCGCGGCCGCGGGGGCCATGGCCGCGCCGTGGCTGCTCATTCCGGCGGGGGGGATCCGCGGCGCGACCGCGGTCGCCGCGGCCTCGAACGTCGTGGCCGGGCTCGGCGCCCTCGCCCTGCGGGGCGCGGGGGACGCGGCGCCCGCCCCCGTCCCCCTCGCGCGGGCGCAGGACCCGCCCGCCGCGAGGCACCCCTTCGGCCTGTGGCTTGCGCTCTACGCGCTCTCCGGCTTCGTCGCGCTGTCGCTCGAGATCGTCTGGTTCCGCCTCGTGGACGTGGCCGTCAAGTCGACGGCGTTCACGTTCGGGACCGTGCTCGCCCTCTACCTCCTCGGCTCCGCGGCGGGGTGCCTGCTGGCCGTCGCCCGGCTCGAGCGGATCGGGCGGCCCCTCCACGTCTTCCTCCTCTGCCAGTGCACGATCCTGGCCCTCACCTCCCTGGCCGTCCTGGCCCTCGCTCGGCTGCCGGTCGAGACCCCGCTCTACGACTGGCTCTTCCGCTACTGGGGGGGCTACCGGTTCTTCCCGTTCGGCCGCTCGCTCGACCCCGGCCACGTCCTGCGCCTCTACGTGGTGCTGCCGGCCTTCCTCTTCGTGCTGCCGACCGTCCTCATGGGCTTCTCGTTCCCGGCGCTGCAGCAGGCCGTCCACGACGAGGCCCGGACGAGCGGGCGCAAGGTCGGGGCGCTCCAGGCCGCGAACATCGCGGGCTGCGTCGCGGGCAGTCTGCTGGTCGGGCTCGTGTCGCTGCACCTGCTCGGCACCGCGGGGACGCTGCGGCTGCTGCCGCTGCTGGGCCTCGTCTTCGCCGCCGTCGGCTGGCGGCACTACGGACGCCCCTACGCCGGGGCTGCGGCGCTGCTCCTCGCCCTCGCCGTCCTGCTGCCCGACAACGAGACGCTCTGGCGCCGGCTCCACGGCGTCCTCCCCGCGGAGGGCCGCGCCCTGTTCGAGGAGGACGCCACGGGGGTCGTCGCGGTGGTTCCCGAGGCCGGCGGCCGCTGGCGCCTCGCCGTCAACGGCAAGGGGAACAGCCGGCTCCCGTACGGCGGCGTCCACACCGCGCTCGGGGCGCTGCCCGCCGTGATCCACCCGGCGCCGCGGGCGGTGGCGGTGATCGGCCTCGGCTCGGGGGACACCGTGTGGGCCGCTGCCTGCCGCAAGGAGACCGAGTCGGTCACGGTGTTCGAGATCTCGTCCCCGCAGCCTCGCATCCTGCACCGCCTCGCCGCCCGCGAGCCGTTCGCCGAGCTCCAGGCCCTGCTGCGGGACCCGCGCGTCGTCCTTCGGCTCGAGGACGGCCGCCACGCCCTGGCCGCCGAGGAGACGAGCTACGACCTGATCGAGGCCGACGCGATCTGGCCCGAGAGCGCCTACAGCGGGAACCTCTACTCGGAGGAGTTCTTCGCCGCCTGCGCGCGGCGGCTGAGGGAAGGGGGCGTGATGTGCACCTGGGCCCCCACCCCCCGCGTCCACGCGACGTTCGCCCGCGTCTTTCCCCACGTCCTCTCCGCGGGAGGCGGCGTCGCGCTCGTGGGCAGCCGCCAGCCGCTCGAGTTCGACGTGGACGCCTGGACCGCCCGCCTCGAAACGGCGAGCGGCTACCTGGGCCATGGCCGCGCCCGCGCGGTCGAGAGGTGGCTGCGCGGCGCCACGAGGGGAGGCGACGCCCCACGCCTCGCCTCCAACCGGGACCTCTTCCCCCGCGACGAGTTCGCGATCGGCGCCCTGCGGGGCCGGCGCGCGCCTTGACACGTTCGGCGGCCCCTCCTCAAGATGGCGCCGCCCCGATGGGAAGCGACCCTCGCCGCCGCCGTCGTCGCGCCGCCGCCCTGGGCGCGGTCTTCGTCCTCGCGCTGCTCGTGCGCTCGCTGTACGCCCTCATCCTCGCCCCCGCGATGTACACCCCGACCCAGCCGGGGACGCGGATGGCCGGCCGCTACGACGACACCGCGGTCGCCATCCTCGCCGGGGAAGGCGTCCTGTGGCCCCGCAACCCCGACCCGGCGCGCACGGGCCTCCTCGCCCGGCCGCCGGGCTACGGCCTGTACCTGGCGGGCGTCTACGTCTCGCTCGGGCGGAGCTTCTTCGCGGCCCAGCTCGTCCAGAACGTCCTCACCTCGCTCGCCTGCGTGCTCCTCGCCCTCGCGGGCCGGCGCCTCGTGGACTTCCGCACGGGCCTTCTCGCCGGCCTCGTGGCCGCCCTGTCGCCCCACCTGGGATTCACGTCGAACCTCGTCCTGCCCGACGCGCTCTCGGCCCTTCCCCTGCTCGGCGCCCTGCTCGCGCTCGCCCGAGCGCACCCCGACGGGGAGGGATCCTGGCTCTGGAGCGCCCTCGCGGGCGCCCTGGTCGGGGTCGGGGTCTGGCTGCGGCCGAACGTCGTGCTGCTCGCCCCGTTCCTGGCCGTCGCGCTCGTGCTGCTCTCCCGCGATCGTCGGCGCGCCCTGCGCCACGGCGCCGCGCTCGCCGCCGCCGCCGCCGCGGTTGTGGCCCCGATCACCGTGCGCAACTACGTGGTCTTCGGCGAGCTCGTGCCGGTCTCCATCAACGGGGGGCTCACCCTCTGGCAAGGGGTGGCCGACGCGGGCGGCGAGGAGGCGGGGGCACGACGCCGTGACAAGCTGGTGATGGAAGACGAGGCTGTCCGGTACGGGAACCCGCGCTACCGCGAGTGGTGGGCCGAGCCCGACGGGATCTGGCGCGACCGGGACCGCTACCGGAGGGCCCGCGAGGTGATCCTCGCCAACCCCTGGCGCTACGCCCGCGTGATGCTGGGGCGGATGTGGGCCATGGTCCACTACGCCTCCGGCGAGGCGCCGACCGTGGCGCTCGAGGCCCTCCCGTCCCGGGTCGCCGTCGGGGGCGACGGCGAGCCGGACGCCCGGCGGCCCGATCGCCACCCCTCGGACGCACGCTTCCTCGCCCCCGGCCGGGCGGCCGCTCCCCTCCGCCCGCTCGTCGCTGTCGCGCAGGCCGTGCTCCTGCCCGTGCTGCTGCCCCTCGTGGCCGTGGGAGTCGCGGTGCTCGTGCGCCGCGACGCTCGCCGCGCGGCCCTCCTGCTCGCCATTCCCGTCTACTACCTCCTCACCGAGAGCTTCTTCATCTTCGAGTGGCGCGTGGTCACACCCATGCACTACGGGCTGTTCGTGGCGGCGGCGGCGGGGGCGCTCGCGGCGTGGGACCAGGCGGCGGACTGGCGCGAGCGCCTTCGCTCCTGACCCGTCCCGCGCCCCCGCCCCGCGCGCCAATCGTGTGGTAGCGTGAAGTGCAGGATCCGGCCGCCGACTCGCGCCGGGGCAACACGGGAGAGCCCTCATGTCCTCAGCCATCGACGGTCTGGAGCCGGGCCCGGTCTGGAAGCACTTCGCCGCGCTGTCGCGCATCCCGCGCGGCTCGAAGAACGAGGCCGCCGCCGCGCAGCACGTGATCGACGTCGCGCGGCAGCTCGGCCTCGAGGCGCGCCAGGACGCGGTGGGCAGCGTCGTGATCGAGAAGCCGGCGAGCCCGGGGCGCGAGAAGGCGCCCCGCGTCTGCCTCCAATCCCACCTCGACATGGTCTGCGAGAAGAACGCGGACAAGGTCCACGACTTCACGAAGGACCCGATCGAGCTCGTGCGCGAGGGGAACGTGCTGCGCGCGAACGGCACGACGCTCGGCGCCGACAACGGCATCGGGGTCGCGGCGGCGCTCGCGGTCGCCGAGGACCGCACGCTCGAGCACGGGCCGCTCGAGATGCTGTTCACGATCGACGAGGAGACGGGTCTCACCGGCGCGCAGCACCTCGAGCCCGGCTTCGTGAAGAGCCGCATCCTGCTCAACCTCGACTCGGAGGAGGAGGGCGAGATCTACGTCGGCTGCGCCGGCGGCCGGGACACGATCGGCACCTGGACGGTCGCGCGCGAGGACGCGCGGCCGAACACCGTGGCCCTCGAGCTGCGCGTCGCGGGCCTGCGCGGGGGCCACTCGGGGCTCGAGATCGACAAGGGCCGCGGCAACGCGCTCAAGATCGCGAGCCGCGTCCTCGTCGCGCTGGCCGAGGACGCCGGCGCGCGGCTCGTCTCCCTCCGCGGCGGCAACAAGCGCAACGCGATCCCCCGCGAGGCGTTCGCGGTCGTCCGCGTCAGCGCGTCGAAGGCGGCCCGCGCCCGCAGGATCGTGGCCCGGTGGGACGGGGTCGTGCGGGACGAGCTCGGGGCGGTGGACCCGGACGTGCGCTTGAGCCTCGTCGAGGCGCCGGAGGGCGGCGCCCGCGTCCTGAAGCGCAAGAGCCAGAAGCAGCTCCTGCAGACGCTCTCCGCCCTCCCCCACGGGGTGATCAAGATGAGCGCGGCGATCCCGGGGCTGGTCGAGACCTCGACCAACGTCGCGGTCGTCTCGACCGAGGGGGACACGGTCTCGCTCGCGACCAGCCAGCGCAGCTCGGTCGCGACCGAGATCGACGAGATCGCCCGCACCGTGCGCGACGTCCTCGAGCTGGGCGGGGCCTCGGTCGAGCAGAGCCACGGCTACCCGGGCTGGAAGCCGAACACGGCCTCGCCGACCCTCAAGAAGGCGCTCGCGACCTACGCCGCGCTCTACGGCAAGGAGCCCGCGGTCAAGGCCATCCACGCCGGGCTCGAGTGCGGCATCATCGGCGAGAAGTACCCGGGCATGGACATGATCTCGTTCGGCCCGTCGATGACGGCCGTGCACTCGCCGGACGAGCGCATCTTCGTCGAGACCGTGCCTCGCTTCTGGGGCTTCCTGACGGGGCTGCTCAGGGCCCTCGCCTAGGCCGGGCCTCGGGCGACGACGGACCGGGCAGCGGAGGGGCCCTCGCCACCCCGGCGCCGCCCGGGAGACGGGCGTGGGATACACTCGCCGACGAGTGCAGACGCACCTGAGGCGGGTCACGCGGGCGCTCACGCAGAGCGAGGAGTACCCGCTCGCCCAGGCGAGCCGGCTCGCCGCGCGCTTCCGGCTCGCTCACCCGGTGGAGGTGCACGACTTCCCGGAGCGGGGGAACATCAACCAGCACACGTACCTGGTCTTCGCGGGCACGCCGGAACCCCGTGAGTTCCTCCTCCAGCGCATCAACGAGCGCGTGTTCACGCGTCCCCGGTCGGTCATGCGGGCCATGATCGCGTCGATCGAGGCGCAGCGGGCCTCCTTGGCCGCCGGGCGGCTCGCCCCCGGGGAGGAGTGGGACACGATCACGCTCGTCGATACCCTCGAGGGCGAGCCGTACCTCGACGTGGAGAGCCACCGGGGCCACGGCTGCTGGCGCCTGATGGTCAAGATCCCCGGGTCCCGGACGTACAAGAGCCTCGGCGAGATCGCCGACCCGGGGGAGCGGCTCCGCGTGGCGGGAGAGGCCGGCCGGGGGCTCGCCCTCTACGGCGACCTCACGTGCACGATGAGCACGGAGGGTCTCGCGAACCCGCTTCCCGGCTACCGGGACACGCGCCTGTACTACGACCAGCTCCGCTCGGTCCTCGCCGGCTCCCGGACGCCCGGGGACGCCGGCGAGCTCCTGCCCTCCGACCCCGTCGTGCGCCAGAGCACCGAGGAGCACTTCCTCGTGCACCTCGAGCCGTCCGAGCACCGCCGGCGCATCGGGGACCCCGGGGTGCGCCCGTGGATCGAGCTCGTGCAGTCCGAGGAAGCCTTCGGCACGAGCCTCCTCGCGGGGATGGAGGCGGGGCGCATCCGGCGCCTCGCGATCCACGGCGACACCAAGCTCGACAACTTCCTCTTCTCCACGCGCACGGGGCGAGTCAAGGCGCTCGTGGACCTCGACACGATCATGCCCCACACCTGGCTCGCCGACTGGGGGGACATGGTGCGCTCGCTCGTCAACGTGGCCGGCGAGAAGGAGCGCGACCTCTCGCGGATCGAGGTCGACATGGACGTCTACCGCGCGGTCGCGCGCGGCTTCCTCTCGACGGCCCGGGAGGTGACGCCGGTCGAGGTCGGCCTCATGGCCGACGCGCCCCAGATCATCGCCCTCGAGCTGGGCCTGCGCTTCCTGCTCGACTACCTGCGCGGCGACAGCTACTTCAAGCTCGGCCCGGCCGACCCGCCGGACCTCAACCGGGTGCGAGCCCTCTGCCAGCTCACGCTCTTCCGCCGGCTCCGCGAGCGCGCGGACGAGGCCCGGCGGTTCATCGGGGCGTGAGAATGGCCCTTCGGGAGCTGAAGATCGGCGCCTCCGGCGTGCGCGGGGTGGTGGGGGAGGCCCTCACCCCCGAGCTCGTCGTGGACTTCGCCTGCGCGTTCGGGACGTGGTGCGACGGCGGTCCCGTCGTGATCGGGCGCGACACGCGCCGGTCGAGCCCGGCGCTGCGCTCCGCGGTCGTGTCCGGGCTCCTCTCGACGGGCAGCCGGGTGGTCGACCTCGGGGTGAGCCCGAGCCCGCTCGTGTCCTTCGCCGTGCGCGACCTCGGCGCGTCGGGGGGCATCGCCGTCACCGGCAGCCACAACGACGCGAGCTGGAACGCGCTCAAGTTCTTCGGGCCGGACGGGGCCCTGCTCAACGCCGCGAAAGGGGAGGAGCTGCTCGACGTCTACCACGGCCGCGCCTTCGCGCTCGCCGCGTGGGACCGGCTCCGGCCGGTGGAGAGGGCCCCGGGGGTGGAGGAGCGGTACCTCGGGTGCCTCGCGAGCGCCCTCGACGTGGACCGGATCCGCGATCGCCGCTTCCGCCTCGCGGTCGACTTCGTGAACGGCGCGTGCGGCGCGCTCGGCTCGCGGCTGCTCGAGTCGCTCGGCTGCACCCTCGTCCCGGTGAACGAGGAGCCGACGGGCGAGTTCGCCCACCCTCCCGCCCCCACCGCCGCGAACATGCGCCAGCTCGCCACCCTCGCCCGCTGCTTCGGGGCCGACCTCGGGGCGGCCCTCAACGTGGACGGCGACCGGATCGGCTTCGTGACCGGCGACGGCACGGCGCTCTCCGAGGAGTGCTCCCTGCCGCTCGTGGCCGCCCCCCGGCTGAGGCGGAGGCCCGGCCCCGTGGTCACCAGCCACTCGACGTCGGGCATGGTCGAGGCGGTGGCCCGCGCCCACGGGCAGCGCGTCGTCCGCGGCCCGGTCGGCGAGAGCTCGATCGTGGACCTCGGCCTCGCCGAGGGGGCCGTCCTCGCCGGCGAGGGGAGCGGGGGCGTCGCGGTGCTGCCGCTCGGCGCCGCCTACGACGGCCTGCTCGCCCTCGGCCTCGTGCTCGAGGAGATGGCCACGAGCGGCCGGAGCCTGGCCGAGCTGGTCGACGGGCTTCCGAGGCTCTTCATGCGCAAGCGCGAGCTGCCCTGCCCGCCGAGCGTCGCCTACCGGGTGATCGACCGCTTCCGCCGCCGCCACGCGAGGGACGCCCCCGACTGCAGCGACGGCGTGCGCCTCGACTGGGACGACGCCTGGCTGCACGTGCGGGCGTCGGGGACCGAGCCGCTGCTGCGCGTCATCGCCGAGGCGAAGGCGCCGGAGCGCGCGGAGGCCCTCGTCGACGAGGCGACCGTGTTCGCCCGGCGGGTCGCCTTCGGGCACGAGGGGAGCTGACGCCATGCCGCAGCGCCTGTCCCTCAAGATCGGGCTTCCCGGCGTGCGCGGGGTGATCGGGGAGTCGCTCACCCCCCAGCTCGTCACGGGCTTCGCCGCCGCGTTCGGGACCCACTGCGGCGCCGGCCCCATCCTCGTCGGCACCGACGCCCGGCCCACCGGCGAGATGATCAAGGAGGCGGTGATCGCGGGGCTCCTCAGCGCGGGGTGCACTCCGGTCGACGCCGGCGTCGTCCCCGTCCCCGCCCTCATGCTCCACGTCCGCGAGATCGGCGCCTTCGGCGGCCTCTCGGTGGGCGGCAGCCACGGCTCGCTCGAGTGGAGCACGCTGCGGTTCGTCGGTTCCGGGGGGCTGGCCCTCCGGGCGAACCAGGCGGCCGAGCTCACCGACCTCTACCACCAGGGCGTCTACCCGCGGGTGCGGGCGCTCGACATGGCCGAGGTGCGAACGGACGCGACGTCCTGCGAGCGCCACCTCCGGGCGGTCACGGGAGCCGTCGACGTCGGGCGCATCCGGGCGAGGAGGCCCAAGGTCGCGGTCGACCCGCGCGGCCGCACCGCGGCGCCGCCCACCCTGCGGCTGCTCGAGGCCCTGGGCTGCGACGTGGCCAGCGTCGACGCGGACCCGGGCGAGGCGTTCCCGGCCAACCCCGAGCCCGACGAGGCGAGCCTCGCCGCCCTCGGCGAGCTCGTCCGCCGCTCGGGCGCCGACGTCGGCTTCGCCCAGGACTCGGACGCCGACCGCCTCGTCGTCCTCGACGAGCACGGCGCCTCCCTCGGACCCGACGCGACCGTGGCCCTCGTGGCCGACCGGTGGCTCGAGCGCCGGGCGGGACCGGTCGCGGTCAGCGTGTCCACGAGCCGCATGGTGGACGACGTGGCGACCCGCTACGGCCAGCCGGTGCACCGCTCCCCGGTCGGCGAGGCGCACGTGGTCGAGGCGATGGAGGCGCACGGCGCGGAGGCGGGCGGCGAGGGCGACGGGGGGGCGATCGTCCTCCCCGTCAACCCGTGCCGGGACAGCTTCGTCGCCATGGCCCTCGTCCTCGAGTCGATGGCGGCTTCGGGGCAGTCCGTCGCCGCCCTGCGGGCGCGGGTGCCGCGCTACTCGATGGTGCGGGAGCGCCTCCTCTGCCCGGCCCGGGACATCGCCCCCTCGCTGCGCCTCATCCGCGGCCTGTTTTCCGGCGAGCGGATCGATCTCACGGACGGCGTGAAGGTGACGTGGCCGGACCGCTGGCTGCTCGCGCGCTCCTCGGCCACCGACCCCGTGATCCGCCTCGAGGCCGAGGCCCCCACCGAGGACGACGCCCGCTCCCTCGTGAGCCGCGTCCTCGAGGCCCTCAGCCCCGTGGCGTGAGCGCTTCGACCTCGAGGCCGGGAGTGCCGGCGAAGTCGCGCGCGCTCCGCGTGAGGAGAACGGCGTCGTGGGCGGCGGCGGTGACGCCGATGGCCACGTCGGACTTCTCACCAGAACGCCGGGCGCTCGGGCATCGGCGCTCCGCACCGGCCGCAGGCCCGGTGGTCGTCCGAGACGTCTTCGAGCGAGGCGCAGGACGGGCAGCGGACCCAGATCCGGTTGACGGGGGAGGGGCGCGGGCGCCGCGGTCGCAGGCCTCGGTCGAGTCGGACAGCACCGGGCGACCCCCGGCGCGTGGTCAGTCGACCGTCTCTCCCCGGCTCTCCAGCAGGCGAGCCAGGAAGGCGAGGTCCACCTTGTCCTTGTCGCGGAGGGTCTGCTTCGTCCGCCAGAGCAGCCGGGGGCTCGCGAACGGGATCGGGACTCCCTGGATCTCGACGACGTCGACGAGGGGGACGGCGGCCGCGTAGTCGATCCCGCACGCGCTCTTCATGAGGTCGACCACGAACTCGTCGGCCACCCGCACCACCACGTAGCGGTCGAGGTCGTCGGGAGCCATGTCGCGCACGGCCCCGTCGGGGAGGGCCATCAGCGCACGGCGAACCCGCTCCTGGTTCTCCGGTGACGTGTCGACGAGGAGATCGACGTCGTTCGTGGCGCGTACGAAACCGGCCTGGATGACCGCCATGCCGCCGAGGACCACGTAGCGGGCGCCCTCGCGGTTGAGGCCACGGCAGAGGGCGACGAGGTCCTCTAGGAGCGGCGGACGGGCTTCGAGGGGCGCGTCAGCATCCTCAGGGTCCATTCCTCGCTCTCCTCGAAGCTCCGGAAGCGGTGGACGCCCCGCGGAAGGAACGGCTTGTCGCCGCGCAGATCCACAGCGAGGCGGAGCAGGGGAGCGGTGGCCACCAGCCCGCGGCCGGGCCTTCGCCGTCCCACGACCTTCATGCCCTCCTCCGCAGCGTCGATCGCTCGCATGCCCGCCGCCGTCAGATCCGGCTGCCCTCCAGGAAGGCCTTCAGCTTGCGGCTGCGGCTGGGGTGACGGAGCTTGCGCAGCGCCTTCGCCTCGATCTGGCGGATCCTCTCGCGGGTGACCTGGAAGCTCTGGCCGACCTCCTCGAGGGTGTGCTCGGAGCCGTCCCCGATCCCGAAGCGCATCTTGATGACGCGCTCCTCGCGGGGGGTGAGCGTCTTGAGCAGCGCGTCCGTCTGCTCCTTGAGGTTGAGGTTGATGACGTTCTCGGCGGGGGAGACCGCGGAGCGGTCCTCGATGAAGTCCCCCAGGTGCGAGTCCTCCTCCTCCCCGATCGGGGTCTCGAGCGAGATGGGCTCCTGGGCGATCTTCAGGACCTTCCTGACCTTCGAGACCGGGATGTCCATCCGCTTCGCGATCTCCTCCGAGGAGGGCTCGCGGCCGAGCTCCTGGACGAGGGCGCGCGAGGTGCGGATCAGCTTGTTGATCGTCTCGATCATGTGCACGGGGATGCGGATGGTCCGCGCCTGGTCGGCGATCGCGCGGGTGATGGCCTGGCGGATCCACCACGTGGCGTAGGTCGAGAACTTGTAGCCGCGCTTGTACTCGAACTTGTCGACCGCCTTCATGAGGCCGATGTTGCCCTCCTGGATGAGGTCCAGGAACTGCAGGCCGCGGTTCGTGTACTTCTTCGCGATCGAGACCACGAGGCGCAGGTTGGCCTCGACCAGCTCCTTCTTGGCCTGCTCGGCCTGGGCCTCCCCCGTGATGACGGTGTCCAGGCTGCGCTGGATCTCGTCCGGCCGCGCGTCGAAGTCCTCCTGGATCTGGTCGAGGACCTGCTTCTGGTCCCGGATCATCTGGCGGACCTGCTTGCGGTAGTCGTCGGAGACGTCGCGCTTGAGCTTCTGCTCGAGCCGCGCGATGCGCTCCTCGGCGTCCCGGATGCGGTCGACCGTCTCGCGGATGCGCTCGACGAGCCGCCGCTTGAAGCCCTCCGCGAACTCGATCCTCCGGATGGCGAGGGACATCTTGACCCGCAGCCGCCCGAGCCGCCACTTGCCCTTCACGTAGCCCCGCGACTTGCGGTCCAGCTTCGCGAAGTGCTTGCGGTAGGCGAGGTAGTCCTGGTGGGCCTGGTTCGCCTTGCCGATGAGCCTCAGGGTCTCCTTGATCTTGGCCTCGAGCTTCTCCTCGGTGACCTCCTCCTCGTTGAAGACGACCGCGTCGCGCACGCCGATCTCGCGGTTCGCGAGCCGCTCCCCGAGCCGGGCCACCTCCTGCGCCGCCATGTTGGTGCGGGAGATCGCCCGCAGCATGGCGTTCTTGCCCCGCTCGATCCGCTTGGCGATCTCCACCTCGCCCTCGCGGGTGAGCAGCGGCACCGTTCCCATCTCGCGCAGGTACATCCGCACGGGGTCGTTCGTCTTGTCGAGGGTGCCCGGGGTGAGGTCGAGCTCGACCCCCTCCTCCTCGGACTTCTCGCGGAACTTCTGCTCGGAGTCGACGACCTCGATCCCCATCGACCCGAACATGGAGAAGATGTCGTCGAGCTCGTCGGAGGAGCCGATGTCCGAGGGCAGGAGGTCGTTCACCTCCTCGTAGAGGAGGTAGCCCTTCTCCTTGCCCATCGTGATGAGCTGCCGGACCTCGTCGTACTTTTCTTCGATCGTGAGCGCCATTGCCGTTTCGTTCGCTCCTTGCCGCCCCTGAGCCTAGAGGCCCGCCATCTGTCGCACGAGACGCGTCTTCTCCGCGAGGAGCGACTCCAGCGTCTCCCCGCTCGCGCCCTCGAGCCGTCTCTGGATCTCCGCCATGCGCGCCTTGAGCGGCTGGCGCCGCAGCTCGCGCACGCACTCCTCGGCCGAGAGCTGCTCCGCGGGCACCCCCTCGACCGCGATCTCCGACATGACCCGCCGGGCGTCCTCGTCGAGCGCCTCGAGGACCGCCGGCAGCGTCACCCTCTCGTTCTTGCGGGCCACCGCCTGCGCCACCCGCAGGATGGGCGCCGAGCGCAGGCCCTCGAGGTCGGGCTCCGCCAGCTCGTCGAGGGCGATCTCCACCCCCGCCGCCCCTTGCGCCACGAGGGCGAGCAGCCACCGCTCCGCCGGGAGCAGGACCGCCGAGCGGGGAAGGCTCGGCCGCCGCGCGGCCGCCTCCGCCACCGCCGAGGGCCCCCCCGTCCGGCCCGAGAGCGCGCGGCGCAGCTCCTCGCGCGCCGCCCCCGGGTCGAGCGAGCCCCGCTCGACGACCCGCGCGAGCCAGGCCTGCCGCTCGACCGCGTTCTGCGTGCGGACGAGGGCGGGGAGGACGGCGGCGAAGAACGCGGCCTTGCCCGAGGGGGACGTCGTGTCGCCCTCCGTCTCCGCCCGCCGCATCAGCCACTCGATCGCCTCGGGGGCCTCGTCGAGCCGCCGCTCGTAGGCCGCCGCCCCCTCCGCCTTGAGGAAGGTGTCGGGGTCGTGGCCCGCGGGCAGCTCGACGATGCGCACGCGCAGGCCCTCCTCGAGCAGCACCTCGAGGCTCCTGCGCGCCGCCTTCTGCCCCGCCTCGTCCTGGTCGAAGCTGAGGACGACCGTCTCCGCCCAGCGGCCGACGAGCCGCGCGTGGTGCGAGGTGAGGGCGGTGCCGCAGGTCGCGACCGCCGTCGAGACGCCCGACTCGATCGCGCGGGCGACGTCGAGGTAGCCCTCCACGAGCACCGCGCGCTTCTCCCGGGCCATCGCGTCCCTGGCCCAGGACAGGCCGTAGAGCACTCGACCCTTCGAGTAGACCGGCGTCTCCGGGGAGTTGAGGTACTTGGGCTCGCTGCCGTCGAGCGCGCGCGCGCCGAAGGCCACGACCTTGCCCGACTCGTTGAGGATCGGGAACACCGCGCGGTTGCGGAAGCGGTCGTAGTGGCCGTCCTTGCCCTGCCGCTCGAGCACGAGGCCGGCCTTGAGCAGGAGCGTGGGCGGGAACTTGCCCCGCATCGCCCCGAGGAGATCGTCCCAGGCGTCGCGGGCGGCCCCGGCCCGGACCTTCTCCAGCGTGTCCTTCCTGAAGCCACGCCCGAGCAGGTACTCGCGGGCCACCGTCCCCGGCGCGGCCCAGAGGGTGCGCGTGAAGTGCTGGGCCGCCGCCTCCATGAGCGCGAGCATCTCCTCGCGCTCCTTGCGGTCGGGTCCCGGCTCCACCCGGCCCTCGGGCACCGGCACCCCGAAGCGCCGGGCGAGCATCTCGATCGCCTCGGGGAAGCTCACCCGCTCGCGCAGCATCACGAACTTGAAGACGTCGCCGCCCTCCCCGCAGCCGAAGCAGTGGAACACCGCGGGCTCCTGCCGGACGTTGAACGAGGGGGTCTTCTCCTGGTGGAAGGGGCACAGGCCCTTCCAGGAGGTCCCCATCTTCCTGAGCGCCACGTGCTCGGAGACGACGCGCACGATGTCGGCCGCGCGCCGCACCTCGTCGACGAAGCTGTCCGGGAAGGCCATGGCTAGTCCTTCAGCTCCACGACCGTGGCCCCGCCCCCGCCCTCGCCCGGCCCGCCGGGCCGCCAGGAGGCCACGAGCGGGTGGCCCTCGAGCACCTGCGCGACCGCCTGGCGCAGCTTGCCCTCCCCGAAGCCATGGACGAGCCGGATCTCGCGGCGGTCGGAGAGCGCGGCGTCGTCGAGCACCTTGTCGACGCGCTCGGTCGCCTCCTCGACGGTCATGCCGATCAGGTTCACCTCGGCCGGCACGGACTTGGCCAGGACCGAGACGCCGCCCATCTGCGGCGAAGGGGCACGATGGCGGGGGGAGGAACGGGGGGTCGTCCCGGGGTGCGGGGAGGGGCGCTCTTGGGACGAAGCCCCACAGACAAGGGCCACGAGCTCGGAGCGGGGCACGCGCAGGCGCTTGCCGGAGATCGCGACCTCGGCGTCGTCGGCGTGGAGCGCCATCACCTCGCCGGTGAAGCCCATCGCCTTCACCCGCACGCGCGTACCGACCGCGAGGGCGGCCGCCGGCGCCTCCTGCTCCTCGGAGATCCCGAGCTCGGGGTCGCGCAGCACCTCGTCGCGCGCTTCGCGGATCGCCGCCACGGCCGCCGTCCGGAGGCGGGGTGCGGCGGCCGCCGCCTTCTGCGCGGCCTCCACCTTCTCGACCGCGGCCCGGATCGCCTCCGAGGCCTTGCGCTCCGCCTCCTCGCCGCGGCGGCGCAGCTCCTTCGCGAAGAGCTCGACTTCCCGGCGCTTCCTCGCCTGGATCTCGCGCTCCGCGACGAGGGCGCGGAGCTTCGCCGCCTCCGCCTCCGCCCTCAGGCCCTCGATCCGGGCCTTCTCCCGCTCGAGCTCGGCCTGCTCCCGCTCGAGCCGCGCGAGCAGCGCCTCCGCCTGCCGCTCCTTGTCGTCGCGCCGGGCGCGGGCGTCGGCCACGACCTCGGCCGGCAGCCCCAGCCGCTCGGCCATCTCGAGCGCGAGCGAGCGGCCGGGCGCGCCCAGCGTGAGGCGGTACGTCGGCTCGTAGGTGTCGGGGTCGTAGCCGAACGAAGCGGTCGCGACACCCGGCGTCGACTGCGCGTAGGCCTTCATGAGGCCGTGGTGTGTCGTGGCGACGAGCGTCGCGCCGTTCTTCCGGAAGTGCTCGACGATCGCGACGCCGAGGGCGCCGCCCTCCGTGGGGTCGGTGCCGGCCCCGACCTCGTCGAGGAGGACGAGGGCGGGCCGCGCGAGTCCCCGCGTCATCTCGACGATCGCGGCGAGGTGCGAGGAGAAGGTGGAGAGGTTCTCGGCGATCGACTGCTCGTCGCCGATGTCGGCGAAGACCCGCCGGAAGACGGGCAGCCGGCTGCCCGCGGCGGCCGGCACGTGCAGCCCGCACTGGGCCATCAGGGCGAAGAGGCCGACCGTCTTGAGCGCGACCGTCTTGCCGCCGGTGTTCGGTCCGCTGATCACCAGGACGCTCGCGTCGCCGCCCACCCGCAGGCTGACCGGCACCGGCTCGCTCGACCGCACGATCCCGAGCCGCTCGGCGAGCCTCGGCATGAGCAGCGGGTGGCGCGAGTCGACGAGCTCGAGCTCGGGCGAGGCCCCCTCGACGATCTCGGGCGCCCGGGCGTCCATGTCGACGGCGAGGAGGGCCATCGCCTGGACCGCGTCCAGCTCCCCCAGGACGGAGGCCATGAGGGCGAGGTCGCCGGCCCGTGCCCCGGCCCGCGCGGTCAGGTCCTCGAGGATCCGCACGACCTCGGCCCGCTCCTCGTCCTGCAGCTCGACGATGTCGTTGTTGAGCGAGACGGCGGGCAGCGGCTCCACGAAGAAGCTCGCCCCCGAGCCGGAGCTGCCGTGGATGACGCCCGGGAGCTGGCCCTTGTGCTCCGCCTTCAGCAGCAGCACGTAGCGGTCGTTGCGGGTGGTGACGATGCGGTCCTGGAGCAGCCGCTCGGCGTCGGCGCCGCGCAGGTAGCCCTCCATCACGCTCGTCAGCTGCGCGCGCAGGCGCAGGAGCGTGCGGCGGATGTCGGCGAGGCGGGGGGAGGCGTCGTCGGCCACCTCGCCCGAGGGCAGGAGCGCGCGGCGGATGGCGGCCGCCACCTCGCCCGTGTCCTTCACCTCGGAGGCGAGGCGCGAGAGGCGCGGCGTGCCCTCGGCCCGGGCCACCCGCCGGGCGATCTCGATCCCGCCCTCGATGAACGAGGCGAGGTCGCGCAGCCCCCGCGGATCGAGGTGGGCGCCGCGCACCCGGGCCCCGGCCAGGGCCTCGGCCGGGTCGGGGAGGTCGTGGTAGGGCTGGCGGCCGACCGTGCGGAGCAGCGCGACGCCTTCGCTCGTCCGAGCGAGCGCTTCCCGGACGGCCCCAGGGTCCGTCCGGGGCTGGAGCGCCTCCAGGCGAGAGCGTCCCTCGACAGACCCCGCCTGCTGCAGGAGGAGCGCCCGGATGCGGTCGAACTCCAGTGCTTTGAGAGAGTTAGCGTTCACACGCGTCGGCCCGGCCGTCGAAGTTCGAATCCCGCGGTGCTCCGTGCGCCTCCGTTGAGGCGCGTGGCGCGACAGCCGAGGCCCTTTCCGCGCTTGGGGGGTGGGACACGGCGGGACAAGCCAAACTACAAGATCAGCAGAATCAAGGGTTTTGTCAAGGACGGGGCGCCCGTCCCCTCAGGATCAGGCAGGCGAGGTGCGCCGCGCCGAAGCCGTTGTCGATGTTCACCACACCGACTCCGGAAGAGCAGGAGTTGAGCATGGCCAGGAGGGCGGCGAGGCCCTGGAACGAGGCCCCGTAGCCGACGCTGGTCGGGACGGCCACGACCGGCACGTCCACGAGGCCCGCGACCACCGAGGGCAGCGCCCCCTCCATCCCGGCCGCGACGACGACCACGTCGGCCCGACGGATCGCCTCGGCCCGGTCGAGCAGCCGGTGCAGGCCCGCCACCCCCACGTCGTAGATCCGCTCGACCGAGGCGCCGTGGAACGAGGCCGTGACCGCCGCCTCCTCGGCCACGGGCAGGTCGGAGGTCCCGGCCGCGCAGACCGCGATCCGGCCCGGCAGCGCCGGGGCCGGCTCCGCCTCGACGGTCACGCACCGCGCCGCCTCGTGGAACCGGGCCTCCGGGCGGTGCTGGGCCACCTGCCGGTGCACCTCGGCGGTCGTCCGGGTGACCAGCACCCGCTGGCCCCGGCCGGCGATCCGGTCCACGATCGCGACGATCTGCTCCGGCGTCTTGCCGGAGCCGAACACGGTCTCCGGGAAGCCCCGCCGGAGCGCCCGGTGGTGGTCGACCTTGGCGAAGCCCAGATCCTCGTAGGGAAGGGTGGCGAGGCGGGAGGCCGCCTCCTCGGGGGACACCGACCCCTCCTTGACTTTCCTGAGCAGCTCCTCGACGCTTCGGGGATCCATTGACTTGGGCCGCGGCTCCGGTAGACTTGTGGGCTGTGCCCTGAGGCATGAATCCCCTTTCTGGATGAGAGGGGATGGCCGTCGGCGGCACTCCGAAACTGGCATCTTCCACCGGTCGTTCGGACGTGTCAAGGAAGGCGCCGTGGTGTCCCCCGCGGGGGCGCCGCGGGCGGGCGGAGGCAGGCGTCAAAGGGCGATGAGCGCATTCGAGTACGGGATCCTGGGCCTGTACTTCCTGACCCTGGTCATCCTCGCCGTCATGGGCTTCCACCGCTACGTCATGGTGTGGCTCTACTTCAAGCACAAGGACCGCCAGCCCGCCGAGGCGCCGCTGCCGCCCGAGCTGCCCCGCGTCACGATCCAGCTGCCGATCTTCAACGAGATGTACGTGATCGACCGGCTGCTCGAGTCGGTGGCCCGGATCCGCTACCCGAAGGACCGCCTCGAGATCCAGGTCCTCGACGACTCGACGGACGAGACGACCGCGATCGCGAGCCGTGCGGTCGAGCACTACCGCGAGCAGGGCTTCGACATCCACTACCTGCACCGCTCCGACCGGACCGGCTACAAGGCGGGCGCCCTCGACGCCGGCCTGCGCCGCGCGACCGGCGAGTTCGTCCTCATCTTCGACGCCGACTTCGTGGCCCCCCCGGACATCCTCGAGAAGACGATCGGCCACTTCGCCGACCCCTCGGTCGGCATGGTCCAGGCGCGGTGGGGCCACATCAACCGCGGCTTCTCGCTCCTCACCGAGGTGCAGTCGATCATGCTCGACGGGCACTTCATCCTCGAGCACGGCGCGCGCAGCCGCTCCGGCCGCTTCTTCAACTTCAACGGCACCGCCGGGGTGTGGCGCCGCGCGGTCATCGCCGACGCGGGGGGCTGGCAGCACGACACGCTCACCGAGGACCTCGACCTGTCCTACCGCGCGCAGATGAAGGGCTGGCGCTTCGTCTACCTGCCCGATCTCGTCGCCCCGGCCGAGCTGCCGGTCGAGATGAACGCCTTCAAGACCCAGCAGCAGCGCTGGGCCAAGGGCTCGGTGCAGGTCTGCAAGAAGCTCCTGCCGCGGGTCCTCGCCTCGGACCTGCCCTGGAGGGAGAAGGTGGAGGCCACCTTCCACCTCACCGCGAACCTCGCCTACCCGCTGATGGTGCTCCTCGCCGGCCTCATGTTCCCGGCGATGGTCCTGCGCTACAACATGGGCTTCGCCGAGATGATCGTGGTCGACGTGCCGATCTTCCTCGCCGCGACCGCTTCCGTGTGCGCCTTCTACGTGCTCTCCCAGAAGGAGCAGTTCCCGGACGGCTGGAAGTCGAAGGTCAAGTACGTCCCGGCCGTGCTCGGCATCGGGATCGGCATCAGCATCAACAACGCGCTGGCCGTGATCGAGGGCCTCTTCGGTAAGCCCTCCGAGTTCGCCCGGACCCCGAAGTACCGCATCGAGGGGGCGGACGACACCTGGAAGCAGAAGGTCTACAAGGGCAAGTCGAGCTGGGTTCCCTACGCCGAGCTTCTCCTCGCCGCCTACTTCACCTTCATGTCGCTGTACGCGGTGGCCTGGGGGCTCGTGGGCACGCTGCCCTTCATCTCCCTCTTCCTGTGGGGCTTCTTCTACACCTCGGGCATGTCGCTCGCCCAGAGGTTCGAGTGGCTCATCCCTCGAGAGCAGGAAGCGTAGCCCGACCCGCGTTTCGCCAGCCCGGAGCGAAACGCGGGTCGCCCTTGTCGTTCCGTCCTGGAAAGCCCCGATGAAGGCCGATCCCTTCCTCGCGTCCCCATTCAGGCTCCTCTGATGGCCACCATCGACACCGACGTCCAGTCGAAAGGCGTGCGCCGGGTCCTCTGGGTCACGCTCGCCCTCAACCTCGCGGTGAGCGCGGGCAAGGTGATCGTCGGCCACCTCTCGGGCAGCCTCGCCATGGTCGCCGACGGCTACCACAGCCTCGTCGACGGATCGAATAACGTCATCGGCCTCATCGTCGCGGCGTTCGCGTTCCGTCCCCCCGACCGCGGCCACCCGTACGGTCACCGCAAGTTCGAGACGGCGGCGACCCTCGTCATCGGCCTGGCACTCCTCGCCCTCGCGTGGGAGGTCTTCTCGGGCGCCCTCTCCCGCGTCTCGCAGCCCGCGGCCCCCGCGATCGGCCTCCTGAACTGGGTGGTCATGGCCGCGACCGTCGGCGTGAACCTGTTCGTGAGCTGGTACGAGGCCCGCGAGGGCCGTCGGCTCAAGAGCGCGTTCCTCCTCGCCGACGCCACCCACACCCGGGCTGACCTCTACGTCTCGCTCGGTGTCGTGGCGTCCTTCGTGGCGGCCCTCGCCGGACTCGGCTGGGCCGACCCGCTGGTGGCGGTGGCGATCGCCGCGATCATCGCGTGGCAGGCCCTGCAGATCCTGCTCTCCGCCTTCGACGTCCTCACCGACCGGGCCGTCATCCCGGCCGAGATGCTCGAGCCGCTCGCGGCCGCGGTGCCCGGCGTCCTGAGCGTCCACGACGTGCGCTCGCGCGGCCGCCGCGACGCCGTCCACGTCGACCTCACCGTCCACCTCGACGCCGGCATCAGCCTGCGCGAGGCCCACTCGATCGCCGACCGCATCGAGGCCGAGATGGAGAGGGCCCACCCCGAGATCGTGGACGTGGTCGTCCACCTCGAGCCCGACGACCACGAGGCGGGGTCGCCGGCGAAGGCCTGACGAGCCCAGGTCCCGGGTCCGCACGAAACGCGGTGGACGGGTTGACGCCTCCTTACGCAAGCGTTAGATTAGTAAGGAGAGGCGCGACATGACCGTGATTCGCCTGACCGCGAAGAGGCAGGCCACCCTGCCCAAGCAGCTCTGCGAGGAGATGAGCCTCCGACCGGGAGATGCGCTCGTCGTCGACCAGCGGGTGGTGGACGGCCGGCGGGTCTGGCTGCTGAGCCCAGCCGATCGCATCGAAACGCCGTGGTTCGGCAGCCTGAGGCGCTACGCCCGGGGCAAGCGCCACGACATGGACTCCGTGCGTGCCAGCATCGCGAGAGGCCGACGAAGAGAGAGGGCTTGACGCCGTGCGGATCGGCCTCGACACGTCGGTGCTCCTGCGGCTGCTGCTCGGCGAGCCAGCCGAACAGGCCGCGACCGCGCTCGCGTTCGTGAAGGAATCCTGGCTGGCCGGACGGCGAGTCGTCGTCTCCGACCTCGTCGTCAGCGAGGCCTACTTCGCTCTCCATCACCACTACGCCGTCGAGAAACGGGAAGCGCTTGCCCGGCTCCTCGAGATCCTGCGCTCGGAGCTCGTCGAGCCCGCGGACGGCCCGCAGGTCCTGGCCGCGCTCGAAGCGGCGGGCCGGTCTCCCGCCAAACCCGGATTCGTCGACCGTCTCATCCGGGCTCAGTACGACCGGCTGTCGGCCGAAATGGCCACGTTCGAGCGTGCCGGGGCGCGGCTTCCTGGAACGACCGTCCTGCCTTAGGACGCGGCCGTGGCGGGCGCCACCCGCGATCTCCCCGGAGCCGGCGCAGCACCCGCAGGCGGACCTCCCGCGGCGTGGCCCGGGAGGAGAATCCTCGCTCGT
>CAZLRF010000074.1:0-20617 GCA_964561785.1 uncultured Acidobacteriota bacterium | reverse complement strand
CGTCAGCGAATGCGCCCGAGGACGTGGCTCACCGCGACCTCGACCCGCAGCACGCGGGGGCCGAGGGAGACGGGGGTGAACCCGGCCCGCTCCAGCAGCGCGACCTCGAAGGGGACCCAGCCGCCGTCGGGGCCGATCGCGAGTGCAACCGGCCGGCCCTCGTCGATGCGCGGCACGGGCGCCCCCGCCGGGGGGTGCGGGACGAGGCGGGCCGAGGGGCCGGCCCAGGCGTCGAGCTCGTCCTCCACGAAGGGGCGGAACCGGTCCCGCACCTCGATCGCCGGCGGCCGGGTGTCGCGCGCCTGCTCGAGGCCCAGGTCGACGAGCGCGTCGAGCGCGGCCGGCTCGAGCACCCTCGAGTCGAAGTAGCTCCTCTCGACGCGCGCCGCGTTGACGAGCACGACCCGGTCGACGCCGAGGGACGCCACGGCGGGGATCACGCGGCGCAGCGCCTTCGGCCTCGGGAGGGCGAGCAGGAGCGAGACGCCGGCCCGCGGAGGGGGCTCCGCATCGAGCCTGACGCGCAGGCGCAGGCCGTCCGGACCCTCGGCCAGCACCTCCCCCCGGCCGCAGCGCCCGCCCCGCACGCCCACCCGCAGGGTGTCTCCGGCCTGCGCCCTCAGGACCGCGCGCGCGTGCTCGTGCCGCCGGCCGGCGAGGAGCGCCGTGCCGTCGTCGCGCACCTCCTCGGGGCGCAGCAGCAGCAGGTTCACGGCGCGGCGACCGCCGCGAAGGTCGGGCCGAAGATCACGCCCTAGAGCATGAGCACCGGAGGACCGGGTTTCAAGATGCGGGCTATCATTCGCCCCCGGGCGCCGGGCCCGGTGCCCGGAGGTCCCATGCGCCTGCGGCCCCTTCCGATCCTCGTCCTCGTCGCGGGAGGCGCGTGCGTCGCCCCCCCGTCTCCTCCCGCGCGCACGTCCGACACCGAGACGGTCGGGCGGCGGGGGGAGGGCCGCACCGTTCTCCCGGTGAACCAGATCGTGACGCCGGCCGGGCGCCAGGTGGAGCTGCCGGGCCTGCGGCCCCAGGCGCTCGCGCTCTCCCCCGACGGGAGGCTCCTCCTCACGGCCGGCAAGACCGCGGAGCTCGTGGTGGTGGACCCGGACCGGGGCGAGGTCCGGCAGCGTGTCGCCCTGCCGAAGACGACCGACCCGAAGGCGCCCTCCGGGAACGTGCTCCGCCCCGACAAGGAGGGTCAGCTGAGCTATACCGGGCTCGTCTTCGCCCCCGACGGGGGGCGCGCGTTCCTGAGCGACGTGAACGGGTCGGTGGTGGTCTTCGACGTGGCGCCGGACGGCGGGCTCTCGGTCGCCCGCTCCATCCGGCTGCCCGACGCGAACGCGCCGCGCCGGAAGGAGGAGATCCCGGCCGGCCTCGCCGTCTCCGGGGACGGACGCGACCTCTACGTCTGCGGCAACCTCTCCAACCGGCTGCTGGAGGTCGAGATCGCGACGGGCCGGGTCCGGCGGTCCTTCGAGGTCGGCGTCGCGCCCTACGACGTGGTCCTCGCCGGCGGCAGGGCGTACGTCTCCAACTGGGGCGGGAGGCGGCCCCGGCCGGGAGACCTCACGGGACCGGCGGGCCGCGGCACCGAGGTCCGGGTCGACCCCGTCCGCCACGTGGCGAGCGAGGGCTCGGTCTCGGTCGTCGACCTCGCCTCCGGAGAGAGCGTCGCCGAGGTGGTCACGGGACTGCACGCGAGCGCCCTCGCCGTCTCCCCCGACGGCCGCCACGTCGTGTGCGCGAACGCGGCGAGCGACACGCTGAGCGTGATCGACACGCGCTCGAGCGCCGTCGTCGAGACGATCTGGACGAAGCCCACCCCGGCCGACCTCTTCGGCGCCCAGCCGAACGCCCTCGCCTTCGACCCCTCGGGCCGGACGCTGTACGTGGCGAACGGCACGCACAACGCGGTGGGCGTCGTCTCCTTCGACCCCGCGAGGCGCGGGTCGAAGCTGCGCGGCCTCGTGCCGGTCGGCTGGTTCCCGGGGGCGGTGGTGTTCGACGCGCCGCGCCGGACGCTGCACGTCGCCAACATCAAGGGCCACGCCGCGGCCCCGAAGCCGTACGACGAGGAGGGCGCCGCGGCCGGCGCCGAGGGCTTCAACTCCCACCACCACCACGGCTCGCTCTCGCTCGTGCCGGTGCCCGGCGACGACGCGCTGCCCGCCCTCAGCGAGACCGTGGCGCGCAACCTGCGCCGCGAGCGCATCGCGCAGGCGCGGCTCCCCCCGCGCCCCGGGCGGCCCGCCCGGGCGATCCCGGAGCGCATCGGCGAGCCGAGCCGCATCCGGCACGTCGTCTACGTCATCAAGGAGAACCGCACCTACGACCAGGTGCTCGGCGACCTGCCGCAGGGCAACGGCGACGCGCGGCTGTGCATCTTCGGCGAGCGGGTCACGCCCAACCAGCACGAGCTCGCCCGCCAGTTCGTGCTCCTCGACAACACCTACTGCGCCGGCATCCTGAGCGCCGACGGCCACCAGTGGAGCACGACCGCGATCGGAACGGACTACCTGGAGCGCTCGTTCGCCGGCTGGCCCCGCAGCTACCCCGACGGCATGGGGGAGGACGAGAACGACGCGCTCGCCTACTCCCCCGCCGGCTTCATCTGGGACAACGCGCTGCGCCACGGGATCTCGATCCGCAACTACGGCGAGTTCATGGCGCCCGCGGTGAGGTGGCGCGACCCCTCGAAGAAGGGCACCCCGCCCTTCCTCGTCAACTACCGGACGTGGAAGGGAGAGAGCGACGAGGCGATCTTCGAGAGCTCTCCGATGATCGAGACCATCCGGCCGTTCTCCCCCACCGCCTACGTCGGCTGGGAGATGGCGGTGCCCGACCAGTACCGGGCCGACTTCATCATCCGGGAGCTCGCCGAGCTCACGGAGAGAGGGGAGTTTCCGCGGCTCGTCATCGTGTGCCTGCCGAACGACCACACGAGCGGCACGAGCGAGGGCTCGCCCACCCCGGCGGCGGCGGTGGCCGACAACGACCTCGCCTTCGGCCGGATCGTCGAGGCCCTCAGCCACTCGCCCTTCTGGCCGCAGATGGCGATCCTCGCCATCGAGGACGACCCGCAGAACGGGTTCGACCACGTGAGTGGCTACCGGACCACCGCCTACGTGGCGAGCCCGTACGCGAAGCGCGGCGCGGTGGTGAGCACGCAGTACAACACCACCAGCATCCTGCGGACGATCGAGCAGATCCTCGGCCTGCCGCCGATGAACCAGTTCGACGCGAGCGCCGTCCCGATGTGGGACGCGTTCACGGACACCCCGGACTTCCGGCCGTTCACCGCCGTCCCCTCGAACATCCCCCTCGACCAGATGAACCCGCCGCGCTCCGCGCTGCGCGACCCGGTCGCCCGGCGCGACGCCCTCGCCTCCGCCCGCATGAACTTCCGCGAGGTGGACGAGGCCCCCGAGGACGCGCTCAACCGGATCCTCTGGCGGGCGCAGAGGGGGACGGGCGAGCCCTATCCCGAGTGGGCGGTGACGCTGGTCGCGGACGACGACTGAAGCCCGGTCATCTACCGCGTCAGCTTGCGGTACTTGATGCGGTGGGGCTGGTCGGCGGCGACGCCGAGGCGTCGCTTGCGGTCGGCCTCGTAGTCCTGGTAGTTGCCCTCGAACCAGACCACCTGGCTGTCGCCCTCGAACGCCAGGATGTGGGTCGCGATGCGGTCGAGGAACCAGCGGTCGTGGCTGATCACGACCGCGCAGCCGGCGAAGCCGACGAGGGCCTCCTCGAGCGCGCGGAGGGTGTCGACGTCGAGGTCGTTCGTGGGCTCGTCGAGGAGGAGGAGGTTCCCTCCGCTCTTGAGCAGCGTCGCGAGGTGGAGGCGGTTGCGCTCCCCGCCCGAGAGGTCCTTCACCTTCTTCTGCTGGTCGGGGCCACGGAAGCCGAAAGACGCGGCGTAGGCCCGCGAGTTCACCTCGCGCTTGCCGACCATCACGAGGTCCTTGCCCCCGTCCGAGATCTCCTCCCAGACCGTGCGCTCGCCGATCAGGCCGTCCCGGCTCTGGTCGACGTAGGAGATGCGGACGGTCTCGCCGACCTGGAGCTCGCCGGCGTCGGGCTTCTCCTGGCCGAGGATCATGCGGAACAGCGTCGTCTTCCCCGCGCCGTTCGGCCCGATGACGCCCACGATGCCGCCCCGGGGCAACATGAAGCTCACGTCGTCCATGAGCAGCTTCTCGCCGTACCCCTTGCGCAGGCCCTTGGCGTTGATGACCACGTCGCCGAGGCGCGGCCCGGGCGGGATCGCGATCTCCCGCTTGTCGTCGCGCTTCTCGGCGGCCTCCTCCTCGGCCAGCATCTCCTCGTACCGGGTGATGCGGGCCTTGCCCTTGGCCTGCCGCGCCCGGGGGGCCATCCGGATCCACTCGAGCTCGCGCTCGAGCGTCCGGCGGCGGGCCGAGGCCTCCTTCTCCTCCTGGGTCAGCCGCTGGTCCTTCTGCTCGAGCCAGGACGAGTAATTCCCCTCCCATGGGATGCCCGCCCCGCGGTCGAGCTCGAGGATCCAGCCCGCCACGTTGTCGAGGAAGTAGCGGTCGTGGGTGATCGCGACGACGCAGCCCGGGAAGTCCTTGAGAAACCGCTCGAGCCAGGCGACCGACTCCGCGTCGAGGTGGTTCGTGGGCTCGTCGAGGAGCAGCATGTCGGCCGGCTGGAGGAGCAGCCGGCACAGGGCCACCCGGCGCTTCTCCCCGCCGGAGAGGGTCGTCACGTCGGCGTCGCCCGGGGGCAGGCGCAGCGCGTCCATCGCGTGCTCGACCTGCGCGTCGAGGTCCCACAGGTTCTGCGCGTCGATCTGGTCCTGGAGCCGGGCGAACTCGTCGGCGGTCTCGTCCGAGTAGTTGGCCGAGATCTCCTCGTAGCGCTCGAGGATCTTCTTCTTCTCGGCCACCGCCTCCATGACGTGCTCGAGGACGTTCTTCTCCGGGTCGAGCTGCGGCTCCTGGGGCAGGTAGCCGATGCGGGTGCCCTCCGCCGGGTACGCCTCGCCCGCGAAGTCCTTGTCGAGGCCGGCCATGATCCGGAGCAGCGTCGACTTGCCCGCCCCGTTCGGGCCGAGGACGCCGATCTTGGCGTCCCCGTAGAAGGACAGCCAGATCCCCTTGAGGATCTCCTTCCCCTGGGGCGTGACCTTGCGCAGGTCCTTCATGGTGAAGATGAACTGGGGCATGCGGGCGGCTTCTCCTTGGCTCGAGCCGGGGATTTTGACACGGGAGGCGGGGCCGGGGCGGCGCCGACGTCTCGTCCTGTCAAAATCTGTTCAAAACATGAACCTCGATCTCGCCGGCGCCGTACCTGGTGGTGTGAAGTCCATGAGCTCGGCTCCCCAGGGCGACGCGTCAGAAGGGACGTTCCCGCCCGTACCCGTTCCCGCCTCGCTCGACGAACCCACCCGGACCTCCCGCCCCCCATCCCCCGTATCCTCGCCCTGGGGAGCCTGACCATGTCCGTCCTCGTGCTCGGCGCCGCCGGTGGGATCGGGTCCGCTCTCTCGCGTCGTCTGGCGGCCGCCGGAACCAGGCTCGTCCTCGCCGGCCGCGACGGGGCGCGGCTCGAGGCGCTCGCCTCGGAGACCGGCGGAACGCCGGTGGTCGCCGACGCGACGAAGCCCCTCGAGGTCGAGGCCGCCGCGGCCCGGGCCGTCGAGGCGCACGGCCGGCTCGACGGCCTCGCGAACTGCGTCGGCTCGATCCTCCTCAAGCCCGCCCACCTCACGAGCGAGGAGGAATGGGATGCCGTCGTCGCCACCAACCTGAAGTCCGCCTACGCGGCCGTGCGCGCGGCGGCCCGGGCGATGACGGCCGGCGGCTCGGTCGTCCTCGTCTCCTCGGCCGCGGCCCGGCTCGGCCTCGCCAACCACGAGGCGATCGCGGCGGCCAAGGCCGGCGTGATCGGCCTCGCCCTCTCCGCCGCGGCCACGTACGCGGCGAAGGGGATTCGGGTGAACGCGGTCGCCCCCGGCCTCGTGCGGACGCCGATGACCGCCCGGATCACCGGCAACGAGACGGCGCTCAAGGCCTCGACCGCGCTCCACGCCCTCGGCCGGGTCGGCGAGCCCGAGGACGTGGCCTCGGCCATCGCCTGGCTTCTCGATCCGGCGCAGGCGTGGGTCACCGGGCAGGTGATCGGCGTCGACGGCGGCCTCGCCACCCTCCGCTCGCGGGGCTAGCCCCGTGCCGGCGCGGGAGGCGGAGGCGCGGCTCCGCAAGCCCTTCCTTCCGACGAAGCCGTGCGCCGTGTGCGGGCGGCCGTTCGCCTGGCGGCGGCGCTGGGCCCGCGACTGGGAGGCGGTGCGATACTGCTCCGAGGCCTGCCGAAGGCAGCGGCCGGGCCGGGGACGCGCATGATCCGACGCACGTTCGTGAAGCGCTCGCGCCTCGAGGCGTCAGCGGAGGAGGTCTTCCGGTGGCACGCCCGGCCCGGGGCCCTCGAGCGGCTCAGCCCGCCGTGGGACCCGCCGCTCGTCGAGGCGCGGACGGGAGGCATCGAGGACGAGGGGGCCCGGGCGGTCCTCCGCGTGGGCCCCCTGCGGCAGCGCTGGGTGGCCGAGCACCACGGCGCGGTCGAAGGGCGCGCCTTCCACGACCGGCAGATCGAGGGACCGTTCGCGCTGTGGGAGCACGCTCACCGGATGGAGCCCCTGGGCGAGGACGCTTGCGCGCTCGAGGACCGGATCGAGTACGCTCTGCCCGCGGGGCGCCTCGGCGACGCCGCGGGCGCCCCGGCGGTCCGCGCCCTCCTGGAGCGGATGTTCGCGTACCGGCACCGGGTGACGGCGGACGACCTCGCCGCCCACGCGGCGTGCCGGGGAGGAAGGCCCATGAAGGTGGCGATCAGCGGCGCGAGCGGGCTCGTCGGCAGCGCCCTCGTGCCGTTCCTGACGACCGGCGGGCACGAGGTCGTACGCCTCGTGCGGCGCGCCCCGAAGGCGAAGGACGAGGCCCGCTGGGACCCGGACGCGGGGCACATCGACGCGTCGGCGCTCGAGGGCGTCGACGCGGTGGTGAACCTCTCCGGCGAGAACATCGCGGGCGCGCGGTGGACCGAGGCGCGCAAGATGCTGCTGCGCTCGAGCCGCGTCGGTACGACGTCCCTCCTCGCCCGGACGCTGGCCGGGTTGAAGATCAGGCCGAAGGTGCTGGTCTCGGCCTCGGCCATCGGGGCGTACGGCGACCGCGGCGACGCCTGGGTCACCGAGACAGACGCCCCCGCCGACGACTTCCTCGGGCGGCTGTCGGTCGAGTGGGAGGAGGCGGCGGCCCCGGCGAGGGAGGCCGGCATCCGCGTCGTCCACCCGCGCATCGGCGTGGTCCTGACCCCCGCGGGCGGGGCGCTCGGGAAGATGCTCCTCCCGTTCAAGGCCGGCCTCGGCGGCGTCCTCGGCCCCGGCACGCAGTACATGAGCTGGATCGCGCTCGACGACCTGCTCGGCGTGATCCACCACCTCCTCGACCGCGAGGATCTCTCGGGCCCGGTGAACGCGGTCGCCCCGGAGCCCGTCACGAACGCCGTCTTCACGAAGACGCTCGGCCGCGTGCTGGGCCGGCCCACCGTTGCCCCCGTGCCCGCCTTCGCCCTGCGCCTCGCCTTCGGAGAGATGGCCGACGCGGCCCTCCTGTCGAGCACGCGCGTGAAGCCGGAGCGGCTGGAGGCGACGGGCTACCGCTTCCGCTTCCCGCGGCTCGAGCCCGCGCTGCGGCACCTGCTCGGGAAGGCGTCGTGAGCGCCTCGAAGCCGGACGTGGTCGTGGTCGGGGCGGGCCTCGCCGGCCTCGCCTGCGCCCTGCGCCTGCACGAGGAGGGCGCACGGGTGCGCGTCCTCGAGGCCTCGGACGGCGTCGGCGGCCGTGTCCGCACCGACGTCGTGGAGGGCTTCCGCCTCGACCGCGGCTTCCAGGTGCTCCTGACCGCCTACCCCGAGTGCCGGCGCGTCCTCGACTACCCGGCCCTCGACCTGCGGTCGTTCCTCCCGGGAGCGCTCGTGCGGCGCACGGGCCGCTTCCACGAGCTCTCCGATCCGTGGCGACGGCCGGAGCGGGCGTGGCGCTCGCTCGTCGCCGGTGTCGGGACCCCCTTCGATCGGCTCCGCATGGCCCGCTTCCGCTCCCGCTCCCGCCGGGGAACGCTCGAGGAGCTGTTCGCGCGGCCGGAGACCTCGGCCGCCGAGCGGCTGCACGCCGAGGGCTTCTCGCCGGGGATGATCGAGGGCTTCTTCCGCCCCTTCTTCGGCGGCATCCTCCTCGACCGTTCGCTCTCCGCCTCGAGCCGCATGCTCGAGTTCGTCTTCCGGATGATGGCGGAGGGCGACGTCGCGCTGCCCGTGGCCGGCATGCAGGCGATCCCGGAGCAGATGGCGCGCCGCCTGCCGGAGGGCACGATACGGCTCGGCGCGCGCGTCGCCGCTGCGACGGCGCGGGAGGTGCGCCTCGAGTCGGGCGAGGCGGTCGCCGCCGACGCCGTGGTCGTCGCCACCGAGGGGCCCGAGGCCGCCCGGCTGGCCGGGGCGCCCGCCCCGGGATCGCGCCCGGTCACCTGCCTCTACTTCGCCGCGGAGAAGGCGCCGCTCGACGAGCCGATCCTCGTCCTCGACGGGGACGCCGACGGCCCGGTCAACAACCTCTGCGTGCCGAGCCAAGTCGCGCCGTCGTACGCGCCGGCGGGGGCCGCGCTCGTCTCGGCGAGCGTCGTCGGCGGCGCGGCGAGCGACGCCGGCGACTCCGCGCTCGAGGCCGCGGTGAGGAGGCAGCTCGAGGGGTGGTTCGGCTCCGCCGTACGCGGCTGGCGGCACCTGCGCACCTACCACATCCGCCACGCCCAGCCCGAGCAGCGGCCGGGCTGGCTCGAGCCGGTCGAGCGGGAGGTCCGCCTCGACAGCGGCCTCTTCGTGTGCGGCGACCACCGCGACACGGCCTCGCTCCACGGGGCGATGCGGTCCGGGCGGCGGGCGGCCGAGGCGGTCCTCGCATGAGCCGTCCCTGGCCGCTCCTCCTGCAGGCCCTCGCGACCTTCGCGATGACCGGCGTCATCTGGTTCGTCCAGGTCGTCCACTACCCGCTCTTCCGCGGGGTGGGCGCTCCCGGGTACGCCGCCTACCAGGCGGAGCACATGCGCCTGACGACCTTCGTCGTCGGCCCGCTGATGCTCCTCGAGGCGGCGACCGCTTTCTGGCTCCTTCTCGACCGCCCCGTCTTCGTCTCCCCGGCCCTGGCCTGGACCGGACTCGTCCTCCTGGCCGTCGTCTGGCTGGCGACGGCCCTCCTGTCCGTCCCCCGGCACGAGGCCCTGCGCCACGGCTTCGACCCCTCCGCCCACGCCGCCCTCGTGGCCACCAACTGGATCCGCACCGCGGCGTGGTCGGCCCGCTCCGTGCTGCTGCTGCTCGCCCTGCGCGCCGCGCTCCGCTGACGGGAAGCCGCCCCGGCGGACGGGCTCAAACGAGGCGATCCAGGACCTCAGGCGGCACGCGAGACCGCAGCTGGGGGTGGGCCTCGAGGAGGCGCGCGATGTCGGCGAGGTCCTTCTGCCTCTTGCTCGCCCGGCGCGCCGGGTCCGTCGCCGCCCACACCTTCCCCTGGAGCACGTCTTCGAGCCTCGCGACCGGCAGCCGGAGGCCGAGCACCTCGCGCTCCGAAGCGCCCTCGACGAAGGGCGCGTAGCGCGGGTCCGTCTGGAGCTGGACGCGGAGGTCCGAGCCCGGCATCGAGACGTTGACGCTGTGCGGGAATCGCTCGACCCGGAAAGACTGCGCGAGCAGCGCCTCGGCCGCCGCGAGGTCGGCCGTCGCGACGGCGAGGTCGAGGTCCAGGCTGACCACCGGCTCGACGAAGGCGTTGACGGCCTGTCCGCCGATCACGCAGTAGCGGGCGCCGGACTGCCCAAGGAGGGCGATCACGCGGTCCAGAAAGCCCGCCTTGTCGGCCGTCACGGCCTTCCAGTAGGCGAGAGCCTGCACGGGATCCTCACCGGCCGAGTGTAACAGGTCGCCGGCGCGCGCCGTCCGCCGGACGCTCTTCGTCGTCTAAGCTCTCAGCGAGCCCCGCGCGTCCGTCCAGGACGTCGAACGCCGGCTCCGAAGGAGACCCGCATGAGACCCACCCGCCTGCCGGCCGCCGCCCTTCTCGGGCTCGTCCTCGCCGCCACGGCGCTGTCCCAGCCCGCGCCGAGCGAGTACCGGGACGACCCGTCGCTCCCCGCCGGCCGCCGCGGCGAGCGGATCCGCGAGGTCGTGGACGCCGTGAACTCCGGAGATCCCGCCCGGATCGCGACCCTCGCGAGGGACGCCTTCGGTGGCCCCTTCCGGGACATCCCGGTGGAGGAGCACCAGGACGCACTCCTCGGGCTCCACGACGGCAGCCGGGGCCTGGACGTCCACGGCGTCCGCGTCTACACGCCGCCCGGACCCGCCGACCGCGTGGTCGTGATCCTGAAGAACCGGCTCACCGGCGGCTGGCAGGGCGCCACGTTCACGTTCGACGGCACCCCGGAGGAGCGCATCACCGGGCTGCAGATCGGACCGGCCCGGCCACCGAAGGACGTCCCGCCGCCGCCGTCCCTCGGCGCGGACGAGGCGCGGGCCGAGATCGACGCCTTCCTCGACCGGCTCGCCGAGGCCGAGGCCTTCTCCGGAACGGCCCTCCTCGCGAAGGACGGCCGGGTCGTCTACGAAGGGGCGCGCGGCCTCGCCGAGCGCAACCACGGCGTCCCGATGCGCCTCGACAGCCGGCTCAACCTCGGCTCGATGAACAAGATGTTCACCGCGGTGGTGATCGGTCAGCTCGTGGACGAGGGGAAGCTCTCCTTCCGGGACCCGGTCTCGAAGTTCCTGGGCGGCAAGGCGTGGACGAGGGCCGATCTCTCGAAGGTGAGGGTCGAGCACCTCCTCAGCCACACGTCCGGCCTCGGCTCCTACTTCAACGAGACCTACCAGCGCACCGCGCGCCAGCTCCTCCGGAAGGTGGACGACTACAAGCCCCTCGTCGCGGAGGAGACGCTGGCGTTCGAGCCGGGGACGCGCTGGCAGTACAGCAACACCGGCATGCTCCTCGCGGGGGCGGTGATCGAGGCGGCGACCGGGAAGGACTACTTCGACGTGGTGCGCGAGCGCGTGTACGCCAGGGCCGGGATGACCGGGAGCGACTGCTACGACGTCGACCTCGTGGTCCCGAACCTGGCGATCGGGTACGGGCGCGAGCGCACGCCCTCGGGGCCGCGCTGGCGGGCGAACACGTTCGAGCACGTGATCCGGGGCGGCCCCGCGGGAGGCGGCTACTCGACCGCGCGCGACCTGCTCGCCTTCGCCGAGGCGCTGCGCCGGGGCGCCCTCGTGACGCCTCTCACCCGCGAGCGGCTGTGGACGCCGAAGCCCGAGCTCTCCTCGCCCGAGTACGGGTTCGGGTTCGACGTCGGGACGGACGCCCTCGGGCGGCGGGTCGGCCACAGCGGCGGCTTCCCGGGCATCAGCTCGGTCCTCGACGTGTACCTCGACACGGGCTGGACGGTCGTCGTCCTCTCCAACGTCGACGGGGGGATGTTCCCCGTGGCCCAGAAGCTCCGCGAGGTGGCGGGGCGCCTGCGCTGACCGACTACCCTTCCCGTCCCCGGGGGTGCCGCCGCGGGGCCCCCGGGAACCCCGCCTCGCCCTCCTGCGTAAAGAGGTGTGAAAGGCGGGAGAGATGGAAGCCCTGCTCGCGCTGCTGCTCGTCGCGGTGGTGCCGTTCGTGATCCTGGCGGTGGCCCTCAAGGTCTTCGCCTCGCTGATCCTGCTCCCGTTCAAGATCCTGGGCGGCCTCCTGAAGGGCGTCGTCGGCCTGATCGGAGGTCTCTTCGGCCTGGTCGCGGGGGGGATCGGCCTCGCGTTCGGGCTGCTCGTCCTGCTGGTCGTGTTCGTCCTGCTGCCGCTCGCCCCGCTCATCCTGCTCGGCGCCGTGGTCTGGGTCGCCCTCAAGGCGTTCCGGCCCGCCGCGCGGCCGGCCTGAGGCAATCCCTCCGAATCGGTCGTCCGGCGTCCGCCGTCGATCTGACACTACTCTGACAATCTCCCGTGCGCGCGCCTGCTAGCCTCATCTCTCGGGATCGTCGTCGATCCGAGGAGGCCGCGGGTGAGCTTGACCTGGAATGGAAAGCGGTTCGACTGGGTGAACGTGGGCTGGTTCGCCGCGATCCACGCGGGTGCGCTCCTCGCCCCGTGGACCTTCACCTGGACGGGCCTGTTTCTCGCCCTCTCTCTGTGGTGGCTCTCGGGCTCGATCGGCATCTGCCTCACCTACCACCGGCTCCTCACCCACCGCGGCTTCCGCGTCCCGAGGCCGCTCGAGTACCTGGGGACGCTCGCCGGCATGCTCGCGAGCGAGGGCGGGGCGATCTCGTGGGTCGCGATGCACCGCATCCACCACGCGAAGTCGGACCAGCCCGGCGAGGACCTCCACTCCCCGAAGGACGGCTTCCTGTGGAGCCACATCGGCTGGGTGCTGTGCCGGATGGGGATGGACCGGCGGGAGACGGAGCGCCGGTACGCCCCGGAGCTCGTCGCCGACCCAGTACACCGCGTGCTGAACCGCCTGCACTGGGTCCCGAACGTCGCGCTCGGGATCGCGCTCTACGCCTGGGGCGGCTGGTCGCTGGTCGTGTGGGGCGTCTTCGTCCGGCTCGTCCTCACCCTGCACGGCACCTGGTTCGTGAACTCCGCCGCCCACACCTGGGGCTATCGCACCTGGCACACGAGGGAAGACTCGCGCAACCTGTGGTGGGTCGGCCTCGTGGCCTGGGGCGAGGGGTGGCACAACACGCACCACGCCTTCCAGCGCTCCGCCCGCCACGGCTTCGGCCGGGAGCTCGACATGACGTGGCTCGCGATCCGGGCCCTAGCCGCCCTCGGCCTCGCGACCGACATCCACCTGCTGCCGAAGAACGCGGAGCGGTTCCGGATCCGGCCGCCGGCCGAGACGGAGCGCGCGGCCGCGTAGGCCAGCCCGCTCAGGCGCCGGAGCAGACGCCCGCGAGGACCTCGGCGACCTCCTCCTGGCCGAGGAACGAGGCCCGCAGGGCCTCGTCGCGGACGCCGGCCGCGATCGTCCGGATGGCGCGGGCCGACGCGCCGAGGGCTTCTCGCGCGCCCTCCTCGTCCCCGATCCGCCGGCGCAGTGCGGCGAGCAGCCGGGCCGCCTTCCACGCCTCGAGGGGAGCGGGGCGGGAGCGCAGCTCGGCGAGCGCGGCGGACAGGGCGCCCTCCGCCGCCTCGATCGGGAAGGCGCCGGCGAGGGCCGCCCCCGCCCGGATCCTCTCCGCCGTGCACGCGTAGTCGCGAGCACCGAGATCCCGCGCCTGCGCCAGGAGGCGCTCCGCGAAGGAGAGGGCGCGCGCGTGGTCCCCGCGAACCGCCCAGTGCTCCGCGGCCGCCGCCGCCACCCGCAGCCGGCTCAGCCACTGGAGCCAGGCCGTCTCCTCCGCCTTCGCCTCGAGCTCCGCGAGGACGGCGGACGCCCGCTCCGGGTGACCGTCGCGCACCTCGTCGATGCAGAGGTTCAGCAGCACCTCCGCCTCCGGGCCCCAGATGGGGCGCTCCCGGGCGATCCGGACTGCCTCGGCGTCGAGCTCGCGGGCCCGGGCGAGGGCGCCCAGCTCGCGGTGGATCCAGCCGACGTGGCCGGCGAGGCGGGGGAGCCAGTACCGGTCGTCGTTGCGCCGCGCGAGGGCGATCGCGTCCTCGAAGTCGGCGAGGGCCTCCGAGAGCCGGCCCTGGTATCCCCGGGCGAGGCCCTTGAACATGCCCGCCCCGAGCACGTAGAAGCCGTCGCCCCGGCGGCGGGCCAGCCCCTCCGCCTCGAGGCTCCGGGCCTCGGCCGCCGCGTACTCGGTCTGCCAGTAGTGGACGAGGCCCCGGTACCCGAGCGCCATCTGGAGGGCCACCGGACGGTCGTGGTGGCGGGCGGACGCGATGGCCCCGTCGAGCATCGCGACGGCCTCGTCGAAACGGCCCTCCCCCACCAGCACCTGGCCCATGCGGGCCTCGGCCTCGGCCCGGGCCCCCGCGTCCGCGTCGCTCGAGCACGTCGCGAGGAGCTCGCGGGCGCGGGCCGTCATGTCGGGCATCCGCTGCGCGAAGAACAGCGTGTCGCACAGCGCGGCGAGGGCGGCGCGCTCCGCCTCGGGGGCGCCGGCGGCCCGCGCCGCGCCGAGCATGGCCTCGAAGTCGCCCGTGGCGTCGTCGAAGCGGGCCTGGGCGAGCCGCACCGAGCCCCGCCGCTGGTGCAGGGAGAGCGCCGCAGAGAGGCGCCCCTCGGGGGCGAGGCCCTCGGCCCACCGAAAGGCCCAGTCGTAGTGCTCCTCCGCCTCCGCGTACGCGAACAGCCGCGCCGCGTTGTCCCCGGCGTGCCGCCGGAAGGCGATCGCGCCCTCGAGATCGCGCCCCTCCTCGCAGTGCCGGGCGATCTCCACCGCCAGGCGCGGGGCCTCGCTCCCCCAGTGGTGGCGGAGGCGGTCCGCCACCGCGTGGTGCAGCTCGCGCCGGCGCGAGGCCACGATCTCGTCGCGGAGCACCGACTGGTAGAGCACGTGGGCGAAGCGGTAGCGACTCGCCGCGGTCCCGTCGGGCATCGTCTCCTCCCCGGCGTCCTCGACGAGCCGTCTCACGCGGCAGAGCCGGCGCAGCTCCTCCTCGACCTGGCGTTCCGCGCGCCCGACCAGGTGGGCGACGATCGGGCTCGAGAACTCGCGCCCGACCACGCTCGCGACATCGAGGACCTCCCTCTCCCCCGGGGGCAGGCCCTCGAGCTGGTGCCTCACCAGGTCGCGCAGGCCGAGGCTGGGCGAGAGGTCGAGATCGACGACGGGGCGGGCGAGCGCCCATCCCCGCTCGTCGCGGACGACATCGCCCCTCTCGACGAGGATGTCGACCAGGCTGCGTACGAAGAGGGCGAGCCCCTCGGTCCGCGCGTGGAGAGCAGGAGCCAGCTCGGGCGGGAAGCGGTGCGACGGGAAGCGAGCGGCGAGGTACGAGGCGACGTCCTCCGCGGAGAGGCCGCCTATGGCCAGCTCCCGGGCCGCGCCCCGCGCGACGAGGTCGAGGACGCACTTCTTGAACGCCGGGTTGCCCGCGTCCACGTCGGCCTGCCGGAAGGTCGCGACGATCAGCGTGCGCTGCCGGGCGAGCCGGCACCCGAAGTGGTGGAGCATGTCGACCGAGGCCGGGTCGGCCCAGTGCATGTCCTCGAGCAGGATCACGACCGGGAAGAGACGACAGGCGGCCTCCATGAAGTCGCCGCCCTCGCGGACGAGGCGCGACTTGGTGGCCCCGGCGGCCTGCCGGTGCAGGGTCCCGTCGGGGTCGGGGAGCAGGGCGGCGGGCATCTGCACGCAGATGCTCGGAGCGTAGGTCCGCAGCAGCTCCGAGGCCTGCTCGCGGCCGCGGCTCGTCAGCAGGCGTCCCATGGCGTCGAGAAAGGGCAGGAACGCTTCGCCGGGTCCCTGGGTCTCGGTGCAGCGGCCCGACACCAGCGTGACCGGGGTCGGCGCGGCCTTCAGCCGGCGGAGGAACGCGCCGACCAGCGCGCTCTTGCCGGCCCCGCGCCCACCCGTGACGAAGACGGCGCTCCCCATGCCGGCCGCCGCGGCGGCGAAGCGCTCCTCGAGGAAAGCGAGCTCGGCCTGGCGGCCGACGAACGTCTCGGCCGAGACCGAGAGCGCCCCCGTCTCGACCCCCCGCGCCGCCGAGCGCAGGGCCTCGGCCATCTCGAGGGCCGAGGCGTAGCGCCCCCGGGGCTGCTTGGCCATCGCCCGGCGGACCGGCACGTCGAGGGCCTCGAGCGCGGGCGAGCCGGCGAGGGGCGGGGGCTCGTCGTAGAGCGTCCCCGACAGGGCCTGGACCACCGTCTCCCCCCCGAACGGCGTGCGCCCCCCGAGCGCCTCGTACAGCACGACCCCCGCCGCGAAGACGTCGGCCCGCGCGTCGACCGGGCGGCCCAGGATCTGCTCGGGCGCCATGTACCCCGGCGTCCCCACCACGAGGCCCGGGCGGGTGACGTCGGTCGAGGTGACGAGCGCACGCGCCACGTCCTTCGGCAGCTCCCGGGCGAGGCCGAAGTCGAGGAGCTTGGCCCCGTGGGCGGTGAGGAACACGTTCGAGGGCTTGACGTCCCGGTGCACGACCCCCGCCTCGTGAAGCGCGGCGAGAGCGGCCAGGAGGTCCTGGCCGACGTCGAGAGCCTCGCCGGGCGGCAGCGGCCCCCGGCGCAGCCGGCTCGACAGCGTCTCTCCGGAGAGCAGCTCCATCACGAGGTAGGGTCGCCCGCGGTGCTCACCCACCTCGAAGATGGGGCACACGTTCGGGTGGCTCACGCGGGCCGCCGCCCGGGCCTCGCGGAGGAAGCGCCGGCGCGAGGACGCGTCGCGGCGCTTCAGCGTCTTGAGGGCCACCTTGCGCTGCAGGGTCTCGTCCTCGGCGAGGAGGACGATCCCCATCCCTCCGTGCCCGATCGGCTCGACCACGCGGTAGCGGCCGACCCGCGCGGGCAAGGGCTCCTCGGCGCGGCCGCCGAGGAGCCAGCGCAGGAAGCTCCACCGAGGGGTGGAAGCGGGGGTTCGCCCGTCTTCGGTGTCGCGTCCGCTCAAGGTGCACCTCGCGGAGGCGCGTCGCACGTCACGCTGGCGTGGAGGGTGTCGAGGGGAGGATAGAGTGCCGCCGCTCGCGGGTCAATGGCACAATCCCGGCAGCCGGGGGGGAGGTGGGATGGCCCGGATCGAGACGACCCGCTGGAGCCTCATCCTGCGTGCGGCGGGGGACGAGCCCGAGAAGGCGAGCCTGGCCCTCGCGGTCCTCTGCGAGGCGTACTGGTACCCCGTCTACGCCTTCGTCCGACGTCAGGGGTACTCCCCCTCGGACGCCGAGGACCTGACCCAGGGCTACTTCGCCCGCTTCCTCGAGAAGGGCGTCGTCAGGGAGGTGCGACCGGAGTTCGGCCGCTTCCGCTCGTTCCTGTTCGCGTCCGTGCGCCACTTCCTGAGCAACGAGCGCGACCGGGAGCGGGCGCAGAAGCGGGGCGGCGGCCGGCGCCTCGTCTCGCTCGACGCGGACGAGGCCGAGCGCGCGTACGAGAGGATCCCCGTCGACGCGACGACCCCGGAGACGGTGTTCGAGAGGAGCTGGGCCCGGGCCGTGCTCGACCGGGTCCTCGAGCGGCTCGTGCGCGAGACCGCTCCCGCAGACGCCAGGGAGCGCGCCCGGCGGCTGCGCCCGTTCCTCACCGGCGCCGAGCCCTCGTCCTCGTTCGCCGACATCGCGCGGGAGTGGGGGGTCGGCGAGTCCGCGGTGCGCGTGGCCCTCCACCGGCTGCGCCGGCGCTTCGCCGGGCTCCTGCGCGAGGAGGTCCTTGGGACCGTCGCCGACGAGCGCGACGTCGACGACGAGGTCCGGCACGTCCTCTCCCTGCTCGAGTGAGGGCCGCCCTCTACCTCTCCCCGACCGCGAAGACGAGGCCGGCGTGGACACGGGCCTCGTTGCGGTTCTCGATCTCCCCGAAGACGAGGCGGTAGTCCGCCCCCACCCCGAGGCCCACGCTCCGCGACAGCCGCACCGTGAGGCCCACGCCCGGCTGGATCGAGAACGCGTCGTCGACGGCGCGGCCCCCGGCGGCTTCGACTCCGGTGCGCGTCCAGCCCGCGAGGGCCTGGACGTAGGGAAGCACGGCGCCGCCCCCGCGGTGCGTGTAGCGCGGGCCGGCGTGCACTGCCAGGAGGTCGTAGTCGAAGTCGACGAGCGTGCCCGCCACGTCGAGCGGCTGGGACCCGTAGTGCCCGCTCGCCTCGCCCACGATCCCGAGCGAGCGGTTGAGGTTCGCGCAGAAGGACACCATCCAGCCGACCTCGAAGAAGCCGTCGGCGTCGTCCACGTCGAACGACTCGTCCCACAGCGCGGACCAGGCGGCGCCGATCTCGAGGGCGGGCACGCGCGCGCCCTCGTCGGGAGGCAGGTCCACCGGCAGCGGGACCGGCTCGACCGCGGCCATGCGGGGAGCGGGAGCCGGAGCGGCGGCCGGGGCGGGCGCGACGGTCGGAGCCGCCGGCTCGGGCGCAGGGGCGACGGCCTCCGGGGGAGCGACGGCCGCGGGGGCGGAGGGCGGCGCCGCGGCGGCACGGACCGCTGCAGGCGCGCCGGGGGGCAGCGTCTGCGAGACGGGCACCGGCCCCTGTCCGGGGGCGCGCAGCGGGGCGGGGATCGAGGCGACGGCCCCCTGCGCCGCGGCCCGGGTGGAGAACAGACCCCAGTACACCGCGAGGCACGGCCGACCCCCGACGGAGCGCCGCAGGACCAGGAGCTCCGGAGCCCCCCCCACCGCCCGCGCCGCCTTCTCGACGTTGGCGACGTCGCAGAACAGCCCCACCCTCAGCGTCCACCGGCCCTCCCCGCTCTCCAGGAGCGCGGCGTGGAAGGCCTCCGCCGCCTCGAGCGGGTCTCCCGCGGCGAGCCGCTCGCGCCCCGCGGCGAACGCCTCGGTCGGTGGGGGGGCCTGGGCCGCCGCCCCCGCGGCGGCGAGCAGGACCACGGCCGTCACGGCGAAGATCCTCTTCACGGCTCGCCTCCTTTGTCGTCCCCTAGTCCCCGATCACGGCCTTCAGCTGCTCGATGCGGGAGTTGACCTCGGCGAGGGAGAGCCTACGGAACCGCTCGGGCAGGAAGCGGGTGTCCGTGCACTCCTTCACCGCCAGCATGTCCATGAGCTCGAGCCGCTCGACGTGGGCCGAGGGGCGGAAGTCCGCGATCGCCTCCTCGATGCACGCCGGCAGCGGCTTCGCCTTCCCCTGGCCCCGCTCCTCGGCGTCCCTCCCCGTCTCGAAGACGCGCAGGGCGCGCACGAGGATGCCCTCCATCTCGTTCCCGCCGATCTGGTCGTTGTCGGGAAGCCGGGGCAGCTCCTCCGGCCCGATCGGCAGCTTGAGCTTGCGCGCCATGGCGGCGAACAGCGTGGCGCGGCCCGCCGCGTCCCCCGGCGGGAAGAGCGGGATGTGCACGTCGAGGCGCCCCTGGCGCTTGAGGTCCACCTCGACGAGGTCGGGCCGCGAGGTGGCGAAGATCCAGATGATCTTTCCGCGGTTGCGGGTGTCCGACATCTCCTTGGCGAGCATGCCGTACACGCGGCCGGAGAGGCCGGAGTCGGAGTCGCCCCCGCCGCGCTTGCCCGTCATCTGGTCGGCCTCGTCCACGAAGACGATGACCTGGCCGAGGGCGTGGAGGATCGAGAACACCTTCTCGAGGTTTCCCTCGGTCGCCCCCACCCACTTCTCGCGGAAGTTCTTCATCTCGACGCACGGGACGCCGATCTCCCCGGAGAGGCACTCCACGAGGTAGGTCTTGCCGGTCCCGATCCGGCCCGTGAGGAGGTAGCCCATCGGGATCGCCTGGGTGCGCCCGCGCTTGAGGAGCACCGCGTCCGAGCGCAACCACGCCTTTGCCTCGTCGTGGCCGGCCACGTCGTCGAGCGTGCGGGTCGTCTCGAGGAACTCGAGCCGCCCCGCCGCCTCCTTCTCGATGAGCTCCTTCTTCATGCGCGTGAGGTAGGCCCCGGTGATCCGCTCGCCGCTCGTCAGGGCGCGCTTCACCAGGGTCCGCACCGACACCCGCGAGAGACCGACCAGCTTGTCCGCCAGCACCTCCCGCTTCACCTCGGAGGCGCGTTCGAACTCGGCGGCGTCGGGGACGAGGCCCTCCACGTAGGCCCGGATGTCCGCGGCCCCGGGCAGCGGGACCCGGATCTTCGCGCTGTACGGGTTCTCGACGAGGCTGCGGTTGAGGTCGGCGAGGTTCTCGGTGATGAGGACCGTCGCCACGAAGGACTCCGTGACGGCGGGGTTCTGCGCCCAGTCCTGGATCTGGATGAGGGTCTGGGAGAGGTCGGCGACGTAGATCGGGTCGCCCTGGGGCGCGACGAAGTGGGCGTAGTCGACGAGGACGGCGACCTTGAGCGGCGCCGCGACGACCTTGCCGTCCTGGACCCTCGTCCGCTGGCGGGCGAAGGCGAGGATGCGGTCGACGATCTCGAGCGCGCGCTTGGGGTCGCGCGGGAGCTGGTCGCGCAGGTCCAGCTTGTCGACCTTCTCCGCCACCGCGTCGAACGCGGCGGGGGCGCCGCGGAACGCGTCGACGCCCTTCAGGAAGCGCAGGACCTCCTCGACCCCCTTGTAGGCGTCGGCCTTCTGCGGGTCCGGGGGGCGGATGCGCAGGCCGCGCCCCCGGTCATAGCGCACGACCACGTCGAACGGCTGGAACATCGCGGACGTGAGGAAATCGGAGAGCGAGACGAACTGGGTCCCGCCCTTGCCGTCCGGGGCCGGCACCAGGTCGAAGACGTTGCCGTGGAGGACGAACTGGCTGGTGGCGCCGGCCCTGAAGACCTGGCGCATCTCCTCGGCCCACGCGGGAAGCCCCGGCCCGGACGCCGCCTCCGCCATTGCGCTCCTCCTCGCCGGGGGGATTATCCCAGACAGGACAACGGGTTGACAGCACCCCGACGAATCCACAAAATCATGTTAGCGTCGTTGATTTGAGTCTCAAAATGAAGATTGCACCACGATTTCTGAAGGTCCCGGAGCAGAGCTTCTTCCTC
>CAZLRF010000073.1:2724-21397 GCA_964561785.1 uncultured Acidobacteriota bacterium | reverse complement strand
AAGCTCATCGTCGACCTCATGTACCGCGGCGGCCTCAACTACATGCGCTACTCGGTCTCCGACACCGCCGAGGACGGCGACTACACGGCGGGGCCGCGAATCGTGACCGAGAAGACGCGCGAGGAGATGCAGAGGATCCTCGACGAGATCAGGGACGGCCGCTACGCGCGGCGGTGGATCGCCGAGAACGAGGCCGGGCGGCCGACGTTCAACGCCACGCGCGCCGCCGAGCGCAGCCAGAAGCTCGAGGAGGTGGGCGCGCGGCTGCGGGCGATGATGCCCTTCCTCGACGCGGTCGAGGTCACGCCCGACGGCGACGTGAAGCGGGTCGCCGAGAAGCCGGTCGGCGTACGATGAGCGCCCGGGTCACGATCTTCGACACCACGCTGCGCGACGGCGAGCAGTCGCCGGGTTGCAGCATGCACACGGCGGAGAAGGTCCGGATGGCCCTCCAGCTCGAGCGGCTCGGGGTCGACATCATCGAGGCGGGCTTCCCGATCGCTTCTCCGGGCGACTTCGAGGCCGTGCAGGCCATCTCGGAGGCGGTCCGGGGGGCGAGGGTCGCCGCCCTCTGCCGGGCCAAGACCGTCGACATCGAGGCCGCAGGCAAGGCGCTCGAGGGCGCCCTCCACCCGGTGATCCACACCTTCCTCGCCACCTCCGGCATCCACCTCCAGTGGAAGCTCAAGCTCACGCCCGAAGAGGCGCTGAAGCAGGCCGTCGAGGGCGTGAAGCTCGCCCGCACGTTCTGCGACGAGGTGGAGTTCTCGGCGGAGGACGCCTCGCGCTCGGACTACGGCTACCTCCGGGAGGTGCTGCAGGCCGTCTTCGAGGCGGGGGCGCGGACTCTCAACGTCCCGGACACGGTCGGCTACGCGCTGCCGCCCGAGTACGCGGACATGGTCCGCAAGCTGGTCCGGGACATCCCGGGGGCGGTCATCTCCGTGCACTGCCACAACGACCTCGGCCTCGCCGTGGCCAACTCCCTGGCCGCCATCCAGGCGGGCGCCCGCCAGGTGGAGTGCACGATCAACGGCATCGGCGAGCGGGCCGGCAACACCTCGCTCGAGGAGCTCGTGATGGCGCTCAAGGTGCGCCGGGAGGTGCTCCACGCGGAGACCGGCGTCAAGAGCGAGCTGCTGGTGCCGACGAGCACGCAGCTGTCGACGGTCACCGGCGTGTGGCCCCAGCCGAACAAGGCGATCGTCGGCCGCAATGCCTTCGCCCACGAGGCCGGCATCCACCAGCACGGCATGCTCGCCAACCCGCTCTGCTACGAGATCATGACGCCGAAGAGCGTGGGACTCTCCCAGTCGATGCTCGTCCTCGGCAAGCACTCGGGCCGGCACGCGGTCGAGTCGCGCCTCAAGCAGCTCGGGGTGACGATGAAGCCCGACGAGATCGAGGACGTGACCCGCAAGGTCAAGGAGCTCGCCGACCGCACGAAGTTCGTCTACGACGAGGACCTGCTCTCGATCGTCGAGCACACCGCGGAGCCGAGGGCGAAGCTCGTGCGCTACCAGGTCCTGGCCGGCAACCAGATCCTGCCCACCGCCACCGTCGAGGTCGAGGTGGAGGGGCACCGCCGGTCGGCCTCCGCGGTCGGCAACGGCCCCCTGGACGCGGCCATGAAGGCGGCCGACGCCGCGCTCGGCTTCGAGCTCTCGCTGCTCGAGATGCACACCCGGGCGGTGACCGCGGGCAAGGACGCGCTGGCCGAGGTGACGGTGAGGGTCGTCCACGACGGGATCGAGTCGCTCGGGCAGGCGGCGAGCACCGACACGATCGAGGCCACCCTCAAGGCCTACCTCTCCGCGGTGGCCGCGGCGCGCGAAGCGCGCGCGGCGGCCTAGACCGCCGGCCATGAGCGGCGGGAGAAGGACGCTCCTCGACAAGATCTGGGACGCGCACACGGTGGCGGCGGAGACCGCGGACACCCCGGCCGTCCTGTACGTGGACCTGCACCTCGTCCACGAGGTGACGTCGCCCCAGGCCTTCGCCGAGCTGCGCGCGCGCGGGCTGCGGGTGAGACGCCCGGAGCGGACGGTGGCGACGATGGACCACGCCATCCCGACCCGCCGCGGGGAGGACGGCCGCCGCGCCCCGGCGGAGGGCGCCGCCGCCGAGCAGGTGTCGGCCCTCGAGAGGAACTGCCGGGAGTTCGGGGTCGCCCTGTACCCGGTGGGCGACGAGCGGCAGGGCATCGTGCACGTCACCTTTCCCGAGCTGGGCCTGACCCATCCGGGCTCCACCATCGTCTGCGGTGACAGCCACACGAGCACGCACGGAGCCTTCGGGGCGCTCGCGTTCGGCATCGGGACGAGCGAGGTCGCCCACGTGCTGGCGACCCAGTGCCTGCTGCAGCGGAAGCCGAAGGCCTTCGCGGTCGAGCTCGACGGCCGGCTCGCGGACGGGGTGACCGCGAAGGACCTGATCCTCGCCCTCATCGCCCGGATCGGCACCGGCGGGGCCACCGGCCACGCCCTCGAGTACCGCGGGTCGGCCGTCCGCGCCCTCTCGATGGACGAGCGGATGACCGTGTGCAACATGTCGATCGAGGCCGGGGCGCGGGCGGGCCTCGTCGCCCCCGACGACACCACCTACGAGTACCTCTCGGGCCGCCCGTTCGCCCCGTCGGGCGCCGCCTGGGACGCGGCGGTCGCGCGGTGGCGCACGCTGCCGAGCGACGAGGGGGCCGCTTTCGGCCGCGTGGAGCGGATCGACGCCTCTGCCCTCGAGCCGATGATCACCTGGGGCACGAGCCCCGGAATGGGCATCCCGGTGCGGGGAGCCGTTCCCGAGCCGAACGGGGACGCCGGGCTCGAGAAGGCCCTGCGCTACATGGGCCTCGAGGCCGGCAAGCCCCTCCTCGGCCGGAAGCTCGACGTCGTGTTCATCGGCTCCTGCACGAACTCGCGCCTCACCGACCTGCGCGACGCGGCGCGGGTGCTGAGGGGCCGCAAGGTGGCGCCCGGGGTGAGGACGCTCGTCGTCCCCGGCTCCGAGCAGGTGAAGCGGCAGGCCGAGAGGGAGGGCCTCGACCGGGTGTTCCTCGAGGCCGGGGCCGAGTGGCGCGAGGCCGGCTGCTCGATGTGCCTCGCCATGAACGACGACCGGCTCTTACCCGGCCAGTACGCGGTGTCGACGAGCAACCGCAACTTCGAGGGCCGGCAGGGCCCGGGGGGCCGCACGTTCCTCGCGAGCCCCCTCACCGCGGCCGCCTCGGCCGTCGCGGGCGCGGTCGCGGACGCCCGGGAGATGCTTCGGTGAATGGGACACGCCCGACGGCAGGCCGGCGGGGTGCGCACTCCGCTCGCTCCCCGCTCGCGCCTCGTCGGCCAACGAGCTCCCGAAGCGCTCGCTCATCGTCGCGGCGCGCGGCGCACGTCGGGCGCCGCTCCTCAGTCGCTCGCTCCGGCGACCCCGCTCGCCGCGACCGGGCGTGTCCCCTGGCTGGAGGCAGCCATGAAGGCCGTTCGTGAGGTCCGCTCCCGCACCGTCGTCCTCCCCGTCGAGAACGTGGACACCGACCAGATCATCCCCGCTCGCTTCCTCGTGACCACGTCGCGCGAGGGCCTCGGCGAGGGCCTCTTCGCCGACTGGCGCTTCGAGAAGGACGGCCGTCCGAGAGAGGGCTTCGTCCTCGACCGGCCCGAGGCCGCGGGGGCGAGGGTGCTCGTCGCCGGGCGCAACTTCGGCTGCGGCTCCTCGCGCGAGCACGCGGTCTGGGCGCTGCAGGCCGGGGGCTTCGACGCGGTGGTGAGCACGTCCTTCGCCGACATCTTCCGCGGCAACGCCCTGAAGAACGGCCTCGTGCCCGTCCAGGTCGACGAGGCGACCCACCGGCGCCTCGTCGAGGCCCCGGGAGGCGAGGTCGTGATCGACGTCGAGGCGGGGGAGATCGTCGCGGGCGCCCACCGCGCCGCGTTTCCGCTCGAGCCCTTCGCGCGCTACTGTCTCGTGAACGGGACGGACGAGCTCGCGTTCATCCTGTCGCGAGAGCGGCAGATCGCCGCCTTCGAGGAGGGCGCGGGGCCCGCGCCCTGGAGGTCCCGATGAAGCCGAAGATCGCAGTCCTGGCCGGCGACGGCATCGGCCCGGAGGTGACGCGGGCCGCCCTGCGGGTGCTCGAGGCCTGCCTGCCGTTCGAGGCCCGGGAGGGCCTCATCGGCGGGGCCGCCATCGACGCCACCGGCAAGGCGCTGCCCGACGAGACGGTCGCCCTGTGTCGCGAGTCGGACGTCGTCCTCCTCGGCGCGGTCGGGGGGCCGAAGTGGGACAAGGGCGAGGTGCGGCCCGAGCAGGGGCTGCTGGGCCTGCGCCGCGCCCTCGGCGTCTACGCGAACCTGCGGCCGGCCCGCTACCTCGGCCTGCCCACGCCGCTCAAGGAAGGCCTCGCCCGCCACGCCGACATCCTGGTCGTCCGGGAGCTGTCGAGCGGGGTCTACTTCGGCGAGCCGCGCTGGGAGAAGCCCGAGGAGGCGCTCGACACCTGGCGCCAGACCGCGGAGGAGGTCCGGCGCGTGGCCCACGTCGCGTTCAAGCTGGCCCGCCGGCGCAAGCGGCAGCTGACGTCGGTCGACAAGGCCAACGTGCTCGCCGCCTCCCGCCTGTGGCGCCGCGTCGTGATCGAGGTCTCCGCCGAGTACCCGGACGTCGCCCTCCAGCACATGTACGTGGACGCGGCGAGCTTCGAGATCCTCCGCGCCCCCCACCGGTTCGACGTGATCGTCACCGACAACATCTTCGGCGACATCCTGAGCGACGAGGCGGCGGCGTTCGCGGGCTCGATCGGGGTCCTGCCCTCAGCCTCCCTCGGACCGGGCCCCGGCCTCTACGAGCCCATCCACGGGGCGGCCCCGGACATCGCGGGCAGGGGCATCGCGAACCCGACGGGGGCCATCCTCACCGTGGCCCTCATGCTGGAGCACGCCTTCAAGCGGCGCCAGATGGCTCGCTCGGTCGAGGCGGCTGCGATCTCGGCCCTGCGCGAGCTGCGGACGCCCGACGTGGGCGGCCACGCCACGACGGACCAGGTCACCGACGCCGTCCTGCGCCACCTCTCCTGGTCGCGCTGGTCGGCGGACACCGAAGAGGAGCCGGTCGGCGCCGAGTGGGGCGTTTAGGTCCGCCTCGCCGCCATCCGGCCGCCCGGAGCGGCTAACGAAGGTCGATCCGCGTCCCGAGCTCCTGGACGCGCGTCTCGAGATCGTCGACGCGATGGCGAACCGCCGAGATCTCGCCGTGAAGGCGCTCGTGGCCCTCCGCCTGGCCTTCCTCGAGCCGCGCGACGGCAGCCTTGACCCAGGCCGTCTCGGCCTGGACCCGCGCGAGGTCCGACCGGTGCTGCTCGAACTCCCCCCGCAGCGCTGCGAGCTCGACCTTCAGCCCCGCCACGTCGGCCTTGAGCACGCCCACGTCGGCCTTGAGCACGCCCACGTCGGCTCGCAGGTCCTCGAAAGCCAACGTGAGGTCGCCGTAGACGGACTTCAGCAGGGCGATGTCCGCTTCGATCCGGGCCATCCCCGCCTTCACCATCTGGTACTCGATCTCGAGGCGATCGAGGCGCTTGACGACGGCGTCGAGCATCCCGTTGAGCTCGAGCTTGATGGAGAGGGCGAAGTCGTCCAGGCGAGCGTCGATCCATCCCTTCAGGCGGGACTCGAAGCCCGCGAGCGCCTCAACCGTCACGACGGAGTCTGGTGTCGTCATCTCTCGTTCTCCCGTCACGCCACGCGGGAGAGGGCGGGGTGAACCGCGACAGTCTACACCGAGCGTCGGGCCGGGAGGGGTCCGGCCGCCCGTGGCGGGCTCCCGGCTGAACACGTCTCGGGCCGGCGTTCAGATTCCTGTTGCCTCCGGCCGCCGACACCCCTAGAATCCAAGGCTAATCCAGGGGTTGGCGTTTGGCCTTTCTTGAGCGGCCCGCACGGGCTTGGCTCGTTTTCGCCGCAGCGGTCGTCGCCCTCGTCGTCGCGGGGGCGTGCGGCGGCGCCTCGCCGACGGGGCCCGTCGTCCCGACCCCCGCCGCCCCCACCCCGGCGCCCTCGCCGGTCGTCACGATCCTCTCGATCGACGGGCTCCGGGCGGACGCGTTTGCTCAGGCCGACCTCCCGAACCTGAAGGGGCTGGCCGCGCGGGGCGCCTTCTCCTACTCGGCGAAGACGATCCGCCCGTCCGAGACCCTGCCCGCGCACGCGTCGATGCTCTCGGGGCAGGATCCCGACGTGCACAAGCTCAGCAGCGACTGGGACGCCTTCATCCCGTCCCGCGGCTACATCGCCGTCCCCACCGCTCTCTCGGTGGCCCGAGCGGCGGGCCTGCGCTCTGCGATGGTCGTGGGCAAGGCCAAGCTCGAGCACATCGCCCCGCCGGGGACGGTGGACGCGTTCGTCTTCACCGGGCGCGGCGACGCCGACGTGGCGAACGAGGCAATGGTGCGCGTCTCCGCGGGGTTCGACCTGCTCTTCGTCCACTTTCCGAACCTCGATCACGCCGGGCACGCGAGCGGCTGGATGTCCCCCGCTTACATGGCCGCCCTCGCTGCGGCCGACGAGGCGGCGGGCCGGGTCCTCGCCGTGCTCCCGCGGCACGCCACGGTCATCCTGACCGCGGACCACGGCGGCAAGGGCCACGACCACGCGGCGAACGTCCCCGAGAACACCACCGTGCCGTGGGTCGTCGCCGGCCCGAAGGTCGTGAAGACGGGCCCGATCGCCTCGCGGGTGAAGGTGACCGACACCGCGGCCACCGCCCTGTGGCTCCTCGGCCTGAGCCTCCCCGGGAGCTGCCCCGGCGAGGTGATCAAGGAGCCGTTCACGGCCCCCACGCAGTAGCCGCTACCGCTTCGCGGTCCCCGCCGGCCGCAGGTGCATCACGGCGCCGCCCCCCGCGGCGAGGCTCAGCTCGAGCGGGCGCGTGGCCTTCCCATCGAGCCGGGCCGGGAGCACAGAGAGCCGGTTGGGATCGGTCGCGGTGTCCCGCGTGTCGGCCCAGATCGTGGCGTCGAAGCTCTTCCCGCCGAGGAAGCCGAGGGGGATCGCGACCTTGCGCGCGGCGTCGGTCATCGCCCCCACGAACCACTCGCCCCCGCGCCGCCTCGCGACCACCACGTACTCGCCGATCCTCCCGTCGAGGACCCGCGTCTCGTCCCAGGCGGCGGGCACGGCCTTGAGGAATTCCGCGCCCGGCTGGCCCCGGTAGGCGGAGGGCGTGTCCGCGAGCATCTGGAGGGGGCTGTCGTAGACGACGTACATGGCGAGCTGGTGGGCGCGCGTGCTCATCACCAACGGCAGCTCGTTGCGGGGGGCGAAGTCGGCCGCGGTCACGCTGCGGAAGCCGCCGGGGGTGTAGTCCATCGGACCGAGGAGCATCCGGGTGAACGGGATCGTGACGTTGTGGCGGGGGCTCACGCGGTCGCTCCACTTGAGGTACTCGAGCCCCATGACGCCCTCGCGGGTCAGGAAGTGCGGGAACGTGCGCTCCTCGCCCGAGGGGGCGTAGGCGCCGTGGAAGTCGACGAGGAGGCGGTGGCGGGCCGCGGTGCGGAGCGTGCGCTGGTAGAAGGCCACGATCTCCTGGTCCTTGCGGTCCATGTAGTCGACCTTCACCCCGGCGAGGCCCCACGTCTCGTAGAGGGGAAAGGCGACGTCCATCTGGTCGCGGGCCGCTTCCCAGTTGAGCCAGACGAGCAGGCGGACGTTTCTCTCCCGGCCGTAGGCGACGAGGCCCGGGATGTCCATCTGCGGGATGGGCTTCGTGATGTCGGCCTCGCCGTCGCGGTGGTCGCCGTACCAGCCCGCGTCGACGAGCACGTACTCGAGGCCGAACTCGGCGGCGAAGTCGATGAAGTGCCGGAAGGTCTCGGTGTTCATCCCCGCCGTCCAGGGCACGTCCTTCACGACCGGGCCGCTCCACCAGTCCCAGGCCACCTTGCCCGGCTTGATCCACGAGGTGTCGCCGACCTCGTTGGGGTCGGCGAGGCTCGTGAGGATCGTGGACTCGACCAGGTCGCCCGGCTTCGCGCCCAGCATGAGGACGCGCCAGGGCGAGACGAGGGGCAGGGCGCCCCGGACGACCACGTCCGGCCGGCCGGGGAGGGGCGCGAGCCTCGTGAAGAGGGTCGGCCGGCGCGAGTCGTTGCCGCCCTCCACCCGGGCGAAGTGCAGGCCCGACCAGCGGCGCAGGTTGGCCTCGGCGAGGCAGGCGACGAAGGAGTCGCCCTCGATCGTGAGCGGCGGGCCGACGATCGACTCGGGCCTGATCCCGAGCAGCGGCATCGGCACGAACTCCCGCTCGTTGCTGGTCGTGAACGAGCCGAGGTCGAGGACCCACGCCTTGTGGTCGGCGAGGAAGCGGAAGCGCGTGTCCTCGGAGAGCACCTCCACCCGGTCGAGACCGGCCTGCTTCGGTAGCACGTAGCGCAGGGCGGCGCCGTCGTCGAAGGCGCGGAAGACCACGTCGAGGCGGACGGGCCGCTCGCCCGCCCGCGCGAGCGAGACGGTCATCTCCTCCGACCGGTCGCGGGCCTCGCGGGTCTTCCCGGCGACGAGCGTGTACGTCTCGTCACGGCTCGCCCGCTTCACGTCGAGGACGCGGAAGCCCGAGGCGAGCGGGCCGGCCTCCCTGAGGGTCAGGCCCAGCCGCGACCCGGCGAGGACGGGCTTGCCCCGGAACGAGACGGACCAGGACGGGGCGCCGTCGTCCGAGAGGGCGAACGACACCTCGACCTTGCCCGTGGGCGACGCGAGGGCGTGGGGCTCCGCGGCGAGCACGGGAGGGGCGACGGCGAGGAGGACGGGGAGGGCGGCGGCGATCGATCGGGGCATCGGGGTTCTCCGGGAGGCGAGTCATTGCGGCCGGCGGAATCGGGCGCGGGCCCGCTCCGCGCGCTCGCGGGCGGCGCAGCCCTGGACGTGGTCGTTGACGAGGCCCATCGCCTGCATGAAGGCGTAGGCGGTGGTGGGGCCGACGAAGGTCCACCCGCGCTTCTTGAGGGCCTTGCTGAGGGCGACCGAGGCGGGGGTGGTGGCCATGGTCCGCAGGACGCGCCAGGTGAGGCGCAGGGGCCGCGCGGCGGCGGAGGGCTCGAACGACCAGAAGAACGCGGCGAGCGAGCCCGCCTCCGCCCGCAGCTCGCGGGCGCGGCGCGCGTTGTTGACGGTCGACTCGATCTTGCCGCGGTGGCGCACGATGCCCTCGTCCTCGAGGAGCCGGGAGACGTCGCGGGCGCCGAAGCGCGCCACCGCCTCCCAGTCGAAGCCCCGGAAAGCGGCCCGGAAGCTCTCTCGCTTCCTGAGGATGGTGAGCCACGAGAGGCCGGCCTGGAAGCCCTCGAGGCAGAGCTTCTCGAAGAGGCGCCGGTCGTCGGCGACGGGAAAGCCCCACTCCTCGTCGTGGTAGCGGGCATAGTCGGGGTGGCTCGCCCCCCAGGCGCAGCGGACGAGGCCGTCCTCCCCGCGCACGAGACCCTCGGCGAGCCGAGCCATTCCCGCTCCTACGAGGGCCCGAGCTCCTCGAGCACGCCCTTCATCAGAAGCGGCCACACGGTCGTGGCGTCCGCGTACACCTCGGCGAAGCGCCCGCCCTCGGCGGGGGGCACGAACTTGCCCCACGAGACGCCCTCGGAGTACGTGCAGCCGGAGAGCCCGCCCCAGTGGACGGGCTCGGGGCAGATGCGCACGGCGTACGTGTAGCGGGGCGGCGTGAGATCCGTCCCGAGGCGGTGGTTCGTGATGTCGACGTACGGCCCGACCTCCTGGGCCCAGTTGCGGGGCACCCCGCCCCCGATCGTGAAGATCCCGAGCCGCTTCGCGGACAGGGCCAGCTTCGCGAAGCTGTTGAGGTCGAGGAAGGGGTTGAAGCGGGGGACGCTGTCGAGAAGGGCCGCGGTGTCGGTGACGCCGCGGGCCTGGGCCTTCTTCATCGCCCAGGTGGACAGGTCGAGGCCGAGCTCGGAGTCCGTGAACGCGGGCACGTAGACCGGGACGCGCTTGAGGTACGCGCTGCGCAGGACGCCCGAGGCAGTCGGGTCCTCGGCGAGGACCTGGCCGAGGGTGCGGGTCAGGATCTCGCTCGACAGCTCCTGCCCCTCGCCCAGGCGGTCGAGGGCCTTCGACGTGAACTCCTCGACGTAGTTGAGGTTCGCCTCCATCTCCAGCGTGTCGTAGACGCGGTTGTAGCCCTTGTCGAACAGCTCCTCGTCGGACATCGTCGGGTCGTGGCGGTAGTGGGTGAGCCCCACCGCCTCCGACATCCCGTGGGCCATCAGGGCGCCGGTGGAGACGACGGCCTGCACCATCCCGGCGTCGATCATCTTCTGGATGACCTTGCCCATCTTGGCGATGGTCATCGCCCCGGAGAGGGTGAGGACGACCGTGCAGTCGGGGTCCTTCACCATGGCCACCGTGACGTCGAGGGCCTCTCCGAGCGAGCGGCCGGAGAAGGCGGTCTTCGACATCGCCCGCAGCAGGCCGGCGAAGGACGTGACCCGGTCGAGGTCGAGGCTCTCGAGCGCGACGAGGCCGTCCGCGCGCCCGTCGTGGAACTCCCGCGCATCGGTCATGGGCGCATCCTAGTCACGGCCCGCGGCCGAGGCAAGGCGCCCTTCGTCAGCGGCAGACGGTGACGAGGGTGCGGCGCTCGCTCGAGGAGGAGGCGGCGGGGTCGGTGTCGGGGAAGCGGTTGCCCGCCTCGCGCTGGAGCATGAGCCGCATGGCGAGCGCCTCGCGGGGGGAGAAGCCCGCCGGGTGGTGCGGCACGAACCAGCCGTACATGATGTCGGCCCCGTGGGCCGAGTGCTGCAGCCCGAACGTGTGCCCGAGCTCGTGGGCCACGGTGAAGCTGCGGGCGGCCTCGAGCGAGCAGAACGTGACCGTCCCCCCGGTGATCTCGCTGCCCCGCACGCTCGTGGTGGTCACGGCGCGCACCCTGTCCTTGCAGTGCGCGCTCTTCGGGTCGAGCCTCGTCTCGAACACGAGCCCGCCCGCGGGGGGGGCGGCGAGGGCGTAGGCGAAGCGGTCGCCGAGTACGTCGTTCAGCATGCGCACGGCCTCCTCGTGCGCGGCGAGGGCCAGGGGGTCTCGCCGCAGCTCCTCCGAGGGGAGGACGTGGGCGGTGCGGGCGGAGGGGGACGGGCGGTGCAGGGCGAGGCCCCCGTGCGGGGCGTCGTGGGACGTCGCGCTCGTGTACACGAGCCAGCCGGTCGAGTCGGCGTCGAGGCCGGTGGGGCTGTGCCCGGGCCACAGGGCGACGGTCGCCGGAGAGGCCTCGCGGAGCGACGTGCGGCGCAGGAGGAAGCCCGCGCCGTCGATCTCGAGCGGGGCGGGCAGGCTCACCGCGGCGGGCAGGACGAGGCGACCCTCGCCGTCGGTCGTATGCACCCGGCCCCCGAGCGTCACGCGTGCGCCGGGAACCGGCAGGGAGGTTTCGCCCGAGACGACGACGATCGCCGCCCCCGCCGGGGCCGTCGCGTCGAGGTGGGCGGAGGGGGGGGAGGAGGGTCCGGTGGGGGAGCCGCCGCCGCAGTCCGCGAGCACGCCACCGGCCAGCGCCGCGGCGAGTGCCGCGAGGACCGCCCGGGCTCGGGGGGACTGTAGCGCTGCTCCGCCGGACGTCCGCGCCACGAGACCAGCGTAGCCCATCCGGCCGCTGTCCACCACCCCCCCCGGAGCGACTGATGCGAAGGCCCGGAAAGAGCGAAGGGCCCGGGCGAACCCGGACCCCTCGAGGGCAACGATGTAGTGACGTTCTAGCGCGCGTCCGGCAGGGCCAGGGCGGAGAGCGACCCGTTACCGAGGCGGCCGATCGCAAAGATCGTGTAGCTTCGACCGTTGGACACCGCAACGTCGGGCACGGACAGCGCGACCGCCGACGAGCCGGCCGGCCGCACCTGCAGGTCGTAGCTGCCGCCCGCCACCGGCACGTAGCCGCGGAACTCGCGGAAGGCCACGTTCGCGAAGAGCACCTGCGACTGAACGCCCGTCTGGGAACCCTGGGAAGGACCCGGCTGACCAGGGGAGGGAACGATCGCGGGGTCGGCGCCGCCGACCAGCGCCCCACCCGCCGTCCCGATGTCGACCGCCGGGGCGTCGGGGCTCGCGTGCACGAAGCGCACCTTGGCCCGATCGCCGCGGGCGGAGAGGTCGTCGATGAGGACGAGCGGCCTCAGGTCGTTCGCGCCGAGCAGGCCCGTGGCGGCCACGGTGTACGCCGCGCCGTCCGCGAGGTCGAGTGTCGCGTCGATGACGACTGGCGCGTCGGCGCCGGCGGGCACGACCTGGATGCGGGCGGAGCCGGCGGGGAGGGCGAGGTAACCGGTGGCGTCGCCGAACGCGGCGCCGCTCACCACGCGGGCGCCGTTGACGAGGACGTCCACGGCGGGCGCGTCCGGGGACAGGTGGGCCACGCGGACGAGGGTCGACCCGGCCTCGCTGGGGCTCGCGCCCGTGATCGAGTCGCCGCCGCAGCCGACGAGAACGAGGGGCGCCGCGATCACCGCCGCCAGTGCCCCCTTCGAGAACAGGTTCGAGCGCATCATCAACCTCCTTGGAAATCCGTCTTCGGGGAGCAGTACGGGAACGCTCCGGTATTGTTCAGCTCTTGAGTAGATATTTGCGGGTTTTGGCACATTCGACGAGGACTCGCTGCCCCCAGCCCGCCCGCAGGCGATACTGGCTTTCGCGATGAAAAGGCGGGAGTTGCGCCGGCGACTGGAGGCCCTGTACCGGCGGTACGACCAGCGGTTCGTGACCCCCGACCCCCTCGAGTTCGTTCGGGCCCAGCGGACGGACGCCGACCGCGAGGTCGTCGGACTCGTCGCCTCGGGGCTCGCCTTCGGGACGGTCGTCCAGATCAAGAGGAGCGTCGCCGCGGTCCTCGCGGTCCTCGGAGAGGCCCCGGCCGAGGCCGTGGCCCGCCTCGACCCGCGCGAGGCGGCCGCGCGCCTCGGGCTGTTTCGGCACCGCTGGATCGACGGCCGCGACGTCGCCGCCCTGCTCTTCCTGATCCGCCAGATGCGCGCCTCGCACGGGTCGATCGAGGCCTTCTTCGCCGAGGGGCTCGCCCCGGGGGACGAGGACGTCGGCCCCGCCCTCTCCTCGTTCTGCGCCCGCGCCCTCGCCCTCGACCACGGCGGCCTCTACCGCGGCCGCGAGGTGCCCCGCGTCGCGGGCGTGCGCTACTTCTTCCCCTCGCCGGCCTCGGGGAGCGCGTGCAAGCGGCTCAACCTGTACCTGCGCTGGATGGCGCGGCGCGGAGGCGTCGACCTCGGAGTCTGGCGTCGCCCCGACCCCGCGCAGCTCGTGTTGCCGCTCGACGCCCACACGATCGCGATCGCCCGGACGCTCCGCCTCACCCGCTACCGCTCGCCGGGCTGGAGCATGGCCCGGGACGTCACCCGGCGTCTGCGCGCGCTCGACCCCGCCGACCCGGTGAAGTACGACTTCGCCCTGCACCGGATGGGACTGCTCAAGAGGGCGGACGAGGTCCGAGCGCTGCGCTAGCCAGAGCTATGCGCTGGCCGGGCCCCAGGCGCGGATGCGGCCGTCGGCGAGGGCCACCGCGAGGTGGTTCGCCTCGCCGAAGAGCGCGACACCCACGAAGCTCTCGCCGGACGGGCCCCACAGCGACACCCCCGGGGCGAGGCGCTCGAGGTCCCAGAGCTGAACCGCGTTCTCCTGGCAGACCGTGGCCAGGAAGCCGCCGTCGGCGAGGAAGGCGAGCGCCGTGGCGGGCCGGCGCAGGGGGCCGAGCTGCGCCTTCTGCTCCCCGGCGCTCACGTCGTAGAGACGGACGGTGCGGTCGTGGCTCGCCGCGGCCAGCCAGCGGCCGTCCGGCGAGAGGCAGAGCAGGTTCACGAGGCCCTCGGGCCCCCGCATCGTCGCGACGCAGCGTCCGCGGTGCGGGTCGGTCACGCGGAGGATGCGCGAGGCGTGGCCGGTGACGACGCGCTCCCCGCCGTCGACCCAGGCGAGAGCGGTCACCCCCGAGGGCTGGCGCACGAGCTCGCGCCGCGCCTCTCCGGCGAGGGCGGCCCCCACGTCCCACAGGCGCAGGTTGGCGTCGAGCGAGCCCGTGGCGAGGGTGGCCCCGTCCGGGGAGAACGCGAGGGAGCCGACCGCCTCGTCGTGGCGCAGGCGCACCGGCACCTCCTCGCCCTTCGCCATGTCCCACAGGTGGACGACGCCGTCGACGTGCGCCGAGGCGAGGAGCGAGCCGTCGGGGGAGAAGCCGAGACAGAGCGCGGCGGCGTCGTGGCCGCTGCGGCGGTGCAGGTCCGTGCGCAGGACGTGGGTGCGGTTGCGCGAGCGCAGGTCCCAGAGGCGGATCGCCCCGTCCGCCCCCGCCACCGCGAGGACGTCGGCGGCCGGCGAGAGCGCCGCTTCCTTGGTGGCCGGCGGCTCGCCGAACGTGCCGAGCTCGCGGAAGGCGGCGGCTCCGCCCGCGCGCAGGGTCGACGTGTCGAGGGGCCCCGGGGGGACGGGGAGCGGCCCGGCGGGGGCCGGCGTCCGGGAGGGGGCGGACACGGCCGTGCGCGTCGCGTCGGCGGCCCGCCCGGCCGGGGGCGGCCGCTTGACGGTCGTCGCCTCGCCGAGGCGGGCCTCGATGACCTTGATGAGCGACACGATCCCGGTGCGGCCGGGGTCGAGGGCCTGGGCCCGCCTCGCGGCCTCGAGCGCCCCCGAGAGGTCCTCCTCGGCGAGCAGCCTCCGCGCCTCGGCGAAGTTCGCCTCGTAGGCCCGCTTGCGGACCACCGGGTCGAGGGGGGTCTCGGGCGCGGGCGTCGCGCCGATCGCGGCGAGCAGCGCGTTCGCCATCTCGCCGAGGGTGGCGAAGCGCCTCTCGCGGTCCTTCTCGAGGGCGCGCATCGCCACCGCGGCCAGCGGCTCGGGCAGGCGCAGCCCCTTCCAGTCGATCTCCGCCGGCGGCTCGCCGACGATGCGGTGGATGAGGCTCGTGATCGTGGGGGCCTCGAACGGGCGCCGTCCGGCGAGCGCCTCGTAGAGGATGACCCCCACCGCCCACATGTCCGCGTGGGGGTCGACCTTCGCTCCCTGCACGAGCTCCGGCGAGAGGTAGCTCGGCGTGCCGAGGACCATTCCCTGCTGGGTGAGGTTGGGGTCGGTGGTGTCGCCGCGCAGGGACTTCGCGATCCCGAAGTCGAGGATCTTGACCGTGCCTTCCCGGGTCAGGCGGATGTTCGCCGGCTTGACGTCCCGGTGGATGACCCCCATCTTGTGGGCGAAGTCGAGCCCCCGGCAGACGTCGACGATCATGCGGACCTTCTGCTCGAGGGGGAAGCGGTCGGGAGGGGACAGCGCCTCGCCGAGCTCGAGCCCCTCGACGAGCTCCATCGCGATGAAGTGGGTGCCCTCGACCTCGCCGACCTCGAAGATCGTCACGATGTTCGGGTGCTGCAGGCGGGCCGCGTTCCTGGCCTCGCGGCGGAAGCGGGCGAGCGCCTCCTGCCCGGTGAGCAGGGCGGGGGCCACGGTCTTGAGCGCCACCGGCCGGTCGAGGACGGTGTCGTGGGCGCGGTAGACCGTGCCCATGGCCCCCTGGCCCAGCTCGGCCAGGATCTCGAACTTGCCGAGTTTCCCGGTCTTCAACGTGCTCATGATACGGCGGCGAGGATCTCGTCGCCGAACGCGCGGATGCGCCACCGGCGGAGCCCCTCGATTGCCGCCAGCTCCGCCGCGCTTCGCGGGGCGGCCTCGGCGAGGCGGTCCACGAGGCGCTGGGGGAGCACGACCGAGACGTCGACGCCCAGCGCCGCCGCCCGACGCGCGCGCAGCGCCTTCAGCCGCTCGACCCGGCGCTGCACGGCGTCGGGCACGACCGGCCGGGGAGAGCGCGCGACGCGCGGCAGCTCGGGCTCCGGGATCTCCTCCCCGCGCCGCACCGCGTCGAGGATTTCGGGGGCGTGCCGGGAGAGGCGGGGCAGCACCCCCGGCACCGCCCGCAGGGCCGCGGCGTCCCGCGGCCGCAGCTCCGCGAGCCGCAGCAGGGCCTCGTTGCCGAGGATGCGGAAGCCGGGCGTGTCGGTCTCCTCCGCCCGCCGCTCGCGCCACGCCGCGAGCTCGCGCAGGACGGCGAGCGAGCGGGGCGGGAGGCGCCTCGCCCCCTTCATCTCCAGGTACGTCTCCGCGGCCCGCCTCCGCGGCGCCGGCTCGAGGGCGGCGACGGCCTCGCACTCCTCCGCGAGCCACTCGAGCCGGCCCGCCGCCTCGAGGCGCGCCGCGAGCCGCTCGCGCAGCGCCACGAGGTGGCGCACGTCGTCGAGGGCGTACGCCTCCTGGCCCGGGGTGAGGGGCCGGCGGGACCAGTCGTCCTTCTGGCTGTTCTTGCTGAGCCTCACCCCCAGCTCCTCGCGCGCCACCGCCACGAGGCCGATCTCGGTCCGGCCCAGCAGGCGCGCGGCGATCATCGTGTCGAAGACCCCCGCGAACGAGAGGCCGAAGTCCCGCTTCATCGTCGTCACGTCGTAGTCGGCGCCGTGGAGCACCTTCGCGAGGCCGGGGTCGGCGAGGGCGGGAGCGAGCGGCGAGAGGTCGCGCAGCTCGAGGGTGTCCACGAGCCACGCCTCGCCGCGGTCCGTGGCGATCTGCACGAGGCAGACCTTCTCGAAGTGGTGGTAGAGGCTGTCCGATTCGGTGTCGAGGCCGATCGCGCGGCAGCCCTCGAGCGAGCGGGCGAGGGTGGACAGGGCGTCCGCGGTGCGGATCCAGGGGGAGGCCACGGAGGGGGAGTATACGCCCCGGGGCGCACAAATGCCTGTCCCGGCTCAGGTTGCGCTCGCGCTGTAACGTCCGGGGCGACCTGGGGTCTAATGGAGTGGTGCCCAGGGCGGAGCAGCCCGCCGGGGCCTTGGCCCGGAGGAAGAGAGACCGTGAACAAGGACGTGGTGGTTCTGACCGACGACAACTGGAAGAGGGAAGTGACGGAAGCGGACGGCCCGGTGCTCGTCGACTTCTGGGCCGAGTGGTGTCCGCCCTGCCGCATGATCGCCCCGTCGATCGAGGCGCTCGCCACCGCGTACTCGGGCCGGGCCAAGGTCGGCAAGCTCAACGTGGACGAGAACCCCGGGGTCGCCCAGGCCTTCGGCATCCGGTCGATCCCGACCCTGCTCGTCTTCAAGGGCGGAAAGGTCGTCGACCAGCAGGTGGGCGCGGTGCCCCAGCCGCGGATCGCGGAGATGCTCGACCGGCAGATCGAGGCCGCCCCCGTCCGCAAGGCGTGAGCGCGGGCCTCCTCGAGACGGTCGAGGTCGAGCCGGGGACGGCGGCGGACGCCGCCGTCGTCCTCATGCACGGCCTCGGCGCGGACGGGCACGACTTCGAGTCGCTCGTGCCCGAGCTGCGCCTGCCCGCCTCGCCCGCGGTCCGGTGGGTCTTCCCCCACGCGCCCGTCCGCCCGGTGACGATCAACGGCGGCCACCGGATGCGCGCGTGGTACGACATCGTCGCGATCGACCGCGCCGCGGCCGAGGACGAGCACGGCATCCAGCGGTCGGCGGAGCAGATCGGCGCGCTCGTCCGCCGCGAGCGCGAGCGGGGGATCCCGGCCGAGCGCATCGTCCTCGCCGGCTTCTCCCAGGGCGGCGCCATGGCGCTGCACACGGCGCTGCGCTGGCCCGAGCGGCTGGGCGGGGTCGTCGCGCTCTCCTGCTACCTCCCCCTCGCCGCGCGCCTCGCCGCCGAGGCGCACCCCGCGAACGCGGCGGTGCCCGTCTTCGTGGCCCACGGCACGATGGATCCGATCGTGCCCTCGGCTCTCGGAGAGGCCTCGCGCGACCTGCTGCGGTCGCGGGGCTACGACGTCGAGTGGCGCGCGTACCCGATGCCGCACAGCGTTTGCGCCCCGGAGATCGAGGACCTGCGCGCGTTCCTCATCCGGGTGCTGCCCCCTCGGGCCTGAGCCCGGGCCCCTCGGCTCAGAGACCCCTCGCCTTCGCCTCGTCCCAGAGGCGGTCCATCTCCTCGAGCGTCGCGTCGGCGGGCCTGCGGCCGTCCTTCCGCAGGCCCTCCTCGACGTGGCGGAACCGGCGCCGGAACTTCCGGTTCGCCGCCTTGAGCGCGCTCTCGGGGTCGACCCCGGCGAGCCGCGCCACGTTCACCGCCACGAAGAGCAGGTCGCCCACCTCCTCGGCGACGGCCTTCGGGTCGGCCTTCGCCCGGATCGCTTCGCGCAGCTCCAGCGTCTCCTCCTCGAGCTTGACGAGGGCCTCCTCCGGACCCGGCCAGTCGAACCCCACGCGGGAGACCTTGGTCGTCATCTGGAAGGCCTCCATCACCGCGGGCAGGCCCTCGTGCACGCTGTCGAGCATCGACGCGTCGTCCTTGCCCTTCTCCTCGCGCTCCTTCGCCTTGATCGCCTCCCAGCTGCGCAGGACCTCCCCGGAGGTCGAGGCGTCGTCCTCGCCGAAGACGTGCGGGTGGCGCCGGACCATCTTGTCCGTGACCCGCTCGAGGATCTGCCGCAGGCGGAACGCCCCGCGCTCCTCGGCGATGTTCGCGTGGAACACGACCTGCAGCAGCAGGTCGCCGAGCTCACCCAGGAGCTCCTCGTCGTCCCCTTCGTCGATCGCGTGGGCGACCTCGTAGGCCTCCTCGATCGTCATCGGCTTGACCGTCTCGTGCGTCTGCTCCCGGTCCCAGGGGCAGCCGCCCGGCGC
>CAZLRF010000073.1:0-2624 GCA_964561785.1 uncultured Acidobacteriota bacterium | reverse complement strand
GTGAGGTAGACTCTCGGCCTCGTCGCCCCGGGGAGAGATCATGCTCGAGACGCTGCTGAAGGCGCACGCCACGCTCAACGGCTGGGTCTGGGGCCCCGTGACCATGACCCTGCTCATGGGAACGGGCCTCTACCTCGCGATCCTCCTGCGCGGCGTGCAGTTCCGCTGGCTCGGCCGGGCGCTGAGGGAGGTCCTCGGCAAGGTGCTCTCGCGCTCGCACGCCGAGGGTACGGTGTCGCCCTTCCAGGCGGTGGCGACCGCCCTCGCTTCGACCGTCGGCGTCGGCAACATCGCCGGCGTCTCGACCGCGATCACGATCGGCGGCCCCGGCGCGCTGTTCTGGCTGCTCGTCTCCGGCCTCCTCGGCATGGGCACGAAGTTCGCGGAGATCGTGCTCGCGATCAGCTACCGGGAGAAGGACGACACCGGCACGTACCGCGGGGGGGCGATGTACATCCTCAAGAACGGCCTGCGGGCGCCGTGGCTCGGCGGCCTCTTCGCCCTGCTCACCGCCCTCGCCGCGTTCGGCATCGGCAACATGGTCCAGGCCAACAGCGTGGCCGAGTCGGTGAAGGCGACGTTCGGGGTGCCGGCCGAAGCGAGCGGCGCTTTCGTCGTCCTCCTCACCGGGGTCGTGATCCTCGGCGGGATCACGCGGATCGCCGAGGTCACCCAGGTCCTCGTCCCGTTCATGTGCCTCTCGTACCTCCTCGGAGCGGGGATCATCCTGCTGACCCACGCCGACCGTATCCCCGCCGTCGTCGAGACGGTCCTCGCCTCGGCCTTCTCCGGGCACGCCGCGGTCGGCGGGTTCGCGGGGGCGGGGGTGATGCAGGCCCTGCGCTTCGGCGTCGCCCGCGGGCTCTTCAGCAACGAGGCGGGCCTCGGCTCGGCGCCGATGGTCCACGCCACCGCCCGCACCGACCACCCGGTGCGCCAGGGCCTCTACGGGATCTTCGAGGTGTTCGTGGACACGATCCTCGTGTGCCTCGCCACCGGCCTCGTGGTTCTCGTGACCGGGGAGTGGACGAGCGGGGCGACGGGCGCCGCCCTCGCCGCGAAGGCGTTCGAGACCGGCCTGCCCGGCGTGTGGGGCGACGTGGTGGTGACCACCGGGATCCTCACGTTCGCGTTCTCGACGCTGCTCGGATGGTCCTTCTACGGGGAGACGGCGACCTCCTACCTCTTCGGCACGCGCGCGATCCTGCCCTACCGGCTCCTGTGGCTCGCGGCCGCCTGGCTCGGCGCGACCGGTTCGCTGCACGTGGTGTGGGACGTGGCCGACACGCTCAACGGCCTCATGGCCCTGCCGAACCTCGTGGCCCTGCTGCTCCTGAGCCCCGTCGTCGCCCGCTCGCTGCGGGACTTCGCCGAGCGCGAGCGCCGGTAGGGGCTCAGTTCCCCCGCAGGGGGACGCGCCGCGACTGGCCGGAGGCCACGTCCTCGAGGTCCACCGACTCGATCCCGATCCGCGCGATGCGGTAGCGGTTGGCCACCACCTGCCCCGCCTGGCCGGTCAGCACCTCGCGCCGGTCGGTCAGCAGCACCGCCACCTTCACCCCCGCCTTGCTCTCCACCGAGCCGATGTACTTGAGGTTGAGCGGCAGCAGCGAAGGCGCGGCGGCGACCGCGGCTCCGCCCTCGCCGCCGGCGGGCGGTGGGGGAGGGATCACGACCGGCGGCGCGACGGGCTCGACCTCCTCGACCTCGTCCCGCTCCTCGCCGACCGGCGCGCCGAACTGGAAGAGGTCCCGCCGCCCCGCCTGCACGTCCGAGCGCGGGCGGTCGATCCGCGCGAGGTCGATCCGCGGCACGGGCGGCAGCGGTCGCTCGGCGCGCGGCCGGCCGAGGACGGCGGGGGCGGCGCCGGAGTGGGTGAGGGCCCACGCGCCCGCGGCGAGGAGCGCCACGGTGACGAGGCCCAGGAGCCCTCTCTCTCTTCGGCTCAGCGCGCGCAAGAGGCCCCCTTCACCCTCGCGAGCGTAGCACGATCCGAAGTAGGCTATGGCGACACCGGGGGAACCCATGAAGGCCATTCGAATCGACGGCTTCGGCGGGCCGGAGGCCCTGCGCCTCGCGGAGGTCCCCGACCCCTCGCCCGGCCCGGGCGAGATCGTCGTGCGCCTCGCCGCCGCCGGGCTCAACTTCATCGATGTCTACCACCGCACCGGCCTCTACCCGAACGCCCTCCCGCTCGTCCCCGGGATGGAGGGGGCGGGCACGGTCGAGGCGGCCGGGCCGGGCGTCACGCTCTTCCGCGCGGGAGACCGTGTGGGCTGGAGCACCGTCCTCGGCTCGTACGCCGAGCGGGTGCGAGTGCCCGCCGACCGCGCGGTGGCGGTGCCCGCGGGGATGGAGGCGGAGACGGCGGCGGCAGTCCTGCTGCAGGGCATGACGGCCCACTACCTCTGTCACGACACGTACCCCCTCGGCCCCGGACGGACGTGCCTCGTCCACGCCGCGGCGGGCGGGGTGGGACTGCTCCTCGTCCAGATGGCGAAGCGCCTGGGCGCCCGGGTCTTCGGGACGGTGGGGACGGAGGAGAAGGCGGCTCTCGCCCGCGAGGCGGGCGCCGACGAGGTCGTCCTCTACGCGAAGGAGGACTTCCTCGAGGCGGTGCGGCG
>CAZLRF010000072.1:0-21711 GCA_964561785.1 uncultured Acidobacteriota bacterium | reverse complement strand
GACGTCGAACTCGTCCGGACGGGTGAGGACCTGCTGGAGCGTGATGTCGGCGATGGCGTCCTTGACGAGCAGCCGGCCCGACGCGAGGGCGGCCTTCTGCTCGGCGTTCGCCGCCTCCTCGCCGTTCGCCTTCTTCGTCCGCTCCCACTGGTCCCAGGTGTAGCACCGCTCCGCGAACTCCCTCTCCGCGAGCTCGTAGCCCCAGTTGCGGAAGGCCCCCTCGGTGAACTTCATGATGTTGCCCTTGTGCACGAGGGTGACGCTCTTGCGCCGGTTGGCGAGCGCGTACTCGATCGCGGCCCGGATGAGCCGCTCGCTGCCCTCGCGCGAGACCGGCTTCCACCCGATGGCCGTCGTCTGCGGGAAGCGCACCTTCGCGTACGCCTTCGGGAACGTCTGCTCGAGGAAGGCGAGGACCTTCCGGACGTCCTCGGTCCCGCTCTCGAACTCGATCCCGGCGTAGATGTCCTCGGTGTTCTCCCGGAAGATGACCATGTCCACCTTACCCGGGTTCTTCACCGGGGAGGGCACGCCCTGGAACCAGCGCACCGGGCGCAGGCACACGTACAGGTCGAGCATCTGGCGCAGGGCCACGTTCAGGGAGCGGATGCCGCCTCCGATCGGCGTCGTGAGCGGGCCCTTGATGCCGACGAGGAACTCGCGGAAGGCCTCGACGGTCTCGTCGGGGAGCCAGTTCTGGAACTGCTGGAACGCCTTCTCGCCGGCGTAGACCTCCATCCAGGCGATCTTCCGCTTCCCGCCGTAGGCCTTCGCCACCGCGGCGTCGAGCACCCGCACGCTGGCGCGCCAGATGTCGCGGCCGGTGCCGTCGCCCTCGATGAACGGGATGATCGGGCGGTCGGGAACCCGGAGCTTCCCGTCCCGGATCGTGACCTTGGCGCCGTCCGCGGGCACCTCGACGTGCTGGTAGGGCATGGGGCCTCCTCTGCGGTTGCGCATTCTATTCCGGAACCGCGCGCGCCCGCTTTTCCGGTGACGGCCGCCTTGGGCCGGGGGTAGAATCCGACCGAATCCGGCCTTTCGCGCGTATCTTCGTCATCGAGGGAAGCCATGAACAGGAAAGTCACCGTCGTGGGGGCGGGCAACGTGGGGGCGACGCTCGCGCAGCGCATCGCCGACCGCGAGCTCGCGGACGTGGTTCTCATCGACATCGTCGAGGGCATGCCCCAGGGCAAGGGCCTCGACATCATGCAGGCGACCCCCGTCGAGGGCGTGGACTCGAGGGTCGTCGGGACCAACGACTACAAGGACACCGCGGGCTCGGACATCGTGGTCATCACCGCCGGGATCGCCCGCAAGCCCGGGATGAGCCGGGACGACCTCCTCAACACGAACTACAAGATCGTCAAGGAGTGCACGGAGAAGGCCGCCCAGCAGTCCCCGAACGCGATCCTGATCGTCGTGTCGAACCCGCTCGACGCGATGTGCCAGGTGGCCTTCAAGGTGTCGGGCTTCCCGAAGCACCGGGTGTTCGGCATGGCGGGCGTCCTCGACTCGGCGCGCATGCGCACGTTCATCGCCATGGAGCTCGGGGTCTCGGTGGAGAACACGAGCGCCTTCGTCCTCGGCGGCCACGGCGACACCATGGTGCCGCTGCCCCGCTACTCGACGGTGTGCGGGATCCCGATCACCGAGCTGCTGCCCCCGGAGAGGGTCGAGGCGATCGTCAAGCGCACGGCGGGCGGCGGCGCGGAGATCGTCTCCCTGCTGAAGACGGGCTCGGCCTACTACGCCCCGTCCTCGTCGACCGTGGAGATGGTGGACGCCGTCCTCAAGGACAAGCACAAGGTGCTGCCCTGCGCCTGCTACCTCGAGGGCGAGTTCGGGATCAAGGACCTCTACGTCGGCGTGCCGGCCCAGCTCGGCGCTCCGGGCGTCGAGAAGATCTGGGAGATCAAGCTCACCGACGCCGAGCGCGCCGCCCTCCACAAGTCGGCGGCGGCGGTGAGGGAGCTCGTCGACATCATGAAGCTCTGAGCCGTCGACGGGGGGTCTGGGGGGTGCGAAGCACCTGCCAGAACGAGGAACGCCGGAGACAGGCTGGCCGTATCTGGCTGCTATGTCCGTTTCCCGAGGCGCCTCGGGAGCGTGGGCGACTGCGGAGCAGCCGCAACCGCTGGCGCCCACCCTTCCCGCCTGACCAGCGCCCGCGTTCCGCGGATCCCCGCGGCCACGGCGAGGAGCACGAGGGCGACGCTCGCGGCGGCGCCGAGCACGTCGAAGACGAGCCAGGAGGACCCGCCGAGGACGACGCGTGGCCGGAAGAGCACCATGACGTTCAGCGCGGCGAGGACGAGGCGCAGCTCGGTCCCGCCCACCGGCCCCCACGAGATCTTGAAGCGTCCGATCGCGTACGTCGCGAGGTACGTCTCGACCGCGAGCAGGTAGTAGGCAGCGAGGAAGACGGCGGCCACGAACGGGCTCATCAGGCCCGACAGGGCGAGGCCGCCGAGGAGGAGGAGCGCCCCGAAGGCGTCGAGCAGGTGGTCGACGTAGAAGCCGAAGCGGGGCCGCTCGAGCCCCCGGTGGCGGGCGAGGGTGCCGTCGAGGCTGTCCCCGAGCCAGTTGAAGGCGAGGCCCAGGTTCACCAGCAGGACCAGCCAGGGCCAGCGGCCACTCGCGGCGTAGAGCGTGCCGCAGGCCGCGGTGGAAGCGAAGCCGAGGAGCGTCAGGTGGTCGGACGTCACCCGCGGGGGGACCCGGGGGGCGAGCCACGCGAGGGCCCGCTTCTCGGCTCGCGCCGTCACCCCGGCCAGGTGCCGCTCCGCCTCCCGGAACCCTCGCGCCGCCCGGTCGCTCGAAGCCATGGACGACCTCCTGTCATACGGAAGGTGCGCCCGACGCCGTCCGGAGTCACAGCGGACCCCCGAGGGAGTTCCAAGGGATCCCCCGGGCCGTGCAACCCCCTCCTGCGGCACGGGATAGAATCCGGTCGGTGAGTGGCCGGCCGACGATCCTCGAGTTCGGGCCGTACCGGGTGGACGCCCGTCGGCGCCTCATCTTCCGCGGCGACGAGCTGCTCGAAGTCCCTCCGAAGGCTGCGGAGCTGCTCGCTGTCCTCGCCGCCGAGGCGGGCGAGGTGGTGCCCAAGGAGGACCTGCTCCGGCGGGTCTGGCCCGACACGTTCGTCGAGGAAGCGAACCTCAGCGTCAACGTCTCGATCCTGCGCCGGGCCCTCGGCGACCAGCCGGACGGCCGGCCCTGGATCCAGACGGTGCCGCGCCGGGGTTACCGCTTCCTGGGCGCGGCCCGGGCGCAGGCGGCGGCCGCGCCGCGCAGCCTCGCCGTCCTTCCGTTCCGGTCGCTCGCCGGGGACGAGGCGGACGACGCGCTGGGCCTGGGGATGGCCGACGCCCTCATCACGCGGCTCGCCGCCACCGGGCGCGTCGCGGTGCGGCCGACGGGCACCGTCCGGCGCTTCGCCCAGGGCGACGTCGACCCCGTGGCCGCCGGCCGGCAGCTCGAGGTGGACGCCGTGCTCGACGGCCGGCTGCAGCGGTCGGGGTCTCGGCTGCGGCTGACCCTGCAGCTCGTCTCGGTGGGCGGAGGCGCGCCCCTGTGGGCGGATCGCTTCGACGAGGAGTTCACGCACCTCTTCGCGGTCGAGGACAAGGTGGCCGAGCGCGTGGCCGCGGCGCTCGCCGCGGGGCTCAGCCCCGAGGAGCGCCGTCGCCTCGGCCGCCGCCCGACGGAGAGCCTCGAGGCCTACCAGGCGTACTGCCGGGGCCGCTTCTTCTGGGGGCGCTTCTCGCGGCCGTGGGTCGAGAAGGCGATGGCGTGCTTCCACGAGGCGGCCGCGCTCGACCCGCGCTACGCGCTGCCCCACGCGGGCCTCGCCGACGCGTTCCTCGTGGCCGCCCTCGCGGGGGCGCTCCCGCCGGGAGAGGCGTGGGCGCTGGCCGGGGAGTCCTCCGAGAGGGCGCTCGCCCTCGGGGCGGACATCCCCGAGCCGCACGTCTCCGCCGGCTTCCTGCGGCTGTTCCGGGACTGGGACTGGGACGGCGCCGAGCGCGAGCTGCGCCTCGCGGTCGACCTCGCGCCCGAGTCGACGGCGCCCCACCAGTGGCTGGGCCTCGTCCTCGACCTGCGGGGTCGGCGGGAGGAGGCGGCCTCCGCCCTGCGCCGCGCGCAGGAGAGGGACCCTCTCTCGGTCGTGGTGCTCGCCCTCGCCGGCCTGCACGCCGCGTTGGGCGCCGACCACGAGGGCGAGCTCGCCCATGCACGGCGGGCGCTCGAGCTCGACCCCCACCAGCTCCTGGGCCACTGGGCGGTCGGAAGCGCCCTCCAGAACCTGGGCCGCCACGAGGAGGCGCTCGAGGAGCACCGGCGGGCGTTCGATCTCGCGCCGGACAGCGCGTTTCTCCGCCCCGTTCTCGCGCGGAGCCTGGCCCTCGCCGGGCGAACGGACGACGCGCGCGCGCTCCTCGTCGCGGCCGAGGCCTCGCCCTACCAGCTCGCCACCGTCCATCTCGCCCTCGGCGAGGGGGCGCGGGCGGAGGAGCTCCTCGCGGAGGCCGCCCGCCGCCGGGACCCGTGGATCGCGATCCTCGCCGTCGACCCGATGATGCGGCCGCTGCGCGGCCGGCCGCTCGTCGAAGCCCTGGTCCGCCGCGTCTCAGGAGGCCCGACACCATGAAGCTCCGCGCCGCCGTCGCCCTCTGCGCCCTCTGCGCGCCCCCCCTCGCCGCCCAGGACGTCGCGCCCTCGCGCGAGGAGGTGATCGCCCTCACCTCCGAGTGGAAGGGCGAGCGCTTCCCCGACGGCCGGCCCCGGGTCCCGGACGCCATCCTCGACCGCATGACGAAGATCGGGCTCGAGGAGGCGTGGGCGGTCATGCGGAACCACGGCTTCGAGTGGCAGTTCGAGGGCCGCTTCAAGCTCGTCCACCTCGACGAGACCGCGACGATGGTCGGGCGGGCCCTCACCGCGACCTTCGTGCCGAAGCGGCCGGACCTCGACAAGGCCCTCACCGAGAAGGGCCACCGGGAGGGGCGGATCGGCGGCCGCAACTCGTGGCCGATCGACATGCTGCAGAGGCGCGACGTCTACGTGGCCGACGCCTTCTCGAGCTACGAGGGAGGGCCGATCATCGGCGGGAACCTCGCGACCGCGATCTACCGCAACTCGGAGAACGGCATCGTCTTCGACGGCTCCGTGCGCGACGTCGCCCAGATCGAGACGATCGCCGGCTTCAAGGGCTGGGTGCGGGACTGGCACCCCTCGTACAACTACGACAACATGCTCGTCGAGATCAACCGCCCCGTCCGCATCGGGGCGATGACCTGCCTCCCCGGCGACGTCGTGCTGGCCAAGCGCGGCGGCGTCCTGTGCATCCCGCCCGTCCTCGCCGAGCTCGTGTGCAAGACGGGCGAGGTCGTGCAGCTGCGCGACATGTTCGGCTTCCAGCGGATCAAGGAGAAGGTCTACACCCCGGGCCAGATCGACCAGAGGTGGACGGACGAGATGGAGAGGGACTTCTCGAAGTGGCTGAGCGACCACATCGACAAGCTCCCGGTGGCCCGGGAGCAGATCCAGGAGCTGCTCAAGGAGCGGACCTGGTAGGCAGGGCCATGGGCAGACCGCACTCGCGCCGGGCGTTGCTCTCCGGCGGCGCCGCCGGCGCCGCCTCCGCCCTCCTTGCGCGCCCCCTCTCGGCCCTCGCCGCCGCCGTCGAGCGAGCGCCTCTGGCGTCGAGCCCCTCCGACCTGCGGATCACCGGCGTGCGCGGCGGCCTCGTCCGCAGCCAGCACAGCCTGTTCGTCAAGGTGGAGACGAACCAGGGGATCTACGGCTGCGCGGAGGCGGTCGACGGCGTGTACGGGGCGTACTACGTGATGAAGCACATCGCCGAGCAGCACCTGATCGGGAGGAGCCCCCTCGACGTCCACCGGCTCCAGGAGGACATGCGCCGCGGCGGGGTCTTCAAGGGGGCCCAGGGCGGGATGTACGTGTGCGTGATGTCGGGGCTCGAGCAGGCCCTGTGGGACCTCGTCGGCAAGGCGCTCGGCCTTCCGGTCTACCGGCTGCTCGGCGGGAGGTTCCGCGACGAGATCCGCGTGTACTGCGACACCGCGGGCAGCCGCCTCGAGCCCGCCGAGATGGGGCGCCGGGCGAAGGAGGACGTGGACAAGTACGGCTTCACCGCGGTCAAGTTCGACATCGACGACGCGGAGGACCCCGGCAAGCTCGACCGCCACAACTGGAGCGTGAGCCCGCGGGAGCTCGACCGGATGGTCGCCCAGATCGCCGCCGTGCGCGAGGCGGTCGGACCCCACGTCGACGTCTGCGTCGACTGCCACGGCCGATTCGACGAGGCGGCGGGGCATCGGATCGCGAAGGCGATGGAGCCGTTCCGGCTCCTGTGGCTGGAGGAGCCGGTGCCGGCCGAGTTCCCCGAGGCCTACGCGCGCATCCGCGCCGAGACCACGACCCCCATCTGCGGCGGCGAGAACTGGTACCTCACGACCGGCTTCCGCCGCCCGCTCGAGATCGGCGCGGTCGACGTGGTGATGCCCGACCTGCAGAAGTGCGGGGGGCTCGGCGAGGGGCAGCGGATCGCGAACCTCGCGAACACCTACAACGTGCCGTTCGCCCCCCACATGGTCGCCTCGTATCTCGGGGCGATGGCCTCCGCCCACGTCTGCGCCTCGGTCCCGAACTTCCTGATCCTGGAGTGGCAGATCTACTTCCACACGAACCCGATGTTCCGGGAGATCGTGCGCTTCGACGGCCCGATGCTCACGCCGGACGGCCGCATCCCGCTGCGCGACGCGCCCGGGATCGGGGTCGACATCGACGAGGAGGCCCTGCGAAGGTACGCGGTGAAGGACGTGCCGTTCTTCGTCTGAGGCAGGCTCGATCGGGCGCGGCGCCCGCCGCGGCTAGCTAGCCGGCGCCGCCGCCGCCCTTGACCTCCTCGGCCCCCACGAGGCTCGCCCGGAGGTAGTCTCGGTTCATGCGGGCGATGACGTCGAGCTTGATGCCCTTGGGGCAGGCGGCCTCGCACTCGCCGTGGTTCGTGCAGTTGCCGAAACCCTCGGCGTCCATGGCCGCCACCATCTTCCTCACCCGCAGCCAGCGCTCGGGCTGGCCCTGGGGGAGCAGCGACAGCTGGGCGACCTTGGCCGCGGTGAAGAGCATCGCCGAGGCGTTCGGGCAGGCGGCGACGCACGCCCCGCAGCCGATGCAGGCCGCGGCGTCCATGGCCAGCTCCGCGTTCTCCTTGGGCACCGGGATCGCGTTGCCGTCGGGAGCGCTGCCGGTCGGCACCGACACGAAGCCGCCGGCGGCGATGATCCGGTCGAGGGGGCTGCGGTCGACGATCAGGTCCTTGACCACCTCGAACGCCTTCGCCCGCCACGGCTCGATGACCAGCGCGTCGCCGTCCCTGAACGTCCGCATGTGGAGCTGGCAGGCGGTGGTGCGCTCGCGCGGCCCGTGGGGCCGGCCGTTCACCACGAGGCTGCAGGAGCCGCAGATGCCCTCCCGGCAGTCGTGGTCGAACGCGATCGGCTCCTCGCCACGCTCGACGAGCTCCTCGTTGACGACGTCGAGCATCTCCAGGAAGGACATGTCGGGGCTGACGCCCTTCGCCTGGTAGGTGACGAAGCGCCCCGCGTCCCGGGCGCTCTTCTGCCGCCAGACGTGCAGCGTGAGGTTCATGCTCTTGCCGTTGCCGCTCATTTGTAGCTCCGCGTCTGCAGGGGCACTTCCTCGAACACGAGTGGCTCGACGTTCCGGGCGGGCGTCTTGCCCTCCCCGGCGTACTCCCAGGCCGCGACGTGGCAGAAGCGCTCGTCGTCGCGCAGCGCCTCGCCCTCCTCGGTCTGGTACTCCTCGCGGAAGTGCCCGCCGCAGGACTCCTCGCGAACGAGGGCGTCGAGGCACATGAGCTCGCCGAGCTCGAGGAAGTCGGCCACCCGGCCCGCCATCTCCAGCGACTGGTTGAGGTCGTCGGCGGAGCCGGGGACGTTCACGTTGCGCCAGAACTCCTCGCGCAGGGCGGGGATCTCCTGGAGCGCACGCTCGAGCCCCGCGCGGCTGCGGCTCATGCCGCAGTACTCCCACATGATCTTCCCGAGGGCCCGGTGGAACGACGTCACCGTGCGCTTGCCCCCGATCGAGAGGAGCCGCTTCAGCCGCTCCTCGACCGCGACCACCGCGGCCTTCGCCTCGGGGTGGCTCTCGTCCACCTTGTCGAGCTTCGTGGAGGCGAGGTAGTGGCCCACGGTGTAGGGGAGGATGAAGTAGCCGTCGGCGAGGCCCTGCATGAGGGCCGAGGCCCCGAGCCGGTTCGCCCCGTGGTCGGAGAAGTTCGCCTCGCCGCCCACCAGGAGGCCGGGGATCGTGCTCATCAGGTTGTAGTCGACCCACAGGCCGCCCATCGTGTAGTGGGTGGCCGGGTAGATCCGCATCGGGACCTTGTAGGGGTCCTCGTCGGTGATCCGCTCGTACATCTCGAAGAGGTTGCCGTACTTCTCGGCGATCTTCTCCGCGCCGAGGCGCTTGATGGAGTCGGCGAAGTCGAGGTAGACGCCGAAGCCGGTCGGGCCCACCCCGCGCCCCTCGTCGCAGACCTGCTTCGCGGCGCGCGAGGAGATGTCGCGGGGGGCGAGGTTCCCGTAGGTCGGGTACTTCCGCTCGAGGTAGTAGTCGCGCTCCGCCTCGGGGATCTGGCCGGGCGGGCGGGTGTCGCCCTTGCGGAGCGGCACCCAGATGCGGCCGTCGTTGCGGAGCGACTCGCTCATGAGGGTGAGCTTGCTCTGGTACTCGCCGTGCACGGGGATGCAGGTGGGGTGGATCTGGGTGTAGCAGGGGTTGGCGAAGGCCGCGCCCTTCTTGTACGAGCGCCAGATCGCGGTGCCGTTGCAGCCCTTGGCGTAGGTCGCGAGGTAGAAGACGTTGCCGTAGCCGCCGGTGGCGAGGACGACCGCGTCGGCGAGGTGGGTCTCGAGCTTCCCCGTGACCATGTCGCGGGCGACGATGCCCCGCGCCCGGCCGTCGATCACGACGAGCTCGAGCATCTCGTGACGGGGGAACATCTTCACCGTGCCCGCCCCGACCTGGCGCATCAGCGCCTGGTAGGCGCCGAGGAGGAGCTGCTGGCCGGTCTGGCCGCGGGCGTAGAACGTACGCGAGACGAGGGCGCCGCCGAACGAGCGGTTGGCGAGGGTGCCCCCGTACTCGCGGGCGAACGGCACGCCCTGGGCCACGCACTGGTCGATGATGTTCACCGACAGCTCGGCGAGGCGGTAGACGTTGGCCTCGCGGGACCGGAAGTCGCCGCCCTTCACCGTGTCGTAGAAGAGCCGCCACACGCTGTCGCCGTCGTTCTGGTAGTTCTTGGCCGCGTTGATCCCGCCCTGGGCCGCGATCGAGTGGGCCCGGCGGGCGGAGTCCTGGTAGCAGAAGCACTTCACGTTGTAGCCGAGCTCGCCGAGCGACGCCGCTCCCGCGCCCCCCGCGAGCCCGCTGCCCACCACGATCACGCTGTACTTGCGCTTGTTCGCGGGGTTGACGAGCTTCATCTCGAAGCGCTGCTTCGTCCACTTCTGGGCGATCGGGCCGGAGGGGATGTTGGCCTTGAGTTCCATGGTGTCCCCCTACAGGTGGACGATCCCGGTCAGCACGGCGAGCGGGATCGAGACGTTGCCCAGGACCACGATCCCGGCGAGGGCGAGCGAGAGGCCGCGCCGGACCGGGTTCCATCGCGGGTGGCTGAGGCCGAGGGTCTGCAGCATGCTCCAGAACCCGTGGTACATGTGCAGGCCCAGCGCGCACATCGCGAGGATGTAGAACGCCGAGGCGAACGGGTTCCGGAAGCCGACCACCACGTTGCGGAACACGTCGCCCTCGACGAACTCGGGGTGCGCGGAGCCGAGGGTGAAGTGGGCGAGGTGGTAGAGGATGAACGCGGCGAGGATGGGGCCGCTCCACACCATCGTCCGCGACGCGTAGGTGGACTCCCGCGCCTGCCACTCGCGGTAGCCGACCGGGCGGGCCGACCAGTTCGACAGCGTCAGCGTCACCGCCGCCCAGAGGTGCAGGACCACCGCCACGAGCAGCCCCCCGCGGGCGAGCCAGATGCCCTGCCCGTGGAGGAAGTGCCTCAGGAACTCCGCGTAGTCGTTGAGGGCCTTGGGGCCGAGGTAGATCTGGAGGTTCCCGACCATGTGCCCGATGACGAAGGAGTAGAGCACGAGCCCGGTCGCCGCCATCACCACCTTCTTCCCGATCGACGAGGAGAGGAAGGCCGCGCGTTGCATGTTGTCTCCGGGAATGGCCGACGCCGTCACGCTGGCTCCCGCGGTGGTCATGGCTGGGGAGCCCCGGTGAGCGCCGGCGGAACGTTCACACTTCGACTCTATACCCGGGCCGCGGCCGTTGGCAACGATCCTGGCGCGCGGGGGCGCCAGGCTTTCCTACTCCGCGCCGCCGCCCGGCGGATTCGCCCGCTTCGCGAGCGTCTTCTCGATGATGCGGGCGGCCCGCGCCGCCGCGGACTCGAGGGTGTCGAGGGGCGCGAGGGCGCGGGCGGCCGTCGCGTTGTCACCGTAGAGGACGTAGCGGACCTCGCCCCCGACGACCAGGGGCACCGCGACCGCCTCGCGGACCTCCGCCCCCCCCAGCCGCTCGGCGAGCGCGAGGTTGACGCGCGTGGGCTCGAGCGGCCCCGCGTAGGTCTTCCGGCGCTCGACGGCCGCGCGCAGGATCGAGGGCTCGCGCAGGGAGAGGACCGTCTGGCGCACCGCCTCGGCCCCGGAGCGCCCGCCGGGCAGCTGCACGCCGAACTCCCCGACGCCCCGCGCGGCGTCCGCCTCGATCGCGAACATGACGGCCCGCGCGAGGACCTGCGAGGCGAAGCGCAGCAGGGAGAGGACGGCCTCGCCGGTGTAGTCGACCGCGTAGGACCCCGTGGGGGAGGGGACGGCCGCGCCGGTCTCGGGCGCCGGCGGGGGCAGCGGGGGACGGGTGTCGTCGGGGGGGGGCACGCGGGACAGGTCGGCGTGGTCGAGGGCGGCGACGGCCCGCATGAGGAGCTCCTGGGGCGGGATGCCGTCCGGGAGCACGAAGTCCCCGAGGTCCACCTCCACCGCCGGGCCCGAGGCGGGCTCGAACCGGAAGAAGCCGCTTCTCCAGGCGAGCAGCTCGGAGACGAGCTCCTCCATGCGCCGCCGCACGACCGCCTGCAGCGTGCCCTCGGCGAGGAGCCCCATCTCGACGAGCACCTCGCCGAGCCTCCGGAACCCGGTCCCGTCGTGCTGGCGCTCGAGGGCGGACACGAGCTCCTTCTCGCCGACGAGCCTCTCGCGCAGGAGCCGCCCCGCGAGCGTCTCGCCGGCCTGTCCGCCCGCCGCGTAGACGACCCGCCCCTGGCGCAGCACGAGGACCGCGTGGCGGTCGAGGCGCGTCAGTGTGAGCCGTCCGCTCGCGACGCCGACGGCGAGGGTCTGGAGGAGCGCGGAGAGGTCGAGGGTCTCGAGCCGGCCGCCGAAGCTCACGGCCGGCCTCCCGCGCGGGGGCGGCCGCCGAGCTGGTCGGCGAGCGTCGCCGGCGGCACCGGCGGGCCGAGGTGGAAGCCCTGCGCCTCGGCGCACCCGAGGCGCTCGAGCAGGGCGAGCTGCTCCGCGGTCTCGACGCCCTGGGCGCAGATGCGCAGCTTCAGGCCCCGGGCCACGGCCGTCACCGCGGTGAGCAGCGACACGTCCTCCGCGGTGGAAGACGGCCCGCGCAGGAACGCGAGGTCGAGCTTGACCCCGTCGAGGGGGAGCTCGGACAGCCGTCCGAGCGAGGAGTAACGCACGGCGAAGCGGTCGAGCACGAGGGTCACCCCGAGGTCCTTCAGCCGGTGGAGCACGTCGAGCGAGCGCGGGAGGTTGGAGACGACGTGGCCCTCGGGCACCTCGAGCTGGAGCAGGTGCCGGGGCAGGCCGGTCTCCTCGAGAGCCGCCCTCACCTCGTCGGGCAGCGTCTTCTTCATGAGCTCCGGGGGGGAGAGGTTCACCGCGAGCCGCAGCGAGCGGCTCCTGCCCTGCCAGTCGCGGACCTGGGTCGCGGCCGTCCTCAGGATCCAGGGCCCGATCGAGAGGATGAGGCCCGTGAAGTCCGAGCTCGAGAGGAAGCTCTGCGGGAACACGAGGCCGAGCTGGGGATGCTGCCAGCGCAGGAGCGCCTCGACGCCCACGACCCTGCGCCCGGGGAGGGCGTGGATCGGCTGGTAGTGGAGGATCCCCGCCGGCGTCGGCGTGCCGTTGAGGGCCATGGCGCCCCCCGCGAGGGCCGCCCGCAGCCCCGCCTCGAGCTCGAGGGCGTCGATGCCCTCCGCGGGGAGCGGGGGCACGCTCGACTCGAGCCGGTCGCCCCCCGCCTCGCGCGCGCGGCGCGCGGCCGCCTCCGCGGAGGCGAGCAGAGCGGGGGCGTCCTCCCCGTCCTCGGGGAAGGTCGCGACGCCCACGCTCGCGGTGAGGGCCATCGCGCCCTCGACGAGGGGGAAGGGCTTGCGCAGGGCGCGCAGGACCTTCTCCCCGATCCGCGTCGCGTCCTCGGCGTGGTGCAGCCCGGGGAGCACCAGGGCAAAGGCGTCCTTCTCCAGGCGGGCCGCGGTGTCGCCCTGTCTCACGCAGTGGGAGAGCCGCCGCCCCGCCGCCCGCAGGACGCGGTCGGAGAGGGGCCTCCCGAGCCGCGCGTCCACCGCGGCGAAGCCGTCGAGGTCGACGTGGACGACGCCCACCCGCGCGCGGTGGCGGTAGGCCTGCGAGATCGCGACCGAGAGGCGGTCGGGGACGAGCAGCGCGCTCGTGAGGCCGGTGAGCGCATCGCGGTAGAGGTCGCCCGAGGCGGCCGGACGGTCGTCCACGACCTCGCGCAGGACGAGCTGCACGGCGGGCCGGCCCCGGTACGTCACCGCGGAGGCCGTGCCCTCCACCTCCGCCGTCGAGCCGTCGACCCGGGTGACGCGCGAGGCGAGCCGCACGCCGGCGGGGCCCGCCGCGGGGGCCCCGGCGAGGAGCTGTGCGACCTCCGCGCGCTCGTCCCGGTGGAGGAAGTCGGCGAGCGTGCGTCCGGCCAGCGGGGCCGAGGGGGGCAGACCGAGGAGCCGGCGCAGGGCGGGGTTGGCGAACACCACGCGGCCGGAGGCCTCGACCACGATGGCCTCGGGGGCCGCGGTGGCGAGCCTCTCGTAGCGCTCCTCGCTCTCCCGCAGGGCATCGGCGGCGCGGCGCCGCTCGGCGGTGTCGCGCAGCGCGAGCTGGAGTCGGCCGTCGGCGAGCCGACGGGCGCTCACCTCGACCTCGAGGGGTGCGCGGCCGGGCCGCCGCAGTCGGAACGCGCGGGTGAGGCGCTGCCCCGGCGGGAGCACGAGCAGCGCGGCGACCGTGTCGACCGCCTTGTCCGCCTCCACGAGGTCGGCGAGCCCCGCCTTCAGGAGGGACGCGCGGGGGCGGCCGAGGAGCACCGCCGCGCCGGGGCTCGCGTCGGCGACGCGGCCGTCCGCGGCGAGGAGCAGGACGCCGTCCGCGGCCTGCTCGGCGAGCAGCCGGTACTGCTGGTCGCGCCGGCGCAGCGTCTCGACGACGGCACGCAGCTCGGCCGCGGCCCGGGGCTCCGCGCTCAGCGGGGTCGTGTCCAAGGGGTCTCTCACGATGCCGCCGGGGGAGCCGGCCGCAAGAGGATACGGAGGAGCAGGCTCTGGAACGCGGGATCCGCGTAGAGCCCGTGGTGGTCCGCGCCGCCGAAGAAGGCCTGGGCGACCTCGGGAAGCCCGCTCCCCGACGCCGAGTCGGCGGCGGTGGGCAGGTGGGACGCGAGCAGGCTCGCCCGCGTGACGCGGCCGTCGCCGGCCTCGTAGAGCAGGTCCTGCTCGCGTCGCGTCCGCGCCTCGAGCCGGGGCGGCGTGCCCGGCGGGCCCTCTCCCGCCACCGCCCGCGCGAGCGTCAGGAGGCAGTCGCCGCCGAGGACGTGGACGGGCACCGGGCAGGGGGTGGCCGGGGGGCGAGCGAGCGCGTCGTGGACGTCGCGGGCGCGCGCGAGGGCGGCCACGAGGAACGCACGCTCCTGGGGAGCGTCGCCGCCGGCGGCCGGGGCGAAGGGGCCCCACCCGAAGCGCTCCCACGTGGCGGCGTCGAGCAGGTCGTCGTCGAGAGGGCGGCCCTCGGGGTCGAGGAGGGGTCGGGTTCCCCTCGCGGGCAGGAGCTGGTAGATCGAGGGCATGCGGCTGACCACCGAGGCGGCGAGCGTGGTGTGGGACAGGCCGACCCTCTCGCCCCTGAGGATGGCCCCGAGGGACGGGATGCTGCCCGCGTTCGGCGTGGCGGCGAGCACGACGCTCGCCGCCCGCCGTGCGCCCTTCCACGTGACCGGCGCGCCGGGGGCGGGCTCGTCGCCGCCGAAGCGAAGGTAGTAGCGCACGACGAGGCCGCCCATGCTGTGGCCCACGAGGTGGAAGCGGGCGCCCGGCTGGCACGCCTCGAGCGCGAGCCCCTCGAGCCGCAGGGCGAGGGCGCGGGCGCTCTCCACGAGGTCGCGCCGCCAGTCGTACGTGAAGACGGCGTAGCGCGGGCCGCTTCCCGTGCCCGGCTCGAACCCCGCCGCGTCGAAGAGGTCCAGCAGGTCGGCGTACTCGGTGAAGCCGAAGACGCGGGGGAGCACGGCGTCGGTGCCGACCAGCAGGCCGGGCTGCAGCTCGTCGCGGCTCCTCACGAAGGGCAGCCGGCGGGGCAGCGAGAGGTCGTGGTGGCCGAGCGTGTTGCCGAGGTTCAGCCAGGCCTCGGAGCCGTCGGGCCGGAGGAGCTGGCTGCCCAGGATGCCGGGCACGAAGACGACCATCGGCGGGTCGGCCGGGCGGGGGAGGGCCCGGAGGAGCCTGCGGTCGAGCCGCCGGCGGCGCCCGAGCGAGACGAGCGCGGCCGCCCCGGCGCCCACGGCCGCGCCGGCCAGGAACGGCCACGCGCTTCCGCTGCCTCCCGCCCGCGCCACGCTCGCCTCCTCGCCGGCCTGGATTGTACCTTGGCCGTTTGCCTCGCCACGCGCGGGCGGCTAGGATCGGGCGTTCGGCAGGAGGGCCCGCGCGCTCCCGGGGTCGAGCCGGGCGGAAAGGCAATCAGGTCAACATGAATCGGAATGGCGCGTGCGTCCTGCTTCTCGGGGCGGCGGTGGCGGTCGGCGGGTGCCAGAAGAAAGGCGCGGCCCCCGCGGCCGCGGCCTCGCCCGCGGCGATGAGCGAGGAGCAGAAGGCGATCCTCGCCCTCGGCGAGGCGATGGGCCAGCAGGCGGGGCAGCAGGTCAAGGCCCTCAACCTGACCCCGGCCGAGATGGAGACCTTCCAGAAGGGCTTCCTCTCCGCGCTCGGGGGCAAGGCCCCGGAGCACTCGCTCGAGCAGTACGGCCCCGTCCTCCAGAAGAGGGCGGAGGCGCAGGCGGCGACGGCGGCGGCCGGGGAGAAGGCGAAGTCCGCCGCATTCCGCGACCAGGCCGCGGCGGAGCCGGGCGCCGTGAAGACGGCCTCGGGCCTCGTCTACAAGACGCTCACGCCCGGGAGCGGGCCGAGCCCGAAGGCGACCGACGTCGTCGCCGTCCACTACCACGGCACGCTCCCCGACGGGAAGGTGTTCGACAGCTCCTTGCAGCGCGGCCAGCCCGCCGAGTTCCCGCTCAACCAGGTGATCCCCTGCTGGACCGAGGGTGTCCAGAGGATGAAGGTCGGCGAGAAGGCCCGCCTCGTGTGCCCGTCCGAGATCGCCTACGGCGACCGTGGGGCCGGCCCGGACATCGGGCCCGGCGCGACGCTCGTGTTCGAGGTCGAGCTGCTCGCGATCAAGGGGAAGTAGGCCCCCTCTCGCGCGAGAGGGCAGGAGGCGACACGTGAAGATCCACGAGTACCAGGGCAAGGCGGTCCTCGCCCAGTACGGCGTGCCGGTGCCGAGGGGGAAGGTCGCCTACACCGTCGACGAGGCGGTGGAGGCGGCCAAGGGCCTGGGCCTTCCCGTGGTGGTGAAGGCCCAGATCCACGCCGGCGGCCGCGGCAAGGGCGGGGGCGTCAAGCTCGCGAAGAGCCTCGAGGAGTGCGAGGCGATCGCGAAGGCGATGCTCGGCATGACGCTGCGTACCCACCAGACCGGCCCCGAGGGCCGCGTGGTGCGCCGCCTCCTCGTCGAGCAGGGGATGGACCTCGCCGGCGCGCGCGAGATGTACCTCGCGATCCTCGTGGACCGCGCGACCGGCGCGCCGGTGTTCATGGCCTCCGCCCGGGGCGGCATGGACATCGAGGAGGTCGCGGCGAAGGACCCCGGGGCGATCCTGAAGGAGACGGTCGACCCGACGGTGGGCTTCCGGCCCTACCAGGCGCGCAAGCTCGCCTTCGGCCTCGGCCTCGCTCCCGAGGTCGTGAGCAAGGCCGTGCCCCTCATGCTCGCGCTCTACCGCGCGTTCGAGGGCGCAGACGCCTCGCTCGTCGAGATCAACCCCTTCCTGATCACGAGGGCGGGCGACGTGCTCGCCCTCGACGCGAAGGTCAACTTCGACGACAACGCCCTCTTCCGGCACGGCGACCTCGTCGAGCTGCGCGACTTCGACGAGGAGGAGCCGCTCGAGGTCGAGGCCTCGAAGCACGGCCTCAACTACATCAAGCTCGAGGGCGGCAGCGTCGGGTGCATGGTGAACGGGGCGGGCCTCGCGATGGCCACCATGGACATCATCAAGCTGGCCGGCGGCGCGCCCGCGAACTTCCTCGACGTGGGCGGGGGGGCGAACGCCGACCAGATCAGGAACGCCTTCCGCATCCTGCTCGCCGACGCGGACGTGAGGGCGGTGCTCATCAACATCTTCGGCGGCATCCTCCGCTGCGACGTGCTGGCCGAGGGGGTCATCGCCGCGGTGCGCGACCTGCACGTGACGGTGCCGGTGGTCGTACGGATGAAGGGCAACAACGAGGAGCACGGCCGCAAGATGCTCAAGGACTCCGGCCTCAACTTCGAGACGGCCGACGGCATGACCGAGGCGGCCGAGAGGGTCGTCCGAGCGGCGGGAGGTGGACGGTGAGCGTCCTCGTCAACCGCGAGACCCGGCTCCTCGTCCAGGGGATGGGGAAGCACGGCACGTTCCATGCGAAGGGCTGCCGCGACTACGGAACGAACGTGGTCGGGGGCGTGACCCCGGGCAAGGGCGGGACCACCGTCGAGGGCTTCGCGCTCTTCGACACGGTCGAGGAGGCGGTGCGCAAGACCGGCGCGAACGCGTCGGTCGTCTTCGTGCCGCCGGCCGGGGCCGCCGACGCGATCCTCGAGGCGGCGGACGCCGGGCTCGGGGTCGTGGTCGCGATCACCGAGGGCGTGCCCACCCTCGACATGGTCAAGGTGTGGGCGAAGATCCGGGACCTCAGGACCCGCCTCATCGGCCCGAACTGCCCCGGCATCATCTCCCCCGGCGAGAAGTGCAAGATCGGCATCATGCCCGGCCACATCCACATGGCCGGGCCGGTCGGCGTCGTCAGCCGCAGCGGGACGCTGACCTACGAGGCGGTCGCCCAGCTCACCGCCCTCGGCATCGGCCAGTCGACCTGCATCGGCATCGGCGGCGACCCGATCATCGGCACGAACCACACCGACGCGCTGCGCCTGTTCAACGACGACCCCGCCACCGAGGCGATCGTGATGATCGGCGAGATCGGCGGCAGCGCGGAGGAGGAGGCCGCCGAGTTCGTGAAGGCCCACGTGAGGAAGCCGGTGGTCGGCTTCATCGCCGGGCAGACCGCGCCCCCGGGGCGGCGCATGGGCCACGCGGGGGCGATCATCTCGGGCGGCAAGGGCACGGCCGCCGAGAAGATGAAGGCCATGGAGGCGGCGGGGATCCGGGTCGTGAAGTCCCCGGCCGACATCGGGGCGGCCGTGAGGGACGTCCTGAAGAGCAAGTGAGGAGCGCACCTTGACCGAGCGCACGTTCTCCATCATCAAGCCCGACGCGGTGGCGGCCGGCAAGGCGGGGGCCATCCTGTCCCGCATCGAGGCCGCCGGCTTCCGCGTGGTCGCCTTGCGGATGCTCTCGCTCTCGCGCAAGGAGGCGGAGGGCTTCTACCACGTCCACGCGGCGCGGGCGTTCTTCGGCAGCCTGTGCGATTTCATGTCCTCGGGCCCGTGCATCACGATGGTGCTCGAGCGCGAGAACGCGATCGCCCACCTGCGCGAGATCATGGGGGCGACGGACCCCGCGAAGGCCGCGCCCGGCACGATCCGGAAGGACTTCGCGGAGTCGATCGAGAGGAACGCGATCCACGGCTCGGACGCGCCCGAGACCGCCGTGTTCGAGATCAGCTACTTCTTCCCGGGGCTCGATCTCGTCCGCTGAGGACCTCGAGGGCGCGCGCGTGGTGAGTGCGTTCCGGGTGTCGCCGGGAGAGCTCGACGCGGCGCGGGGGAGGTAGGCGATGCCGGTGATGTCCGACCGCTGGATCCGGAGGATGGCGCTCGAGCACGGGATGATCGAGCCCTTCCACGAGAAGCAGGTCCGCGAGGGGGTGATCTCGTACGGTGTGTCGTCCTACGGCTACGACGCGCGGATCGCCGACGAGTTCAAGATCTTCACGAACATCAACCACACGGTCGTCGACCCCAAGGACTTCGACCCGCGCTCCTTCGTGGACGTGAAGGCGGAGGAGTGCATCATCCCCCCGAACTCGTTCGCCCTCGCCCGCACCGTGGAGTACTTCCGCATCCCGCGGAACGTCATCGTGGTCTGCCTGGGGAAGTCCTCCTATGCGCGGTGCGGGATCATCGTGAACGTCACCCCGCTCGAGCCGGAGTGGGAGGGGATCGTGACCCTCGAGGTCTCGAACACGACGCCGCTGCCGGCCCGGATCTACGCGAACGAGGGGATCGCCCAGTTCCTGTTCTTCGAGGGCGACGAGCCGTGCGAGACGTCGTACGCGGACAAGAAGGGCAAGTACCAGGCGCAGCAGGGGCTGACCCTGCCGAAGCTGTAGCCTCTCGCCGGGCGCTCTCGCCCGGGGGAGCGGGGAGCACATGGTCCACGAGACGATCACGCTGGAAGGCCACCTCATCGACTCCGACATCATGCGGCGGGTCTTCGACCGGGTGGTGGAGGAGGGGGGCGAGTTCGAGGTCCGGGAGTTCCGGGTCGGGCGGACGAACGACGAGCCGTCCTTCGCCCGGGTGGAGATCCGGTCGAGGGACCCCCACGCCCTCGACCGCATCCTCGAGGCCGTGCGCTACCTCGGCGCGACCACCGAGGTCGGCGACTGCGTCTTCGCCCCCGCCGAGGCGGACGGCATCCTCCCCGACGAGTTCTACTCGACCACGAACTTCGACACCTACGTGAGGATCGACGGCCGGTGGGTCGAGGCCCGCGACCAGAAGATGGACGCGGCGCTCGTCCTGCGCGCGGGCGTTCCCGCGTGCGTCAAGCAGTCCCAGGTGAAGCAGGGCGAGCCCGTGGCCCTGCGCGGGCCCGGGATCCGCGTGCGCCCCCTCGAGCGCAGCCGCGACTACGCGGTCTTCGGCTTCATGTCGAACGACGTCTCGGCCGAGGTGAACAAGGGGATCGTCATCCGCGCGGCCGCGCGCGAGATGAAGCGGGTGCGCGCGGCGGGGGAGAGGATCGTCGTCGTCCCCGGGCCCGCGGTGGTGCACTCCGGGGGGGAGGCGGCCCTCGCCGCGCTCGTGCGGGAGGGCTGGGTCGACGTGATCCTGACCGGCAACGCCTTCGCCGTCCACGACCTCGAGAAGGCGATCGTGGGCACGAGCCTCGGCGTCTGCCAGATGAGCGGACGCGCGGTCGAAGGGGGAAGCCGCAACCACCTCTACGCGATCAACGCGGTCAACCGGCTGGGAGGCGTGCGCCCGGCGGTCGAGGCCGGCCTCGTGCGGTCGGGGGTCATGTACGAGGCGGTGAGGAAAGGGGTCCCGTTCGTCCTCGCGGGCTCGATCCGCGACGACGGTCCCCTCCGGGACGTGGTGACCGACACCGTCCTCGCCCAGAAGGCGTACCTCGAGGCCCTCCAGGGCGCCGGCTGCTGCCTGATGCTCGCCTCGGCCCTCCACTCGATCGCCATCGGCAACCTGCTCCCGGCCCGGGTGCGGACGATATGCGTCGACATGGTCGAGTCGGTGCCCGTCAAGCTCGGCAACCGGGGGTCGATGCAGGCGATCGGCCTCGTCACCGACGTCGGCTACTTCCTCGAACGGCTGCGGTCCGAGCTGGCCTGATTCGGCAGGTTGAAAGAAATCTTGCAATGGAGAGGAGTTAGTCCTATAGTCTTCATGTAGCTTCGAGGTCAGGGAGGCCGACCATGGCACAGGTACGCACGCCGCTCTTGCTCCTCATGGCCGCAGGCGCCCTCGCCCTCGGCTGCCACGCCATCGAAGAGCGGATCCCCACCGAGCCGACGGCGACGCCCAGCATTCCCCCCCTGTCCATCCCGGTGATCCTGCCCAAGGCCTCGCCGACGCCCACGCCGACCCCGGCGCCTGCCCCGAACCCGACCCCCACCCCCGCCCCGAACCCGACCCCCACCCCCGGCGGGGGCGGAGGCTGCAGCCTGCCGCCTTCGAACCCCTCGAACCCGAGCTGCTCGATGGAGAGCGGGACGATGATCGGCCTCGTGGACCAGGCTCTCACCCGGACCGTCCAGAGCCGGCCCGACCTGTTCGACCTCAACAACAAGAAGTGCGAGAACTGCTACTACGTGAAGAACGTGAACGGCTACGTGGCCGAGGTGCAGCGCCAGCTCTCGGCCCTCGGCCTGTGCCACATCTGGGACGGCGAGGAGATCGGCGTCAAGCGCAAGAACGAGTTCAACGAGCAGTACGACATCCTGCTCGCGAGCGGGCACATGCGGCGCGGGACGGGGACCTACCGCTCGACGTGCCGGCCGGCCTGGTTCTGAGCCGCCCCCTTCCTCACTCCTCCGCCATGAACGGGTAGCGGAAGTCCCGGGGCGGGTTGAAGGTTTCCTTCACCGCCCGGGCGCTCACCCAGCGCACGAGGTTGAGCTTGGACCCGGCCTTGTCGTTCGTCCCCGAGGCCCTCGCCCCCCCGAACGGCTGCTGGCCGACCACCGCCCCCGTGGGCTTGTCGTTCACGTAGAAGTTGCCCGCCGCGCCCCGCAGCGCGGCCGCGGCCTGGCGCACCGCGGCGCGGTCGTCCGCGAACACGGCCCCGGTGAGGGCGTAGGGCGAGGTCTCGTCCACGAGGCGCAAGGTCTCCTCCCACTTCGCGTCGTCGTAGACGTAGGCGGTCACGACCGGCCCGAAGATCTCCTCGCAGAGGAGCTTGTACGCCGGGTCCGCGGTCTCGACGAGGGTGGGCTGGATGAAGTACCCCCTCTCGTCGCTCACCCCGCCTCCGGCGAGGACGTTCGCGGTCTTCTTCGCCTCGGCGAGATAGGCCGAGATGGAGTCGAAGGCCTTGCGATCGATGACCGCGCCCATGAAGTTGCGGAAGTCCGCGACGTCGCCCACCCTGATCTCCCCGATCATCCCGACGATGCGGTCCCGCACGTCCTTCCACATCGAGCGCGGCACGTAGATGCGGCTCGCCGCCGAGCACTTCTGGCCCTGGTACTCGTAGCCTCCGCGGACGACGGCGACCGCGAACGCCTGGGGGTCGGCCGAGGCGTGGGCGAGGATGAAGTCCTTGCCCCCGGTCTCGCCCACGATCCGCGGGTACGAGCGGTAGCGG
>CAZLRF010000071.1:0-22027 GCA_964561785.1 uncultured Acidobacteriota bacterium | reverse complement strand
CTTAGGATCGGCTCGCCCGCCTACGCGCACGACAGGGGCCGGGTGCCGACCCGCGCGCAGTGGGAGGCGGCCGAGGCCCAGGCGTCCCCGCGCTAGGCCGAGCGTCCGGGATAGAATCCACCTCTCCCTCCCATCCGGGGACGTCGTGTCAGGAGGCGAGGGTGGCCCGCATCGCAGTCGTCGGCTCGGTCGCGCAGGACGACGTGGTCACGCTGCGCCAGCCGCTCGTCCCCGGCGCCCACCTCGACGGCGCCTCGCGCAGGTTGCGGCTCGGCGGCGGGGGCGCCAACACCGCGATCCCGTTGCGGCGGGCGGGCCACGACGTCACGCTGGTGGCGCCGGTGGGCGCAGACGACGTGGCGGAGTGGCTCCTCGCGAAGCTGCAGGCGGCCGGCGTCGACGCCGGGGCGGTCGCACGCGTCTCCGGCGGGAGCACGCGGTCGCTCGTGCTCGTCGACCCCGGGGGCGAGCGGACGATCGTGAACCTGCACCGCTGCCGCGAGGAGGGGCCCCCGGAGCGGCTCCTCGCCCTCGAGGCCCACGCCGTCTACGTGCGCAGCCGCGACCTCGACCTCGCCGCGCTCCTCGAGGGCGTCGCCGAGCGGAGCCTCGTCGTCGCCCACGTGCCCCCCCTCGAGTCGGGCGCCCGGCCCGCGCACGTGCTCGTGGGGTCCGAGTCCGACCTGTCGACGGCGTTTCTCTCCGACCCCTGGTCGGCCGGGAAGGCGATCGCCGGGGAGAGGCTGCGCCTGGTCGTCGTGACCCGGGGGTCCCGCGGAGCCTCCGCCTTCTCGCCCGAAGGGCGCGTCGACGTCGCCGCCCCGCGGGTGGACGTGGTCGACTCCACCGCGGCCGGCGACGTGTTCGCTGCGGGTCTCGTCCACGGCCTCGTCCTCGGCCGTCCGGCCCGGGCCGCCCTCGAAACCGCGGTCCTCTGGGGCGCCGCGGCCGTGGCCTGCCCCGGCGTGCCGTCGCAGGAGACGATCGAGGGCCTTGTGTAGGCCGGCCCGAAAGGCACGGGCCGCCGGGGAAGAGGGCTACTTCGCCTTCTTCTCGTGCACCTTCGCCAGCATCTCGTCCTTGAGCTCGGCCGGCTTGTGGCACTTGGCGGTGCACGACGCCTTGTCGGGCTTCGCGACGAGGCCGGCCGCCTTGGCCTTGGCGGGGTCCTTGGCCTTGGCCGTCCCCATCTTCATGTAGTCGGACCCGTTGCCGTGGCAGGTCTCGCAGTCGGCCCTGGGCTCGGTGGTCGCGTGCTTGGTCTTCTCCCAGGACGCGAACTCGATCTTGTGGCACATCTTGCACTTGGCGGCTCCGACGGCCGTCGGGGCGGCGGTGGTCTTTCCGGCGAGGGCGACGAGGGCGAGCGCGGCGAAGGCGGCGGCGAGCTTCTTCATGGACGAGTCCTCCGGGTGCCGCCGGTGGCGGCGACGAGACGAGTCTCGCGGGCCACGTCCTCACGGGTCAATGGGTCATTGGGACGGGTCGTTCGCCTTGACCCCCGCGGTGGCGCGTTGTAGCGTGCCCTCGGTCGCACGAGGAGGAACCGCATGAACCGCTTCGTCCCCGCCGCGCTCGCGCTGCTCGTCGCCGGCGGTGCGGCGGCGGCGCCCGCCGAGCTCGAGAAGGCCCTGCCGTTCATCGCCGACGACTACGCGAAGGCCCTGGCCGAGGCGCGCTCGCAGAAGCTCCCGCTGTTCATCGAGGCCTGGGCCCCCTGGTGACACACCTGCCGCTCGATGAGGGCCTTCGTTTTCACCGACCCCGCCCTCACGAGCAAGGCCGGACAGTTCGTCTGGCTCGAGCTCAACGTCGACGACGAGCGTAACGCCGCGCACCGGGAGCGGCTCTCCCTCGAGGCCCTGCCCACGTTCTACGTCGTGAACCCCGCCGACGAGTCGGTCGTCATGCGGCGCGTGGACGGCATGTCGGTCGGGGAGATGGTGGCCTTTCTCGAAGAGGCCCGCGTGGCCGCCGCGGGCGCCGCGCCCTCCTCGCCGCTCGAGGCGGCCCTCGCCAGGGCCGACCGCCTGAACGGCGAGGGCAAGAAGGCCGAGGCGGCCGCCGCCTACCGCGAGGCCCTCGACCAGGCGCCGGCCGGCTGGCCCCCCTACGGCCGCGCCGTCGTGGCCCTCCTCTTCCTCCACCAGACGCAGGGCGAGAACGCGCGGTGCCTGGCCCTCGCCCGCCAGGCCCTGCCGAAGCTGGCAGGCGCACCCCAGTCCGTGATGACCGCCCGCAGCGGCCTCGACTGCGCCCTCGGCCTGCCGAAGGACGACCCCGCGCGGGCGGCGGCGATCGCGGAGATGGAGAAGGCCACGCGGAAGACCCTCGAGCCCCCGGGAACGGGCGCGGCGGCCGACGACGTCTCGTCGAGCTACCTCTCGCTCATCCACGCGCGCAAGGACGCGGGCGACACGGCGGGGGCGAAGGCGGACGCCGAGGCGTGGGCCTCGTTCCTCGAGGCGCAGGCGAGAGCGGCCGCGACGCCGGAGCAGCGGGCGGTCTTCGACTCGCACCGGCTCTCGGCCTACCTCGAGCTGAAGCAGCCCGAGCGGGCCATCCCGATGCTGCAGGAGTCCGAGCGGGACCTGCCCGGCGACTACAACCCGCCCGCCCGGCTCGCGGTCGTCTACCTCGAGACGAAGCAGCTCGACGAGGCGCTCGCCGCTTCGAACCGGGCGCTGCCGAAGGTGAGCGGCCCGCGCCGGGTCCAGGTGCTGCAGCGCCGCTCGGACATCTTCGCCGCGAGGGGCGACGCGGCGGCCGCGCGGGAAGCGCTCGAGCAGGCCCTCGCGTACGCCCGGTCCCTGCCCCCGGGCCAGCGCTCGGAGCGCCAGATCGAGGCGCTCGAGAAGAGGCTGGAGGCGCCGCCGGCCCGCCGCTGACCGGCCGGGGGTCGGATCTTGAATCTGCTCGTCGCCCGTTGACGATGCGACGCTGTCGTCGCCCGCGAGCGACCGTGGCCGCGGGGGGAGTAACATCGACGCCGTACCGGAGGCCTCCCCATGCGACGGCTCCCGACCCCGAAGGACAGGCTCGCCGACCGATGAGCGCGCTCTTCCAGCCGCTGCGCCTGCGCGAGGTCACCCTCCGCAATCGCATCGCGGTCTCCCCGATGTGCCAGTACTCCGCGCGCGAGGGCCTCCCCGACGATTGGCACCTCGTCCACCTCGGCAGCCGCGCGGTGGGCGGGGCGGGCCTCGTGATCGCCGAGGCGAGCGCGGTCTCGCCCGAGGGGCGGATCAGCCCGGACGACACGGGGCTGTGGTCGGACGCGCAGGCCGAGGCCTGGGCGCCCATCGCGCGCTTCGTCGCCGGGCAGGGGGCCGTCCCCGGCATCCAGCTCGCGCACGCCGGCCGCAAGGCCGCGACGGCCGCCCCGTGGCGGGGCGGGCGGCCGCTCCGGGAGGGCGAGGGCGGCTGGCGGCCGGTGGCGCCGAGCCCGTTGCCGTTCGCCGAGGGCTACGCGACACCGTCCGAGCTCGCGGTCGACGACATCGAGCGGCTCGTGGGCGCCTTCCGCGACGCGGCGCGCCGGGCCGAGCAGGCCGGGTTCGAGCTCGTCGAGATCCACATGGCCCACGGGTACCTGCTGCACCAGTTCCTCTCGCCGCTCAGCAACCGGCGGACCGACGACTACGGCGGCTCGCTCGAGAACCGGATGCGCCTGCCCCTCGCGGTCGCCCGCGCCGTGCGCGAGGCGTTCCCGGTGGAGAGGCCGGTCCTCGCCCGCATCTCGGCCACGGACTGGGTGGAGGGCGGGTGGGACCTCGAGCAGTCCGTCGCGCTGGCCGCCGAGCTGAGGGAAGCGGGGGTCGACCTCGTCGACTGCTCCAGCGGAGGCACGGTCCCCGACGCGAAGGTGCCCCTCGCCCCCGGCTACCAGGTGCCCTTCGCGGCGGCGATCCGCGAGCGGGCCCGCGTCGCGACCGGCGCCGTGGGCCTCGTCACCACGCCCGCGCAGGCCGAGGCGATCCTCGGCGAGGGCCAGGCCGACCTCGTCCTCCTCGGACGCGAGATGCTGCGCGATCCCTACTGGCCGCTCCACGCGGCGCGCGCGCTCGGCGCCGACGCGGCCTGGCCGAACCCGTACCTCCGGGCTCGGCCCGAGTAGGCCTCCTCGCGCTGCGGACATCCTGCCAGTCGGTGTGGCACACTCCCGCGCCGACCATGCCCGGCCTCCTCGCTCTCCTCGGCGTCTTCCTGATCGGCCTGTCCAAGGCCGGCTTCGCCACCGGCCTCGGCATGCTGTCGACGCCCCTCGTGGCTCAGGCCATGCCGGCCCGGGCGGCCATCGGCGTCGTCCTCCCGCTCCTGTGCCTCGCCGACGTGTTCACTCTCGCCGTCTACTGGCGAAAGTGGGACCTGCGCCTCGTGGCGTGGCCCCTCGTGGGAACGGCGATCGGCATCGGCCTCGCGACTGCGTTCGTCACGTCGATCAGCGACCTCGCGCTGCGCCGGTCGATCGGGGCGACCGGCCTCGTCCTCACCCTGCTGCTCCTCGTCCGCAACCGCGTCCACCCGCACGCCGTCTACCGGCCGCCTCCCGCGCAGGGCGTCCTCGTCGGAGTCGCGGCCGGGGTCAGCTCCACGATCGCGCACGCGGCGGGGCCGATCCTGGCCCTCTACCTCCTCGCCCAGCGGCTCGAGAAGACGAGCTTCGTGGCCACGAGCGGCGTGTTCTTCACCGTCAACAACCTGCTCAAGGTGCCGCCCTACGTCGCGACCGGCCTCGTCGACGGCTCGACCCTCGGCCTGTCGCTGCGCTACGCGGCGGCCATCCCCCTCGGCATCGCCGCCGGCTGGTGGCTCAACCGCCTCCTGCCACAGCGCCACTTCGACGCCGTGGTCGCGGGGCTCATGGTCCTCACCTCGCTCCACCTGCTGCTGGGCAGGTAGGAGAGGAAGCGGGCAATCACCGGGCGCCCCGGCGGCTCGCGAGCAGCGACGCGGGATCGAAGTCGAGCAGCCGCCGCGCCCGTCTCCCGCGCCGCGGGGCCACCTTGATCATCCCGTAGCCGGCTCCCGGGTCGGAGGGCGGGACCCGCCGTCCCGTGCCGCTTACTCGGTAAGCCACACGCCCGGGTCAGGCGAAGTGCGGCTTCAGGAAGCGCAGGCTCTCCTCCGCCCAGGCCGCCTCGCGGGCGAGGGTCTCCTCGGGCGTGTCCGCGGGCGGCGTCCACAGCTCGAGGATCGCGCTCTGGCAGCGGCCGTGCGTCCGGATCTCGCCGAGGAGCCAGGGCACGTCGAGCATTCCCTGGCCGGCGGGGGCGCCTTCGACCACGAAGCCCATCTGGTGGGACACTCGCGCGACCCGGAAGTCCTTGAGGTGGAGGTTGAGCGTGTGGGGAGCGAGCGTCGCCACCACCTCGCGCACGCCCTCTCCGGCCCCCATCGAGTTCACCGAGTCGAGGCAGATGCCGACCCGCTCGGGGTCGGTGCCGAGCACGATCTCGCGGAACTCGGCCGCCTTCAGGCGGTCGTGGTTCTCGATCGCGAGGCGGACGCCCGTCTCGCGCAGCCGGGGCAGAGCGCCGTTCACGACGGCGACCACCTCGGCGAGGGAGGGCTCGTAGCCCGCCGCGTCGATCACGAACCGCAGGACGGGCGAGCGGAAGAACACCGCGAGATCGAGGTAGGTGCCCAGGCGCTGTGCGGTGAGGCCGCGAGCGCCCACCTCGATCGCCACCGCGAGCTCCTGGGCGAGCGTGCGCAGGTCGCGCCGCCCGGCGTCCGAGAGGGTCTCGAGCGGGCAGTTGTCGGCGATCTGCACGCAGGGCACCCCCAGCTCATTTGCCCGCCGCACGAGGTCCGCCGCGCTCATCGGCCGCGACGGCTCGTGGCCGCTCACGCCCACCGCCCACGTGTAGGTGTAGCTGGAGATGCCGAGCCTCATCGCGTCCGCCTCCGCTTCCCCCCGCGGGCGCTGTCGAGGAGCACCGCGAGGAAGATGACGCCGGCCATGACGATCGGGTAGAGGTAGGGGTCGGCGTTCACGATCACGAGGCCGTTCTCCACGGTCTGGACGAGCAGCGCGCCGAGGAGGACGCCGGGCAGGACCGAGCCCCGTCCCCCGAACAGGCTGACCCCGCCGAGCACCGCCGCCGCCACCGCCGCGAACTCCCTCTCCCGGCCGAACGTGGGCGAGACCGCGCCGAGCTGCGCGACCGCCACCGCCCCCCCCAGCGACGCCAGGGTCCCGCTGATCACGTAGACCGCGAAGAGGATCCGCCCCGCCGGAAGCCCGGCCCGCCGCGCCGCCGCCGGGTCGTGGCCCACCGCGTACACGTGCCGGCCGAAGGGCGTGCGGGTCAGCACGAGGTGGGCGGCGGCGAGAACGATGGCGAAGACGAGCGCGGGAACGGGCACCCCGAGAAGCCGGGCGCTGCCCACCGCGAGGATCGAGTCGGGCAGGTTGAGGGCGCGGGTCTCGGTGACGAAGAGCCCGAGGCCGCGGCCCACGTAGAGCGTCGCGAGGGTGACGACGAACGCCTTCACCCCCGCCTTCGTCACGAAGACCGCGTTGACCGCGCCGTAGAGCGCCCCGACGAGCAGGATCGTCCCGAAGACGGCGGGCAGCGGCGCTCCGGCCAGGGCCAGCTTCCCGGCCACCGCGGCCGAGACGAGCATCACCGCGCCGACCGAGAGGTCGATCCCGGCCGTGAGCAGGACGAACGCCATGCCGGTCGCGACGATCCCCACCGAGGAGGCCTGGACGACCACGTTCAGCAGGTTGGCGGGGTCCAGGAAGCGCGGCGAGAGGAGCGAGAACACGCCGGCGACCGCCGCGAGCATCAGGAGCGCCGGGGCCCGCAGGGCGTGCCTCACGAGAGCTCCTCTCCGGGCTCTCCCGCCCCGAAGGCCGCGCGGAGGATCGCCTCGCGGTCGAAGCCTGCCGTCTCGTCCTCGGCCGGGGCGAGGCCCGGCCGGACGAAGCGGGCGACGATCCGGCCCCGGCGCACGACCAGGATCCGGTCGCACAGCCCGACGAGCTCCTCGATCTCGGAGGAGGCCACGAGGACGCCCGCCCCCGAGTCGGCGAGGTCGGCGACCAGGCGGTAAACCTGCTGCTTCGCCCCCACGTCGATCCCGCGGGTCGGCTCGTCGAGGAGGAAGACGGCCGGCTTCGCCATCAGCCACTTGCCGAGGATGACCTTCTGCTGGTTGCCCCCGGAGAGGCTGCGGGCGGGGGCGGAGAGGCCGGTGGCCGACTCGACGCCCACCGCCCGCGCCTGGCCGGCCGCCGCCGCTGCCACGCGGGCGGGGGAGAGGCGGCCGCCCGCCGCGAGGGCGGGGAGCGCCACGAGGACCAGGTTCTCGGCCACCGCCGCGTCCATCACCAGGCCGTCCTGCCGGCGATCCTCGGTGACGAACGCCACGCCGCTCGCGATCGCCGCCCGCGGCGTCGGGCGAAACGCGCGGCCGGCGATCCGGACCTCGCCCGCCTCCGGCCGGTCGAGGCCGAAGAGCGCCCGCAGCGTCTCGGTGCGGCCGGCGCCCATGAGCCCGGCGAGGCCGACCACCTCCCCGCGGCGCACGGCGAGGTCGATGCCCCGCACCCGCCGGCCGGCGCGCAGGCCTCGCGCCTCGAGCGCCCCCTCGCGAGACGGGGCCGTCCGTCGGACGGGGAAGACCGCGTCGATCTCCCGCCCGACCATGAGCGACACGAGCCGCGCCTCGTCGAACTCCGCCCGCCCGCCCCTGCCCACGACGACGCCGTCGCGCAGGACGAGGACCTCGTCCGCGAGGCGCAGCACGTCGCCGAGGGCGTGCGAGACGTAGACGACCGACCGGCCCTGCCCGCGCAGCCGCTCGACGATCGCGAAGAGCCGCTCCGCCTCGGGGGCGGTGAGCGAGGTCGTCGGCTCGTCGAGGATGACGACCCGCGCATCGCTTCCGAGGGCCCGCGCGATCTCGACGAGCTGCTGCTCTCCAGGAGCGAGGTCCTCGACGAGCCTCCGCGGGGAGACGTCGAGCCCCACCTCGGCGAGGAGGGCGCGGGCGCGCGCGTCGAGCGCGGCGCGGTCGACGAGCGGGCCGCGGGTCGGGAGCGCGTCGAGGAAGAGGTTCTCCGCGACCGTGAGGTTCGGGAAGAGGTTCAGCTCCTGGTGGACGAACGCGACTCCCCGGGCCCTGGCCTCGGACGGCGAGGCCGGGGCGTAGGGCGCGCCCCCGAGGCGCATCGAGCCCGCGGTGGGGGCCACGACCCCGCCGAGGACGTTGAGGAGCGTCGACTTGCCCGCCCCGTTCTCGCCGACGACGCCGAGGACGCGGCCCGCGGCGAGCGACAGCGAGACCCCCTCGAGGACGCGCACGCCGAAGAAGGACTTCCCGATGCCCTCCAGCTCGAGGAGGGGCGCCGCGCCGGCGGACGACGCGACGCTCATCGGCCGGCCAGCCGCTCGCGCCACGCGTCGAGGACGGCGGCGCCGAGGATGACGCCGCCCTTCACCATCAGGACGGCGAAGCTCGACAGGCCGAGCAGGTTCAGGCTGTTGTCCACGAGCGTGATGAGCAGGACCCCGAAGGCGGTGCCGCGCACGGTGCCCCGGCCGCCGAACAGGCTCGTCCCCCCGATCACCGCGCCGCCGATCACGTCGAGGAAGATCCGCTGGCCGAGGACGGGCGAGCCGGTCTCGAGCCGCGCGGTGTACAGGACGGCGGCGAGACCGGCGCAGGCGCCGCACGCGGCGTAGGCGAGGAGAATGACCCGCTCGACCGGGACGCCGCAGACGCGGGACGCCCGGACGTTGCCGCCCACCGCGTAGATCCAGCGCCCGAGGACCGTCCGGGACAGGACGAGATGCGCGGCGAGCGCCAGGGGCAGCACGACCAGCAGCGAGACGGGCAGGGGGCCGAGCCTCCCGCCGAGGGCGCGGAAGGAGGCGGGCAGGCCGGCGATGCCCTGGGACTGCGTCGACCAGATCGCGAGGCCGCTCGCGAACGTCATCACGGCGAGGGTGGCGAGGAAGGGCGGCATGCGCAGGCGGGCGACCGCCAGCCCGTTGGCGAGGCCGACCGCGACACCCACCCCGAGCATCGCGAGGACGCCCGCGGCCGCGCTGCCGGGCAGGAGCCCGCCCGACTCGGTCATCACCCGGGCGCCGGCGACGCTCGCGAGCGCCACGACCGCGGTCACCGAGAGGTCGATCCCGCCGGTGAGGAGCACGATCGTCTGCCCGAGGGCCACGGCGAGGAGGGGGACAGCGTTCGAGAGCACGTCGCCCAGGTTCCCGGCCGAGACGAAGCCCGGCACGAGCGGGGCCAGGGCGAGCAGGTACGCGCCGCACAGGAGCGCGACGCCCCACTCGCCCAGGACGGAGAGGGCCGCCCTCACGCCCCGCCGGCCTTCTTCCCCGCCACCTGGGCGCCCCACATCCGCGGCGCCATCTCCGCCTTGTTCCCCTGGTGGATCACGAACCCCGGGTCGAGGATCGCGGGGGGGACCGTCCGGCCCTCCCTCGCGTCGACGAGCGCCTGGATCGCCGCCTTCGCCTCGAAGTACACGTCCTGCACGCCGGTGGCGTCCAGGGTGCCCTCCTCGAGCATCCGCCAGGCGGTGGCGTCGCCGTCGAAGCCGCCGAGGATGACGTGGCCCGGCTCGCCGGCCGCGCGGTAGCGGTTCGCGCCCTTCAGCGCCGAGACGATCGAGGGCAGCATGAAGTCCGAGGAGGTGAAGACGAGCCCGAGGTCCGGGTGGGCCTGGAGGGCGTTCGTCATCCCGGCGAGCGCCTTCTCCTGGTTCCACTCGGTGGGGATGCGGGCCACGACCTCGATCGCGTCCGCGCACGCGGCGGCGGCCTGGTCGAACCCGTCCCGCCGGCCGATCGAGTTCACGTCGCCGAGGTCGCCGATGAGGATCGCCGCCTTCTGCTTCCGGCCGCTTCGCCGGGCGAGCGAGCACAGGTGCTCCACGGTCGCGCGGGCGATGCCGAGGTTGTCGGCCACGACCGCGACCGACCTCGCCTCCGAGGCGTCGGCCGGCCGGTTGAACAGCACGATCGGGATCCCGGCCTCGTTCGCCGCCTTGATCGCGGGGAGGATGCTCTTGGCGTCCCTGGGCACGACGACGATGCCGTCGAGGCGCCGGGCCACGAAGCTGCGCACCTGCTCGAGCTGGCGGTTCGCGTCGCCGTCGGCGATCGCCTCCACCATGTCGTAGCCGCGGGACTCGAGGTCCGCCCGGATCGCGTCGATCGCCGCCACCCAGAACTCGGTCTGCAGCGTCTCGAACGCGACCCCGATCGTCGGCCTCGCCGGCTTTCCCTGGCAGGCCGGGCCGACGAGGGCGGCGGCAGCGAGCCCGACGGCCGCGAGGCGGGAAGAGACGAGGCGGGAGAGGCTCTTCATGTCTTTCTCCCTACGCCGCGGGCGGCTTCAGGATCGACTCGAGCTGGGCGCGCACCGCCTCGGGCTCGAACACCTTCTTCCAGTCGGGCTTGAACAGCACCGACTGCGCCTCGGCCAGCATCTTGAGGGCGCCGTCCGAGTAGCGGGCGTCGATCTCGCCGAACGTGATCGCGAGCTGGATGTTGATGTGGCCCATCAGGAAGGCCCGCGCCGCCTCCGCCGGCACCCCGCGGCGGATCGCCTCGTCGAGGCCCTCCTTGATCATCATCACCGCCGGGGCCGAGGTCGTCTCCGCGAGCGCCGGCTCGAGGATCGCCATCTGCTCGACGCTCACGCGGTGGGCCTCGATGACCGGATGGAAGAGGGCCGTGCACAGGGCGACCCCCCGCTCGTAGTCGGCCTCGGTCCCCTGGAGCAGCGCGCACACGATGTGCTGCTTCGCGAGGACGCCCCCGAAGAAGTCCCGCTTCGCGGCGAGGTCGGTCTCGTCGTTGAAGACCGGCGGGTGGCAGGGGTGGGTCACGAAGTAGGCGACGTCCGACCGCATGAAGACGCGCCCGGCGCAGGGGGCGGCCGGGTCGAGGTGCACGAGGCAGGCGCCCGGCTTCATGAGGGGCACGACCTCGGCCGAGATCCGCTCGACCCGGTTGTCGGGGACGGCGAGGACGACGAAGTCGGCCTGCGGCACCGCCTCGCCCGCCCCGATCGTGGGAACGCCGCGCCTCTCCAGGTTGGCGATCCCGGCCGCGCCCACCTCCACGTGGAGCATCCGGTACGCCGACTGCTTCTTCATGTTGTCGGTGATCCGGCAGCCCATCTTGCCGCCGGCGCCGATCAGGGCCACGGTGCTCATCGCTGTCTCCTCGTCACACCCGCACGACCTCGCCGCGCGCCGCCGACTCGTAGGCGGCGAACACCAGCCGCACGGTCTTCAGGTTGTCCTCCCCGGTCGTCTCCGCCGCCGCCTCTCCCCGCAGCGCGCGGAGCAGGTTCTCGTTGCACGGGACCCCGCTCGCGTGCACCACGTCGTACCTCGGGTCGGCCCACGCGTAGCGCGGCGGGGGGTGGCGGCGCGCGAGCGTCCCCTCCGCGGTCGTCGTCCGGACCCAGTAGTCCCCGGCGAGCTCGGCCGAGCCCCGCTCGCCCTCCACGAACGCGAACGTCTCGGGGAAGCGCTCGCGCTCGTAGGGGGTCCCCGGGTAGCCGAGCTCGACTATGACCGTCGCCCCCGAGCGCATGTGGAGGCTCACCGTCGCCACGTCCTCGCCCTTGATGTGGGCGTGGACGCGGGCGGTGCGGCAGTGGACCGCCTCCGCCTCGCCGAAGAGGAACCGGGCGACGTCGAGCACGTGGGAGCCCATGTCGGTGAGGACGAACTGCTCGAGCTCGGCGAGGAAGGGCTGGTTCACGAACAGCTCGAACCCCGAGACCATCGTGAGCCGGGCGCGGAAGATGCGGCCGAGGCGGCCCCCGTCGAGGACGGCCTTGAGGGCGCGGATCGGCGTCTGCCAGCGCCAGTTCTCGTGGACGAAGAAGGGCACGCCCCGCTCGCGGCAGCCGCGCACCATGGCCTCGGCCGATGCGAGGTCGTCCGCCATCGGCTTCTGGCAGATGACCGGCCGGCGGTGCGCGGCGGCCATCTCCACGAACCGCGCGTGGGTCGAGGGATCGGTGACGATGTCCACGAAGTCGAGCTCTTCCCGGCGCAGCAGCTCCTCGACGTCGTCGTAGACGGCCGGGATCCCGAGCTCGCGCGCGAGGGCCTCCGCCTTGGCCCTCGTCCGGTTGTAGAGGGCCACGCAGCGGGCCCCCGGCACCTCGCCCCACGCGCCGAGCTGGTAACGGGCCCAGAACCCCGCGCCGAGCAGGGCGAAGCGGAGCGGTCTCGAGGACGAGGGCAGGGAGGCACCTCCCGGGACAACGACGGACCCTAACAAAACAGGCCGGCGCTGTCCATGAATCCGGCCGGCTCCGGCTATGATGAGAGTGGTCGACGGCCGCCGCGCGGCCCGTCCCCTGCAGGAGATCACCGATCGCAGATGAGCCCGGAGGTCCTTCGATGCGCCGCCTCGCCCTCGCCCTCCTTCTGGCCGTGAGCGCCGCCGCCCCTTCCCCCGCCGCCGATGCGGCGAAGGCGCCCGCCCCGGAGGACCGCTACCTCTGGCTCGAGGACGTGACCGGGGAGAAGGCCCTCGAGTGGGCCCGGGCCCGGAACGCCGAGAGCGCCCGGGTCCTGGAGACCGCGGACTTCGCCGAGCTCGAGAAGCGGATCCTCGACATCCTCGACTCCGATGCCCGCATCCCCTACGTCACGAAGCTCGGGCCCTGGTACTACAACTTCTGGCGCGACGCGAAGAACCCCCGCGGCCTGTGGCGGCGGACGACTCTCCCCGAGTACCGCAAGGAGCAGCCCGCCTGGGAGACGGTGATCGACCTCGACGCGCTGGCCGCCGAGGAGAAGGAGAACTGGGTCTGGCACGGGGCGGACTGCCTGAAGCCCGAGTACAGGCGCTGCCTCGTGTCGCTCTCCCGCGGGGGGGCCGACGCCGACGTCATCCGCGAGTTCGACCTCGAGGCGAAGGCGTTCGTGAAGGACGGCTTCTTCGTCCCCGAGTCGAAGAACGGCGCCTCCTGGCTCGACGCCGACACGCTCTACGTCGGCACCGACTTCGGCCCCGGCTCGATGACCACCTCGGGCTACCCGCGCATCGCCAAGGTCTGGAAGCGGGGGACCCCGCTCTCCGCGGCCGAGACCGCCTACGAGGCGAAGGCCGACGACATGTCGGCCTACGCGATGCGGGACCACACGAAGGGCTTCGAGCGCGACTTCGTGCTCCGCATGATCACGTTCTACACGAACGAGATGTTCCTCCGGCGGGACGGGAAGCTCCTGAAGATCGACAAGCCCGACAGCGCGAACGCGAGCGTCCACCGCGACCTGCTCTTCCTCGAGCTGCGCGAGGACTGGACGGTGGGCGGGAAGACCTACCCGGCGGGGGCGCTCCTCGCCACGGACTTCGAGGGCTTCCTCCGGGGGGAGCGACGCTTCGACGTCCTGTTCGAGCCGACCGAGCGCAAGTCCCTGGCCGGCTTCAGCCCCACCCTCCGCCACGTCCTCGTCAACGAGCTCGACAACGTGAAGAACCGCCTCTACGTCCTCACCCGCAAGGACGGGACGTGGACCCGCGAGCCGCTCCCCGGCCTGCCCGAGCTCGGCACGGTGAGCGCGAGCGCGGTGGACGAGGAAGAGTCGGACGATTACTTCCTGACCGTCACCGACTACCTGACGCCGACCAGCCTCTCCCTCGGCACGGTCGGGAAGGGCCCGGCGGAGAAGCTGAAGCAGCTCCCGGCCTTCTTCGACGCCGCGGGCCTCGTGACCACCCAGCACGAGGCGACCTCGAAGGACGGCACGCGGGTGCCGTACTTCCAGGTGTCGCGCAAGGACCTCGTCCTCGACGGGAGAAACCCCACGCTCCTCTACGGCTACGGCGGCTTCGAGATCCCGATGGTCCCCGGCTACAGCGGCGGGGTCGGGTCGGCGTGGCTCGAGAAGGGCGGCGTCTACGTCGTCGCCAACATCCGCGGCGGCGGCGAGTTCGGCCCGAAGTGGCACCAGGCCGCCCTCAAGGCCAACCGCAACAAGGCGTACGAGGACTTCATCGCGGTGGCGGAGGACCTGATTCGCCGCAACGTCACGTCGACGCCCCACCTCGGGATCCAGGGCGGCAGCAACGGCGGCCTCCTCATGGGCAACATGATCACCATGCGCCCGGACCTGTGGGGCGCCGTCGTCTGCCAGGTGCCCCTGCTCGACATGCGGCGCTACAACCAGCTCCTCGCCGGGGCGAGCTGGATGGGCGAGTACGGCAACCCCGACGATCCGAACGAGTGGGCGTACCTCCAGGCCTACTCCCCGTACCACAACGTGAAGGACGGGGTGAAGTACCCGTCCACGCTCTACATGACCTCGACCCGGGACGACCGCGTGCACCCCGGCCACGCCCGCAAGATGATGGCCCTCATGGCGGAGAAGGGACAGGACGTCCTCTACTACGAGAACATCGAGGGCGGCCACGGCGGCGCGGCCAACAACAAGCAGGCGGCCCACATGAACGCGCTCGCGTACACGTTCCTGTGGCAACGCCTGTCCCGAGAGCGCCCGTAGAGCGCGCTCTCGGGACGCCGCAGTCTCGTCTGGCCGTCCCCGGAGAGCCTCCTCGAAGGCCGGCTGATCCTCTCGCCCGACGTCTCTCGGGAGACGTCCCTACTGCATCGCCTTCCGGATCGCCTCCTCCAGGACCGCCTTCTCCTGGAAGTTGACGAGCTGGCTCACGACCGTTCCCTTCGCGTCCACGAGGAACATCGTGGGGAAGACGCTCACCGCCCCGTACGCCTCCTGGGCCTCCGGGGTCATGTGGGCGAGAGTGAAGCCCCAGCCGTGCTTGCGCGCGTAGGCGGCGCGGTCGGCGTCGGAGTACGGCAGCTCGAGCGCGCGATCGGCGTTCAGGGCCACGATCCGGAAGCCCTTCGGCGCCCAGGCCCGGTCGAGCTCGGCGAGGAGCGGCGACGTCCGGACGCAGGGCGGGCAACCCGTGAACCAGAAGTAGACGAGGTGCGGCTTGCCGGCGAGCGACTCGGAGGAGAACGGCTGGCCGTCGTAGGTGGTGGTCGTGAACGCGGGGGCCGGCCTGCCCGCCCATCCGGCGATGGTCCTCTCGAGGGCCTTCCCGAAGCGCGGGTGGGCGAGGATCGCGTCCACGTCCACGCTCGTGACCTCGCCGCTCGCCGCGTCGCGGGTCAGGAACTTCGGCATCCGCGGGTCGGACTCCATGATGCGGAGCATGAGGTCCGCCTGGCCGGGCACCTCGAAGCGGAACTGCTCCGAGATCTCGGCGAGCGTGGGCGGCTTGCCCGCCGCCTTCTGATGCTGGGCGACGTACAGCGGTATCTTGAAGAAGGTGTCGAAGAGCCGGTCGAGCGCGGCCCGCTCCTCGGGGCCGGTGAAGACCTCGTTGTAGAGCTGCGAGACCACGACCGGCTGGCGGGGCTTCACGTGGGCCTTGAGGTACTCGACGACCCGCGCCTCGGCCGAGGGGGCCTCTGACGGGGCGAGGGCGGCGGCGAGGAGGAAGGCGAGCACGGGGACTCCTTTCGGCGGCTCGTCACGATTCTAGACCCTGCCGCGCGATCCGCCTCGCGCGGGCGGCGCGCTACGGGAGCTCGGCCCTCGCGAACACCACCTGTGCCGGGGCCAGGCGCAGCGGGATCGCGACGCCCTCGCCGATCGGGACCCCCGTCTCCGCGTCCCGAAGACGCAGCCGACGCCGGGAGCCCAGGATCGCCTCCTGCCACGCGTCGGAGTGGTTCGCGAGCATCACGAGCTCCTCGTCGCCCCGCACCTTGTGGGCCAGCTCCACCGCCGGGTTGTCGACGTCGACCTCGGCGGGGGGAAGGAGGGCCGAGTACAGCTCGTGGCTCGCGTCGGCGGCCCAGGGGTCGTAGCGGTCGAGCAGGCCCGCCTCGAGATCGGCCCCGAGGTAGAAGAAGCGGCCGCGTCCGACCCGCGTGCGGACGAAGAGCGGCTCCCCGAACTCCCACGCCCCCACCGCAGGAGGCGTGCGGACGAGGAGGCCGAGGACGTCCGTGTCCGGGCCCGGCGCAGCCACGGTCCGCACGCGGCGGGACGGAAGGGTGAGGTAGCGGTGGGCGCTCAGCCGCTCGGCCCCGCGCTCGAGCCACAGCCGCGCGTCGGCTCGCGCCTCGGGGACGCCCGTCCGCAGGGCGGGGGCGAAGTCGTTCTCGAACGACTGGTAGACCGTTCCCCCGGCCTCGAGGTAGGCGCCCACCGCGTCGCGCCCGGCCGGGGTCGGCGTGAAGCCGGCGATCACCACCGCCGCGGCGTCCGCCGGCACGGGCGCGCCGTCGTGCAGCACCCGTACCTTCGCGTGGGCGCGCTTGGCGAGGACGAACGGCTGCACGAGGTCGAGCATCGTGCGGAAGTACTCGTCGGTGGCCGGAGCCATCACGTAGACGACCGGCAGCCGGTCCTCCCAGCCCGTGCCCAGCCGCTCGAGCAGCGCCGCCATCCGCCGGTACTCCACGGTGGCCGGCTTCTCGCGGTTCTCCACCGTGAGCAGGCCCAGGGTGAGCTCCATCGGGCTGAAGCTCCCGTCCCGCTGGCCCGGGGCCGAGTACTGCGGGAAGTAGCCGTCGGCGGCCCGGGCCCGGTACGAGGGCCGGATGTCGTGCGTGCACCACCAGAAGTAGCCGGCCGCGCCCTCCGCCCACGCGCTGGCCATCGTGAGGCCGAGGTAGCGCGCGACGTCCCGGGGCGTCGCCTGGGCCTCCGAGGCGCCCGTCTCCTGCATGAGCACAGGTTTGCCCTGCGCCATCGCCCACGCCGTGATGAAGTTCACCGAGTACGTCGTGCGCATCCCGAGCGGCGGGTCGAGCAGGTTCGTGCGGTGGAACTGCGCGTAGGAGTGGACCGAGAGGAAGTCCGACGAGCGGGCGATCGCCCGCGTGTTGAACCGCGGGTCGAAGCCCGTGCCGATGCCGTTCGTCACGCGCGCTCCCGGGGCGCCCGCCTTGAACGCGCGGTAGATCCTCTGCATCCACGCGTCCATCTCGGCCGGCGTCACGTCGAGCTTCATGAGGTCGACGAGGACGTTGATCTCGTTGCCGAAGTCGAAGCTGTGCAGCGCGGGGTGTCCTCCGACCCGGCGGGCGAGCTCCCGGACGAGCACCTCCTCCCCTCGCACGATCCGCTCGTCGGTGAAGATGTTTCCGTCGGCCCACCTCGGCAGGAACGTGAAGCCCGACATCCACCCGGTGATCGGCGCGAGCTGCACCCGCAGGCCGTGCCGCCGGGCCTTGTCGAGGAGCGCGACCACGCGGTCGAGCTTCACCGGGTCGACCCGCTCCGGCTCGGGCTGGAGGATCGGCCAGAGGGGGAAGACGCGCAGACACCTCACGCCGCTGCGCGCGAGGGCCGCGAGGTCGGCGTCCACCGCGCGTTCGTCCCAGCGCTCGAGCGTCGTGTGCCAGTCGTGGGATGGGACGTAGTTGGCCCCGACGAGGAACGGCTCGTCGGGGCGGGCCGCCGCGAGCGACGAAGGGAGCAGGAGAGCGGTCAGGGCGAGCGGCAGGGCTCGGATCACGACCGGGAGCCTACGGCCGTCCGCCTGCGCGGGTCAATGATGCGGGGTGCGCGGCGTCCTTGCGGTCTCGGCCCGGCGATCGGGGGCGACCCTCAGGCCTCGCGCTCGACCGCCGCCCCGAGGCCGCGCAGCCGCTCCTCCAGCCGCGCGTAGCCCCGTTCGATCGTCTCCACGGGGGCGACGCGGCTCGTGCCCTCGGCGCACAGGGCGGCGACGACGAGGGCCATCCCGGAGCGGATGTCCCGGCTGTCGAGGCTGCGGCCGCGGAGCCGCCGGGGCCCCGAGACCACGGCGCGGTGCGGGTCGCAGAGGAACAGGTCGGCCCCCATCCCGCTGAGCTGCTCGAGGGCGAAGAGGCGCAGCTCGTAGAGCCAGTCGTGCACCAGCGTGCTGCCCCGGGCCTGCGTGGCGAGGACGGTCACCAGGCTCACCATGTCGGTGGGGAAGCCCGGCCAGGTGCCGGTGGTGACCCGGCCGGCCCCGACGAGCTCCGACTCGCGGACGCGCAGGAGCTCCCCGTCCACCTCGCAGCGCACCCCGAACCGCGCGAGCACGGCCACGATGGGCTCGACGTCTCGCGCGCGGGCGCCTCGCACCTCCACCTCGCCGCCGGTGGCCGCCGCCGCGACCGCCCAGCTTCCCGCTTCGACGAAGTCGCCGTCGATGCGGTGGGAGGCCGCGCCGAGCCGGGGGACGCCGCGGACCCGGAGCGTGCTCGTGCCCTCTCCCTCGATGTCGGCGCCCATCCGCCGCAGGAAGCGGGCGAGCTCGGCGACGTGCGGCTCGGCGGCCGCGTTGCGGATCTCGGTCGCCCCGCGCGCGCCGGCCGCCGCGAGCAGGGCCGTCTCGGTCGCGGTGACCGAGGCCTCGTCGAGGTAGAGCGAGGCTCCGTGCAGGCCCCCCGGGGCGGACAGGCGGGGGCCGTCGGCTTCGACCCCGAAGGCGGCGAGGGCGCGGCGGTGGGTGGTCACCGCGCGGCGGCCGGGAAAGTCGCCGCCGGGCTCGCCCATCCCCGCCCGCCCGACCCGGGCCAGAAGGGGAGCGGCGAGCAGCACCGAGCCCCGGATCCGGGCGACGAGGGCGGGGTCGGGGTCGAAGCGGCGGACCTCGCGGCAGGCGACGCGGAGGGTCGAGGTCCCCGCGCCCTCCACCTCGGCCCCCAGCCCCTCGAGCAGGCGGCACATCGCCTCGACGTCGCGGATCGGGGGCACGTTCTCGAGCACGCAGACCTCGTCGGTGAGGAGGCAGGCGGCGAGCAGGGGGAGGGCGGCGTTCTTGTTCCCGGCCACCTCCACCACCCCGCAGAGGCGGCGGCCGCCGTGGACGACCAGGGTGCTCACCGCTCGAAGTCTCCCAGGCGCACGATCTCCTCCTCGAGGACCACGCCGAAGCGGGCGGCGACGGCCTCGCGCATCCTCTCGACGAGCGTCGACACGTCGCGGGCGGTGGCGCCGCCCTCGTTCACCACGAAGTTCGCGTGCACCGGGGAGACCCGCGCGCCCCCGACCGCGACGCCGCGCATCCCGGCCCGGTCCACGAGGGCGCCCGCCGAGCACGGCACCCCCTCGGGCAGCGCGACGCGGTCCGGATCGGGGTTGCGGAAGACGCAGCCGGCGCTCGCCAGCGCCAGGGGCTGGGTGCGCTTGCGGTAGGCGAGCGAGGCCCGCGCGGCCGCGCGCAGCGCGTCGGGATCGCTCGGCTCCACCGCGAGCTCGATCCGCAGCGCGACCTCACCGGTGTGCTGGAGGCGGCTGCGGCCGTAGGCGAACCCCATCTCTCCGGCCCCGATCTCGCGGAGGGTCCCGTCCGGGGCCAGCACCTGCACCGAGACGACGCTCTCGGAGAGGAGCCGGCCCCGGAAGTGCGCGTTGCCGTTCACGGCCCCGCCCACCGTGCCCGGCGTCCCCGCCCACTCGGCGAGGCCGGCGAGGCCGTGGGCGATGGTGTGGCGGACGAGCCCGTTCATCGTGGCGCCCGCCTCCGCCCGCACTCTGTCCGGGGCGGCCGTCTCGACCCGCCCGCCGCGCCAGCGCACGACGAGCCCGCGGACCCCGCCGTCGCCCACGAGGACGTTCGAGCCGCCCCCGAGCCAGGTGAGCCGCACGCCCGCACCGGCGGCGAGCCGCGCCGCGGCGACGGCCAGCTCCGGCGATCGGACCTCGGCGAGCAGGTCCGCCGGGCCCCCGATGCGGAAGGTCGTGAGCGGGGCGAGAGGCGCGTTCTCGCGCACGCGGTCCGGGCCCAGGAGGGAGCGCAGGGCGGCCGCGAGGTCCACGGGGGATGCTACCCGACCTTCGCCCCGCATGGGGCGCCTACCGCCCGGCGGGGCGCTGCGCCGCCTGCGCCTGCCGGAACCGCTCGAGCTCCGCCCGTGCCTGCACCGCCCGCGCGTCGTCTCGACCGCCCCCTCCGGGGCGGACCCGCGACGCGGCGCACGGCTCGCGCGGCTTGACGCTGCGCGCTCGGACGGCTAGCCTCCACCGACGACACCCCCTTCCTGATGGAACTGAAGCGGCTCGGGAAGTACGAGATCGTCGGCAAGATCGGCCAGGGCGGCATGGGCGAGGTGTATCGCGCCTCCGACCCGGTCCTCAACCGACAGGTCGCGATCAAGACGATGACGGCGGGCGGCGTGATGGAGGAGGAGCTGCGCAAGCGGTTCCTCCGAGAGGCGCAGTCCGCGGCCCTGCTCAACCACCCGAACATCGTCACCGTGTACGACTTCGGCGAGGAGCAGGGGCGGATGTACATCGTCATGGAGCTGCTCGAGGGGACCGATCTCAAGGACTTCATCCAGAGGCCCCGTCTGTCCCTGCGGGCGCAGATCGGACTGATGGAGCAGATCTGCGACGGGCTCGCCTTCGCCCACGGCAAGGGCGTGATCCACCGGGACCTGAAGCCCGCGAACATCCACGTCTCGCGGGACCTGCACGTCAAGATCATGGACTTCGGCCTCGCCCGTCTCGCCACGTCCGACATCACGCGCACCGGGCTCATCATGGGGACGCCTCACTACATGTCGCCGGAGCAGGTCAAGGGCGAGCCGGTGACGACACGCTCGGACGTCTTCGCGCTCGGGGCGGTCTTCCACGAGCTCCTGTGCGGACGCAAGGCCTTCGACGCGGAGTCCATGCACAGCGTGATGTACCAGGTGATGCACGCCGACCCGCCTCCGGTCGAGCAGCTTCGACCCGACTTGCCGCAGGCCGTGGGCGAGGTCGTCCGCTCGGCCCTCGAGAAGGACCCCGTCCGACGTCCCGCGGACGCGGCCGCTCTCGGGCGCGCCCTGCGTGCGGCGGCGTCGGCCCTGAGCACCGCCGAGACCCAGGTCGTCTCCCCCCGGGCTTCCTTGCCGCTGGCCGGCGGCGGCCCGTCTCGAACGGGCCTCGCCGTGGCCCGGCAGGCGACGCTCCAGACGGCCCCGGAGGATCCCACCCGCCTCGAGCCGACCCTGCGACAGGAGGAGCCGACGGCCGTCGCCCCCCCGACGGTGGCGCCCCGGGTGGAGGCGCCAGCTCCCCCACGGTTCCGGCCCGCGCCCCGAGGCGGGGCGGGGGGCGCCCCGTCGGCGGACTCCCGGAACCGCGCGGCGGTGATGGTCGCAGGCGCGCTGCTCCTCGCCGTCGCGGGGGTGGTCGCCCTCGTCTGGCGTCCCACGCCGGAGCCTCTCCCGTCCGCCGCGCCGCCGGCGAGCGTCGCCGTCGCGCCACCGGCGTCGGCCCCGCCTCCCGGCGCGCAGAGCGCCGTCCGCGCCAACCAGGAGCGGGACTACCGTCGCGCCGTCGAGCTGGCGAGGGCCGCCCTCGCGGCCGAGCCCGCGAACGTGGCCGCCCGGGAGGCCCTCGTGGCCGCCGAGGACGGCCTGGCACAGGGCGCGGCGGCGGCCGAGCGCGTACGCGCCGCCCTACGTGCCCGGGACGCCGGCGGGGCCACTCGCGCCCTGAGCCGCCTCGTGACTGTCGATCCGGGGCACCCCGACCTCCCCGCTCTCACCCGAGAGCTCGAGGACCTGGCGCGGACCACCGTGGCGACCGCTCCCCCCACGCCCGCTCCACCCGCGCCCGCTCCACCCGCGCCCACGCCGAGGCCCGCGGAGCCCACCCCGACCCCGACCCCCGCGTCCGCGATCGCTCCGCCGCCGGACACGCCTCCGGTGGTGGCCCCCGCGCCGGCGCCCGCGGCTCCGAGCCCGGACGAGGCGGTGCGCCAGACCCTGGCCGACTACCAGCAGGCGTGCGCTCGCGTGGACATCCTCGCGATCCGGCGCGTGTTTCCGCTGATCCGGGACGGGAGCGTGAAGGCCATCGAGAAGATGAGCCGCTACGACGTGCGCTTCGACGGGGTCAGCGTGCGGTTCGAGGGCGAGCGCGCCGCGATCGTGACCGCCGATGCCTCGTACGAGGCGACGCCGCGAGACGGCCGGCGAACACCCACCCGCACGCAGAAGCGGGAGACCATCCGGCTCGAGAAGGGAGCCGACGGCGCCTGGGTCATCCGCTCGATCGACTGAG
>CAZLRF010000070.1:0-22849 GCA_964561785.1 uncultured Acidobacteriota bacterium | reverse complement strand
GACCGGGTGACGCTCGGGAAGAACGTCATCGTGGGGGGTCGGAACTCGTCGCTCTGGACGCACAACCGGCAGGAGACGGCGCCGATCGAGATCGGGGACTTCTGCTACCTCGGCAGCGAGGTGCGGCTCGCTCCGGGGGCGAAGCTGCCGGACGAGTGCATTCTCGGGCTGGGGTCGGTGCTGACGGGCGAGATCAAGGAGCCGCGGTCGCTGGTGGCGGGGGTGCCCGCGAAGGTCGTCCGGCCGCTCAGTGAGAAGGACCTCGCGCACGTCCGGCGCAAGACGCGCAAGGACATGCCGGACGACTACTACGAGCGTTCCTAGGCTTCGGCTATCCTTGGCGGGCGTGAGAGCCCCAGGCGCCAGGCTGGCGGTGGTCCTCCTCCTCGCGGGTTCGTCCGCGCGGGCGCAGGCGCCGGCGAGCGAGGAGCAGATCCAGGCCCGGCCGGGACTGTTCCGCGTCGGCACGTTCTACCTCACGCCCTACCTGCAGATCGGCTCGCTCGGGGTCGACACGAACGTCTTCTACACGCCGACCGACCGGCAGACCGACTTCACGGCGAGCGGGGGGCCCGGGCTCGAGATCGTCCGGCCGTTCGGGCGGGAGAGCCGGTTCCGGCTGGACGGGGGGATGGACTACCTCTTCTTCGCGAAGACGGAGTCGCAGCGGAAGCTCAACGGCTACGGGACGGCCGAGCTCGACCTCGTGGGGGTGAAGACGCGGCTGTTCGTGGAGGAGCGGTACGAGTCCACGTTCTCGCGGCCGAGCTACGAGGTGAACGAGCGGGTGCAGCAGGAGACGGAGGGGACGCGGGCGTTCCTGCGGCGCAATCTCGGGGACCGTTTCGCGGTGGCGCTCTTCGGGAGCCGGCAGCGGACGACGACCGACAGCCAGGCGTACCTGGGGACGGACATCGGGGACACGCTGAGCTACGACGAGTACCGGGCGGGCGGAGAGCTGCGGCGGGCGCTGTCGGTGAAGACGCAGTTCGTGGCCGGAGGGGAGCAGGAGTGGTACCGCTACCCTCGCCTTCCCGAGCGGGACGGGGAGGCGACGACGGCGTACGGGGGGTTCCGGACGGACGAGACGGCGCTCGTGTCCGGCCAGGCGCTGCTCGGCTACAAGTGGTTCGGGCTCGACACGGGGGGCGAGCGGAACGGCTTCTACGCGGACGTCAACGCGGCCTGGAACCTCACGCCGAAGACGAAGCTCGGGGTGCGCTACACGAGCGACATCCTGTACTCGGCGCTCCAGACGTCGGGCGAGACGCCGACGAACCGGACGGAGACGGTCGAGGTGTTCCTCGACAAGGTGCTGGTGAGCAACCTGTACTTCCGGCTGTTCGGGCGGCTGGGGACGCTCGCCTCCGACGGGACGGTGACGATCGTCGGGCCGGACGGGGTCGAGACGGCGGTGCGGGACGACCGGGTGCGCGAGGCGGGGGCGGAGTTCGGGTACCAGTTCCGGCGGCGAGTGCGGATCGGGGTGACCGCGACGTACACGTCGCGCGAGTCGCCGTTCGACTCGTTCGGGGTCGAGGGGCTGCTGGCCGGGCTCACGGTGCAGTACAACCCGCCCCAGCCGACGTTCCGGTAGGCTGCACGTACTTGCCAGACAGACCCAGAAGGGGTATGTTTATGCGCTATTTGGGCTGAAACGTCAAGTTGATGAGGCCCCTCGACTATTTCGCTCAGCACCCCGTGTTTCGGCTGGAGGAGTTCGCCTCCTCGCGCGCGGAGGGAGGCGGGCGGACGGCAGCCGGAACCCGGGCGGTGCTGCGCCAGCATGTGCGTGCCGGGCGCCTCCTCCGTGTCCGTCGCGGCCTCTACGCGGTCGTGCCTCGGGGCGCCGAGGCTCGGGGTTGGGACCCTTCGATCGACCCGCTTCTCCTGGCGAGCCGCCTTGCGTCAGATTCCGTGATCGCCTACCACTCGGCGCTGCAGCTCCACGGTCGGGCCTACTCGCTCTCCCGGCGCTTCACGTTCCTGACCGAGACCCGGGTCAAGCGCTTCGAGTTCCGCGGCAGTGTCTTCGTGCCGGTCCCGGTCCGTCCCGCGTTGCGGGCGATGCCGGACCGAGGCGGGGGCATCGTCGAGGTCCGGCGCGACGGCGTCCCGGTGCGGGTCACGACGCTCGAGCGCACGCTCGTCGACGTGCTGGACGCTCCCCGGCACGGCGGCGGCTGGGAGGAGGTCTGGCGTTCGCTCGAGTCCGTGGAGTACTTCGATGTCGACGCCGTCACGGACTACGCCCTGAAGCTGGGCTCGGCGGTCACGGTCGCGAGAGTCGGCTTCTTCCTGGATCAGCACCGAGAGCCGCTGATGGTCGAAGAGGCCCATCTCGCCCGACTCCGCGAGCACGCACCGGCCCAGCCAGCGTACTTGGAGCGCGGCCGGCGCGAGCCCGGCAAGCTCGTCGCCCGCTGGAACCTCGTGGTGCCGCAGCGCGTGCTGCGCCGGGACTGGGCCGCGGTCCCGTGAATCTGACGCCACAGGACCTGGCGGGCGAGGTCGCGTCCACGGGCTTCGGCGGCGACGCGCTGGAAAGAGCGCTCCGACTGCTGGCGCTGCTGGACGCCCTCGGCTCCCATCCGTTCCTCAAGACCCGGATCGCCCTCAAGGGTGGCACGGCCCTGAACCTCTTCCACTTCGACCTGCCCCGCCTGTCGGTGGACGTGGATCTCAACTACGTCGGGGCATCAGGGCGCGAGACGATGCTCGAGGAGCGCACGAAGATCGAGCGGGCGGTGGAGGCCGTGTGCTCCCGCGAGGAGCTCACTGTCCGGCGCACGCCATCGGAGCACGCCGGCGGCAAGTGGCGTCTCACCTACGGCGCATCGACGGGCGGCCGGGGCAACCTCGAGCTGGACCTCAACTTCCTGCTGCGCACGCCGCTGTGGCCCGTTCGGACGCTCGAGTGCCACCCGCTGGGCTCGTTCAAGACGGCTCGTATCGCCGTGCTCGACCTGCACGAGCTGGCCGCCGGGAAGCTGGCGGCCCTCCTGGCGCGCTCCGCGAGCCGAGACATCTTCGACGCCCATCGGTTGCTCGCAGCCGGCGCTCTCGACGCCTCGCGGCTCCGTCTCGGCTTCGTAGTCTACGGCGGCATCAACCGCAAGGACTGGCGGTCCGTTTCGCCGGCGGACGTCAAGGGCGAGCCGGAGGAGGCGGCACGCGAGCTGGTGCCGATGCTCCGCCGGGAGGTCGCGCCCACGCGCGGAGGAGTGGCGAGCTGGTTCGAGAAGCTCCTCGCGGAGTGTCGCGAGAGGCTCGGCGTCGTCCTTCCTCTCCGCGACCACGAGCAGGCGTTTCTCGAGCGGCTGAACGGTTCGGGTGAGATCGCTCCCGAGCTTCTCACCTCCGACGGCATCATGCAGCGCATCATCCGAGACCATCCCGGTCTCCAATGGAAGGCGCTGAACGTGCGTCGCCGGCGAGGCGTCGTGTCCGACGGAGGCGGCGCCGCCGAGGAGGCGTGAGGCCGCATTGACCCCCGTCCGCACCGTCGCCACAATGGCGCCATGCGGCTCTCCCACCGGCGCCGGCGGCTGATCGGGGCGGGCGGCGCCGCGCTCGCCCTCCTGGCGCTCGCGGGCGCGCCGCCGGCGCGAGCGGCCGACTACGAGATCGGCCCGGGCGACGTGCTGAAGGTGGTGGTCCTCGGCCAGGCGGAGATGACCGGCAGCTTCACCGTGGGCCCCGACGGGATGGTCGCGTTCCCGATCCTCGGGAAGATCAAGGCCTCCGAGAACACGACGCTCGAGCTCGAGCGCAAGCTGACGGTGCTGCTCGCGGACGGGATCCTGAAGCGGCCCCAGGTGACGGTGACGGTCGGGGAGTACGGCTCGCAGAAGGTGTTCGTGGCCGGCGAGGTGGCGCGGCCCGGGCAGTACGCGCTCAAGGCCGACCGCTCGCTGCTGGCGCTGCTCGGCGACATCGGCCCGCTCGGGCCGGGGGCGGGGCACGAGGTGATCGTGGTGCGGCCGCCGGCGGGCGGCCCGGCGGCGGCCGGGCCCGCGGTGCCCCTGAGCCTGACCGACGAGCCGGGGGCGGCCCCCGCGGAGCCGCCGGCGGCGAGCGCGCCGCCCACCACGGCGCCCGCCGCCCCGGGGACGGGGATCCCCGGCCTGCCGTTCGTCGCGCCCGGGTCCGAGGTGTTCCGGATCAGCCTGCTCGAGCTGCAGTCCGGCAATCCGGAGAAGAACCTCGCCCTGCGCGCGGGGGACACGGTTTTCTTCCCGCGCGCCTCGCAGGTCTACGTGATGGGTAGCGTGGCCCGGCCGGGGCCCTACCGCTACCAGGAGGGCATGACCGTCCTGCAGGCGCTGACGCTCGCCGGCGGGGCCACCGAGCGCGGGTCGGCGGGGCGGACGAAGGTCGTCCGCATCGTGGGCGGGAAGAAGGTCGAGCGGAAGGTGAAGCCCACCGACCTCGTGCTGCCCGAGGACACGCTGGTCGTCCCCGAGCGCTTCTTCTAGGGGGCCTGGGAATGTGATGTGGCTCGCCGCGGTGTCGCGCGTGCTACCATTCTTGCGATCATGGGCAGCGCGAAGCAGGCGGTGTTGGACCTGGTCAAGAAGCTCCCCGATGATTGCACCCTCGAGGACGTCCAGCACGAGTTGTACGTCCGTCAGAAGATCGAGCGGAGCATGGCAGCGGCCGCTGCGGGCCGCGTGCACAGCCACGAGCAGGTGAAGAAGCGCCTCGCCAGGTGGCTCGCAAGATAGTCTGGTCCGACCTCGCAGTCGAGGACCTCGAAGCTGCGGTTTCCTTCGTCGCGAGGGACTCGCCCGGTTACGCGAGAAGCCTCGCGCAACTGGCGATCGACGCAGCCGAGTCGCTCGTGAGCTTTGCCGATCGCGGACACCGCCTCCCAGACAGGACGCTGTCGCGCTATCGGGAGTTGCTCGTCGGCGCCTACAGGCTCGTCTACCTCGTCGAGAAGGAGCGCGTGCTCATCGTGGCGCTGCTCCATGGACCACCGCGCTCTGCGCCGGGCAATGCGCCCGCGCACGACCGGACCGGCGGGCGGTCGAAAGTCCAACCGCTAGCGGCACGTCCGTTCCAGCCCCCTACCGGCTGCGCTTGAGCCGACTTCGTGATCTACATCACCGAAGAATACATAACTCTTTGATTTTGCGGCGTTTTCCTTTAGACTGAAGCGAGCCCGGGGGAGGGGTTTCGCCTGACCGAGCAAGCGGTCCTCCAGGACGCGCGCCGCTACATGGCGATGCTGCACAAGCGTCGCGCCATCGTGGCGACCTGTCTCGGGGTGAGCCTCGCGATCGCGGTGCTCTACAACTACACGACCCGCCCCGTGTACCGCGCGACGACGCAGATCCTGATCGACCGCGATACGCCCGACGTGCTCCCGAACAAGGAGCTCGTGGAGCTCGTGCAGGGCGGGATGGACTACTACCAGACGCAGTACCAGCTGCTCAAGGGGCGCTCGCTGGCCGAGCGCGCGGTCGAGCGGCTGAAGCTGCAGACGCACCCGGAGCTCGCGACGGGGCCGATGATGAACCCGTGGGAGCGCGTGCGGAGCCTCCTCGGCCGTCCGCCCTCCGCGGTCGTCGACACGAGCGGGCTGCCGCTCTCGCCCGCCGCCGCCGCGTTCCGCTCGCGGATCGAGGTGGACCCGCTGCCCGGCTCGCGCCTCGTGAACCTGCACTTCCGGGCCTACGACCCGCAGGTGGCGGCCGACGCGGTGAACACGCTCGCCCAGCTCTACATCGAGCAGTCGCTCGAGCTGCGCTACACGACCTCGACCGAGGCCACGGGCTGGCTGTCCGAGCGGCTGCGGGAGCAGCAGGCGAAGGTCGAGGCGGCGGAGAGAGCGCTCCAGGAGTACCGCGAGCGCGAGGGGCTCGTGAACCAGGAGGAGCGCCAGGGGCTCGTCGAGCAGAAGCTCGAGATGCTGCAGGGCGCGGTGCTCGACGCGCGGACCGACCGCATCGCGAAGGAGTCGCTGTACAACCAGATCGCGTCGCAGGGCCCCGGGCAGATCGACAGCTTCCCGCTCGTCCTCGGCAGCGAGCCGGTGCAGGCGCTCAAGGCCGAGCTCGCGATGCTCCAGAAGGAGGAGGCGCGCCTCGCGGAGACGCTCGGCGATCGCCACCCCGACATGGTGCGGGTGCGGGGCCAGATCCGGCAGACGCAGGACAAGATCAAGACCGAGATCCGCGCGGTCGCCGCCGCCGCGGAGAGCGAGTACCGCACCGCGCTCGCCAAGGAGGCGCGGCTCACGGCGAGCCTCGAGGCGGTCAAGCGCGAGGCCCAGGACACGAACCGCAAGTCGATCGAGCTCGGCGCCCTCCGGCGCGAGGTGGAGACGAACCGCCAGCTCTACCAGGACCTGCTGACGAAGACGAAGCAGACGGGGCTCGAGACCGAGCTCAAGACGACGAACATCCGGGTGGTGGAGAAGGCGGAGACGCCGCGGGGGCCGGTGAGCCCGAATCGGATGCGCAACTATCAGGTGGCGCTCATCCTCGGCCTCCTCGTCGGGGTCGGCCTCGCCCTCGGCTTCGAGCACCTCGACAACACGTTCAAGAGCCCGGAGGACGTGAAGGAGCACCTGCAGGTGCCCTTCCTCGGCATGGTCCCCGACGTGGAGGCGAAGACCGCCGCCGGCGCGAGCCGGGGGCCGAACGCCTCGCAGGTGCTGCGCAGCCCGAACTCGGCGGTGGCCGACGCGTACCGCGTGCTGCGCACGAACCTCATCTTCTCCTCGGCGGAGGCGACGGGGCGCGTGCTCGTGGTGTCGAGCGCGAGCCCGGGCGAGGGGAAGACGACGACGCTCGCGAACCTCGCCGCCGCGCTCGCGCAGAACGGGGCGAAGGTGCTCGCGGTCGACGGCGACCTGCGCCGCCCGACCCTCAACCAGCATTTCGGTCTGCAGAAGACGCCGGGGCTCTCCGACCTCGTCGTGGGCAAGGCCGCGGCGTCGCAGGCGATCCAGTCGACCCGCATCGACGGCCTGCAGATGATCCCCTGCGGCTACCTCCCGCCCAACCCGGCGGAGCTGCTCGGCTCGCCGATGATGAAGCAGGTGATGGAGGCGCTGCGGGCCCACTACGACTGGGTGCTGGTCGACGCCCCGCCGCTGCTCGCGATGGCCGACGCCGCGGTGCTCGCCTCGCTCGCGGAAGGGGTCGTGATGGTGATCGCGGCCGAGCAGGCCACGAAGCCCGCGGTGGTGCGGGCGATCGAGCAGGTGCGCTCGGTCGGGGGCAAGATCACGGGGGTGGTGCTCAACCGGGTGAACCTCGCGCGCAACTCGTACTACTACAGCCAGTACTACGGGGAGTATTACCGCAGCTACTACGCGGACGGCTCCTCCGCGGGCCAGGGCGAGGCGGCGCGACGCGGGGCGGCGCGGCCCCCGGCGCGGCCGGGCCGCCCGGCCCGGCGGGCGTGAGGAGGCGAGCGATGAGAGGGGGAGGGCTTTGCGGGGCGGGCGGGGGCGCGCTACGCTTGCCCCCGATGCGCCGCGCGGCCGCCGTGACGCTCGCCGTCCTGCTCGCCCTGCCCGCGGGCGACGTGCGCTCGGCCGGCGCGAGCGGCACGATCGAGGGCACGGTGCGGCTCGACGGCCGGCCCCTCTCGGGCGTGACGGTGGCCTTCATCGAGCTCGAGACCGGCGCGGTCGTGCGCGCCACCTCGCGCGAGGACGGCTCGTTCCGCGCCGTGGCGCCGGACGGCGCCTACGCGGTGACGACGGAGAGCCAGGCGGGCCTCGCGGTGGAGAGAGCGCCGGTGCGCGTGGCGGTGAACGAGGGCGGCGTCGCGGCCGCCGACGTCGATCTCGTGGCCGTGGCCTCCGCGGTGCTCGAGGACCCGGCCCAGGCCCCGCCCCCCGCCGAACCCCCGTCGACCCCGGCCCCGTCGACCCCGGCCGCGGCCGCCCAGGCCCCGGGCGAGCCCCCGGTCCCCGCCGCGCCGGTGTGGGCGGAGACCTCCGGTACGGGTGCACAGATCCTCTTCGAGCCGGTCACCTGCTTCGTGGCCGGCGAGTTCCCGCTGCTCGACGCGGGGATCGAGCCCGTCTCGTCGGTGGCCCGTGCCCGGGTGTACTTCAAGGGCGTGTCGGGCGAGGCGTTCTACTTCGTCGAGATGAGCCAAGAGGGGGGCCGGTACTTCGGGAAGCTGCCCCGGCCGCGCGTCGAGGCGAGCCCGATCACCTACTACGTGCAGTCCACGACCACCGAGTTCGAGGAGAGCCAGACCCGCGAGATCGAGGCGGTGGTGGTGCAGGACAAGCTCGAGTGCGGCGACCGCAAGATCGCGGCCTTCGGCCCCCCGGGCGCGGTCACCGTGTTCTCGGCCTCGACGGGGGTCTCGATCCTCGCCCCCGCGGGGTTCGCCGCGGTCGCGGCGTCCGGGCTCGCGGTGGGAGTCGTGACCGTGATCGCGGGCGGCGCCGCGGCGGCGGGCATCGTGGGCGGGATCACCGGCGGCCCCGGCGGCGGGACGACGGCGACGCCTCCCCCGATCAACCCCTCGCCGATCCCGGTGCCGACCCCGGTCCCGCAGCCCACGGCGACGCCGGTCACCACCTCCCGGTAGCCCCTACCGCCAGGCGAGCGTGTTGCGGAGGCTGTCGCCCTTGCCGGCGACGACCGTGGCCTCGGCCGTCCACGAGCTGGTGCCCTCGGCCCACGTGCCGCTCGCCTCGGCCACGAGGACGCGCGCCTGCGGGGCGATCTCCCGCGCGCGGGGCGTCACCGGGCCTCCGCCGCGGGTGCCGTCGACCGTGGTGACGAGGCTGACGCTCTGGGGGCGGATCGGCTTCTTGCCCTCGTTCACGACGTAGACGCGCAGCGTCCAGGCCGCGCCCGCCTCGAGTCCGGAGGCGGGGCTCATCTCGAACTCGATGCGGCCCAGGAAGTCGGGGGCCTTGCGCAGGTCGGTGTCGTCCGCCTCGAACCCGGCGGGGCCGGCCGCCTTCTGCGCCTTCTGGGTCTCGACCGCGGTCCGCCCGGCGGCGAAGCGGCGCCGCTGAAGGTCGCGCCGGCGCACGGCCTCCGCCCGCGCCGCGCTCGCCGCGGCGCTCGCGGGCTCGAGGCGCAGCGCGGCGTCGGCGTGTCCGACCGCGGCGTCGTACTGCCGCGCGCCGAGAGCGGCCTCGGCCTGCGCCACGAGCGCCCGGACCTGCTCCGCCTGCTGCGCGCGCTGGGCCTCGGGCGAGGGGCCCGCCGGGGCCGGGGGCGGCGTGGGAGTGGGCCGCGCCGGGGGCGTCGGGGTCGGGGTCGGCGTCGCGCGCGGCGTGGGCGTCGGCACGGGCGCGGCGGCGGGCGGAGGCGTCGCGACGGGCGCGGGCGTCGCGACGGGGGTCGACACGTCCGTCGGCGAAGCGAGCGGCGTGGGCGTGGGCGCCGCGGGAGGCGGCGTCGCCGCGCGGGGGGCCGCGGCGGCCACCCCGGGCGTTGGCGTGGGCGCCGGGGTCGCACGGGGCCGGGACAGGACGCTCCAGGCGAGCCAGCCGAGACCGGCGAGGGCGAGGACGCCGACGAAGCCCGCGCCGGCGAGCATCAACGAGCGCCCGCCGCCGGGCGGCGGCGACGGCTCTTCCTCGCGCGGGGCGGCGGGCGCCTCGTGGTGATCCGGCCTGGGCTGCGCCGGCGGCGGCGGGGCAGGCCGGGGACGGGGTGGCGGCGCGGCCGGGCGCGGCCGGGCGGCGGCCGGCGTGGGTGGCGCGGGCGACGGGTGGGTTTCGAGTTCGGGGGCCCGCATCACGGGCGCGGGTTCGGGTTCGGGTGCAGGTTCGGGCGATGTGGCGACCGGCGCGGGCGGTGCCACGAGCGGCAGCGGCGGAGCGGACTCGGCCACGGGGGGTGGCGCCGGAGCGGGCTCGTCGACGAATGCGAACCCCGCGGCCGGCGCGGGCGACGAGGGCTCGGCCGGCATCTCCTCCGCGGACGCCATCAGGAGGGTGGGCGCGGGCGGCTCGGAGGGCTCGAGATCGGGAGGGGCTGCGAGCTCGGCCTCCTCGACGACCACGGCCTCGGCCTCGAGGCTCTCCTCGGGCTCGACCTCCGGGACGACCTCGGCCGCGACGACGAGCTCCTCCTCGGCGGCGTCCGGCGCGGGGCCCGCGGGCTTCAGGGAGACGGTCTCCTCGTCTGCGGACACCTCCTCCGGGATCGCCCCCGCGGGGACCTGCAGCGTCGCCGGCGGTGGGCCCGGCACCGCCCACAACGCCATCGTCTCCACCTCGGGCGTGGGCGTCCCCGGCGGGGGGATCGCGGGCACGGTCGCGGGCGAGACGGCCTCGACGCGGGGCAGGAGGCACTGCAGCATGACCACGTCCTCGTCGCCCGGCTCCCCGAGCCAGAGGATGTCGCCGTTGCGCAGGACGGTGCCGGACGGCTCGACGGGGTTGTCGTTGACGTGGAGCCGCCGCGAGGCGCCGGTCTCGTGGACGACCACGCGCCCGCGCTCGACCTCGAGGCGAGCGTGGAAGGGGGCGACGCTCGGCAGGTCGAGCTGGAACGCCGAGCCGGGCGAGGAGCCGACGGTGAGGACTCCCTCCTCGGGGAGGGTGCAGCGGCGCCCCGCGAGCGCCCCTCCCAGCACGGTCAGCGACGCGGTCTTCGTCTCGACCATCGCTCCTTCGCGACCCCACCCGGAGAGAGGGCGTGAGGGCCCCTCGAACCCGGCCATTCTAGGGGTCCGCACGCCGGGCATCAAGCAACCGGTGAGCCGGATCACGGGGAGGGCGGACCACGAGCGCGGCGAGGGCGACGAACGTCGCGGCGTTCGCCGGGATCTGACCGTTGAAGTCCACGAGGCCGTGGAGGGCGAAGCCGAGGAGGGCCCCGAAGACGCCGAGGTCGAGCGGGGACACGACGGCGCGGGCGAGGGCCGCGCGGAAGACGACGACGAGCAGCCCCCCGAGGAGCGCCGCTCCCACGACGCCGCCGTCGATGAGGACCTGCAGGTAGTCGTTGTGGGCCTCGCCGATCCACTCGGTCTTCCACACGGTCTGGTACCAGGGGAAGGCGGTGGCGAAGGCGTTCCAGCCGTCGCCGAAGAGCGGGAAACGCGGGACCATGGGCAGCATGTCGCGCCACAGGTCGAGGCGGCTCGCGCGCACGCCGCGCACGGCGAAGGCGGCGAGGACGCCGCCGAGGCCGATCCAGAGGACCCCGAGGCCGGCCAACGCGGCGACGCCGAGCGCCGTGCGCCGGCGTTCCCGCGCGACGAGCGGCAAGGCGAGGGCGGCGAGGGCGAAGGCCGAGACGCCGCCCCGGGACTGCGAGGCGACGAGCCCCGCGACGATCACCATCGCCGCCGCGGCCCACCGCACGAGCGCGACGCCGTCCCGCTCGCCGAGGCGCACGACGCCCCGTCGGCCCCTCCCCCAGGCCGCGCGCAGCCGGGAGAGCGCCTCGAGGGCGAAGCCGATTGCGATCGGCGCGGCCATCACGAGGTAGCCCGCGAAGTGGTTGCGGTTGACGTACGGGCCGAAGACCGCCCAGTCCCAGTCGGGACGGAAGACGCCCCAGATCCTCCTCGGCTCGGGCGAGGCCGCCTGCACCAGGGCGACGACGGTCAGCGCGACCCCGGTGCCGGCCACCGTGAGCAGGAGGCGCCGCCGCCACGGCTCCCTCCCCATCTCCCGAAAGACGGCCTGGGCGAGGAGCGAGAAGCCGGCGAGAAAGGCGAGGCCCCGCAGCGTGTCCGCGGGGCTCACGCTGATCGGCCGCCAGGCCGCGAGAGGCACGAGGAGGGGGTCGTTGTAGAAGGCGAACGAGCCCGGGCTCACGACGCGCAGGAGGCGAGGGGGCAGGGGGACGAGCTGAAGGAGCACGAGGGCGTGCAGCGCGAGGACGAGGCGCCCCCCGGGCAGCGGGGGCACGGGCCGGCCCGCGGCCGCCTCGCGCCGGGCGCGGCGCAGGGCGAGGAGGCCGGCCGCGGAGGAGCCCGCGAGGAGGGGGACGAAGACCGGCTCGTGGACCGCCCCCGCGAGCAGCGGCGCGGCGGCGAGGAGCGCGAGCACGAGGACGCGGACGCCGCGGCCCTCGGGCCCGCTCATCGCGGGAGGCGCTCGACGCGCAGCAGCCGCGAGCGGGCGCCGAAGACGAGGCGCCGGTCGGGCCGGCCGTCGCCGTCGGTGTCGAGCTCCTCCGCCGCGAGGCGGCCTCGGTCCCACTCCTGCCAGCGGTCGGGCCGGCCGTCGCGGTCGGAGTCGGTCTCGATCCTCGCGAGGGCCCCGTCCCGGAACACCTCGGCCCGCTCCGGCCGGCCGTCGCCGTCGTCGTCGTACTCGATGCGCGCGGGGCGGCCGTCGGGAGCGCGGTAGGTCCACTCGTCCGCGCGCCCCCGCTGCTTGCGCCAGCGGCCGACCTTCTCGAGGACGCCCGCGGCGTCGTAGTGCTCGAAGCGGTCGACCCACGCGTCGTGGTCCTCGTCGACCTCGATGAGCCGGATCTGCCGCCGCTCGTCGTAGTGGGCGATGTAGTCGGCGCGGCCGTCGGCGTTGCTGTCGTACTCGACCACGACGAGGCGGCCCGAGGCGTCGTAGTAGCCCTTCCACGCGCCCTTGTCGAGCAGCCGGTACACGGTCCCGTCGCCCCGCGTCACGGTGGGCAGCGCCCCGGGGGGCCGGCCGCCGAGGCCCCCGCAGGCGCGCTCGCCGCAGGCCGCGGCGAGGGCGGCGGCGAGGACGACGAGGGCGTTGCGCAGCCGCCTCACCCGCGCTCCTCCCCCGCGCCGGCGCGCGAGGCGTCGGCGAGGCCGAGGGCCACCCACACGTGCCGGAAGTCCTCGACGTCCTGCCCGAGGCCGTCGAGCCCGAGACCGGCGAGCATGCCCCAGGTCGCGAGGTCGGTCGGACGCGACCGCGCGCGCCACAGGCCGGCGACGAGGAGGACGAGCCCGGCGAGCGCGGGCAGGCCCATCGTGGCGGCGACGTTGAGCGGCGTGAGGTGCGCGTCGAAGGGACGCTTGCCCCTGCGCCCCGGGGAGCTCCCGGGCCCGGTGCCGAGAAGCGGGTGCGCGGCGAGCGTGTCGAGAGACGTCGCGGCCGACTCGAGGCGGGGCGAGGGGCCGGGGAGAAGGCGCAGGTCCCACGGGCGCAGCGGGTACAGCGTCACGTTCACGGCCGTCAGCGCGCCCATCGCGAGGACGAGCCCCGCGGCGAGGATGGCGGCGGCGCGGCGGCGGGCGGGCGTCGTCGCGCCGCGGATCGCGAGCGAGAGCGCGAACGCGAGGACCGCGCGCGAGGTGGTGAGGAGGACGGTGAGGGCGAGGGCGGCCTGGGCGAGGCGGCGCCACGCGGGGGAGAGTCGGGCGTCCTCGCGGGCGAGGGCGCCCGCCGCGAAGACGCAGAAGCTCGCGAGCATGTTCGGGTGGGGGAACCCCGCCTGGGCCCGCGAGAGCGGGCCGGGGAGCAGATCGCCGCACGTTCCGACGAGCGGCGTGACGCGGCCGAAGAACGAGAGCAGGACGCCGGCGACCGCGGCCGCCGCGGTGAGGAGCGACGTGACGGCGAGCGTGCGGCCCACCGCGGCGGGCAGGCCCGGCCGCGTCATCAGGTCGGACGTCAGGACGAAGAGGGCGGCGAGCATCGCCATTCCGAGGAGCTTGGCCGGGCCTGCGGGCGGGCGGGGAGAGGCGGCGAGGAGGGAGACCGCGGCCCAGCCCAGGTAGAGGGCGAGGGCGGCGTGCACCGCGCGCAGCCGGGGGAGCCGCCGCTCCACGAGGAGCCCCGCCCCCCACGCCGCGGCGGCGAGGAGGGCGAGGACGTCGCTCCAGCGGGCGTTCTCGTGCAGCCACGGGAACGGGACGAGCGCCCCCCACGGGAGAAGCGCGAGCGTCGCGAGGTACGCGACCCGGGTGAGGCGCTCGAGCACGCGGCCTCAGGCCCCCTCGTACATCGCGTCGATCAGGTCCTTGTAGCGCTCCTCGACGACGCGGCGCTTCACCTTGAGGGTGGGGGTGAGCTCCCCGGACTCCTGGGTGAACTCCTTCGTCAGGAGCGCGATCTTCTTGATCTTCTCGAACTGGGCGAGATCGCCCGTCATCTCGTCGACGAGGCGCTCGTAGTGGGCGACGACGTCGGGCCGCCTCACGAGCTCCTCGCGGCTCGTGGCCGCGATCCCGCGCTCCTTCGCCCACGCCTCGAGCGTCTCGAAGTTCGGCACCAGGAGGGCGGCGGCGAAGTTGCGCTTGTTCCCGATCATCACCGCCTCGGCGAGGAACCGGCTCGTCTTGAGGCGGTTCTCGATGGGCTGGGGGGCGATGTTCTTGCCGCCCGAGGTGACGATGATGTCCTTCTTGCGGTCGGTGATGACGAGGCAGCCGTCCGGGTCCAGGAAGCCGATGTCGCCGGTGTGGAACCAGCCGTCCTCGTCGATGGCCTCGGCGGTGGCCTCGGGCTTGTTGAAGTAGCCCTTCATGACGTGGGGGCCGCGGGTCAGGATCTCCCCGTCCTCCGCGATCTTCACCTCGACGTGCTCGAGGGGGAGGCCCACCGTTCCCGGCTTGACCCGGCCGGGGTAGTTGCAGGTGATGACCGGGCTCGTCTCGGTGAGGCCGTAGCCCTCGCAGACGAGCATGCCCGCGGCGCCGAAGAACTCGGCGATCTCGCGCGCGAGCGGGGCCCCGCCGGAGATGAACAGGGCGAGCCGGCCGCCGGTGCGGGCCTTGATCTTCGAGAAGACCAGCTTGTCGGCGAGGGCGAACTTCGCGTCGAGGAGCGCGCCCGGCGTGGTGCGGGCGACGGTGTGGGCGAAGCGCTCGCGGCCCACCCCGATCGCCCAGCGGAAGATCTTCTGGCGCAGGGGCGGGTCGGAGGCCACCTTCTCGTTGACCCGGGCGTACATCTTCTCGTAGAGGCGGGGCACCGAGCACATCACGTGCGGGCGCACCTCGCCCATGTTCTCGGGCACCCTCTCGACGCTCTCCGCGTAGGCGATCGTCACCCCGCGGTGGAGCATGAAGTTGTGCCCGGCGGTGCGCTCGAAGCTGTGGCACAGCGGCAGGAACGACAGCGCGGTCCACTCGTGGGTCACCATCGGGAAGACCTTCTCCGCGGCGAGCACGTTGTGGAGGAGGTTGCCGTGGGTGAGCATGACGCCCTTGGGGTCGCCGGTGGTGCCGGAGGTGTAGATGAGCGTCGCGAGGTCGTCGGGCTTGACCTCGCCCGCGCGGCGGCGGACCGCGCCGGGGTCCGCGGCGAGGGCCTCCCGGCCCTTCGCCCGCAGCTCGGCGAGCGAGAGCGTGCCCGCGACGTCCGCCTCGTCGAAGCACACGACGTGGCGCAGGGCGGGGAGGCGGTCGCGGACCTCGGCGACCTTCGCCGCCTGCACGGCGTTCGAGACGAAGGCCACCTTCGACCCGGAGTCGCCCAGGATGTACTGGACCTGGGGCGGGGGGAGGGTCGGGTAGACGGTCGCGTCGGCCGCCCCCGCGCACAGCGTGGCGAGGTCGGCCATCGCCCACTCGGGCCGGTTCTCGGAGAGGATGGCGACGCGGTCGCCCTTGTCGACGCCGAGCCCGCGCAGGCCCATCGAGATTTCCTCGACGGCCGCGCGCAGCTCGGCGGAGCTGATCGCGCGCCACGCCCCGTCCCGCTTGTACTTGAGGTGCTCCGGCTTGCGGTACGTCTCGACCGACCGGTAGAAGATGTCGCAGACGGTCGTGGTGGACATGGCTCGCCTCCCGGGGGGGCTGGAACGGCGGGAAACGGCCCGATCATACCCCCGACGCTCGGGGGGAGGACGTGGATAATGGGGGGGACATGGGCCCGGCCGTCTTCCTCGGACTCGGCTCGAACCTGGGCGACCGGGAGGCCGCCCTCGAGGAGGCCCTCGAGCGGCTCGCCCGGCGCGGGTTCCGCGCCACGCGGCGCAGCTCGCTGTGGCTCACCGAGCCGGTGGGCGGGCCGCCGCAGGGCTGGTTCGTGAACGCGGCGGCGGGGGGTGAGACCGCCCTCGCGCCGGAGGAGCTCCTCGAGGCGTGCCTGGCCGTGGAGCGCGAGATGGGCCGCCTCCGCACGGTGAAGAACGGCCCGCGGCGGATCGACGTCGACGTGCTGCTCTACGGCGAGCAGAGGCGCACGTCTCCCGGGCTCGTCCTCCCCCACCCGCGCCTGCACGAGCGGCGCTTCGTCCTCGCCCCCCTCGCCGAGATCGCGCCTCTCGTCGTGCACCCGACGCTCGGGCTGACCGTGGCCGAGCTGCTCGCGCGCTGCCCGGACCGCTCCGCGGTGAGGCCCCACGTGCCGGCGGAGACCCGCGTCCGATGAGCTTCCACTACGTCGCGGTGGAGGGCCCGATCGGGGTGGGCAAGACGACGGTGGTCGACCGCCTCGCGGAGAGGCTCGACGCGAACAAGGTCCTCGAGGACTGGGCCGAGAACCCGTTCCTCCGCCCCTTCTACGACGGCAAGCCCGGCGTCGCGTTCCAGGCCGAGCTGTTCTTCCTGCTCTCGCGCTACCGCCAGCAGCAGGAGCTCGTCCAGCGGCAGCTGTTCGCCCAGGCGACGCTCGTCGACTACGTCTTCGAGAAGAGCCGGCTGTTCGCCTACCTCAACCTGGACGACTCGGAGCTGCTGATCTTCGACAAGCTCTTCGCCCTGCTCGCGGAGTCCGTGCGCCGGCCGGACCTCGTCGTCTACCTCCAGGCCCCCACGGAGGTGCTCCTGCGGCGCGTGCGGCAGCGCGGCCGCGCGGAGGAGCAGAGCTTCTCCGAGGAGTACATGGCCGAGGTGAACCGTGCCTACAACCACTACTTCTTCCACTACTCGGCGACGCCGCTGCTCGTCGTGAACACCGCCGACGTCGACTTCGCGTCGAACCCCGACGACCTCGAGGACCTGCTCAAGCAGATCCGCGCGATGGGGAAGGGCACGCAGTACTACGTGCCGAAGAGCCGATCCTGACCGGCTCGGACGGGCCGACGGACCTTCGAGCGGGCCTTCGAAAGGGGCGTTCGCGACGGGCCTTCGAGGGGGGCTTTCCAGAAACGGACGACGGACAGCTCCCGCGGGACGCGCGCCACGGGCGTCCCGCGGGGGCGTGCCTCGCTTGACGCGCGCTCCACGCTGCGCCATCCTCGTCCTCGTCTCCAGCCCATGAGCCCTGCACGGCAGCTCGAGCTCGCGTTCGAAGACACGCCGCGGTGGGACGCCCCCGCGCTCGAGGCGGCGCTCGCCCGCGAGTCGGGCAAGGCGCTGCGGCTCGTGCTCACCGACAACCGCTCGGTGCTGCTCTCCTTCAAGCGGGAGGCGGGCCACCTCCTGCTGCGGCTGCACCGGATGTTCCTGCACGCGCCCGACGCGGTCGTCGACTCGCTCGCGCGCAACCTCCGCCGACGCGGCCGCGCCGCGGCGGGCGAGGTGCGCCGCTTCATGAACGCGAACCTGCACCGCGTGCGGCGCACGCCGCGGGTGATGCCGCCGCTCGTCACCGGGGGCACGGTCCACGACCTCTCCGCGATCTACGCGGACGTGAACGATCGCTTCTTCGGCGGCCGGCTGCGCGTGCCCATCACGTGGGGCCGAGGGGTGGGCCGCGCGCGACGCGGCGGGCTCACCTTCGGCAGCTACGACCCGGTGCTCGACCTCATCCGGATCCACCCCGTGCTCGATCGCCCGGGCGTGCCGCGGTTCTTCGTGGAGAGCGTCGTGCACCACGAGATGCTCCACCATCACATGGGCGGGGTGCCCGACCGGGCCGGGCGCACGATCTACCACACCCGGGCCTTCCGCGAGGCGGAGGCGCGCTTCCCCCGCCACCGCGAGGCCCTCGCCTGGGAGAAGGAGAACCTCCCGGAGCTCCTGCGCGCGAGCCAGGCCCTCGACCGCGCCCGCCGGGCGGCCCGGGCCGCGGCCCGAAGCGCGTCGCGGTAAGGGGCGGGGCGGGTGGGGCTGCCGCACCTCCGGCGCCTCGGTGCGTACGTCCTTCGCCACCGCCGGGCGCTCGTCCTCGGCCTTCTCTGCCTCCTCGCCACGACCGCGCTCTCCGTCGTCTCGCCCTGGGTGCTGCGCCACGCGGTCGACGACCTCGCCCTCGCCGTGACCCGGCAGAAGCTGTGGCTCTACGCGGGGGCGATCCTCGGCCTCGTCTCGGTCGAGGGGGTCTTCCGCTACGGGATGCGGATGCTCCTCATCGGGGTGAGCCGCGAGATCGAGTACGACCTGCGCAACGACGTCTACCGCCACCTCACGCTCCTCTCCGCGCGCTACTACCAGGCGAACCGCGTCGGGGAGGTGATGAGCCGCGCCAGCAACGACATGGCCGCGGTGCGCATGGTGCTCGGCCCGGGCATCATGTACACGGCGAGCACCGCCGCCACGTTCGTGGGGGCGGTCGCCCTCATGCTCGCGATCTCGCCCTCCCTCACCCTCCTCGCCCTCTTGCCCCTCGCCCTCGTGTCGTGGCTCGTGCGCCACTACGGACGACAGGTCCACGACCGCTACGAGGAGGTGCAGGCGCAGCTCGCGGAGATGAGCGCGCTCGTGCAGGAGAACCTCGCCGGGGCGCGCGTCGTGCGGGCCTACGCGCAGGAGGAGCACGAGGAGGCGCGCTTCGCGGCGGCGAACGCCGAGTACGTGAGGCGCAACCGCCGCCTGGTGACGATCAGCGGGATCCTCCACCCAGGAATCGGGTTTCTGATGGGCACGGGCTCGCTGACCGTGCTGTGGCTCGGGGGCGGCATGGTCGTCTCCGGGCGGATCAGCCTCGGCCAGTTCGTGGCGTTCGGGGTGTACCTCGCGATGCTCCACTGGCCGATGATCGCGCTCGGCTGGGTGGTCAACATCTTCGAGCGGGGGGAGGCCTCGATGGAGAGGATCCACGCGATCCTCGACGAGCCGCCCGAGATCCGCGACGAGGAGGCGCTCCCGGTCGAGGCGATCCGGGGGGCGGTCTCGTTCCGCCGGCTGAGCTTCTCCTACGACGGCTCGGCGCCGGTCCTGCACGACATCGACCTCGAGGTCCCGGCGGGAACCACCGTCGCGATCGTGGGCCCGACCGGCTCCGGGAAGAGCACCCTGGTGAGCCTCCTCCCCCGCCTCTTCGACCCGCCCCCGGGGACGCTGTTCGTGGACGGGCACGACGTGCGGGAGCTGCCGCTCGGGACGCTGCGGGGCGCGATCGGCTTCGTGCCCCAGGAGAGCTTCCTCTTCTCCGCCACCGTGCGCGAGAACGTGGCCTTCGGCCTGCGGGGGGACGCGGGGGGCCGGGCGGAGTGGGCGGCGGGCGTCGCCCAGCTCGCGAAGGACCTCGCCGACTTCCCCGAGGGCTTCGAGACCACGGTGGGCGAGCGCGGCATCACGCTCTCGGGGGGACAGAAGCAGCGGGCCGCCCTCGCCCGCGCCCTCGCGGCGTCCCCCCGCATCCTGGTCCTCGACGACGCGCTCTCCGCGGTCGACACCGAGACCGAGGAGCAGGTGCTCGAGGGCCTGCGCGAGGTCATGCGCGAACGCACGACGTTCCTCGTCTCGCACCGCGTGTCCACCGTGAAGGAGGCCGACCTCGTGGTCGTGCTCCGCGAGGGGCGGATCGTCGAGCGCGGCACCCACGAGGAGCTGGTGGCCGCGGGCGGCTTCTACGCCGACCTCCACCGGCGGCAGCTCCTCGAGGAGGAGATGGGCTCGGGGGAGGACGCGGCGTGATCGCCCCCGAGGACGACCCCCTCGTCCCGCAGGGCTACGACCTCCGCCTCCTCCGCCGGCTCCTCCTCTACCTCCGCCCGCACCTCGTCGCGGTGGGGGCGGCGTTCGTCCTGATCGTGGTCCAGGCCGGGCTCGACCTCGTCCCGCCGTATCTCACGAAGGTCGCGATCGACCGGCACATCGCGCGCGGCGACGCGGCGGGGCTCCTCGGGGTCGCCGCGACCTACCTCCTCGCCCTCCTCGCCGCCTTCGCCGTCCGCTTCGCCCAGACCTACATCCTGCAGATGACCGGCCAGCGGATCATGCAGGACATGCGGCGGGAGATCTTCTCCCACCTGCAGCGGCTGCACGTGGGGCACTTCGACCGCAACCCGGTGGGCCGCCTCATGACCCGGGTGACCACCGACGTCGACGCGGTGAACGAGCTGTTCACCTCCGGGGTCGTCACCGTGTTCGGCGACGTGTTCACCCTCCTCGGGATCATGGCGGTGATGGTCGCCCTCGACTGGCGGCTCGCCCTCGTGACCTTCTGCGTGATCCCCCCGTTCTTCGCCCTCACCAACTGGTTCCGCAAGGGCGCGCGGGCCTCGTTCCGCGACACCCGCAAGTGGGTGGCCCGGATCAACGCCTTCCTGCAGGAGCACCTCTCCGGCATGTCGGTCGTGCAGCTGTTCCGTCGGGAGGAGCGAAGCCGCGAGGAGTTCGCCGGGATCAACCGCGGGCACTACGAGGCGAACATGCGGGCGATGTTCTACTACGCGGTCTTCTACCCCGGGATCGAGCTGCTGGCCGCGGTCGCGACCGGGCTCATCCTGGTCTGGGGCGGGGGCGAGGTGATCCGGGGCGGCCTGACCCTCGGCGCCCTCGTGGCGTTCCTCCAGTACTCGGAGCGGTTCTGGCGGCCGATCTCCGACCTGTCGGAGAAGTTCAACATCCTCCAGGCCGCGATGGCCGCCTCCGAGCGGATCTTCGCCCTCCTCGACACGCCGCCCCTCGTGACCGCCCCCCCCGGCGCCTCGCGGCCGGCCGCGGTCCTCGGCCGAGTGCGCTTCGAGCGCGTGTGGTTCTCCTACGCGGAGCCGCGCTCGCCGGGGGAGGACGCGTGGGTCCTGCGCGACATCGACTTCGCGGTCGAGCCGGGGCGCAGCGTCGCCCTCGTGGGGGCGACCGGCTCGGGCAAGACCTCGATCACGAGCCTCCTCCTCCGCTTCTACGACCCGCAGCGGGGCCGGGTGAGCCTCGACGGGAAGGACGTGCGCGAGTGGCCCCTTCGGGACCTGCGCTCGTCGCTCGCCCTCGTCCTGCAGGACGTGCACCTGTTCAGCGGGACGATCGCCTCGAACATCCGCCTCGGCTCCGACATCCCGATGGAGAGAGTCCGCGCGGCGGCGGAGGCGGTGAACGCGCACCGCTTCATCGAGCGGCTGCCGGGGGGCTACGACGCGGAGGTCCGGGAGCGGGGCGCGACGCTCTCGGTGGGGCAGAAGCAGCTCGTCTCCTTCGCGCGGGCCCTCGCCCACGACCCGCGGGTGCTCATCCTCGACGAGGCGACCTCCTCGGTGGACACCGAGACCGAGCAGCTCATCCAGGAGGCCCTGCGCGTGCTCCTGCGGGGGCGCACCGCGATCGTGATCGCCCACCGGCTCTCCACCGTGCAGAACGTGGACGAGATCCTCGTGCTCCACAAGGGGCGCATCCGCGAGCGCGGCACCCACCAGGAGCTGCTCGCCCGCCGCGGCATGTACTGGCGGCTCTACGAGCTGCAGTACAAGGACCAGGAGCTCCCCGCCGCCGGCTGAGGGGGGGGGCCCGGCCGGGCTACCGGGGGCGGGCCAGGAACTCCCAGGCGAGAGTCGCCATCGCCCTCACCCCGAGGGGCAGCGCGTCCTCGTCCACGTCGAAGTCGGCCGCGTGGTTCACCGAAAGGATGCCCTTCGCGTCGTTGCGGGTCCCGAGGAGGAAGTAGAACGCGGGGGCGCGCTCGGCGAAGAACGGGAAGTCCTCGGCCACCATCTGCGGAGCGACGCGCACCGCCCCCTCGCCGAACACCCGCCGCAGGGCGGGAACGGCCACGTCCCGCGCGAGGGCGGCGTCGTTCACGGTCGGGGGGTTGCCCTCGTCGAGGAAGGCGAGGGTGGCGCTCGTGCCGTGGGCGTCGGCGACGCCCTTCACCGTGCGCGCCATGCGGGCCTTCATCTCGGCCCTCACCGCCGCGTCGTGGGTGCGCAGCGTGCCGTCCATCGTGACCTTCGCCGCGATGATGTTGAAGCGCGTGCCGCCCTCGATGCGGCCGATCGTCAGGACGCGGGGCTGACGGCCGTCGACCTGGCGGGAGACGATCAGCTGGAGGGCCTGGACGATCTCGGCCGCGACCGGGATGGGGTCCGTCCCCATGTGGGGCTGCGCCCCGTGGACGCTCCGGCCCTCGACCTCGATGCGGAAGGTGTCGCTCGAGGCGAAGATGGGGCCGTCCGTCCAGCCCGCCTGGCCCGCGGCGACCCAGCCCCCGACGTGGAGGCCGAACACCGCCTGCACCTTCGGGTCGTCGAGCGCCCCCTCCTTCACCATCAGGGGCGCCCCGCCCTCCTCGCCGACCGGCGCCCCCTCCTCGGCGGGCTGGAAGAGGAAGACGACCGTGCCCGGCAGCCGGGAGCGCAGCGAGACGAGGACCTCGGCCGCGCCGAGCAGGATCGCGGTGTGCGCGTCGTGGCCGCAGGCGTGCATCACGCCCTTCACCCGGCTCGCGAACGGCAGAGAGGTCGCCTCCTCGACGGGCAGGGCGTCGATGTCGGCGCGCAGCGCGACGACCCCGCCCGGCCGGGCGCCGCGCAGGACGCCGACGACCCCGGTCTTCGCCACCGGGTGGCGCACCTCGAGGCCGAGGGCACGAAGCCTCTCGGCCACGAGGCGTCCCGTCCGCTCCTCGCGGTTGCTGAGCTCGGGGTTCGCGTGGAGCTCGCGCCGGACGGCCACGACCGCGGGCGCGATCCTCAGGGCGGCGGCGCGGATGTCGGCGTCGGGAACGGCGGTCGCGGCGGCGGCGAGAACGGCGGCGGCGACGAGCATCGAAGGGCCTCCGGGGAGGCCGCTATCATACGCGCGGCGGGGACCGAGCCGGATCGGTGAGGGCGCGTCGGGAGGACAGGATGGGAGGTGACCACGCCCTCCGCGCTCAGGCGCGTGGGGCGACGACACGCAGCCCGATGGCGCGCGCGAGCTGCTG
>CAZLRF010000069.1:0-23155 GCA_964561785.1 uncultured Acidobacteriota bacterium | reverse complement strand
CCTCGGGGACAGGTGACCGAGATCCTCCAGGCCTGGAGCCGGGGGGAGAAAGACGCCGCCGAGCGGCTCGTCCCGCTCGTCTACGACGACCTGCGGGCCCGCGCCGCGGCCGCCCTGCGGCCCGAGCGGCCCGACCACACGCTCACCCCGACCGCCCTCGTCCACGAGGCGTACCTGCGCCTCGTGGACGAGAAGCTGCCGCGTTTCGAGAGCCGGAAGCACTTCTACGGCGTCGCCGCCCGCATCATGCGGCAGGTCCTCGTGGACCACGCCCGCACCCGCAAGGCGCAGAAGCGCAACGCCGGGCGGCCGGCGGTGCCGCTCGACGACGAGGTCCCGATCACCGACGAGCGTTCGGGCGAGATCGTGGCCCTCGACGACGCCCTCGTCGCCCTCGCCGCGATCGACGCGGAGAAGGCCCGCCTCGTCGAGCTGCGCTACTTCGCCGGCCTCACGATCGAGGAGACGGCCGAAATGCTGGGCGTCTCCCCGGCCACGGTGAAGAGAGAGTGGGCGCTGGCACGGGCATGGCTGCACCGGGAGATCGCGGGAGGGCCCTGAGCCCCGAGCGGTGGCGGGAGGTCGAACGCCTCTTCGGCGAGGCGCTCGACCGGCCGGCCGGCGAGCGCGGGGCCTGGATCGAGGGGGAAGCGGGAGACCCCGACGTCCGCCGGGAGGTCCTCTCCCTCCTGGCCGCGCACGAGGCCGGCAGCGGGCCCCTCGACCACCCCTGCCCCGCCCCGCCCCCGCGGCCCGAGGAGCCGCTCCGGCCCGGCGACCGCCTCGGCCCGTACGAGATCCTGGCGCCGCTCGGCTCGGGCGGCATGGCCTACGTCTTCCGCGCGTACGACAACCGCCTCGGCCGCCACGTCGCCCTCAAGATCCTCGCCCCGCACCTGGCCGGCCACCCGGAGGCGCTGCGCCGCTTCGAGCGCGAGGCGCGCGCGGTGGCCGCGCTCTCCCACCCCAACATCGTGGCCCTTCACGACGTGGGGCGGGAGGGCGGCCACGCCTTCGCGGTGATGGAGCTCCTGCAGGGCGAGAGCCTGCGCGAGCGGCTCGACCGCGGCCCGCTCGGGATCGTCGAGGCCCTGCGCGTGGGGCGCGACCTCGCCCGCGGGCTCGCCGCCGCCCACGCCGCCGACCTCGTCCACCGCGACCTCAAGCCCGAGAACGCGTTCCTCACCGCCGCGGGCGCGGCGAAGGTCCTCGACTTCGGCATCGCCCGGCCGGCCGCGGGCCCGACGGCGCGGCTCGAGAGCCCGCCCCCCCTCGTGCTCGAACCGGGCTCCGACGCGGGGAGCGGCCTCGTCGGGACCGCGGGCTACATCTCCCCCGAGCAGGCGCGCGGCAAGTCGGCCGACGCGCGCTCGGACGTCTTCTCCTTTGGCTGCGTCCTCTACGAGTGCCTCACCGGCGAGCGCGCGTTCGAGGGGACGAACCTGCGCGGCGCTCTCGTCTCCGTGCTGCGCGACCAGCCCCCGCCCGTCCGCGAGGCCCGCAAGGACGTGCCGAAGGCCCTCGCGGCCATCGTCGACCGCTGCCTCCGCAAGGCGCCGGCGGAGCGCTACGCGTCGGGGGCGGAGCTCGCCGCCGCCCTCGAGCCCCTGGCCGCGGAGGCCGAGGCCGCCGTTCACCGACGCCCCGACTGGCGGCCGCCGGCCTAGGCGCTCGGCCTCTCCCTGCTCGCCGCCCTCGCGCTGTGGGGCTGGCAGCGCTGGCGCGAGCGCGACGTCGAGCCGGCCACGCCGGGGGGCGTCGTCGTCCGGGAGAACGCGAAGGACGGCGCCCTCTACGCCCGCATCCCACCGGGGACCTTCCAGATGGGGTGCGACCCCGGCCTGCCCACGCGGCCCGAGGCCCCGTGCCCCCAGTGGGCGGGCCCGTACACCACGGTCACCCTCGCGAAGCCCTACTGGATGATGGGCACCGAGGTCACGGTCGAGCAGTACGGGCGCTACGCGAAGGCCACCGGCTCGAGGCTCCCCAGCCTCGACCGCCTCGACCCCAAGGACCTCGCCAACGCCGCCCTGCGCGCCTCGCTCCTGTCGCGCCCCGACCACCCCGTCGTCCTCGTCAACTGGTTCGAGGCCGACGCCTACTGCCGCTGGGCGGGCGGCCGGCTCCCGAGCGAGGCCGAGTGGGAGCGCGCCGCGCGCGCCAACCACACCTGGGACGAGGTCTGGGGCATGCGCCCCCTCGCGCCCGGCTCGCGCCCGATCGCCAACGTCCGCGACGAGAGCCGCTACCGCAAGTACGGGGGCCACGTCTCCGACGCCGGCGAGGACTGGGCCTGGGACCGCTTCCAGGGCTACGACGACGGTTTCCCCGACCTCGCCCCCGTGGGCAGCTTCCCCCCGAACGACTTCGGCCTCCACGACATGGCGGGCAACGCGTGGGAGTGGACGCAGGACCACGGCCCGGCCGCCTTCAAGGTGCCGACCTACGACGGCCACCCGACCGACGGACGGCCCCGCCTCGACCGCGACGGCCAGTTCCGTGTCATCCGCGGAGGAGGCTGGGACTCGGGCCCGTACAGCTTCGCCGTCTGGATGCGCGACGTCGGCAGCGCCTACGGCCGCGGCTCCATGCTGGGCTTCCGCTGCGTCCGCGACACCCCGCCGTAGCCACGGCTGCTACACTTCTGGCACATGGGTCATACACTCACCGTCCGCCTCGACAAGGACCTGGCCCAGTGGCTGGAGCGCGAGGCGCGCCGGACCGGCGCCGCGCAGGCGAAGATCGTTCGCGACCAGCTGGAGAAGGCCCGGCGAAGCGCCGCCACGCAGCGCTTGATGCGGCTCGCCGGCGCGGTGCGCGGCGGCCCGCGCGACGTCTCCACCCGCAAGGGGTTCTCGAGAGGATGAAGGGGATCGCCGACACCGGCTCTACCCGCGCCACAGCGTGATCACCGTCGACCGCCAGGACTTCCGCGTCTACCGCCGCAACAAGCGCGAGGCGATCCCCCCCGTCTGCCCGCCCTGAGCTTCAGCCCTTCGGCTGGGCCCGCGAGGCGAGGAACGCCTCCGGCAGCACGGCTGGCGGGTCCGACTTGCGGAAGTGCTGCGGGTTGCGCGTGAGGATCAGCGTGCAGCCGGCCTCCTGCGCCGAGGCCGCGCACACGGCGTCCTCGATGTCGGCAAGCCCCATCGCGAGCGCCGTCCGCACCGAAGCGTCGGTGATCGGCGCGACCTTCATCCTCGAGAGCAGGTGGACGAGCGCACGCCTCGCCTCCCCGACCCCCTTCTCCCGCTGGACCAGGTAGGCGATCGTGGTCACCGCGTGGCCGGCCACGTAGCCCTCGACCTCGCCCCGCCCGGCCAGGTCCAGCGCGGCCGCGGAGGCCTCGACGTGCGCGGCGCGGGCGAGGATCACGTCGAGCAGGACGTTCGTGTCGAAGAGGACCCGCGTCACCTGTGCTTCTCGCCCAGGTGGTCGATCCGCGCCCGACGAACCGCCTCGTCCGTGAGCGGTCGCCCCTTCCCGCCCGAAGCGATACCCACGAGCCTCCGAGTCCAAGGCGACAGCGTCGGCTCGGACGAGGCAGGAAGCTGCTCGAACACGGCCGCCACCGTCTCGGACAGCGAGACGCCCCGACGGCGCGCCCACGCCTTGGCCCTCACGATCAGCCTCTCCTCGAGCCGCAGCGTCAGCTTCGTCTGCATGACGTATACCTCTGCTCAGAAGTATACGTCATCCCACCCGGACCGCCATCCCGCACCACGTCAGGCCGGCGCCGAAGGCCACGAGGAGAAGCACATCGCCGGAGTGGACCCGGCCGGTGGCGAGGAGATCGACGATCGCGAGGGGCACGGACGCGGAGGCCGTGTTGCCCAGGGTCTCGAGGTTCTGAAACCACTTCTCATGAGGGATGCCGGTCCGCCGCGAGAGATGGGCGATGATCCGGGCGTTCGCCTGATGGGGCACGACCTGGGTCACGTCGTGCGGCGACAGGCCCGCCGAAGCTAGGAGCTGCGCGATGAGATCGGCCCCGCGGTCGACCGCGAAGCGGTAGATCGCCGAGCCGTTCATCTCGACGGCGAGAGGGCCGACGGGCTCGTCAGCGCGGTTAGGACCGACCCTTGCCGGCACGCCGAAGAGGCCGGCACCCGACCCATCCGCACCCCAGGAAGCCGAGAGAACGCTCCAGCCGCCCGACTCGGCGGCGCCGCCGCGGTCCAACAGCAGCGCCGCGGCCCCGTCCCCGAACACCAGTCGCGTCTTAGCATCGCTCCGGCGAACGAAGCGAGACGTGACGTCGGCGGCGACGACGAGGATGCAGCGCGTCAATCCGCTCGACAGGAGGCCGGCCGCCATCAGCACGGCGGCGAGACCGCCGGAGCATGCTGCGTTGACGTCGAAAGCTCCCGCGCGCCCCGCGCCGATTCGGTGAGCCACTTCGGGGGCGCTCGGGCAGAGGAGACGATCCGGCGTGTACGTCGAGAGGAGGACGAGGTCGACATCGGAAGCTTCGCGGCCGGACGCCTCGAGAGCAGCCCGCGCCGCTTCGGTGGCAAGACTCACCACCGAGTCCCGAGCCCCGGCGACGCGCCGTTCACGAATCCCGGTACGCTCGAGAATCTCGGCGGGCGCGATGCCGAGTTCCGCCGCGAGACGCTCGTTGTCGAGACGCTCCACCGGCAGCGCACGGCCGCCACCCCGAACCGCGAGTCGGAGAATGCCAGCCGCCCTAGGCACATCGAGAGACCCGCCCGATAGAGCCGGCAGTGCCCCAGGCACGCCGTCGAGCGTCGTCGCGCCCGCCGTTCGACCGCTCCCCATCATCCGCGTGCTACGTTTCCTTCAAGTCCCAGACGGCACCAGTGAAGGCGAGGGCCTTGAGCACGAGGTAGCTGAGGTCGAACTGCCACCACTCGACACCGTGCCGCGCCCGCCGCGGACGCTCGTGGTGATTGGCATGCCACCCCTCGCCAACGGCGAGGATGCCGATCACGACGTTGTTTCGCGCCCGTCCCGTGTAACCCGGCGGTGTCGAGCCGACGATGTGGCACACCGAATTGACGGTCCACGTCACGTGCGCGAGCAGGAACATCCGCACGACCCCTCCCCACAGGCACCCGAGCAGGAAGCTCTCCCACCCCGGCTTCCAGATCGCCACGCTCAGGACGCCGGGCAGCAGGATGCCGGCCAAGGCGATCAGGGGCGAGGCGCGATCGATCGCCATGAGGGCCCGATCGCGCGCGAGGTCGCCGACCACGGCGTCCGTCGGCAACGGTCGCTCGCGAAGCAGCCAGAGAAAGTGAGCGTGGAGGAACCCGCGCCAACCGGAGAGTGGCTCTCTACCCCACCAGTAAGGCGAATGCGGGTCTCCTGGCTGATCTTCCAGACGATGATGCATGCGGTGATCAAAGACCCAGCGTACCAAGTAGCCTTGGCCCGAGGCGACACCCAGAACGGTCAGTGTGAGCTGGAGCCATCGAGACGCGGCGAAGGAGCGGTGGGTTAGATGCCGGTGGAGGCCGAGCGTGACCCCTAATCCGGTCAGCACGAAGCTGGCCGCGCCCAGCGCGAGGTGGTGCCTTTCGGGGCCGGCGATCATCGCAGCGTAGCCGAAGGCGACTGCCGCGCCGACGGCGGTGCCACCGACCATGAAGTAGGCTACGAGCGTCTCGGACAAGATCCGGTGCCGAAACACCGCCTCTGTCGCCGGTTGTGCGGCAAGAAGCTGGGATTCGGAAGCCGGAACGCCTGTTTCGCGGCGAACCAAGATCACGCTGCCAGAGGCACTCCGGCAGCGGCATCGAGAATCGCCGTGTAGAGGTCGAGCGACTGCGCGGCCATGCGCAAGAAGGCCCGCTCATCATCGTCGGATCGCACATGGGCCGCAATGACGGCCACGAGATCCTCGGAATGATGGGCATCCGCCTCGGCATGACCTCGGAGGAACCGTGTGGCCCTGCCTTGGAGCTGTAGGGCGCCGTCGATCGCTCCGGCGATGCTGCCACCAACTTTGCCCCCGAGGGACTCAAGCACGAACATCCAGCCGAAGAGGCCGACGGGGTTCGCGTGCGTGGCAGAGAAGTACTCGAGCGCTATCATCCGGAGACACGGAGACGACGGCTCCAGGCGCGAGAGCTCGGCGTCGGAAACCCCCAAGTCCCGCAGGTCACTTGCAGCCCACTGGTCGTGCCCAAGTTCCTCACCGGCATGTCGAAACAGGTAGGCAGCAAGCTCAGGATGGGAGAGTACTAGCCTGCTTCCCGCCAGACCGATGACCTGAGAGCTGTGCCGTGCGTACGAGTAGACATCGGTCATATACGCCACATACTGGGACCGACTCACGCTCCGCGCCTGGAGCGCATGTATGAGGTTGTTGGCCATGAGACGTCTGCCGGCCTGTTCCTGAAGTTCGCGCAGGTGCATGACTCCTCCGAAGGTTGGAAGCTCCGCTACGCCAGACTCAACGCCGGATGCTCAGCCTCGACAAACGCTGGGTACAGGGGGTGTCTGGCCTGTCGCCAGCGATCGACAGCTTCGCTGACCGGCAAGCACAGAGTGACGTGTCGCGCGCCGCCGGCCAGTTCGTGCTCGAACTCACCCTCGGGTCCGAGGTGCTCGAAGAGCATGAAGTCGTAGATCGGCCGCGCCCACGGCGGCGAGGCGAGAACGATGCTCTCCAGCCCCTCGCGGAGGCACCACCGCCAGGCCGCCTTGAAGATCCCGAACATGACGTCGGGGCTCGTGGCGGCTTTCATGACGCTGAGACGAGCGAACTGCGCGGCCGGGCGGGCCTCGTCGGGCAGGAGTCGGTTGAGGGGCACGAGTCGACCCAGCTCGAGGGGGCTTTCACGCTCGTCCTGGACCCGCATGGTGGCGACGGGCTCGCCCATCGGGTCGAAGCCGATGAGAGAACGAACGCCCGCCCTTCGGTCACTCTCGTCGAGCCAGTCCTGCGGGCAGCGCTCCGCGGAAGAGACGCGACCAAAGCCCGCCGCGCGGAGGCGACCCACGATCTCGAACTCCTCGTCGGTCTCGGCGCGGATCACGCGCACACGGCTCAAGTCCACCCTGGAATAGCGGTCCAGGCGTGCGGTGCGCACACTGCTCGACCGAGCGTTAACGGCGTTGGCGTCAGGCATGGCCGCTCAGCTCACCACGGCGACTGGAAAGTGAAGTTGCCGACGCCGTCGTTCAGCCAGCCGAGGCTGCGGCCCTTGTCGTCGAGGAGGATGTCGCGGGCGCCGTCGCCGTTCGTGTCGACGAGGCGGATCCGGAAGACGGCCTGCTGGCCGGACTGGGCGCCCGCCCACGTGCCGGGGTCACCGATGATGCGGGCCGCCGATTGGTCTGCGAAGGCGCGGCGGCTCGTCTGGCGCAGGATCTGGAAGTAGTAGCCCTCGTAGAAGGGGCTCTCCTTCGTACGGGTCACCACGACGTCCTTGCGGCCGTCGCCGTCGACGTCGTCGGCCTCGATGTCGAGGACGATGCCGTAGCCCGGCACCGCCGGGAGGGTGGTCCTCGGGGCGTTGCGGAAGCCAAGAAGGCCGCCCCAGAAGATGGTGGTCGTCCGGCCTTCGAACTCGTGGCCGCCCACGACGAGGTCGAGGTAGCCGTCGCGGTCGATGTCGATGAGCTCGGCCGAGAGGACGAGCCCATCGCCGAAGCTCGTCGGCACGCGGGTGGTGTCGATCGTGAAGTTGCCGCGACCGTCGTTGACGAGGAAGTAGCCGGGGACCCGGGCGCCGTTCACGAAGCCGCCGTCGGAGACGAAGATGTCGACGTCGCGGTCGTTGTCGATGTCGGCGGCCGACACGCCCTCGTGGAACCCGACCGGCTCGACGAGGGTGCTCGCCCAGCGCAGCTTGCCACTCGCGGTGGAGAGCAGGAGAGCGTTCGTGTCTTCGCAGCCCGGGCAGGCCGAGGCGTAGTAGAGGTCTGGCCGACCGTCCCGGTTGAAGTCGGCGACGAGGGCCCGGAAGGCGCCGCGCAGCGCGGGGAGCGGCCCCTCGAGGACCGAGCTGGTGATGTCGATGAAGCTGTTGTCGGCGAGGTCCGTGAGGATCACCGGGGGGTGGGGCGATTCGTCGTAGGTGATCGGCATCAGGGCCATGTCAGTCTGGCCGTCGCCGTTGAAGTCGGCGTACGCGGTGGCGACGTTGTAGCCGTCGCTGGTGACGTTGTTGACCCGCCACAGCTCCACGCTGAACGGCACCTTGTGCTGCGTGTAGGAGCTGGTCGCATCGATCCGCGGGTTGGGGAGGACGATCCTCCGCCACCACGGCGAGGTCTGGGCCGCCGCCTCGGCCGCGAGGCCCAGGCCCAGTAGTCCTCCCGCCAGAACCGCCACCAGAAGACGCCTGTCGATTCGCATCGCACCCTCCTCGTTCGTCACCACGGCGACCGGAACGTGAAATACCCGCGGCCGTCGTTCACCCAGCCGAGGCCGAGGGCCTTGTTGTCGACGACGATGTCCCGCGAGCCGTCCCCGTCGATGTCGGCGAGTCGGATGCGCGTGATGGGCGAGCCGGTCTCGAGCGCTCCCGGCCAGGTGGCGGGGTCGCCGATGATCCGGTCCAGCGACTCGTCGGCGAATGTGCGGCGGCGCGCCTGGCGGAGGACCTGGAAGTAGTAGCCCTGGAAGTAGGTCGCGGGATCCGACCGGACGCGGGTGACGACGAGGTCCTTCCGGCCGTCGCCGTCCAGGTCGTCGGCCTCGACGTCCACGACGACCCCGAAGTCCGGGACGCCGGGGAGCAGCGTCGAGGAGGCGCGCGCGAAACCGAAGGGCCCGCCCCAGTAGACGCGGGTGGCCCACCCGTTCGGCTCGGACGGCTCGGGCTCGTTCGAGCCCAGGATCAGGTCGAGGTAGCCGTCGCGATCGACGTCGATCAGCTCGGCGGCGCTGAGCGCTCGCTGCCCGAGGTCGGGCGGCACCCGGGTCGTGTCGACGGTGAAGTTGCCTCGGCCGTCGTTGAGGAGGAAGTAGGCGTGCCGGCCCGAGAGATAGATGTCGTCCGCCACGAAGATGTCGACGTCCCCGTCGTTGTCGACGTCGGCGGCCGAGGCGGCCTGGTGGAAGCCCTTCCCTTCGAGGGCGGAGAGGGCCTCGATCCAGCGGAGCTTGCCGCTGGGCTGGGAGAGCAGGAGGGCGTTCGTGCCGGGTGCCGGGTAGTAGGCCGACGTCAAGTAGACGTCGGGGCGGCCATCGCGGTTGAAGTCCGCCACGAGGACTCTCTGGCCGTAAGGCACAGACGGCAGGGGGCCGTCCACGACCTGGTCCGTGATGTCTTCGATCGGGCTTCCCAGGGAGATGATGCGCGGCTCGCGAGGCTCGTAGCTGAACCCGACGGGGACCATCGCGGTGTCGAGCTGGCCGTCGCCGTTGAAGTCGGCGTAGCCGAAGGCGATCGCGAACCAGGCGTTCGTCAGACCCATGACGTGGTACAGGTCGGTGCTGAACGGGACCTTGTGCTGGGTGTAGGAGCTGGTCGCGTCGATCCGCGGGTTGGGAAGGATGATGCGCCGCCACCAGGGGACGCGGGTCTGTGCCGCCAGCTCGGCCGCGTGGCCGAGCAACAGCACGCCTGCCGTCATGAGAACCGCTGCGAGACGACGCCGCTCGATTCGCATCCTCTCCTCCCTCTCCTGCCCTGTGGGTTGTTCCCGAGACGATAGGGACGCCCGGCTTCCGCGTCATCCCCCGAACGGGTGATGCGGTTCTCGACGGCCGGCAGCCGTGGGAGTCCCTTGCCCTGTGAATGCGGAAGAGGACGGACGAACGGCTCAGGCCGGGGGGTCGGGCTCCGGGAGGAGGGCGGCATCGAGGGCGAGCTTGCGCAGGAGCTCGCCCTGGCGGCGGGTGCCGGTCTTGGCGAAGACGGACTTGAGCTGCGAGCGGACGGTTTCGCGGCGCACGCCGAGAGCGTCGGCGGCCTCGTCGAGGCCCTCGCCGGCGGCGAGGCGGGCGGCGAGGCGTGCCTCGGCCGGCGTGAGGTCGTAGAGGCGTTCGAGGCGGGTGGTGGAGGCGACGGGCTCGTTCGCGGGGTCGCGGAGGAAGAGGGCCACGGCCGCGCCCGCGCCGCCGGGGGGGCGGCTCGAGGGCGGCAGGGGCGTCGCGAGGGCGACGAGGGCGGGCGCCCCGGACGGGCGGGGCAGGCGCAGGACGTCCCCGCCGTCGGGGCTCGCGCCCGACAGGGGGAGGGCCGTGCGGCGCAGGAGGTCGCGCAGGCGCGAGGTGAGGCTCGGCGTGGCGGCGCGCAGGCCGTCGCTGTCGACGAAGAGGCCGTCGCGCGCGCGGAGGATGCGGCGCGCGGCTCGGTTGACGAGGATTGGACGGCCGTCGGCGTCGAGCAGGAGGAGCGCGGACGGCAGCGCGTCGAGGGCCTCGAGGCTCGCCCGGCGCTCCTCGCGCAGCGCGCCGAGGCGGCTGCGCAGGAGGAAGGCGCGCTGGAGGTGCGGCGCGAGGTGGCTCATCAGGCGCTCCTCGGGCGGGCCGTAGTCGGGGATGTCGCGCGAGCGCATGAGGGTGAGGACGGCGACGCTCGTCTCCGAGCCCGAGACGACGAGGCCGAGGCCGCGGAAGAGGCCCTGCGGCGCGAGGTAGTCGCTGTAGAACTCGGTCTTGACGAGCTGCTCCTCGGGGAACGCGGCCGCGGTCGGGCTGACCGCCCCGATCGCGAGGGGGACGCGCGACCGCGTGAGCCAGGGGTTCACGGCGCCGTAGTGCTCGGCGTAGCGCTCCTGGTAGCCGGGGTCGAAGCCCACCTGCGCGACGATCTCGCCGCCGGGCCGGCGGAGGTCCTGGAGGTTCAGGGCGACGGCCTCGTCGCCCGTCCGGCTCATCAGGCCCTCGAGGAACGGCGTCCACAGGCCGTCGTCGCCGGCCGCCTCGTAGACGAGCTCCACGAGGGCGAGGACGTCGCTCGAGACGATCTCGGATCCGATCCGCCGGCTCATGGCTTCGCGCGTTCCGGCGGTCCGGGCTCGGGGAGGAGGGCGGCGTCGAGCGCGAGCTTGCGGAGCAGCTCGCCCTGGCGGCGGGTGTCGGTCTTCGCGAAGACGGCCTTGAGCTGCGACCGCGCCGTCTCGCGCGCGATGCCGAGCGCGTCGGCCGCCTCGTCGGGCGTCTCGCCGCCGGCGAGGTGCGCGGCCAGTCGGGCTTCCGCCGGGGTGAGGCCGTAGAGCGCACCGAGGCGGCGGCTCGAGGGTCCCGGCTCGGTCGCGGGATCGCGCAGGACGAGCGCCACGGCGGCGCCGGTCGACGCAGCGAGACGGCTCGAGGGGGGCAGCGGGACCACGAGCGCGACGATCGGGTCGCCGGCGGCGCGGGGCAGGTGGAGGACGCCGCCCCCGTCCAGGGCCTTTCCCGCAGCGAGGCTCGCCGTCTTCAGGAGGAGCTGGTGCAGCCGTGTGGTCACCGACGGCGACGCAGCCCGCAGGCCGCCCTGGTCGAGCCGCAGGCCGTCGCGCCGGTCGAGGACCCGGCGCGCCGCCCGGTTGACAAAGGTGGGCCGTCCCTGGCGGTCGAGCAGGAGGACGGCCGAGGGCAGGGTGTCGAGGGCGGATTCCGCGTCGGCGGCGTCCTGGCGGGCGCGCGCGAGCTGCCGCGAGAGGCGAATGGCGCGAACCAGGTGGGGCCGGAGGCTCTCCAGGGCCGCGACCTCGCGGTCGTCGAACTCGCCGACTCTGCGGGGCCGGTGCAGGGACAGGCTGAGCGGCTCGCCGTCGAGGACGAACGAGAGCCCGAGCGCGTAGAAGGCCCCGCTGCGCCGGGCGTAGTCACGGTAGAACTCGCTCTCCTCGAACTCCCGGTCGGCAAGGCCCATGCGGGCGTGGGTCAGCACCTCGCCCGGCCGCCGCAGGGCCCGGTGCAGCCTCTCGTCCACCAGCCGGAAGTGGCGGGCGTAGTCGACGGCGAGCTCCGGGGCGATCCCCTCGCTGGCCCCGAAGACGTCCCTCTGGACGAGCAGGTCGCCGGCGAACGCCCGCCACGCGGGGACGAGCGCCCGCAGGGCGGGGCCCCACTCCCCGTCGGCCGCCGACGCGTACACCCGGTCCACGAGGCGCAGGAGCGCCTGGTCGTCCAGCAAGGCCATGAATCCGGCGTACGAAGGATGAATGTGGGCGTGAGACCCCTTGGTGGGGACTGCGGAAGGGAGAGGGGATTCGGCTCATTGGGGGGCCGCGGGGCCCTCGTGGCGAGCGGGGGGGCTGGGTTGCGCCGGCCTCGAATGTCCTCCATACTGGAGGAACCATGGAGGAACCGTGGCGACGTTGAACGTGAAGAACCTGCCGGACCCGCTCTACCGCCGGCTTCAGAAGCGGGCTCGAGACCGACGCCGATCCGTCGCGCAGGAGGTCGCGGTCATCCTCGAGGAGGCGCTCGAGCGCGAGGAGCCGCTGTCGATCCTCGAGCTGCGCGGGCTGGGCAAGGAGGCGTGGCGGGACGTCGATGCGGCGGCCCACGTCGAGGCCGAGCGCCGCACGTGGGACTGAGGGAAGACCTCGGGCCGGGGCCGGTCGCCCTCGACACCGCGCCGTTCATCTACTTCATCGAGGAGCATCCGCAGTTCGTCCCGATCGTGGCCCCGGTGTTCGAGGACGTCGCCGCGGGGCGCCGCGAGGTCGCGACCTCCGGCCTCACGCTGCTCGAGGCGCTGGTCGTCCCGTACCGCGCGGGGAACCTGGCGCTCGCCGAGCGGTACGAGGCCCTGCTCACGCGCAGCCGCGGCGTGCGGCTCGTCGAGATCGGCCGGGGCGAGCTGCGGATGGCCGCCCAGCTGCGCGCCGTCCACCCGTCCGTCCGGACCCCCGACGCGCTGCAGCTCGCGGCGGCGCTCTCCGCGGGATGCTCGGCGTTCGTCACGAACGACAGGGACCTGCCGGCGCTGCCGGGCCTGCGGATCCTGAAGCTGCGCGACTACCTGTAGCAGCCCCGATGCTGGATCAGGATTGCGAAGATGGCCTTCGGGCTGTGGCGTGGCCGGGGCCTCGACGGGCTGGCCTACGAGCGGCGCCTGCGACGGGAGTGGTGATCCGTGGAGGTCCTCTTCGACACCTCATCGACCCGAGGGACGACCCCGGCGTCCGCGTTCCCTACGTGTTCTGAGGGGACGTCAGGCCGACAGCCACGACGGCAGGCCGGCGAGCGGCAGCGCAATCACGCCCTCGCCGAGAGGGTACGGGTTGGGGCTGCGGCACACGACGGCCGCGCGGGGCGGGCGGGGGAACTCCGCCCGGACACGCTCGAGGCGCCCCGGTCCCTCGGGGTGCTCGGCCCACTTCGCGTCCGCGAGGAGGAACTTCCCCGCCTTGTGCAGGAGGAAGTCCGCTTCTTTCGCGCGGTCGCGCCAGTAGGCCAGCTGCCAGGAGCCGAGGCCCGAGGCGAGAAGGCGCGCGATCTCGGAGAAGACGAGGGTCTCCCACAGCTGCCCGGCGAGCGGCGATTCGCGCAGGTCAGCGACGGAGCCGACACCCATCAGGAAGGCGCACAGGCCGGTGTCGTGGAGGTGCAGCTTCGGGGTCTTCACGAGGGACTTCGTGCGGTTCGAGAACCAGGGCTCGAGGAGGGCGACGATGCCGGACCGCTCGAGCACGGACAGCCACTGGCCGGCGGTCGAGGGGCTGATCCCGACGTCGCGCGAGAGCTCTGCGCGGTTGAGGAGCTGCGCCGTGCGCAGTGCGGCGGCTCGAAGAAAGCGCTCGAAGTCCCGGAGGCTCCCCACCTGGAGCTGGGCCCGGAGGTCGCGCTCGAGGTAGGTGGCGACGTACGACTGGAAGAAGCCGCGGGGGTCGATCTCGGGCTGCGCGTGGAGCTCGGGGTAGCCGCCGCGGAGAAGCACCTCCTCGATCGGGACGCCCGGTCGGGCGCGCGCGATCTCGGCGTGGCTCAGCCCGCCCAGGGTCAGGACCGCGGCACGGCCCGCGAGCGACTCCGCGACGCTCGCCATGAGGGGAAACGCCTGCGACCCGGTGAGGATGAACTGGCCGTTCTCCCCGCGCCGCTCGTCCACCCGTCGTTTCAGGTGCCGGAAGAGGCCCGGCGCGTACTGGACCTCGTCCACGACGAGCGGCCCCGGGTGTCGGGCCAGGAAGCCCGTGGGGTCCCGCTCGGCCTGCTCGGCCTCGCTCGGCAGGTCGAGGCTGACGTAGGCGTGGTCGGGGAAGACCCGCCGGACGAGGGCGGTCTTGCCGGTCTGCCGCGCGCCGGTCAGCACGACCACGGGACGGGTGCGGGCACGCTCCGCCAGCACGGGCTCGAGCAGCCGGTCGATCCACATCATGCAAATGATGCGACGGCGTCGCATCATTTGCAACCCCTCACGTGCCTCCCCAGCGTGCTCTGAGCCGGATCGAGCCGGCTTTCCGCATCCCCCTTCAGACACCCTCGCGCCTTCGCCGGTCACCGGTCCCGAACCACGAGACTCAGGAGGTTTCTGTGAAGCTGGCGTTTCGACTCGCCCTCGCCCAGGCGCTCGCTCTCGTTCTCGTGCCCGCCCTCCCGGCGGCTCCATTCAGCGGGATCCCGGGCCGGGCGTCCCTCGTCGACTGCGCGGCCGGGCAGACGATCGGCCGGGCGCTCGCCCGGCTCGACAAGGGCCGCCCCAGCGTGCTCCGGGTGTCCGGCACGTGCCACGAGAGCGTCACGGTCGAAGGGTTCGACGACCTGCGCATCGTCGGCGCGCCCGGGGCCGCGATCGAGTCGGTCGCGGGAGCGACCGCCTACCCCGTCACCGTCTCCGCCTCGCGCTCGGTCTCCGTCGAGTCCCTGACGGTCCGGGTGACGGACAGCGCGTGGAAGCCCGCCTTCTCCTTCTGGGGCTGTGCCGCCTGTCGTCTGACGGACGTCACGGTGGAGGGCGGCACGACGTTCTGGGCCCTGGGGTGGAGCCAGGTGACCGCCCTGCGCCTGCGCCACACGGGCGTGGGCGGGAGCGGGCCGATCGTGGCCAACTCGAAGCTCGACATGGACGACTCCACGTTCGACGGCGGCGGCAACGCCGCGTGCGGGCTGCAGGTCGCGGAGAACGGGGTGGCCGTGGTGCGCGCGTCCGCGTTCCGCCGCTTCTACTCGGGCGTGTGCGCCGCGAGCGGGGGCCAGGCGCACTTCTGGAACGCCAACGCCATCGAGGACAACCTGTGCAGCGGGATCCAGGTGAGGAACGCCGGCCACGTCGAGGTACACCAGAGCACGATCCAGGGCAACGGCGGCACCTGCTTCGCCGGGGGGATCCACGTCGACCTGGCCGGCCGGCTCTTCATCGACACGACCGCGGTGCGGAACAACTCCGGCGGCGGCATCGTCCTCGATCACCAGTCCTTCGCCGGCCTCGGCGCGGGCACCGTCGTCTCGGGAAACAACCAGGGCGGGCTGCGGGTGAAGAACGGCTCGATGGCGGTCGCGCCGGGGAGCCCCGGGCAGATGGTCGAGGTGTCCGGAAGCAGCGGCGGGGCCGACCTGTTCTGCGACTCCACGTCCCACGTCAACAACGCGGCCCAGATCGGGGGCGCCACCTCGACGCAGTGCCCGAACCTCCACGCCGGCGACGCGCCCTGACCGAGAGACCGATCGGCGCCGCCCCTCAGCGTAGCGGCGCCACGTCCTCGAGGAGGCGAGAGAGCGCCACCGCCCGAACCCGGGGGGCGAGCGGGAAGGAGTGCGGCCCGCCGTGGACCACGTCCAGCCGTTCCAGCCGAAGGTCCTCGAGGGCCACGCGCATCGAGCGCGTCAGCGCGGGAGACGAGGTGCGCTTGAACTCGAAGCCCCAGCGCCGCCGCCCGCGGACCACGAGCAGGTCGAGCTCCGCCCCGCCGTGGGTGGCCCAGAAGTGGCACTCGCGCCACTCGACGCCGAGCCGGCGCACCACCGCCTCGAGGGCGAAGCCCTCCCACGAGGCTCCGAGCTTCGGGTGGCGCTCGAGGTCGCGCCTCTCGCGGATCCCGAGCAGCGCGTGGAGCACGCCCGAGTCGGCCACGTAGACCTTGGGTGAGCGCACCTGCCGCTTGCCGAGGTTCTCGCTCCAGGGGAGAAGGACGCGCACGGCGAAGGTCGCGGCGAGCAGGTCCAGGTAGCGCCGCACGCTCGTGTCCGAGACGCCGAACGAGCGCCCGAACTCGGCCGCGTTCCAGGTCTGAGCGTGGTAGTGCGCCAGCATCGACCAGAACCGCTCGAGGGTCGGTCCCGGGATGCTGGTGCCGAGCTGCGGCAGGTCGCGCTCGACGAACGCCCGTACGAACGCCCGACGCCACTCGTCACTCTCGCGCTCGGTGCGGGCCAGGAAGGACCGCGGGAATCCGCCCCGAAGCCAGAGCCGGTCAGCTCGCTCGGGGGAGACGTCCTCGAGCGAGAAGCCGCCGAGCTCGTGGTAGACGACGCGTCCCGCCAGCGACTCGGCCGACTGCCGCAGGAGCTCGGGCGAGGCGCTCCCGAGCACGAGGAAGCGGGCGGGCCGGCGCGGCCGGTCGGCCAGCACCCGGAGCAGGGGGAACAGGTCCGGCCGCCGCTGGATCTCGTCGATCACCACGAGGCCCCGCAGCGGCTCGAGCGTGAGGCGGGCGTCGGCCAGGCGCGCGAGATCGGCCGGGTCCTCCAGGTCGAGGAACGTGGCCGCGCCGCGATGGCCCTTCAGGACCTCGCGGGCCAGCGTGGTCTTGCCGACCTGGCGCGGACCGAGAATGCCCACGACGGGGTGGGTCCCGAGCAGGCGTCGCACGCGGGAGACGTCTCTCGGGCGGGGTACGAACATACCTCGAATTATCGACTCTTACCGTCGACATTTCAAGGATCGGTCCGAGCTCAGTCCTCCTCCTGCCGCCTCAGCACCCAGGCCTCCACGAGCTCGTAGAGCGTCGGCAGCACGATCAGGGTCAGGAGGGTCGACGTCGTGATGCCGCCGATGACGACGCTCGCGAGCGGGCGCTGGACCTCCGCCCCCGCGCCGTGCGAGAGGGCCATGGGGACGAAGCCGAGGGCGGCCACGAGGGCCGTCATCATGACCGGCTTGAGGCGGGTCGCCGCGCCGCGCAGGATCGCGGGGCGCAGCGCGAGGCGGCCCTCCTCGCGCAGACGGTTGATGGCGGCGATCATGACGATGCCGTTGAGGACGGCCACGCCGAAGAGCGCGATGAAGCCGACCGAGGCCGAGAGGTTGAGGTTGAGGCCGCGGATCCGGAGGGCGGCGATGCCGCCGACGAGGGCGAACGGCACGTTGAGGATGACGAGGGCGGCCTGGCGGACCTTCCCGAAGGTCAGGAAGAGGAGCAGGAAGATGATGGCGAGGGAGGCGGGGATGACGACCATCAGGCGCCGGGTGGCCCGCTGCTGGTTCTCGAACTGGCCGCCCCACTCGACGAAGTAGCCGGCGGGCAGCTTCACCGCCGCCGCCATCCTCTGCTGCGCCTCGGCCACGAAGCTGCCCACGTCGCGGCCGCGCACGTTCGTCTGCACGACGAGGCGCCTCTGGCCGCTCTCGTGGTTGATGGCCTCCGGCCCCTGGATGGTCCGGATGTCGGCGACGCTCGCGAGCGGGACCTTCTCGCCGCCGGGGGCGGTCAGCAGCAGCTCGCCGATGCGCTCGGGGTCGCCGCGGATCTCGTCGGGGAAGCGCACCACCACGTCGAACCGGCGCGGGCCGTCGAGGATCTCGGTGGCGGTGGCGCCGCCGACCGCCGTCTCCACGAGCTCGCGCACGTCGGCGACGTTGAGGCCGTAGCGCGCGATCCCTTCCCGGTCGACGTCGATCTGGACCTGCGCCGCGCCGGAGAGGACCTCGACCTGGAGGTCGGCCGCCCCGCGCACGCCGTCGAGGACGGCGCGGATCTGTTCCCCCACCCGCTCGAGGACCGCCGGCTCCGGGCCGAAGACCTTGACCGCCACGTCGGCCTTCACGCCCGAGACGACCTCGTCGAGCCGCATGGCCATCGGCTGGGTGAAGTTGCAGGCCACCCCCGGCATCTCGGCGAGGGCCGCCGCCATGTGGTCGATCAGCTCCTCCTTCGACCAGCCGCTCTTCCACTCGTCGATCGGGTGGAGGTTCACGTACACGTCGCCCTGGTAGATGCCCATGGCCTCCGTCGCCACGTCGGGCCGGCCGATCTTCGTCACGACCTGCTTCACCTCCGGGAAGCGGCGGATGATCTGCTCGACCCGGGTCGAGATGGCCGCCGACTCCTCGAGCGAGATGGACGGCAGCTTGCGGGTCTCGACGAGGATCGCGCCCTCGTCGAGCCGGGGCATGAACTCGCTGCCGATGAAGGCGACGGACGCGGTCGCCACGGTCACCACCGCGGCCGCCACCGACAGCGTCCGACGCGGGTGGTTCATCGCGTCCTCGAGGTGGGCGACGTAGTAGCGGCGCAGCCGCACGAACCAGGGCTCCTCCCGCTCCGAGCCCTCGATCTTCAGGAGGAAGAACGACGCGACCGGGACGTAGGTGAGGGCGAGGACGAGCGCGCCGAGGATGGCCGAGCAGACGGTGATCGCCATCGGCCGGAACATCTTGCCCTCGAGGCCCTCGAGGGTGAAGACGGGGACGTACACGGCCACGATGATGAGGACGCCGAAGAGGACCGGCCGCGCCACCTCCACGGCCGCGGTCGTGAAGAAGCGCCGGCGGTGGCTCGCGGGGTCGGCCACGAAGTCGGGCTCGGCGGCGGGGTCGTGCTCGGCGCGGCGGCGGATGAAGTTCTCCATCATCACGACCGCGCCGTCCACGATGAGGCCGAAGTCGATCGCCCCGAGCGACATCAGGTTCGCCGAGACCCCGAACAGGCGCATCCCGAAGAAGCCGGCGAGCATCGAAAGGGGAATGACCGAGGCGACGATCAGCGAGGCCCGCACGTCGCGCAGGAAGAAGAAGAGGACGGCGACGACGAGGAGCGACCCCTCGAGGAGGTTCTTCGTCACCGTGCGGGAGGTGCGGTCGATCACCTCGCTCTGGTCGTAGAAGGGCTCGATCCGCATCCCGGCGGGCAGCGTCTTCTGGATCTCCTCGATCCGGGCCTTGACCCGGGTCGCCACGTCCTTCCCGTTCTCGCCCTTCAGCATGATGACCATGCCGGCCACCGTCTCGCCCTTCCCGTCGCGGGTGACGGCGCCGCTCCTGGGCAGCGGGCCCACCTCGACGTCGGCCACGTCGCCGAGGAGGATCGGCACGCCCTCGACCGAGGCGAGGACGATCCGGCGCAGGTCGAGGACCCCGGTGGCGAGGCCGCTGCCGCGGACGGTGAAGCGCTCGGAGCGGTGCTCGACGAAGCCGCCGCTGAAGGAGGCGTTGTTGGCCGCGACCGCCTCCACGACCTGGTGGAGCGAGAGGTCGTAGCGCTCGAGGCGCCGGGGACGGACGATCACGTGGTACTGCTTCGTGAGGCCGCCCCAGGAGTTGACCTCCGAGACGCCGCGCACGGAGCGCAGGCGCGCGCGCACGTCCCAGTCGTGGAGCGTCTTCTTCTCCATCGGCGGGGCGTCGCCCTCGACGAGGTACTGGTAGATCTCGCCGAAGGCGGTCGCCACCGGCCCGAGCGTGGGCTCGAGCCCGTCCGGGATCCGCCCGCGCGCCTCGGAGAGCCGCTCGGTCACGAGCTGGCGGGCGAAGTAGGGCGGAACCCGGTCCTCGAAGACGACCGTGATCATCGAGAGGCCGAACTTCGAGATCGAGCGCACCTCGGTCGCGCCGGGGGCGCCCATGAGGGCGGTCTCGATCGGGTAGGTGACCCGCTGCTCGACCTCGACCGCGGCGAGGCCGGGGGCCTCGGTCACGACCACGACCTGGTTGTTGGTCAGGTCGGGGAACGCCTCGACCGGCACCTCGCGCCAGGCCACGATGCCGGTGGCGACGAAGGCGGCGAGGCAGAGGAGGACGAAGGCCCGCTGGCGCAGGGCGGCGGCGACGAAGCGCTCGACCGGGCCCACCTCACTCCTCCTCGGCGAGCGCGCCCTTGAGCAGCTCCGACTTGAGGAGGAAGGAGCCGGACGTGGCCACCTCCTCGCCCTCCCTCACGCCCGAGCGGACCTCGATCCAGCCGTCGGCCTCCTGGCCGAGGGCGACGTCGCGCCGTTCGAAGGCCCCCTTCGCGGTCTTCACGAACACGAAGGGCTTGCCCTCGATCTCCTGGACCGCCGCCGAGGGCACCGCCAGCACCTCGTGGGGCTCGCCGGAGGACAGCTTGAGCGCGGCGTACATCTCGGGCTTGAGGCGGCCGTCGGGGTTCGGCACCTGGCAGCGCACGGTGACCCGCCGGGTCTTCGGGTTCACCGTGTCGGCCACGAAGGTGATCCGGCCGGCGAAGGTCTCCCCGGGGTAGGCGGCCACGCGCAGCTCGGTCGGGAGGCCGGCCTTCACCAGGGGGATCTGGGTCTCGTCGATCTCGGCCACCGCCCACAGCTCGGCGAGGTTGGCGACGACGTAGAGCGGAGCCCCGACCGTGACCGCGGTGCCCTGCGTGACGTGCTTCTCGAGGACGACCCCGTCGAGGGGGCTGCGGACGGGGATGTACTCGCCGCTCTCCCCGCTCGGGTCCTCCGCGTTCGTGACGCCGTAGTGCTCGAGCGCCTCCTCCGCCCGCCGCACCTCGGTCCTCGCCATGTCGAGCTGCTCGTCGGCCGCCACCCGGTCGGCCTCGGCCCGCTGGAGGTCGTGGCGGGAGATCGCCTTTTCCGCGAGAAGCCGCTGCGCCCGCTCCTCGTTCTGTCGCGCGAAGGCCTGCTCGGTCTCCCGCCGCCGCCGCTCGGCCACCGCCTTCCTGTAGTCGGCCCAGGCGTCGTGGACGACGTGGCTGTGCAACTCGGCGAGAACCTGCCCGCGGCGGACGCGGTCGCCGACCTCGGCGTAGGCCCTGATCACGAGGCCCTCCACGAGGGACCCGAGGCGGGCCGTCCGCTTCTCGTCGAGGGCGAGGACGCCGGGGGCTTCCACGCGGTCGGTCCGCGTCAGGCGCTTCACCGTCTCGGTCGAGATGCCGGCCTGCCTCTGGGCGGCCTCGCCGAGCGAGACGGTGCCCTCCGCGGCGGTCGGCGCCGCGCCCTGCGGGCCCCCGCGGCCGGCGCACGCGCGCCAGACGGCGACGACGGCCACCAGCGCCACCGCGGCGACGACGAGGACGAGGAGCCGGCCGCCCTTCACGGGGCCGAGCCCGTGCTGCTCGGGGGCGTGGACGGGGTCGTGGGAGCTCGTCATGGCAGCACCTCCAGGCCCGCGGCGAGGCGGGCGCGGCCGCTCGCGAGAAAGGCCTCGACGGTCAGGTCGAGGGCCTCGCGGCGGGCCTCGGTGTTCGTTCTCTCGGCGTCGACGACCCGCAGCACGTCGGAGGCGCCCTCGCGGAAGGCGGCGAGCGCGGAGCGGCGGGCCTCCTCGGCCGGCCGCACGAGGTCCTCGTCGAGCCGGGCGAGCCGCCCCTGCAGCTCGCGCGCCGCGCGGACGAGGATCGCGGCCTCGGCCCGGGCGCGGGCGAGCGTCGCCTCGAGCTCGAGCTCGGCCGCGCGGGCGGCGGCCTCGGCGCGCGCGACGGCGACGCCGTTCCGCTCGAAGACGGGGACGGTCGTGACGATGCCGACCACGGCCGTGTCGAGGCCCGCGGTGCGCTTGTAGCCGCCGGTCAGCGCGAGGTCGGGCCAGCGGCGCGCCCGCTCCAGCGACATCGTCCCCCGCGCCCGGGCGGCGCGGGCGCGCGCGGCGGCCACGTGGGGCCGGCTCGCGAGCGCCTGCTCGGCGAGCTCCCCGGGATCGCCCGCGGGGGGCGGCGGCAGGTCGGGCCTCTCGAGGCGGAGGCCTTCGACGGGGCGGCCGACCAGGAACGCGAGCTCGGCCTCGGCGCGCAGCTGCTCGATCCGGGCACGGGCGAGCTGGTTCGCGGCCCGCGCCCCCTCGGCGCGGAAGCGCAGCAGGTCGGCCTCGGCGGCGTAGCCCTCCCCGACCCGCTTCTCCATGGCCGCGACGATGTCCTTCAGGTTCGCGGACTGCGCGTCGAGCGCCGCGACGAGCTCCCGCCCGCGCCACGTCTCGACGTAGCGGCGGACCGTGTCGAGCTCGACCTCCTGCTCGGCGCGCCGCCGCTCCGCCCCGGCCTCCTCGCTCTCTCCGCGCGCCTGGGCCTTCCTCCCCCCGCGCGTGAACAGGTCGAGCGGCTGGGTGAGGACGGCGAACGCGTCGAGGTCGGTGCTCGCGACGAAGTCGTCGGCCCCCGGCCGCCAGTTCTCCATCGTCAGCTCGAGCGTCGGGTCGGCGAGGCGGCCCGCGGCCTTCGCCGCCCTTGCAGCACCCTCGGCCTGGGCGCGGGCCGCGGCGGCGAGGGGCGAGTGGGCGCGGGCGAGGGCCACGGCCTCGGCCAGCGTCAGCGCCTCGCCGGCGGTGTTCGAGGGGGGTCCGGCCGGGGAGGGCAGGGCCGCGGCCGGCGCCTGCGCGAGAAGAAGGAGAAGCCAGAGGACCATGGCGCACCTCGGACGGGTTCGGCCAAGCTCATCACCAGCGCCTTCGCCTGTCGAGAGGCGAACGACTCAGGCGCGGTCAGCGTCGCTGGCGCTGCCAGTAGTCCCGGAAAGCCCGCAGCCGGGGCAACGATTCCCGGTCCTTGGCCCGGTTGGCCGCCTCCTTGCTCCGGATGATGTCGTCCGGGTGGCAGACCGGAAATCCCTCGACGTCGACGCGCCGCGTCCAAGCCGACTCGAACGTCTCGATCCCGTCGGGAGCGAAGACGAGATCGAGGTCGAACGGCCCGTTCCGGAGCTGGACGAAGTCCTTGCCCCGCCGGATCTCGTCCGCCTGCGGCCCCGTCAGGTCGAAGCCCAGCTCGCTCAGGGCGGCGACGGCGGCCGAGCCGTTCGTCTCGCTCTTCTCGAGGAAGAGGTCCGCGTCCTGCGTGGTGTCCGGATAGCCGAGGAGGATGGCCCCCGACTTGCCGATGAAGAGGTATCGCACGGCGTGCCGGGCGAAGGCGTCCCGGACCTCCTCCGCCTGGGCGTACTCAAACCGCGGGGCCATAGCCGAGCCAGTCCGGCAGCTCCCGGGCGCACCAGGCCCGGTACTGCGCCATCGTGTCGAACGAGCGATAGGGCGCGTCGTCGAGGACGGGCTTGTACGTGTGGATGAAGGCGTAGCGCAGCCTCGTCCGGAGGGGCCGGCGTGAGGCAGCCTCGAACTCGGCCTCCCACTCGCGACGTTCGCGATCATCCGGTTGACGCGGCTCCATCGCTCAATGATAG
>CAZLRF010000068.1:0-23231 GCA_964561785.1 uncultured Acidobacteriota bacterium | reverse complement strand
CCGCTCGAGGGCGGGGTAGTGGGCACGGTACAAGGCGGCCATTCCGCCGCGGCCGAGCGGCGCCACGATCCAGTATGGCCCGAAGCTAGCCCCGGCGATGAGGTCCACGGTCGCGGGGTCGAGGCTAGCACGAGGGGCGGGCGGCGAGGGAGGACGTCAGCGGGGCGCGAGAGCGGCGAGGTCGTCGCGCAGGGCGAGGAGGCAGTCGCGGTTGTACTCGTCGGCTTCCCTCTCGGCTCCCATCCGGAACTCGCTCACCGCCCCCCCCACCATCCCGCCCAGCCAGCGCAGGATGAAGGTCTCCCGGACGCGCGCCCGGTAGAGGCCGGTCAGGAGCGTGCCCGCGGAGACCTCGCGCGCCGCGAGGTCGATCCGCGAGCCCTGCTCCTCGAACGGGTAGCGCAGGGGGTCGTCGATCAACGTCTCGACCAGGAACGGCAGCTGCCAGTCCGGCTCCTCGAGAAACCGTGCGGCGAGGGCCCTCTCGGCGGGCGTCCGGGTGAGCTCGAGCGCGGCGACGATGCGCCGCGCGCCCACCCCGAACCGGCCCATCCGCGTCGCGTAGTCGGCCGTGGCGCGCAGCCGGGCAGGCAGGCGGCGGTCGGCGGCGCCCTCGAGGGGCACGAGGCCCCCGTCCCGCACGCGCAGGCGGAGCGTCCAGAGGTTCTCCCTGCCCTCGAGCGTCCACCAGGCGGCGCCTCCCTCGTCGGCCACGGCGAGCGACAGGCGCATCGGCTTCGCGTACTTCTCGAGATACGCGGCGTAGCGGGGCGCGAAGCCGCGGATCCCGTCCGGCGTGAGGCGCACGGCGAGACGGACTGCGGTCGCGCCCTGGACGTCGCGCCTCAGCGAGAGGGTCTCGACGCGGAACAGGCGCCCGAGCCTCTCGGCCGCGCGCGGCAGGTCGCGGCCGAGGGCCCGCCTCGCGTCGCTCTCCCCCGCGCCCTCCGCGCTGCGGAACAGGGCGTCGAGGGCGCGGGCGAGATCGGCCGGGCGCAGGGGCCCGGCGTGGAGCTCCTCGCGCACCGTCCACTCGAACCGGCCGCCACGGACCTTCTCGAGGCGGATCCGGCTGCGGTAGTCGCCGGCCCGCGCGGGCTCGGGGGCCTCGGCGCGAACGCCGACGTGGTAGACGCCGCCCGTGGCGAACCCCGCGAGCTCGAAGCCGCGCCAGGTGTCGCCCTGCGTGGTCCAGATCGAGGCGTCGTCCCACGCCCGCGAGGGCACGAGGGCCGCCCGGGCCAGCTTCGGCCGCAGCGCGTCGAAGCCCGGCTCGCGCTCGATCGGCCCGAACCGCCGGGCGAGCGCGTCGAGGAGCACGCGGGGGCCGTCCGGTCCCCCGGGCCCCGACGAAAGCTCCCGCAGGGGCGGCGCGCAGGCGAGGGCCGCGACCGAGGCGAGGACGAGAGCGAGGGCCCTGCGACGCACGCCGACCATGCTGACACAGGTGACGGGGCGAGCGGGGGCGAGCGGGGCGGTTGACGCCGCGGAAGCGGGCGCACTACGATCGCCCCATTCTCAGCCGAGACAGGGGGTGTGCCGTGGCCGGTGGAGCCGACCAGCCGGACCGCTCCGGCGGGGACCTGCCCGATCTCGACGTGGCGCCGGCGCCCCCCGCGCCGGGCGACGCCACCCTGGCCTCCCTGCTCGGAAGCCGCTACCGCGTCGCGGCTCGCCTGGGGAAGGGTGCGTTCGGCGAGGTCTACCGCGCCCACGACGCCGTGCTCGGCCGGGAGGTGGCGGTCAAGCGCATTCGCCTCGAGGCCTTCGTCGAGCCCTCGCAGCTCGACGAGGTGAAGCAGCGCTTCCTGCGGGAGGCCCAGATCGCGGCACGGCTGCGCCACCCGAACATCGTCACGACCCACGACATCGTCGAGGGAGCGGGGACGAGCTTCATCGTCATGGAGCTCGTGGAGGGCGAAACCCTGCAGTCGCGGCTGCAGTCCCGGGGCCGGCTCTCTCTCGACGAGACGACCGCGATCCTCGAGCAGGCGGCGCGGGCCCTCGACCACGCCCACGCGAGCGGGATCGTCCACCGCGACGTGAAGCCCGGCAACATCATGATCGAGCCCTCGGGCCACGTGAAGGTCATGGACTTCGGGATCGCGAAGGCGGACGCCGGGCAGAACCTGACCTCGACCGGCCTCGTCATGGGGACACCGAACTACATGTCGCCCGAGCAGGCACGCGGGCAGAGGGTCGACGGGAGGTCGGACCTGTTCGCCCTCGGCTGCGTGCTGTACGAGTGCCTGACCGGGCACAAGCCCTTCGCCGGCGAGAGCATCACCGCGATCCTCCTCAAGATCATCACCGAGGAGCCGGCCCCGCCCGACTACGAGGCGACCGGCCTGCCCCGGGGGATCGACGCCGTCCTCCGCAAGGCCCTCGCGAAGGACCCCGCCGCTCGCTATGACTCGGGGGCCGCGCTCGTCTCGGCCCTGCGGCTCGCGGGCGAGACCACGGTCGTGTCGGCGCCGACGGGCAGGGTCGCGCCCCCGTCGGCGCCCGCACCGGAGGGCGAGCCGACGAGGGCCCGACCGCGGCTTCGCCTTCTCGGGGCCGTCGTGGCTCTCGCCGCCGTGCTCGCCTCGGCCGGCCTCCTCGGCTCCGGCCTGCTCTCCTCGCTCGCGGGGCGGGAGAGGAGGGTGGCCGGAGAAGGAGGGGGGCTCGTCGTCGAGGAGTCCCCGCGGCTGCTCGCCCGGCTGCTGGGACACGCCCCCCGCCTGGCCGTCACCGTGCCCGCGGGGAGCCGGCTGCGCCTCGCGGTCGAGGCTCCCCTCAGCTCCGCCACGGCGCGTGAGGGCGACCCTCTCTCGGCGACGCTGACCGCCGCCGTGCGGGTGGAAGGGGTCGAGGCGATCGAGACGGGGGCCCGGCTCTCGGGGCGCGTCCTGGCCGCCGCGCCCGCCCGGGCCGCGGAAGGCCGAGGGAGCATGACGCTCGAGTTCGAAGCGCTCGAGGCCGGGCCCTCCGGCACCCTCCAGGTGAGGGCGCGCCCGCTCGTCCTGCGCGCCCCGGCGAGCCGGAAGAAGGACACCGGGATCATCGCTGGCCTCGCCGGCGTCGGGGCGGCGCTCGGGGGTCTCCTCGGGGGCAAGGGGGGCGCCGTGGCGGGCACCGTCGTCGGCGGGGCGGCCGGAGTCGTGGTCGTCAGCACCGACGACGGGCGCGAGGTCGCGCTGGCCGCCGGAGCGCCCCTGACCGTGGAGCTCCTCGAGCCGGTCACTCTCAGCCGTCCGAAGCCCCGCTAGCCGGGGTGATCGCCGGCGAGGGACGTGCCTTGACGTCGGCCGAGGCTACAGCAGCGTGCTCGCGAGCTCGGCGAGATGGCTGCGCTCGCCCTTCACCAGGTTGACGTGGGCGAACAGGTCCTGGTCCTTCATCCGGTCGATGAGCACGGTGAGCCCGTTCGACTGGCTGTCGAGGTACGGGGTGTCGATCTGGTGGATGTCCCCGGTGAAGACGACCTTCGAGCCCTCCCCCGCCCGGGTGATGATCGTCTTCACCTCGTGGGGGGTGAGGTTCTGCGCCTCGTCCACGATGAAGAAGACGTGGTCGAGCGAGCGGCCCCGGATGAAGGCGAGCGGGGCGATCTGGATCTTCTCGTGCTCGATCATCTCGTTGAGGGCCTTCGTCTCGCGGCTCTCGGCCGAGAGGCGGTGGCGGATCACCGAGATGTTGTCCCACAGCGGCTGCATGTAGGGGTCGAGCTTGCTCTTCACGTCGCCGGGAAGGAAGCCGATGTCGCGGTTGCCGAGGGGCACCACCGGCCGCGCGAGGTAGATCTGGTGGTAGAGCCGCCGCTGCTCGAGCGCGGCGGCGAGGGCGAGGAGCGTCTTGCCGGTGCCCGCCCGCCCGGTCATCGTCAGGAGCTGGACCTCCGGGCGAAGCAGCGCGTCGAGGGCGAAGATCTGCTCGGCGTTGCGCGGCTCGATGCCGTACGCGGAGCGCTTCGTGACCCTCTCGAGCGTGCCCGCGGGGCGGTTGTGGTGGGCGAGGGCGCTGAGGCTGCCGTTCTTCATGACGAGGTACTGGTTCGGCAGGAGCCCCGCCATCGAGGGGGCCACCATCCTCACCTCGTCGACCGGCAGCGCGTGCGGCTCGGCGTGCAGGCGCGAGATGAGGTCGCTCGTCAGCCCCTCGACCGTGGCCGTCCCGGAGTACAGCCGGTCCACGTGGCGGACCTTGCCCGTCGTGTAGTCCTCCGCCTGGAGGCCGAGCGACTTGGCCTTGATCCTCAGGTTGACGTCCTTGCTCACCACGATGACCTGCCGGTCCGGCCGGCGCTGGACGAGCTCGTCGGCGAGGGCGAGGATCCGGTGGTCGGGCTTGCCGAGGGCGAAGGCCTGGCTGACCCGCGACGCCGACGGTTCGCCGACCTCGACGTAGAGCCGCCCTCGCTCCTCGCCGAGCGGCAGCCCTTCCGCCAGGGGCCTGTCCCCCGCCAGCTCGTCGAGCTCGCGGATGAACTGCCGGGCCTCGAGGTTGATGAGGTCGTTGCCCCGCTTGAAGCGGTCGAGCTCCTCGAGGACCACGACCGAGAGCGCGACGTCGTGCTCCTTGAAGTTGTAGATGCAGGTGTGATCGAAGAGGACGACGTTCGTGTCGACCACGAAGAGCTTCTTCATCTTCCCTCGCAAGCCCGGGCACGGCGGGGCAGGAACGACCGCCCGGCCGGCCGGCCGGAAGCACGATCCTGACGGCAAGACGGGGGGGAGGAGCGGAGGGAGAGGCGACTTGACCGCAACGAGCCGGGCAATCCGCTCAAGACAAAGCTAGGGTAACGCCTCAGGGCCCGCGGGGCAAGTGGTTTTTGGGGCGAGATATTTCTACGATGCGGAAGGGGCATTTCCGCGATGCCGGGGTGACGCGTCGGCGCTCGGCCCTCGCCCGGGAGCCAAGAATGGACATCTGAGATGACCAGTGCTACCTTGTGGCCATGAGGCAGATCGCGGCGGCGAAGTTCAAGGAGCAGTGCCTGTCGCTCCTCGACGAGGTCTCCCCCGAGGGGATCGTGATCACCAAACGAGGCAAGCCCGTCGCCAAGCTCATCCCCATCCGGGCCGAGATGGCCGGGCTCATCGGTGCGCTGAAGGGCCGGCTCGTCATCAAGGGCGACGTCCTCTCGACGGGGAGCCGGTGGAATGCTCAACCTTGACACCCACATCCTGCTGCACGCCGTCACCGGCGACCTCCGGCCGGCCGAGCGCAGGCTGCTGAGCAACCGACGGTGGTCGATCTCGGCGATCGTCCTGTGGGAGATCGCCAAGCTCGCGCAGCTCGGCCGGATCGAGGTGGACCTCGACGACGCGGAGGTGGTGCGGACGCTCGGCGCGGTGGAGGTCTGGCCGATCACGCCCGAGATCGCCGTCACCTCGACCCGTCTCGACCTTGCGAGCGACCCCGCGGACGAGCTCATCGCGGCCACGAGCGTCGTCCACAAGGTTCCTCTCGTGACGCGGGACCCGAAGCTGCTCAAGTCGCGGCTGGTCCCGCTCGCCCTGCCCTGACCGACCCGCGCCGTGCGCGGGTCGTACGTCAGAAAATCTCCAGGTTGATGTACTTCCGGGGATGGGCCTGGAAATCGGCGAGGAGCTTGTTGAGCTCGACCGTGGCCTTGTTCAAGTTGGCCGTGGCCTCGGAGGCGTTGTTGTAGAGGGTCTCGTCCGTCGACAGCTTGCCGAGCGTGCCCTCGCCCCGGTCCATGCGGCCGAGGATCGAGTCGAGCGAGCGGGCGGAGCGGTCGAGCGTCTGGATCGTCCCGTCGAGCCTCCCGACGAGCTCGTCGACGCGCTTGACCGTGCGGTCGAGCTCGGGGCCCGTCGCCACCGTCTCGAGGCCCTCGGAGGACCGCCTGAGGCTCGCGGTCAGGGCGCGCAGCTCCCCCCGCTGCTCCTTCAGGATGCCCTGCAGCTGCTCGAGCGACGCCCGCGCCCCGGCCGCGCCGCCCTGGAGGTCCTTCACCGTCTCCTCCGACAGCAGGCCCTGGACCTTGCGCGCCACCTTGTCCGCCTCCCCGGCGAGGGTGTCCATCTTGTCGAAGAGGCCGATGCCGCTCGCCCCCGGCATCCGGTCGCCCCAGCCCATCATCTGGGTCGACGTGCCGGGAATGACCTCGGCCACCATGCCGCCGAGGAGCCCGCTCGCCTTGATCTCGACCCGCGAGTCCTTCGGGATCGGGTACTCGCCCTCGATCTCGAGCCTCACGTCGACTCCCTCCTCGGCGATCGTGAAGCCCATGATCCGGCCGATGTTCACGCCCCGCATCTGGACCGGGTCGCCCTTGCGGATGCCGCCCGCGTTGGGGACGTTGGTGCCGACGATGTAGCGGCCGCGGAACAGCGCGGCGTCGGTCATCACCGCGAGGGTGACGAGGGTGGCGGCGAGGCCGGCGACCACGAACAGGCCGACCCAGATCTCGCGGTGGCGGCCCCTCGCGGGGGGCGGCGGGGGAAGGGGCTTGTCGGTGCTCACGGCTCCTCCTCGTCGTCGACTGTCTTCTCGTCCTCGACCTCCGCCACGAGCTCGCGGGCCGCGGCGGCCGCCGCCTCGCGGTCGGCGAAGGCACGCACCACCGGGTCCGCGCTCGAGCGGAACTCGGCCGGGGTGCCCACGAAGCGCAGCCGGCCGTGGGTGAGCAGCGCCACCCGGTCGGAGATCTCGAGCGCCTGCTCGATGTCGTGGGTGACCACGATCGAGGTCACGTGGGTGCGCTCGCGGATCTCCAGGATCAGGCGGGAGACCGCGGCGGTGTTGATGGGGTCGAGCCCGGTCACCGGCTCGTCGTAGAGGAGGATCTCGGGCTCGCCCACGATGGCGCGGGCGAGACCCACCCGCTTCTTCATGCCTCCCGACAGCTCCGAGGGCAGCTTGTGCATGACGAGCGCGGGGTCGAGGTTCACCGCCTCGAGCGACTCGCAGACCTTGCGCAGGACCTGCGGCGAGCGGGCGCGCCTCGTCTCGTGGTCGGGGAGCCCCGTGCAGACGTTCTCGAACACCGTCATCGAGTCGAACAGGGCCGCGTACTGGAACACGTAGCCCACCTTGCGCCGGATGCGCTCGAGGGCGGCCTGGTCGCAGTGGACGACCGACTCGCCGTCGATCCGCACGTCCCCCCGGTCCGGGGTGAGCAGGGCGTTCGTGGTCTTGAGCAGCACGCTCTTGCCGGTGCCGGAGGGCCCGACGATCGACAGCGTCTCCCGGGTGCCCACCGCGAGGTCCACCCCGGAGAGCACCGGCACGTCGAAGGCCTTGTGGACGTCGATGTACTCGATCACTTCAGTTCAGGAACAGGGGCGGGAACGTCGCGTCGAGCACGAGCACGGTGATGATCATGAAGACCACCGCCGAGGTCGTCGCGCGGCCCACCCCCTCCGCCCCGCCCCGGGTGCCGAAGCCCATGTGCACGGAGATGAGGGGGATGATGAAGCCGAACACCAGGCCCTTCGAGATCGAGTAGAGCAGGTCCCAGCTGTGCCAGAACAGGCGCGCCCCGTACAGGAACGACTCGGGGCCGAGGCCGACCGCGAAGCGGGCGGCGACGAGGCCGGCGAACACGCCGATGAAGTTGGCGAGGCCGACGAGCAGCGGCGTGGCGATCGTGCCGGCGATGATGCGGGGGGCGGCGAGCACCGCGACGGGGTCCCGCCCGAGGGAGTAGAGGGCGTCGATCTGCTCGGACACCTTCATCGTCCCGAGCTCGGCGGTGATGCGCGCCCCCACGCGGCCGATGAGGACGAACGAGGTCATGACCGGGCCCAGCTCGAGGATCACGCTCGACGTGACCACGCTGCCGAGCACGTAGAGGGGGATCGAGCTCGTGAACTGGTAGCCGCCCTGCTGGGAGGTCACGACCCCGGACAGGACGGCGGTGACGCCGACGAGGGGGATGCTCCCGACGCCGATCGACATGAGCTGGGCGACGACGTCGCGCCGGGCGACCTGGCCGGTGAGGGTGGCCTTCGCCACCCGCCCGGTCAGCAGCGCCATCTGCCCCGCGTTGCGGGCGACGGCCTCGGACGTGCGGCCGACGCGCGCGAGGAGACCGAAGAGGGTTCGGCGGGCCAGGGTTCTCATGAGTCGTCCAGGGCGAACGAGCCGGCTCGCCACCCGACCGGCCATCTTACGACAACTCGGCCCGGTCTGCCGCCCCCGGGGCGGCTGCTGTACACTTCCGCCTGTCGCCATGCCGACCGAGCGCCGCAAGAACCTGCGGAACCTCCTGGCGCTGCCCCTGCGCGTGCAGGGGTTCCTGGCCGACGGCACGACGTGGGAGGAGGTCACGACCACCGTGGACGTCTCGCCCGGGGGCGCCTGCTTCCCCCTCGGCCACGAGGCGGAGCTCGGCCAGGTGCTCCTGCTCTCGCTGCCGCTGCCCAAGCGGCTGCGGCAGTACGACGTCGCCGACGCGACCTACCGCGTGTACGCGCTCGTGCGCGGGGTGCGTCGCCGCGGCGAGCAGAGCCGGGTGGGCGTCATGTTCTTCGGGAAGCACCCCCCCCGAGGCTTCCGGGAGCGCCCGGCGGCCCGCTACCTGCTGCCGACCGACTCGATCGCGAACGCCCCCGTGCCCCACGGGCTGCGCTCGGGGGACACGCCGTTCGGGGGAACGCGGCCCGCGAGGTCGGACGCGGCCCCGCGCGCGGAGACACCGCCGCCCGCCGATCCCCTCCCGCTCGACACGCTCGTCGGCGAGACGAGCGGGCCCGACGACGCGCCCTCGTCGTCCGGCCCGGACGACTCCGGCAGCGCCTACACCCCGCCCCCGATGACCGCCCCCTCGACGATCCCCAAGGGCCGGGCCGGGCTGCCCCCGGCGCCCGTTCCCGGGGCCCCCGCCCCGGCGTTCGACCTCCCCCACGGCGTGAGCGGGGAGCGGCGGGGCCACCCGCGCGTCGAGCTGTTCGTCAACTTCACGATCCAGGTCGTCGACGAGTGGGGAGCGGTGCTCGAGGAGGAGCTGACGGTGGCCGACAACGTCGCGCGCGGCGGCGCGCGCGTGATGACGTCGCTCGGCTTCCGCGTGGGGGACGTCCTGCTCCTCCAGGAGGCCGGGGGGGGCTTCGCGACCCGGGCCGAGGTGCGGGGCATCACGAAGGTCCAGCCCGCGGTGGACCGGCTCCACCTGCACTTCCTCGACCGCCAGGCCCCCGACCGGCTCCTCAAGCAGTAGGCGCCCCGGGGGGCCTCAGACCATCGCCTCCCGTCGCACCCTCTCCCGGTGGGCCCGGTAGAAGGCCACGAGTCGGGGCAGGTAGTCGGCGAGCCGGGGGCACTCGATCCCGAGCGCGGCGAGGTCCGCGGTCGCCTGCGTGGTGTCGTGGCGCACGGGGTCGTCGAAGTAGTCGAGGGCCTGCGCCGGCATCCCGAAGAAGCGCTGCACCGGCAGGGGCGCGAAGAACGCCTTCGCCACCGCCATCGGCACCGGCACGTGGACGAAGCGCTTGCCGATCGCCTCCGCGAACATCTCGGCGATCTCCCCGGGCGAGTGCGGCTGCGGGTCGCACAGGTGGTAGGTCTTCCCGAGGGCCCCCGGCGAGGCGGACAGCGCGGCCATCGCGTCGACCACGAAGTCCACCGGGACGATGTTCACGGTGCCGAAGCCCATCCCGATCCGGAAGAAGACGCCCGGCGAGGGCATCTTCTCCATCACGCGCAGCACGAAGTAGGGCCCGTCGAACTTGCCGGTCTCACCCGTCTTCGAGTCGCCCACCACGACGCCCGGGCGGTAGACCGTCCGCGGGACCTTCGAGCGCACGACCTCCACCTCGGCCTGGAACTTCGTCTCCTCGTAGTGGTTCTTGAAGCCCTGGCCGACGTCGAGGTCGGTCTCCCGGAAGCGGCCGCGCGCGGTGCCCGACACGTAGGCGGTCGAGACGTACTGCAGGCGCTCGAAGCGCGGGGCGTGCTCCACGAACTCGATGACGTTCTTCGTGCCCTCGACGTTGACCCTCCGCCCGAGATCGCGGGGCACCGCGAGGTCGTACACCGCGGCGAGGTGCCACGCCTGGCGCAGCGTCCGCCGCAGCTCGCGCGCCCTCTTCGCCTCGATGCCGAGCCCCGGCGCCGTGATGTCGCCAATGACGAGGCCGATCCTCCCCCGGGCATGGGGGTGGGCCTCCTCGAGGGCGGAGGCCGCATCCCGCGCCGCCCCGAGGAACTTCTCCTGGACCAGGCACTCCACCCGGGCGTCCCTCTGCGCCTCGAGGATGCGCGGGAGCAGCCGCATCCCGATGAAGCCCGGGAAGCCCGTGAAGAGGATCGCGGGCGGCTCCGCGTCCTTCTCCGGCTTCTTCATGACGGTCCCCTCCCCCCCGGGCAGCAGCCCGGCGGACAGGCGTCCGGGGCGGGGCCGCGCGAGCCGAGGTGCAGCCGCACCGGCGCGTCGGAGAACCGCTCCTGGACGAGCTCTCGGATCATGCGCACGAAGCGGGGGTGCGTTCCCACCGTCGACGCGCGCACCATGTTGAGGCCGAGCTCGAGGGCCCGGCTCCTCGCCTCGAGGTCGAGGTCGTAGAGGACCTCCACGTGGTCGGAGACGAAGCCGATCGGGACGACCACCGCGTCCTTCGCCCCGGCGGCGGCGAGCGAGCGGAGGTGGTCGACCACGTCCGGCTCGAGCCAGGGCTGGTCGGGCGGCCCGCTGCGGCTCTGGAAGACGAGGCTCCACTCCGTGCGGCCGAGGGGGAACGCGACGAGCGAGGCCGTCTCGCGCAGCTGGGCCTCGTACTCGCACGTCGCGGCGAGCGCGCGCGGGATGCTGTGGGCGGTGAACACGAGCCGGGCCGCGGACCGGCGCGGCTCGCCCACCCGGTCGAAGGCCTCGGCTGCGTGCTCCACGAGGGGCTCGACGAAGCCGGGGTGGTTGTAGAACAGGCGCAGCTTCTCGACCTCGGGGGCGCGCGGGCCGATCTCCGCGCGGGCGCGGGCGACGTCGTCGAGGTACTGCCGGCACCCCGCGTTCGAGGCATAGGCCGAGGTGACGAACAGGAGGGCGCGCCGCACGCCGTCCTCCCCCATCCGGCGCAGGGTCTCGACGAGCCGCGGCCGGGAGTGCCGGGTGCCCCAGTAGACGGGCAGCCGCGGCCCGTGCCGGTCGAGCTCGTCGCGCACGGCGGCGACGAGGGCCCGGACCTGGTCGTTGAGGGGGCTTCTCCCGCCGAAGTGCTGGTAGTGCGCGGCGACCTCGAGGAGCCTCTCCCGGGGCACCCCGCGCCCGCGGGTGACGCTCTCGAGGAACGGCATCACCTCGTCGGGTCCCTCGGGGCCGCCGAAGGAGGCGACGAGCAGGGCGTCGTGAGGGGCCGCCTCCATCGGCTCCATCCTACTCCAGCGGCTCTCCCCCCGGCTTGCCGTGGCGGAGCGACTTGTGGATCGCCTTCCAGCGGGAGCGCTCCCGCTGTCTCAGCACGGGGTCCTCGCGCACCTCGAGCGCGCGCAGCTCGGCCTGGAGCTTGTGGAAGCTGGCGAGGCGGGCGGGGTCGAGCCGGCCCTCCTCGGCCGCCCGGCGCACCGCGCAGCCCGGCTCGCGGCCGTGCGCGCAGTCGGTGAAGCGGCAGGAGACCGCGAGGGCGGCGACGTCCTCGAAGGCGGCCTCGAGCCCGGCCCCGTCCGACCAGAGCTGGATCTCGCGCAGGCCCGGCGTGTCGAGGAGGAGCGCCCCCCCGGGGAGGGGGACGATCTCGCGGTGGGTGGTCGTGTGGCGACCCCGCTGGTCGGCCTCCCGCACCTCGCTCGTCCTCTGCTTCTCGCGCCCGAGCAGGCGGTTCACGATCGTGGACTTTCCGACCCCGGAGGAGCCGAGGAGGACGATCGTCCGCCCGGGGACGAGCCACGGCCGCAGCTCCTCGATCCCCTCCCCCGCCCTGGCCGCGATCACCCGCACGGGGACGCCGGGCGCCGCGGCCTCGACCTCCGACCGGCGCCCTGGGACGTCCGCGCAAAGGTCGGCCTTGTTGAGCAGGACGACGGGCTCGGCCCCGCTCTCCCACGCGAGCACGAGCGCCCGCTCGAGCCTGCGGGTGTTGAAGTCGCCGTCGAGGCCCATCACGAGGAAGGCGGTGTCGACGTTCGCGGCCAGCACCTGGGCCACCGCGCGGTCCCCCGGGGCCCGGCGGAGGAACGCGGTCCGGCGCGGGAGCACGGCCGCGACGAGGGCACGCTGGCCCGCGTCGCGGGGGCGCACGGCCACGAAGTCGCCCACCGCGGGCATGTCCACCGCCCCCCGCGCCCGGTGGCGCAGGCTCCCCGCGACCTCGGCGAGGACCTCCCCGCCCTCGAGCCCCACCCTCAGGTAGCGCGTGTGAGCGGCCACGACACGGCCGGGCAGGAGGCCCTCCCGCGCGTAGGGGGCGAACGACGCCGCGAGGGACTCCGTGAACCCGAGCGCCTCGAGACCTCCGCCGGCCAAGGCGAAGTCAGCCGCGCCGCGCGCGGAAGTCGTCCATGAAGGCGGCGAGGGCCTCCACCGACTCCGGGGGGCACGCGTTGTAGATCGAGGCGCGCAGCCCGCCGACCGAGCGGTGGCCTTTGAGCCCGTCGAGCCGGGCGGCCTGGGCCTCCTTCAGGAAGGCCTTCTCGAGCTCCTCCGAAGGGAGGCGGAACGTCACGTTCATGCGCGAGCGGCTCTCGAGGCGGGCGTGGCCACGGTAGAAGCCCCCGCTGCCGTCGATCGCCGCGTACAGCCGTGCGGCCTTCGCCTCGTTCCGCTTCGCCACCTCCGCGAGCCCGCCGAGGCCCGCGAGCCACTCGAGCACGAGCGAGAGGACGTAGATCGCGAAGGTCGGGGGCGTGTTGTAGAGCGAGCGGCTCTCCGCCTGGAGGCGGTAATCGAGCATCGCCGGCAGGCCCCCGGGGGTCCGCTCCAGAAGGTCCTTGCGCACGAGGACGAGGGTGACCCCGGCGGGCCCGAGGTTCTTCTGCGCGCCCGCGTAGACGAGCCCGTAGCGCGAGACGTCCACCGGGCGGCTGAGGATGTCGGAGGAGGCGTCGCAGACGAGGGGGACCCCCGGGGGAGGCTCGGGGTCGATCGACCACTGCGTCCCGTAGATCGTGTTGTTCGAGGTGAAGTGGAGGTAGGCGGCCCCGGGGTCGAGGTCGAGCTCGCCCTGGGCGGGGACGCGGTCGAAGGCGCTCGCCTCGGTCGATCCCGCGACGCGGGCGCGGCCCGCCTTCTGCGCCTCCTTGAGCGCGGCCTTCGACCAGTGGCCGGACAGCACGTAGTCGGCCGAGGCCCCCTCCGCGCGCAGGTTCGCCGGCACCATCGCGAACTGCAGCGAGGCCCCGCCCTGGAGGAAGAGCACCGCGTGCTCGTCCCCCAGCCCCAGGAGGGATCTCAGGTCGGCCTCCGCCTTGCGGATGATGGCCTCGAAGGCGGCTGAGCGGTGGCTCATCTCCATCACGGACATGCCGGTCCCGGCGTAGTCGAGCATCTCCGCCTGGACCCGCTCGAGCACCGCGAGGGGCAGGGCGGCGGGCCCGGCGCCGAAGTTGTGGACGCGCGCGAGGGTGGTCGTCGTCATGATCCGGCAATGCTACCCCGTTTTCGCGGGGGTTCCGTGAAACCTTTCGACGTCGGCAGCCGTCTACTCCGGCAAAGGACGGCCCGGGGAGCGCCTGCGACGCCCACGAGGGCCCGCTCGCGCCGGCCCGCCCGGGGGGAGAGCTCGATGCACGAGATGCGCTCGATGGGCACGCCGACCCTCAAGGAGCTCGTGGAGGCGTACGAGCGGCAGGTCATCGAGGACGCGCTCGTTGTTGCGCACGGGAACCAGCGGCGGGCCGCCCGGGCCCTGGGGGTCCTGCCCACCACCCTCCACGAGAAGATGAAGCGCCTCGGCCTGCTCCGCCGGCCCGAGGCCCTCGAGCCGCCGGTCGCCCTGGCGAGCTAGCCGGCCCCGTCCTCCAGCGCGAACTGCAGCAGCAGCGTCCGCTGGAGCCCCCTCTTCGCCGCCCCCGGCGTCTTGGCGCAGTCGTTGTCGTCCGAGAGCAGGTAGACGATCGTCCGCCCCGCCGCGTCGCGCCGGACGTCGATCCCCTCGAAGTTGTCGGCGGTCAGGGGCGACTCGAGGCGCGCCAGCTCGCGCGGCGCGAGCCGCCCCGTCCGCTCGAGGCTCTCGCGGGACAGCCGCACGATCCGGGTGCCGAGCGGCGGGAAGCGCCGCTCCGCCACCAACAGGTCGCCGCCGGGGAGGAGCGCCGCCCCCACCGGGCGGAACGCCTCGCCTCCCCATCCCCCCTCGAACACGAGCGGGTACTCGCGCGGCGTCCAGGCCCCGTCCGCCCCGACCCACGCGGGCACCGAGAGCGAGGGCGCCCGGCGGGCCTCGCAGGCCAGGAAGCGGCGTCCCCCGCCCATGTCGGCCATGGCCTCGATCCCCCCGTTGCGTCCGCACTCCGCCACGCCGCCGGGGAGCGCCTGGGGCTGCGGCGGCCCGTGGAACGGGGGCGCTAGAGAGTACGACTCGACCCGCGCCTTCCCCTCGAAGCCCACCTCGAGCCCCTCCCCCACGACCAGGCTCTCGGCATCCGACTCCCCGAGGGCGAGGGGGCGCCCGCCCCGGCCCGCGAGCGGCGTGAGCTCCGCTCCGGACAGCCCGACCAGGCGGCCGGAGGCGTCGTGCCGGAGCGACGCGACGATCCCGCTCCCGCAGTCCGTCACCGCGAGCAGGCGCGAGCCGTCCGGGCTCACCCTCAGGTCCGAGAGCCCGCCGAAGCGCGGGTCCTCCGACCGCAGCCAGAGCCCCCCGAGGAACCGCAGCGCCCCGACGGTGTCGCGGGACGCGTCGGCAGGATCGAGAGGCACGGGGAACACCGCGACGTCGAGCGGGACGGGACGGGTGACGGCGCCCGGGTCGGCCGAGCCCAGCGATCCGAGCGCCGCGGCGGCGGCGAGCCCGGCCGCCAGGAGAGCGAGGACCACGACGGGCCGCCCGGGGCGCGCGCGCATCCGGGCATCATACCCGGTCGGGCGTCCCCGCCGGGGATCCTCACGCGCTTCGCGCTCGTGCGCGCCGGCTCCCGCGCTAAGATCCCGCCATGCGCAACTTCGGTGCGGTCCTGCTCCTCCTGGGGATCCTCGGCTTCTTCTACGCCTCGTCCCGCCTCTCGGAAGTGGAGCCGCTGCCCCCCGGGCTCTCCGTGGCCGAGAGCCTCCGCGCGCCCGCCGGGCGCTGGGAGATGGCGCGCTACGGCGCGGCCGCGGCGGCCGGCTTCGGCCTGCTGATGGCGATGTTCCCGAAGGGCCGCTGAGCGCCGTGCGCCGCGTGTGCGTGTTCTGCGGCTCGAGCCGGGGCGGCGACCCGCGCTACGCCGAGGCCGCGGGGCGCCTCGCGCGGGCCCTCGCCGCGCGGGGCGCGGGGCTCGTGTTCGGCGGGGGCTCGATCGGCCTCATGGGCGTCCTCGCCGACGAGGCGCTGGCCGCCGGCGCGGAGGTGGTGGGCGTCATCCCCCACGGCCTCGCCGCGCGGGAGCTCGCCCACCGCGGCGTCGCCGACATGCGCGTCGTGCCCTCGATGCACGCGCGCAAGGCGCTCATGGCCGAGCTCGCGGACGGCTTCGTGGCCCTGCCCGGCGGCATGGGGACCCTGGACGAGCTGTTCGAGATCGTGACCTGGGGCCAGCTCGGCATCCACAGGAAGCCGGTCGGCGTCCTCAACGTGGCCGGCTACTACGACCCCCTCGCCGCGCTCCTCGAGCACGCGGCCGTCCAGGGCTTCGTGTCCGGGGAGAGCCGGCGGCTCGTCCTCGTGGACGAGGACCCGGAGCGCCTGCTCGAGCGCATGGCCGCCTACGAGCCCCCGGCCGTCCCCGCCTGGGTGTCGCCCGGAGAGGCCTGAGCCTCGCGCCCTCAGCGGCGGTCGGACCCGCCGCTCGATCCGACCGCTCCCGCCGCTCCGGTCGCCCGGGCCTCGTCGGGGGCGACCGCGCGGGCTTCGACCGGATCGCCCGGGGGCAGCCGGCGCGGGGGGACGAGGATCGGGCCGTCGTCCTTCGGCACGCGCCGGATGGGGATCGTGTAGCTGCGCCCCGCGCGCAGGAAGGAGCTGCGCAGGCCGTTCGCGGCCTTGATCGCGGAGACGCTCGTCCCGTAGCGGCGGGCCAGGGCGCCGAGCGTCTCGCCGCTGCGCACGCGGTGCTTGACCATCGGGGGCGGCGCGATCCCCGCCTCGACGAGCACGGGGTAGACGATCCGGCCCCTCTCCTGTGCCTGCGGGTTGTAGAAGCGGACGTGCAGGTGGTCCTTGTGGCGCCGCTCGTGCTGGACGATCCCCTTCACGCCCGAGCGGCCGAACACGTCGTCGAGCCACGCGCGGTCCTCGCCCTCCGCGAGCGCGTGCTTGTAGAGCACCGAGATCAGCGAGCGGTCGACGAAGATGCGCTCGACGTCGGTCTCGGTGACGAGCGCCCGCACGAGCGCCCAGGTGCGCGGCAGGTCGAGGTCCCTCTGGCGCGCCGTGGCGAAGGAGTCGAGCTCCCCGCGCGCGTAGTAGAAGCCGATGTCGACGTCGCGCCCGGTCTGGTGCGAGCGGTGGCGGTTGAGCCGCCCGCCCCCGGGGTGGCTGAGGTCGCCGATCACGAGCCGCGGCGACCCGGGGTAGCGGGCCTCCACGACCTCGATCGCGGTCACGACCGAGTCGATCGTCTCCTGGGTCGCCCAGGCCTCCTTCGGGTCGCGGATCACCCAGAGCGGGCCCTCCGGGAACGGCACGGGGTTGACGAGGAGGCCGGCGCCGGGCGTCCCGATCGAGAGGGGGCCGAGCGCGGCGGGGTCGGTCTGCGCGACGAGCAGCAGCCGCTCGACCTCGGACGGCGCGAGAGGCGCCACCGCCGTCGCCCCCGTCGGGAGGTCGGGCTCGACCTCTCCGTCCGGAATCTCCTCGTCCTCGAGGTCGCGGTCCTCGCCGTCTCCCTCTTCGAGGTCCCCCTCCGACGGCTCGAGCCACTCGGGTGCGGGCAGCAGCTCCTCGGGCCGGTGGGAGACCGGAGGAGCCGGTGGAGCCGGCTCGTCCCCCGCCGCAGCGGCGGCCGGACCCGCGAGAAGGGAACAGAGGACGAGGAGGAGGACGCCGGCCAGGTTCGCCCCGCGGTCGTGTTGTCCGTGTCTCATGCTCTTTCGCCCCGCCTGGGCCTCAGGCACACCGGCGACGAGGGCCCGGAACGAACGCCTGATTCTGCCAGAAAGCGGGGCGATCGGGGCAAGGAAAATGCGCGATTCCCTCTTCAGCGGTCCGGCGCCTTCTCGAGCACGAAGAAGTGCTGGGTGGGCAGGAACTCGTGGCGGGCCGCGAGGCGGAAGCCCGCCGGCTCCCACTCGGCGAGGACCTGCTTCGGGGACATGCGGTGCTCCTCCCGGATGTGCAGGGCGGTGGGGCCCTCGAGGCGGTACTCGACGAGGGCCACCCTCCCCGTGGGCTTGAGCGCCTCGCGCATCTTCGCGAGCACGGCCTTCGGCTGCTGGAGCTCGTGGTAGACGTCGACGAGGAGGATCCAGTCGAGCGCGGCCGGCGGGAGCCGAGGATCCTCGGCGGTCCCGAGCACGGGGACGACGTTCGTGAGCCCGGCCTTCTCGACGCCCTGCTTCAGCAGCGCGATCATCTCCGGCTGGATCTCGACGGCGTAGACGCGCCCGCGGGGGGCGACGGCCCGGGCGAGGCGGCGCGTGAAGTAGCCCGTCCCCGCGCCGACGTCCGCGACCACGTCGCCGTCGCGCAGGCCCATCGTCCGGATCACCTCGTCCGGGCGCTGCTCGCGGTCGCGGTCCTCCCGCTCGAGCCAGCCCGCGCCCTGCCAGCCCATGACCGGGGCGGGGCGGCGCGTCCCGTCCGCCGGGAGCAGGCCCGGCAGGAGGAGCACGGCGAGGAGGGACGTCGCGAGTCGGCGCATCCGTCCATCGTCGCACGACTCGAACCCGCGCGGGCCGCGGCCTCAGCGCTTCAGGACCCCGACGGGGTTGCTCCAGGCGTCGGTCCAGAGGACCTCGCGGCCCCGGTAGGGCCAGGGCAGGGCGCCCGAGCCGACCGCCTCGTCGTCGAGCAGCGTTCGGTCTCGGGACAGGAGCATCCAGTCGGCGGACCACCGCAGGCCATCCTGGAGACAGGGCACCCGCTCGGCCTCGAGCCCGTGGGCGAGGGCCGCGCCCCGCACGACCCGCTCGAGGTCGATGTAGCGGTTGGTGACGTGGACCGCGAGGACGCCCCCCGGCGCGAGGTGGCGCAGCCACGTCGCGAAGGCCTCGCGGGTGAGCAGGTGCGCGGGCACGGCGTCCGAGCTGAACGCGTCGAGGACGAGGACGTCGAACCCCCGCGGCGGCTCGCTCTCCAGAACGAGCCGGCCGTCCCCGGTCACGACGCTCGTCTCGCCCTGCGCCTCGCGCAGGAAGGTGAACACGGGCGAGGGGCCCTGCGAGAGCCGGACGACCTCCGGGTCGAGCTCGTAGAACCGGAAGACGTCGCCCGGGCGCGCGTAGGCGGCGAGCGTCCCCACCCCGAGGCCCACGACCCCGACCCGCAGCGGCTGCGCCGCGCGGCGCTTGGGGTGGCGACGCAGCGCGGCGCCGACGCCGCTCGCCGGGCCGTAATAGGTCGTCGGCTCGAGGGGACGGGCCACGATCTGCAGGCCGTGGTTGATGCGGCCGTGGAGCAGGCGCACGTGCTCGTCCGGGTCGCCGCGGCTGTCGCGGACGACGCACAGGACGCCGTAGAAGCCACGGGAGGAGCGCTCGAGCCCGCTCTCCCGGTCGAGCACGTCGGCGGCGAGGGCCGTGCCGAAGCAGACGACCGCGAGGCCGGAGGCGATCTTCAGCTGCGCGGCAGCCGGCGAGGGCTCCGATCCGGCGGCCGCGCCGGCGAGGACCGCCGCCGCCCCGGCCAGCAGCCCCACGTGCAGCTCCCAGTAGCCGTCGAACAGGACCGGGGCGGCGAGCGCGCAGAACGCGGCGCCGAGGGCGCCGCCCACGGCGATCGCGAGGTAGTAGCCCGTCAGGCGGCGCGGGGAGGGCCGCAGGCGGGCGAGCTCGCCGTGCCCCGCCGTGGCGAAGACGAAGAGGACCGCGCACCACAGGACGATGCGGGTTCCCGCCCCGAGTCGCAGCGCGGAGTGAAGCCCCACGAGCGAGACGAGCGCGGCGGCCGCGAGCGCGACGCGCCAGGCGGGCCGGAGGGCGTCGGGCCAGGCGAAGGAGAGGACGAAGGACAGGAGGTAGAGGGCGAGCGGCAGCGTCCACAGGAGCGGGACGGCCGCGACCTCCTGCGTGAGGTGGCTCGTGACCGCGGAGAGAAGGACCGAGGGGGCGAAGGCGAGCGCGAGCCACAGGAGGGTCCGCGGCCGCTCGTCCCCGAAAGGCGCCGCCTCCGCGGCCGGAGGCTCCGGGGCGGCCGCGGCCTCCGCGGCGCAGGAGGCGACGCCCGCGGCGAGGACGGCGAACCCGACCGCCCACGCCCACCCCTGCGCCACGACCGGGGCGAGCGGCTCGACCAGCAGCGGGTAGCCGGCGAGCCCGGCGAGCGAGCCCGCGTTCGAGAAGGCGAACAGGCGGAACGGCGAGCGGCCGGGGCGCGCGCGGGCGAACCACGCCTGCAGCAGCGGGCTCGTCGCGGCGAGGGCGACGAACGGGAGCCCGATCGTCGAGCCGAGCCACAGGAGGATCCCGAGGACCGGGGGGCCCGCGGCCGGGTGTCCCGCGTCGCCCGGCGCGATCGGCGACGGCCACGAGGCGGCGCGCCAGGCGAGGAGGGCGAGGGCGGCCGCGAGGAGCGAGAGGTGCGCGGCGCGCTGGCGGCGCGCGCCGAGGCGGGCGACGACGACGTGCGCCCACAGGTAGCCGGCGAGGAGCGCGGCCTGGAAGAAGAGCAGGCACGTCGTCCACACCGCCGAGGTCCCGCCGAACCACGGCAGGAGCTGCTTGCCGAGGACGAGCTGGACCTGGAAGAGCAGCAGCGCGCCGAGGAAGGCAACCCACGCGAACACGGGGTAAGCTTAACTGCTCCCATGGCGCGCGCCCCGATCGTCCGCCTCGACCGCGTCGTGAAGGACTACCGCGAGGGCGACGAGACGCGCCACGTCCTGCGGGAGGCCAGCCTCGAGATCGCCGAGGGCGAGATGGTGGCGATCCGCGGGCGCAGCGGGAGCGGCAAGAGCACGCTGCTCAACCTCGTCGCGGGCATCGACCGCCCCACCTCCGGGGACGTCTGGGTCGCCGGGACCTGCCTGTCCCGCCTCTCCCCTACCGAGCGGACGCTCTTCCGCCGGGACCACCTCGGCTTCGTGTTCCAGTTCTTCAACCTCGTCCCGACCCTCACCGTCCTCGAGAACGTGCAGCTCCCGGCCGAGCTCGGGGGCCTCTCGCCCGCGGAGGCGGCGGAGCGGGCCCGGGCCCTGCTCGCCGAGGTGTCCCTCGAAGGGCGGGAGCGGACGTTCCCCGACCGCCTCTCCGGGGGCGAGCAGCAGCGCGTGGCCGTGGCCCGCGCCCTCGTCCGGGACCCGCGCCTCATCCTGGCGGACGAGCCCACCGGGAACCTCGACGACGCGACCGGCGAGGTCGTGATGGCCCTGCTCGACCGCGTCACGCGCCAGGCCGGGCGCACGCTCGTCCTCGTGACCCACAGCGCGCAGGTCGCGGCGATGGCCGACCGGGTGCTCGCGATCGAGGACGCTCACGTGGTGCCGCTCGCGTCCCCGCCGGGCCCGGAAAGGTGACGCGCACCCTCCTCCTCACCGGCCTGCGCGACCTCGTGCGCCGGCCGCTGCACACCGGGCTCATGGTCCTCGGGGTCGCCCTCGGCGTGGCCGTGGTCATCGCCATCGACCTCGCCAACACCAGCGCCCGTCGGGGCTTCGCGCGGTCGACCGAGGCGGTGACCGGCCGCGCCACCCACCAGGTCGTCGGAGGGCCCTCGGGCGTGCCGCAGGAGGTGTACCGCCGCATCCGGGTGGAGGCGGGGGTGAGGCGGAGCACGCCGGTCGTGGAGGGATACGCGGTGGCCCTCGACCTCGACCGCCAGCCGCTCCACGTCCTCGGCCTCGACGCCCTCTCGGACGCGCCCTTCCGCGACCACCTCGGCGGCGGCTCGCTCGCCGAGCCCGGCATCGCGCGCATCTTCGTGGACCCGCGCGCCGTCGTCGTGGGCTCGGCCCTCGCCGCGCGCTACGGCCTGCGGATCGGCAGCCCGCTGCGGCTGCGGGTCCAGGACCGCATCGAGACGCTCGAGGTGGCGGGCATCGCCCACGCGTCGAACGCCGACGAGGCCGCGGCCCTCGAGTCGGTCGCGATCCTCGACGTGGGCGCGGCCCAGCGCCTCTTCCGCCTCGGCGACCGCCTCTCGCGGATCGACCTCATCGCCGGCGAGAGCGAGCTCGCGCGGGTCGCGCCGGTCCTGCCCGAGGGCACGCGCCTCGCGCCCGCGACCGAGCAGGCCTCGACGGTCGGGCAGATGACCGAGGCGTTCTCGCTGAACCTCACCGCGCTCAGCCTGCTCGCCCTCGTCGTCGGCATGTTCCTCATCTACAACACGGTGACGTTCAGCGTCGTCCAGCGGCGCGCGGTGATCGGCACCCTGCGTCTGCTCGGCGCGACCGGCGGGCAGGTCTTCGCCCTCGTGCTCCTCGAGACGGCCGCCGCCTCCGCGGCGGGCACCGCGCTCGGCATCGGGCTCGGGTGGGTCCTCGGCCAGGGCGCCGTCCGCCTCGTGACGCAGACGATCAACGACCTCTACTACGTGCTCTCGGTGACCGGCGCGCCGCTCACGGCGGCGACCGTCGCGAAGGCCGCGGGCCTCGGCCTGGGCGCGGGTGTTCTCTCCGCCGTGCCCGCCGCCCTCGAGGCCGCCCGGGTCGAGCCCGTCGAGGCCTTGCGCCGCAGCGGCTTCGAAGACCGTGCCCGCCGGGCGATCCCGGGCGTCGCCGCCGCGGGCGCCCTCCTCGCGGGCGCGGGCGGCCTCCTGCTCCTCGCCTCGGGCCGATCGCTCCTCGCGAGCTTCGCCGGGCTGTTCGCGATCGTCCTCGGCCTCGCGCTCGTGGCCCCGCTCGCCACCGTCGCCGCGATGGCCCTCGCGACGCCGCTCGCCGGCCGCCTCGCCGGAACGCTCGGCCGGCTCGCGACCCGGACCGTCATCCGGTCGGTCAGCCGCACGGGCGTGGCCGTGGCCGCGCTGTCGGTCGCGGTCGCGGTCACGATCGGCGTGGGCCTCATGATCCAGAGCTTCCGCGCGACCGTGGCCAACTGGCTCGACCTGACGCTGCGGGCCGACGTCTTCGTCGGCGCCCCGTCCGCGGGAGGGACGCGCGCGTTCCCCACCCTGTCCCCCGACGTCCCGGCGAAGGTGGCGGCCGTCCCCGGCGTCGCCTGGGTCGAGACGTTCCGCTCGGTCCGCGTCTCGAGCCCGCTCGGCGAGGTGAACCTCGCCGTGGCCGACCCCCGCCGGCCCCGCGACGCGCGGCTCTACCGCTCGGCCGACGGCGACCCCGAGCGGGTCTGGGACGCGGCGCGGGCGGGGGCGGTGATCGTGACCGAGCCGTTCGCCTTCCGCCACGGCCTGCCGGAGCGCGGAGCGACCGTCACCCTCCTCACGGACCGCGGAGCCCACACCTTCCCGGTGGCCGGCGTCTTCTACGACTACGCGACCGAGCAGGGCACGGTCTTCCTGACGCGCGACGTCTACGAGCGCTTCTGGGACGACCGCGGCGTGACCTCGCTCGGCGTCCACCTCGCCCCGGGGGCGTCGATCGACGAGGTCACGGGCGCGCTGCGCGCCGAGCTCGCCGGCACCGCGCTCACCGTCACCCCGAACCGCTCGCTGCGCGCCCAGGCCCTGCGGATCTTCGACCGCACGTTCGCGGTCACGCAAGCGCTGCGGCTGCTCGCGGTGATCGTCGCCTTCATCGGCGTCTGGAGCGCCCTCATGGCCCTGCAGGTGGAGAGGACCCGCGAGCTGGCCACGCTGACGACGCTCGGCCTCGGCGAGGGGAGGCAGTGGGCGCTCGGGCTCCTCGAGACGGGCCTCATGGGCGCGGTGGCGGGCCTCCTCGCCCTGCCCCTCGGCTGGCTGCTGGCGATCGTCCTCGTCGACGTCATCAACGTCCGCTCGTTCGGCTGGACGATGCGCCTCGAGGCCGACCCCTGGCTCTTCGCCCAGGCCGTCGCCGTGAGCGTCGGCGCCGCGATGCTGGCCTCGGTCTACCCGCTGCTGCGGCTGCGCCGGCGGTCGCTCGCCGAGGCCCTGAGGGCGGAGTGAAGG
>CAZLRF010000067.1:0-23473 GCA_964561785.1 uncultured Acidobacteriota bacterium | reverse complement strand
CTCTCCTCGTCGAGGCCCGCCGGCTCCACCCCGCGGTGGCGAGGATCGTCCTCACCGCGGTCGAGGACTTCGAGGCGGCCGTGGCCGCGATCAACGAGGCGGAGGTCTCCCGCTTCCTCCGCAAGCCCGTGGAGCCGGCGGCCCTTCGTCTGGCGGTGGACGAGGCGGCCACCCGAGCCGACGCGGCCCGGGAGACGCACGGGGCCTGGGAGGCGGCGGAGCGGCGCCGGGTCGCGCTCGTCGACCTCGAGAGCCACCACCCCGGCATCGCCCTCGTGTCCCTCGGTCCGGAGGGCTACTTCCTCCCGCCCCAGAGGCTGGCCGGTCTCGCCCGCCGGCTGGCGGGGTCGGCGGTGGGCCAGGCCCTCGCCGAGGCGGTCGCCTCCCGCCCCCCCACTCCCTGAGCAGCACACCGGGGCGAGAAACCCGCGAACTTCCGGCCGCGCGCGTACGTTCCCACTCGCGAGGCCCGCTTTGACCGTGCCCGGACCCGGTCGCTCGAGCTTCTACCTTGAGGCGGTCGGCATGGCCTTCCGGTCGATCCTCGCGCACAAGCTGCGCTCCCTCCTCACCCTCACCGGGATCATCATCGGTGTCGCCTCGGTCGTGGTCGTGGGGGCGGCGATCAGCGGGATGAACTCCTACGTCGTGGAGCGGGTGGCGAGCGTCCTCGGGATCAACCACTTCATGGTCGCCCGCATGGCCCACCAGGGGGAGCTGTCCGAGGAGGAGTGGCAGCGGATGGACCGGCGCAACAAGCGCCTCGAGTGGGACGACTTCGAGGCGGTCCGCCGCCGCTGCCCGTCGTGCGAGGAGGTGGGGGCGCAGGTCAACACGCGGCTCGACCTCCGGCGGGGACGGGAGGAGATCCTCGGCGTCCAGGTCGCGGGGGTCACCGCGAACATGGCGCGGATCGAGGACAAGACGATCGAGGACGGCCGCTTCCTGCTGCCCCACGAGGTGGACCGCGCCGCCGCGGTCTGCGTCCTCGGCATGGACGTGCGGGAGCGCCTGTTCCCGGGCACCGACGCGATCGGCCGCACCCTGCGCGTGGCGGGGGCGGAGCTGCGGGTCGTCGGCGTCGAGGCCCGGCGCGGCTCGATGTTCGGCCAGTCCCTCGACAACCACGTCTACGTGCCGTTCACGACCTACGGCCGCCTGTTCGGTCGGCACCAGAGCATCCAGATCCACGGCCTCGGGGCCTCCCGGGAGAGCTTCCCCCGGTCGATCGACGAGGCGCGGGTCGCGATGCGGGTCCACCACAAGCTGCGGGGGAGGGAGGAGGACGACTTCGGTCTCGTCAACGTGGACGAGGTGAACCGCGACGTCGACCAGTTCACGGGCGCGATCGCGATGGTCGTCACCCCGATCACCCTCGTCTCCCTCGTGGTCGGCGGGATCGTGGTGATGAACATCATGCTCGTCACCGTCAACGAGCGCACGTTCGAGATCGGTCTCCGCAAGGCGATCGGGGCGCGGCGCCGCGAGATCATGCTGCAGTTCCTGATCGAGTCGGCGCTCCTGTGCGTGGTGGGCGGCGTCCTCGGCCTCCTCGCGGCGGCCGGGGTGTCGGGCGCCATCCGGGCCGCGTCCGGCATCCCCATGGTGATCACGATCGGCTACGTCCTCCTCGCCCTCGTGGTCTCGAGCCTCGTCGGGATCCTGGCCGGGATCTACCCCGCGTCCCGGGCGGCGAAGCTCGACCCCGTGGTCGCCCTCACCCGCAGCTGATGGCCCCCGCCCGCTCCGGACTCGCCCTCGACACGCTGCGCATGGCCTTCGACACCCTGCGCGCGCACCGCCTGCGCAGCGCGCTCACCGTGTTCGGGGTGGTGATCGGCGTCCTCGTGGTGGTCGTCGTCTCCTCGATCCTCACCGGCATGCGCCGCAACATCGTCCAGGCGGTCGAGGAGTACGGGACGAGCAACATCTTCGCCTTCCACCTCACCACCGGCCCCCAGCTCGGCCCCCGCGACCGGGCGGAGTTCCGGAGAAAGCCCCTGCGCCCCGAGGACGGGGCGGCCGTGAAGGAGCTCGCCCCGTCGGTCGAGGACGTGGCCCACTGCGCGTTCCTCTGGCTCGACGACCGCTCGATCGCCCACGGGGGCGAGAAGTACTCGCGGGCCAGCCTGCAGGCGGTGTCGGCCAACTACGCGGACGTGACGAACCTCTCGCTGCGGGAGGGCCGCTTCCTCACCGAGTCCGACGACGAGCACCGGCGGCCGGTGCTGGTCGTCGGCCACAACGTGGCCGAGGCGCTCTTCGGCGCCCTCGGGAGCGCCGCGGGGCGCGAGGTCCGCTTCGCCGGGCGACCCTTCCGCGTGGTCGGCGTCCTCGAGAAGAGGAAGGGCGGCTTCATGGGCGAGAACGAGGACGACAACATCGTCTTCATGCCCTACCGGACCGGGCGGATCGTGGCGCCCCGGGCGAGCGACTGGGTGCTCCTCGTGATCCGCGCGCGGAGCGGGGAGCTGCCCCTCGCCCTCGACCAGGCCGAGGACGTGCTGCGCCGGCGCCGGGGCGTGCGGGCGAACGAGCCGTCGAACTTCGACCTCTCGACCGCCGACCGGATCATCCAGCAGTTCGACGGCATCACCGCCGCGATCGGCCTCGTCGCGATCGCGATCTCCAGCGTGAGCCTCCTCGTGGGCGGGATCGGGGTCATGAACATCATGCTCGTGAGCGTGACCGAGAGGACGCAGGAGATCGGCGTGCGCAAGGCGCTCGGGGCGCGCCGGGGCGACATCGTGCGCCAGTTCCTGGTCGAGGCGATGGCCCTCACCCTGAGCGGCGGCGTGATCGGCGTCCTCCTCGCGATCGGCGTGAGCCGGCTGCTGCTCGTGCTCCTGCCCGCCCTGCCCTCGCAGGTCCCGCCCTGGGCGGTCGTGGCCGGGCTCACGGTGTCGATCGGCGTCGGCCTCGTCTTCGGCGTGTGGCCGGCGCGGCGCGCCGCCGCCCTCGACCCCGTCGAGGCGCTGCGCTACGAGTAGGGCGTCGCTACGGCTCGACGAGCACCTTGAGCCCCCCGCGGGAGGCGGCGGTCTCGAAGGCCTTCGCCGCCTCCGCGAGGGGGAAGCGGTGGGTCACCAGCGAGCGCAGGTCCACGCGCCCGGCCACGGCCAGCGCGATCGCTCGCGGGTATGTGTGCTTCATCCGCCGCACCATCACGAACGTGAGGCCCTTGCGGCGGGCGGTCGACGCGTCGAAGCTCGTCCGCGCCTCCGAGGGGATGCCGGCGAGGACGACGCGCCCGCCGGGTCGGACGGCGGCCACCGCCGCGTCGACCGCGGCCTGCACGCCGGCCGCCTCGATCGCCACGTCGAGGCCGTGGCCGCCCGCGGCCTTCAGGATGGCCTTCGCCTCGAGCCCGTCCTCGACCGCGAAGGCCTTCGCGCCGACGTCGCGCGCGGCCTCGAGGCGGTGGGGCCGGCTCGGCAGGTCCGTGGCGAAGAGCCGCGCCGCGCCGGCCGCCCGCGCGACCTGCAGGCAGAGAAGGCCGATCGGACCGGACCCGAACACGCCGACGCTCATCCCCGGCCGGACGTGGGCGAGGTCGACCGTGTGGATCGCGACGCCGAGGGGCTCGAGCATCGCCCCGTCCGCCGCGGTGAGGCCGTCGGGCAGCGGGAAGAGGCAGTGCTCGGGCCAGGCCATCCACTCGCGCATCGAGCCGTCGTCGTCGCCCTGGCCGGAGAAGCTGATGGCCGGGCACAGGTTCGGGTGGCCCTCGAGGCAGAGGGCGCAGCGGCCGCAGGAGATGGCCGGCTCGATCGCCACGAGGCGGCCATCCTCCGTGCGGCCGGCCATCTCGTGGCCCGGCACCACGGGCCTGTGGATGCGGCTCGGCCCGATCCCCCCCTCCTCGAACCAGTGCAGGTCGGAGCCGCACAGGCCGACGGCCTCCACCCGGACGAGACGCTCCCCGGGGCCGGGCACGGGCTTCGCCTCCTCGTGCAGCCGCACGTCGCGCCGGCCGTGGAGGCGGGCGACGCGCATCACCGCCGCTTCTTCTGCCCGTAATAAGCGCCGGGCCCGTGCTTGCGGAGATAGTGGGTGTCGACGAGGAATCGCGCGGGCCGCTTCAGCCCGCGCGGCGCGGCCACGTGGACGAGGATGTCCATGCGGGCCAGGTACTCGATGACCTCCGCGTTCTGGACCGCGTGCGCCGCATCCTTGCCCCATGTGAACGGCCCGTGGCTCGCCACGAGCACCGCCGCGACCTCGTCGGGAGAGATCCGCTTCCGCCGGAACGTCTCGACGATCACGAGGCCGGTGTTCCTCTCGTAGTCCTTCGCGACCTCGGCCTTGCGGAGAGGGCGGGTGACCGGCACGTCGCCCCGGAAGTGGTCGGCGTGGGTCGTGCCGAGGCAGCGGACGGGGAGCCCGGCCTGGGCGAGCGCCGTGGCGTGGGTCGAGTGGGTGTGGACGACACCCCCGCACGAGGGGAACGCGCGGTAGAGCTCGAGGTGGGTCGGCGTGTCGGACGAGGGGCGCAGGTCCGAGTCGATCACCTCCCCGGTCGCGAGGGAGACGGGGACGATGTGCTCCGGCCGCAGATCGTCGTACGGCACGCCGCTCGGCTTGATCGCGAGGAGGCCGGCCTTGCGGTCGACCCCCGAGACGTTCCCGAACGTCCCCATCACGAGGCCGCTCCGGGCGAGGGCCATGTTGGCGCGGTGGACCTCCTGCCGCAGCGCCTCCGCGACGCGGGCCATCCTACGCCCCCGCCTCGCGCTCGCGGATCGCGAGCAGCCGCTTCATCAGGGAGGGGAGGTCGGCTTTGGCTCCCGGCACGCCGCCGAAGACGTCGTGCAGCTCCCGGTAGATCCCGTAGAGCTCGTCGTACACGCGCCGAGCCGCGGGGTTCGGCGTGTAGCGGGTCTCCTTGAGCGTCGTCATCCTCTCCTGTGCGGCCTCGAAGGACGCGTGGGCCCCCGCCGCGACCGCGGCGGAGATCGCGGAACCGAGGGCCGGGGTCTGGGGGGAGCCCGCGATCAGCATCGGGTGGCCGATCACGTCCGCGTAGATCTGCATGAAGAGGGGGTTCTTCTCGGCGATGCCGCCGCAGCAGACGACCCTCTCGACCGGCACGCCGTACTCCTGCATCCGCTCGATGATCGCGCGGGCGCCGTAGGCCGTCGCTTCGATGATCGCCCGGTAGACCTCGGCCCGCGTCGTGTGGAGGGTCTGGCCGACGAGGAGGCCGGTGAGCAGCGGGTCGACGAGGATCGTCCGGTTGCCGTTGTTCCAGTCGAGGGCCACGAGACCGGACTGCCCGGGCTTCGCCTTCGCCGCCTCCGCGGAGAGCGCGGCGTGGAGCGTCTCGTCGCCCTCGCAGACGGTCTCCACCCACCACTTGAGGATGTCGCCGACCGCCGACTGGCCGGCCTCGATCCCGTAGTAGCCGGGCATGATCGAGCCGTTCACGATCCCGCAGATGCCGGGCACGTCCTGGACCTTCTCCTTCGCCGAGGCGACCGCGCAGTCGCAGGTCGAGGTGCCGATGATCTTGACGAGCGTGCCCGCCTTCACCCCCGAGCCGACCGCGCCGTAGTGGGCGTCGAAGGCGCCCATCGCGATCACGATCCCCTCGCGCAGGCCCAGCTTCTCCGCCCACTCACGGCACAGCGTCCCCGCCGGCACGTCCGCGGCGTGCGCCTTCTCGAAGAGCCGGTCGCGCAGGTCCGCGAGCTTCGGGTCGAGCCGCGTCAGGAGCTCCTTCGACGGCAGCCCGCCCCACGCGTCGGAGTACATCGCCTTGTGGCCGGCCGCGCAGACGCAGCGCATCACCTTCGCCGGGTCCTCGATCCCGGCGAGGACGGCGGGGACCCAGTCGGCCAGCTCCACCCAGCTGTGGGCGGCGGCGAAGACGTCGGGGGCCTCCTTCAGGCAGCGCCAGATCTTCGACCAGAACCACTCGGACGAGTACGTCCCGCCGATCGGCGCGAGGTACTGCGGCGCGTGCTCGGCCGCCACCCGCGTGATCGCGGCGGCCTCCTCGGCCCCCGTGTGGTCCTTCCACAGCCAGGCCTGGGCGGCGAGGTGGTCCTTCCACCTCGGGTCGAGGGCGAGCGGCCGGTTTCGCGAGTCCACCGGGATCGGCGTCGAGCCCGTGGTGTCGACGCCGAGGCCGATCACGTCCTTCCGCGAGAACCCCGGCTGCTTCTCGGCCGCAGCGAGGGCGCCCCTCACCGACGCCTCGAGGCCGGCGAGATAGTCGGCCGGGCTCTGCCGGGCGAGGTGCGGGTCCCTCGGGTCGAGCAGGATCCCCTGCTCGCCCGACGGGTAGTCGAAGACGAACGAGCCGACCTCGCGCCCGTCCGCGCAGTCCACGACGAGGGCGCGGACGGAGTTGGTCCCGTAGTCGATGCCGATGGTGTAGGCCTGGGCCATGGAGTCTCTCCTCGCGGCGCGACGGCGATCGCGTCGCGGCCGAAGCTATCGCCCCGGTGCCGGCACAGTCAAGGCGCCCTCAGGGTCGCCGGCGGGACCGTGGGAGGTCGATCTCCAGCTTCACCTTGCCCAGCATCGCCTCGAGGTCGTCGACCCGCTTCCTTCTCACGGCCTCCTGGCGAAAGACGACGGACGCTTCCGTCTTGGCCCTGGAGCCCACGAGACGGCGCGCCTCGCCGCGGTTCACCGGCGCCGCCATTCGTCGATGCTCCAGGGGCCCGGGCCCGCGGCGGACAAGTAGAGCCACACGAAGCAGTAGATTGCCGCGGCCGTCCCGCCGTTCACCGCCGGCCAGAAGCCTCCCGGTGCGTGGAACTGGAAGTAGGCCACCGCCATCATCCCGGACAGCACGAACGCGACCGGGCGCGTGAACAGGCCGACCGCGAGCAGTGCCCCGCCCACCACCTCGAGGAAGCCCCCGATCCAGATCTGCGAAGGGAAGACCGCGGCACCGCCGTTCGGAGGCATTCCGATCGGGAAGGCGAACAGCTTGACCGTGCCCGCCTGCACGAAGATGAGCGCAGCGACGATCCGCAGGACGCTCCGGAGCGGTGGGGCCCAATCCGACCATTTCGACGCGAGGCTGTGGTCTCTCATGGCCTCAGGCTACCACTCGTCGCATGTGCCGCTCGAAGGACCGGGAGGCCGAGCGGGCGCGGGCCCGGGAGCGCTGGCAGCGACGCGGGCGCCGGGCCGGCGATTCCCGTTGACGCGGGGCCGGCTCCCGGCGTAAGACAGCCCGGGCGCACTCGAGACGGGAGGCCCCCATGCCACGCGCGGTGTCCCTGACCCTGAACGGCCAGCCCGTTCGCCTCGAGACGGACGAGAAGCGGACGCTGCTCTGGGTGCTGCGCACCGACCTCGGCCTGACCGGCACGAAGTACGGCTGCGGCGCCGGCGTCTGCGGCTCGTGCACCGTCGTGGTCGACGGGCAGCCGGTCCGCTCGTGCCGGACGACGCTCGCCGAGGTCGAGGGCCGGAGCGTCACCACGATCGAGGGCCTGGCGAAGGGGGCGACGCTGCACCCGCTCCAGCAGGCCTTCGTGGACAAGGGCGGCCTCCAGTGCGGCTTCTGCACGCCGGGGATGATCATGAGCGCCTACGGCCTCCTCCTCTCCGACCCCCATCCCTCGCGCGAGAAGGTCGTGGAGGCGATGGAGGGCAACCTCTGCCGCTGCAGCGCGTACAAGCGGATCCTGGAGGCGATCGAGTCGGTCGCCCGGACGGAAGGAGGCCGGTCATGAGGGCCTTCAGCCGTCGGGCGTTCTTGAAGGCCGTCGGCGGCGGAATCGTCGTGCTCGTCCGCCTCCGCTCGGACCGCGCGCTCGCCCAGGGCCGCGGCTACCCGTCGGACCTCAACGCCTACCTGCGGGTCGGGGAAGACGGTCGGGTCACGGTCTTCTCCGGCAAGATCGAGATGGGGCAGGGGATCGAGACGTCCCTCGCCCAGATGGCGGCCGAGGAGCTCGGCGTCTCCCTCGACGCGATCGAGATGGTCCTCGGCGACACGGACCGCTGTCCGTGGGACATGGGGACGTTCGGCTCGCTGACCACGCGGATCTTCGGGCCGGCCCTGCGCACCGCGGCGGCCGAGGCGCGGGTGGTCCTCCTCCGGCTCGCCTCGGACAGGCTGGGCGCGCCGCGCGAGCAGCTCGTCGTGGAGAACGGCGTCGTGTCGGTGAAGGGCGCCCCGTCGCGCTCGGTGACCTACGGGGCGCTCGCGAAGGGCCAGGCCCTCCTCAAGACGGTGGACGAGAAGGCCGTCCTGCGCCAGGTCGGCGAGCTCACGGTCATGGGTCGCTCGCCGCAGCGCAAGGACGTCGTGGCCAAGGTGACCGGGGCGGGGACGTACGCGGGCGACGTCCGCCTGCCCGGGCTCCTCTACGCGCGGCTTCTGCGCCCGCCCGCCCACGGGGCCACCCTCGCCCGGGTCGACACGACCGAGGCGGCGAGGCTCGACGGCGTGACCGTCGTCGACCGGGACGGGATCGTCGCGGTGCTGCACGCCGATCCGGAGCGGGCCGAGGAGGCCCTGGGCCGGGTGAAGGCGGAGTGGACCCCGGCCCCGCCGGGGGCCGACGCCGACGGGATCTTCGCTGAGCTGCTCGCGAAGGCCCCGTCGCCCGAGGTGAAGGCGGTGAAGGGCGACGTCGACGCGGCGCGGGCCGCGGCGGGCCGGGTCTTCGAGGCCACGTACGAGAAGGGCTACGTGGCCCACGCGCCGATGGAGCCGCACACGTCGACGGCGGCGTTCGAGAGCGGCCGGCTCACGGTCTGGGCCTCGACGCAGACGCCGTTTCCCACCCAGGCGGCCCTCGCCCAGGCCCTCGGCCTCGAGCCGAAGAGCGTCCGGGTGATCACCCCCTACGTCGGCGGCGGCTTCGGGGGCAAGAGCTCGGGCCGCCAGTCCGAGGAGGCGGCGCGCCTCGCGCGGATCACCGGCCGGCCGGTGCAGGTGGCCTTCACGCGCCAGGAGGAGTTCTTCTACGACAAGTTCGACCCCGCCTCGGTCGTGAAGATCCGCTCGGCGGTGGACGGTTCCGGGAGGGTCCTCCTCTGGGACTACGACGTCTACTTCGCCGGCGACCGGGCGGCGGAGCTCTTCTACGACGTCCCGAACACCCGGATGCGCGTCTTCGGCGGCTGGCGGGGGCCGGGCGCCGCCGTCCACCGCTACGGGGTCGGCCCCTGGCGCGCGCCGGGCGCGAACATGAACGTGTTCGCGCGCGAGTCGCACCTGGACGTGATGGCCGCGGCGGCGGGTGTCGACCCGCTGGAGTTCCGGCTCCGCAACACGAGCGACCCCCGCGCCCGCAGCGTGTTCGAGGCCGCGGCGAAGGCCTTCGGCTGGAAGGCGGGCCCGGGTCCCACCGGGCGCGGGCAGGGGATCGCCTGCGGCGTCGACTCCGAGTCGTACGCCGCGCTCGCGGTCGAGGTGAGGGTGGATCGCGCGAGCGGGAAGGTCAGGGTCGAGCGCGTCGTGTGCGCCCAGGACATGGGGCTCGTCGTGAGCCCGCTCGGCGCCACGTTGCAGGTCGAGGGCTGCATCACGATGGGCCTCGGCTACGTCCTCGCCGAGGAGGTGAGGATCCGGGACGGGAAGGTCCTCGACGAGAACTTCGACACCTACGAGATCCCCCGCTTCTCGTGGCTGCCGCGGATCGAGACCGTCCTCGTGAGAAACGACGCGCTTCCCCCGAAGGGCGGGGGGGAGCCGGCGATCGTGCCGATGGGGGCGGCGATCGCCAACGCGGTCTTCGACGCCACCGGGGCGCGGGTCCACCGGCTGCCGCTGACGCCCCTCCGGGTGAAGGCGGCGCTCGCCCGGGCCTGACGCGCCGCCGCAAACTCTCGTCACGTCGTGCAAAACGGAGCGGGAGGGGGGGCCGCGCCCTCCGGGCCGTCGTCTAGGCTCCTAGGAGGGGAGAGTTCCCCCCACGGAGCCCGCCATGAGCAGAAAGAGCCACCTCACCTTCTCTCTCGCCGGCCTCGTCGCCCTCGCCCCGGCCGGTCCCGCCTCCGCGCAGTACTTCGGGCAGAACCAGGTGCAGTACCGCGACTTCGACTTCCAGGTGCTCAAGACGAAGCGGTTCGACATCTACTACTACCCGGAGCAGCAGGGGAAGATCGAGCACGTCGCGCGCATGGCGGAGCGCTGGTACGACCGGCTCGCCCGGATCTTCGAGCACGACCTCCAGGGCCGCCAGGCGCTCGTCTTCTACGCGAGCGGGGCGGACTTCCGCCAGACGAACGTCGTCCAGGGAATCGGGGAGGGGACCGGGGGCGTGACCGAGGGACTCATGCGTCGGATCGTCATGCCCTCGGCGGGGTCGCTCGCGGAGACCGACCACGTCCTCGGCCACGAGCTCGTCCACGCCTTCCAGTACGACATGAACAGCCGGAGCCGCGGCCAGGGGTTCCTGCGGCTGCCCTTGTGGTTCGTGGAGGGGCTCGCCGAGTACCTCTCCCTCGGCCCCGTCGACTCCCAGACCGCGATGTGGCTGCGCGACGCCCTCGCGAGCGACGAGCTCCCGACGCTGCGCGACCTCGGCAGCCCGCGCTTCTTCCCCTACCGCTTCGGCCACGCCTTCTGGGCCTACGTGGGCGGCCGGTGGGGCGACGAGAAGGCGATCGCGGTCTACCGCGAGGGGGCGCGCAGCGGCGACCCCGAGCTCGCGATCCGCCAGGTGCTGCAGATCGACGAGAAGGAGTTCTCGAAGCAGTGGGGCGAGGCGATCAAGAACGCCTACTCGGCCTTCCTCGAGGCGCGCAAGGCCCCCGCTGCGTACGGCCCGCTCCTCGTGGGCGAGAAGCGCGGCGGCGGCGGTCTCAACATCGGCCCCTCGATCTCGCCCGACGGCCGCCGGGTGGCGTTCCTGTCCGAGAAGGACCTGTTCTCGATCGACCTCTTCCTCGCCGACGCGGAGACGGGAAAGGTGATCCGCAAGCTCGCCTCGACGGCGACCGACCCCCACTTCGACAGCCTGCAGTTCATCGAGTCGGCGGGGGGGTGGAGCCCCGACGGGCGGCTCTTCGTCCAGAGCGCCCTGCGCAAGGGGCGGGCCGCCCTGTTCGTCGTGGACGTCGAGACCGGCCGCAAGGTCCGCGAGGCCGAGCTCCCCGACCTCTCGGAGCTCCAGAGCCCGGCCTTCGCCCCCGACGGCCGGCGGGTCGTCTTCAGCGCCAACCAGGGGGGGCTCCTCGACCTCTGGCTCCACGACCTCGAGAGCGGGCAGACGCGGCGGCTCACCGACGACGCCTTCGCCGAGCTGCACCCGGCGTTCTCGCCGGACGGCACGCGGGTGGCCTTCACCACCGATCGCTTCACGACCCGGCTCGACACGCTCGAGTTCGGCGGCTACCGCATCGGCGTCCTCGACGTCGCGACCGGCGAGGTCTCGGAGCTGCCGGGCTACGCCGGGGCGAGGCACTCGAATCCCCACTGGTCGCCGGACGGGGGAAGCGTCTACTTCCTGTCCGACGCGTACGGCGCGACGAACGTGCACCGCCTCGACCTGGGGAGCGGGCGCCTGCACCGCGTGACCGACCTGCGCACCGGCGTCGCCGGCATCTCGCCCCTCAGCCCCGCGCTCTCCGTGGCGAGCGGGACGGGACGGATCGCCTACTCCGCCCGGGAGGACGGCAAGTACCAGATCTACGCGATCGACGACCAGACCCTGCGGGCGGGCCAGGCGAGCGAGACCACCGCCCTCGCCCAGGGCGAGGTGATCCTGCCCCCGCGCACGCAGGCCGACGGGCAGGTCGAGCGGCTGCTCTCCGACGCGACCACGGGCCTGCCCGCGCCGGACCCGCCGGCTCCCGCCGAGCCGTACGACTCGAAGCTCGGCCTGCGGTACGTGGGCCAGCCCTCGATCGGCGCGGGGGTGGACCGTTTCGGCGGGTACGTCGGGGGCTCGACCGCGTTCTACTTCAGCGACGTGCTCGGGAACCGGAACCTGAGCGTGGGCGCGAGCGTCTACGGCTCGCTCCAGGACACCTCCGGGCAGGTCGTCTACTCGAACCTCACCCGCAAGCTCGACTGGGCGGTCGGTCTCTCGTACGTCCCGTACCGCTACTCGGGGGGGATCTTCCGCAGCCTCGACGTGGTCGATGGAGTCCCGGTGGTCGCCGATCGATACGTCCTGCAGCGCCAGACCGACGCCTCGGCCTTCGCCGTCGCCGCCTACCCGTTCAACCGCGCGCAGCGCTTCGAGCTCCAGGGCTCGCTCCAGCGGATCGGCTTCGGGGCCGAGCTGCGCACCGAGTACTACTCGCCCTTCGACGGCCGCTTCCTCGGCGACGAGGAGGAGAAGCTGCAGGGCGTCTTCGACCCCCTCTACCTCGGCTCGGTCTCGGGCGCGCTCGTCCACGACACGTCGGTCTTCGGCGCGACGAGCCCGATCCTCGGCAGCCGGGCCCGGCTGGAGGTGGCCCCGACGTTCGGCTCCGCCGACTACACGACGCTGCTCGCGGACTGGCGGGGGTACTTCATGCCGGTCCGGCCCGTGACCTTCGCCCTGCGCGCCACCCACTTCGGCCGCTACGGCGGCGGGGGGGAGGACAACCGCTTCCGCGAGGTCTACATCGGCTACCCGGAGCTGCTGCGCGGCTACGACGACATCACGAGCGCGGAGTGCGTGCCCGACCGGACGAGCAGCTGCCCGCTCTTCGACCGTCTCTTCGGGAGCCGCGCCCTCGTCGCGAGCGCGGAGGTGCGCGCCCCGCTGTGGGGGCTCTTCCGGGGCCGGCTCAGCTACGGCCCGCTGCCGCTCGAGATCGCCCTGTTCGCCGACGCCGGCGTCGCCTGGACCGCCGAGCAGAAGGCGTCCTTCCTCGGGGGGGACCGCAGCGTCCTCGCCAGCGTGGGCGCGGCCTTGAGGGCGAACGTGTTCGGGTTCCTCGTCGCCCAGATCTCCGCCGCGCGACCGCTCGACCGTCCCGGCCGGGGCTGGGTCTGGCAGTGGAGCCTGTCGCCGGGGTTCTGACGCCCGGTCGGCCCGGCTACGGGGTGACGAGCCGGACCGAGGGGAAGTAGGTCCGGAAGCGCCCCTCGTCGGCGGTCGCGATCCGCCAGCCCATGACCTCGGCGTGCGCACCGATGAAGAAGTCGGGCAGTGGCATCGCGGGCGCCTCGCGGCTCGCCTCGTCTCGCCGTCTCCGGCGGTAGAGCCGGTAGGCTCGCGCGCTGGGCTCCGCCGCCGCCGGGGGGACCTCGAGGATCGCCACGCCCCATCCGCGGATCGTCTCGGCGACGGTGTCGGGCTCCGCGGCGCCGACGCAGATCTCCGCGAGGCTGACGACGCTCGTCCCGGCGCCCTCCCCCGACACGGCCTCCGCGACGACGTTGCGCGCCCAGCGCCGGAAGGGCGACCCGGCCGCGGAGGCGTAGATGAGCACGTTGGTGTCGAGCAGGATCACGGCTCGCGGGTCTCGGCCTTCAGGGCTTCCCACGAGATCCGCATCCGCAGCGGCGCTCGGGAGATCGCCCGAAGGCAGCGGGAACGGCTCATCCGGGGCGGAGGCGCAGGCTCCGCGAGGCGGACGAGGACGATGCGGTCTTCGCCCTCGGCGCGGACGTCGAACACGTCCCCGGGCCGGGCGGGCGCGACGATCACGCGCTTCTTGGCGTCGGCTCTCGCGACCGGCATGGTGGGAGTTTCCCACCTCGCCGCCGCGCCGTCAAGCCCGCCGGTGCCGGTACACTTCGGGGATGAACCCCCTCCACGTCGAGGCAGAGTCCACCCCGGTCCGCCTGCCGGCGCGCCCCGCGGACCCCTGCACGCTCGTCCTGTTCGGGGCGACCGGCGACCTCGCCCACCGCAAGATCGTCCCCGCCCTGTTCGCCCTCGCGGGGTCGGGCGAGCTGCCGTCGCCGGTCACGCTCCTGGCCACGAGCACCTCCGTCGGCGCGGCGGAGGCGTACCGCGAGCAACTCCGGCAGTCCCTCGAGCGCTTCTCCGGGACGCCCGTCGACGCGGCCGCCTGGGGCGCGTTCGCCGCCGCCATCGACACCGTCGCCGGGGACTACACGACGCCCGGGGCCTGGCGCGCGCTGCGCGAGGCGCTGCTCGCCGCGGAGAGCAAGCGGGGCACGGCCGGCAACCGGCTCTTCTACCTCGCGGTGCCCCCGGCGTCGTTCCCGCCGATCCTCGCCGGCCTGCGCGAGGCGGGGCTGCTGCACCCGCCGAACGGCTCTCCGTGGTCGCGGGTCGTCGTCGAGAAGCCCTTCGGGCGCGACCTCGCCTCCGCCCGGGAGCTCAACCGGCTGGTCGGCGCCGTCCTCGACGAGCGGCAGACGTTCCGCATCGACCACTACCTCGGCAAGGAGACGGTCCAGAACATCCTCGTCTTCCGCTTCGGCAACTCGATCTTCGAGCCGCTGTGGAACCGCAAGTACGTCGACCACGTCGAGATCACGATGGCCGAGCAGATCGGGGTCGAGCGCCGGGGCCGCTTCTACGACCAGACGGGGGTGGTGCGCGACGTGGTGCAGAACCACCTGCTGCAGCTCCTCGCCCTCGTGGCCATGGAGCTTCCGGCCACGTTCGGGGCCGACGACGTGCGCGACGAGAAGCTGAAGCTCCTGCGCTCCGTGCGAGAGCTGTCGCCCGCGGACGCCGTGCACGGGCAGTACGCGGGCTACCGGGACGAGGAGGGCGTCGCGCGGGGCTCGCGCACCCCCACCTACGCGGCCCTGCGCTTCCACGTGGACAACTGGCGGTGGCAGGGCGTGCCGTTCTACGTCCGGGCCGGCAAGGGGCTCGCGCGGCGCACGACCGAGATCTCCGTCCACTTCCAGCAGATCCCGTTCTGCCTCTTCGGCCGCGAGGACGTGTGCCAGCTCATCGAGCCGAACGTGCTCGTCCTGCGGATCCAGCCCGACGAGGGGATCGCCCTCTCCGTGGCCTCGAAGGTGCCCGGAGACGACCTCGCGGTCGGCAGCGTCCGCCTGGACTTCGCGTACGCGGACGCGTTCCACCGCACGCCGGGCGACGCCTACGAGAAGCTCCTCCTCGACGCGATGCGGGGAGACGCGACGCTGTTCGCCCGGCGCGACGGGGACGAGCAGGCGTGGAGCCTCCTCGCGCCCGTGCTCGAGGGGTGGGACGCCTCGAGCGAGGAGCCGGCGCCGTACGAGCGGGGGAGCGAGGGACCGGCCGCGGCGGCGGAGCTCACCCGGCAGGACGGCCGGAAGTGGCGGCCGATCGGCGGGCGGCGTTGAGCGGCGGCCTGCGCGTGGTGGGCGACGATCGCGCGCTCGCGCGGCGGGCGGCGGAGTGGCTCGTCGAGAGGACGCGGGCGGCGGTCGCCGCCCGGGGGACGTGCTCGGTCGCGCTGGCCGGGGGCACGACGCCCCGCGCCACCTACGAGGTGCTCGCGACCTCCGCGCTCGCCCGGGCGCTGCCGTGGGGGGCCATCGAGTGGTACTTCGGCGACGAGCGGGCGGTGCCCTTCGACCACCCGGACAGCAACTACCGCCTCGCGGCGGAGACGCTCTTCGCCGGACGGCCGGAGGCCCTCGAGCGCGCGCGGCGCATGCCGGCGGACGCAACGGACGCGGAGGCGGCCGCGGCGGCCTACGGCCGCCTCCTTCCCGACCCGTTGGACGTGGTCCTGCTCGGGATGGGGGAGGACGGCCACACGGCCTCGCTCTTCCCGGGATCGCCCGCGCTCGAGGAGAGAGGGCGGCGCGTGGTGGCGGTCGAGGCCCCGAAGCCGCCCTCGCGGCGGATGACGGTGACGCCGCCGGTCGTCGAGTCGGCGCGGGTGGTCCTCGTCCTCGTCTCGGGGGAGGCCAAGGCGGAGGCCCTCGCTCGCGCGCTCGAGGGGCCGCTCGACGTGCGGGCCGTGCCCGCCCAGCTCGCGCGCGGGGGGACGTGGATCGTGGACGCGGCCGCCGCGAGCCGCCTCGCCCCCCGGTGAGCGACGGTCGCCGGCGATCGGCTACAAGCGGCGGAGGCTCGGTGGCCGGGCGAGGAAGCTCTCCGCGGGCAGGGCCGTGACGCCGTGCCCGAGGGAGTACCGCTCACGCCCGGGATACACGACGTACCCGCGCGACAACCCCAGGTCGGCCATGCACCGCCGCACGCCCCTCGCTTCGTCCGGGCCAGGGGACGAGTGCAGCTTCGCCTCGAAGGGAACGAGTCGCGAGCCCGTCCCGATCAGAAGGTCGACCTCGTCGCCCCGCGCCGTGCGCCAGAACCAGCCCTGGCAGGCTGGGTCCACCCTTCGGAACGCGGAGAGGAGCTGGTCGACGACGAACGCCTCCCAGCTCGCTCCGCGCGCAGGGTGCGTCTCGAGCTGCTCCGACGACCGGATGCCGAGGAAATGATGGAGGAGCCCGGTGTCCCGGAAGTAGACCTTCGGGCTCTTGACGAGCCGCTTGCCCACGTTGGCGAAGTAGGGAGCCACCTTCCGGACCAGGAAGGCCCGCTCGAGGATGTCCACGTAGCGGTCGACGGTGTGGTAGCTGACCCCGAGCGAGGCCGCGAGCTGGGAGGCGTTCCACAGCCCGCCGTTGACGTGGGCGAGCATCATCCACAGCTTGCGCATCTGGGAGGCGGAGACCTCGATCCCCAGCGCGGGCAGGTCGCGCTCGATGAAGGCCCTCGTGTAGGCCTCCATCCAGTCGTGGCGGGCGGGGTCGCCGCGGGCGAGGAACGCGTCCGGGAAACCGCCGCGCAGCCAGAGCGAGCCCAGGCCGCCCTTCGGACGGCGCGGCGCGATCTCCTCCCAGCGGAACGGGGGCAGGTCGAGGAACGCGGTCCGCCCGGCAAGCGACTCCGAGATACCGCGCACGAGCGAAGGGGCTGCGGACCCCAGGAGGACGAACCGTCCCTTCCGTGACCGCCGCCGGTCGATGACGCCGCGAAGAACGGGGAAGATCTCGGGCAGGCGCTGCGCCTCGTCCAGGATCACGCGGTCGCCCAGCTGGGCGAGGCGGGCCTCCGGGTCCGCGCCGAGCGGCGTCGCGTCCGCGGGCCGCTCGAGGTCGACGTAGCTCCACCCCGGCAGGGCGGCGCGAACGAACGTGGTCTTGCCGCACTGGCGGGGCCCGAGGACCGTGACCGCCGGGAAGCGCCGGAGGAGGCCCGAGAGCGCGCTCGCGTAGGCGCGGTCGATCATGTGTACAATATAGAAGTCACACTTCTAATTTGCAAGACCCGGGTCACGCCGTCCCGTATCCCTCCGGGTGGGCCTGCATCCACTCCCAGGCCGAGCGGACGATCTCGTCGAGCGACGGCCGCCTCGGCGTCCAGCCGAGGACCTCGCGGGCCCTCGTGGCGTCGCCGACGAGCCGCGGGGGGTCGCCCTCGCGCCTCTCTCCCATCTCGAAGGGAACGTCCCGGCCGGTGACCCGCCGGGCCGTCTCGATCACCTCGAGGACCGAGCAGCCCGTCCCGTTGCCGAGGTTCAGGAACTCCGAGCCCCCGCCCCGCCGCAGGTGGGCGAGGGCGAGCAGGTGCGCCTCGCCGAGGTCCTCGATGTGGATGTAGTCGCGGATGCAGGTGCCGTCCGGCGTGTCGTAGTCGCCGCCGAAGACGCTGACCTTCGGCCGCCGCCCGGCGGCGGCGGCGAGGACGAGCGGCACGAGGTGGGTCTCGGGGTCGTGGTGCTCGCCGGAGCGCGCCGTCGCCCCGGCGGCGTTGAAGTAGCGCAGGGCGACGAACCGCAGGCCGTGGGCCCGGTCGAAGCTCTCGAGGAGCCGCTCGACGAAGAGCTTCGACCAGCCGTAGGGGTTGATCGGCCACTGGGGGTGGCTCTCCGGGATCGGCACCTCGCGGGGCACGCCGTAGGTCGCGCACGTCGACGAGAAGACGACGCGCCGCACTCCCGCGGCGAGGAGAGACTCGAAGAGGACCTGGGCCTGGGTGAAGTTGTTGTCGAAGTAGCGCCCGGGCTCGGCGACCGACTCGCCCACGTAGGCGAAGGCCGCGAAGTGCACGCACGCGTCGAGCGGGTGCTCGCGCGCGATGCGACGGACGAGGTCGCGGTCGCCCGTGCGCCCCTCGTAGAAGGCGGCCCGCGGGTCCACCGCGGCGCGGTGGCCGCGCGAGAGGTCGTCGAGGACGGCCACCTCCTCGCCCGCGGCGAGCAGCTGCTGCACGAACGCGCTTCCGATGTAGCCGGCGCCGCCGGTCACGAGAACGGCCATGGGTGTCTTCCTCCTGGGGAGCTCAGCCGAGCGCGGGGCGCCGGGAGAGGGCGAAGCGGACGAGCTCGACCACCCGCTCGCGGTCGGGGGAGGCGAGGGGGAGCCGCGGGGGGCGGACCGCCTCGCTTCCGAGGCCGGTCTCCTGCTGGACGAGCTTGATCAGCTGGACGAACTTGGGCACCGTGTCGAGCCGCAGGAGCGGCAGGAACCAGTCGTACAGCGCGCGCGCCTCGTCGACGCGGCCCGCCGCGGCCAGCTCGAACAGGCGCACCGACTCCGCGGGCAGCGCGTCGGCGAGCCCCGCCACCCACCCCACCGCGCCCGCCTGGACCGCCTCGAGGACGAGGTCGTCGACCCCCGCGAGGATCGCCAGGCGGTCCCCGAGCAGGGTCCGCAGCGACGTCACCCGGCGCACGTCCGCGCTCGACTCCTTGACCGCGACGACGTTGGGAAGCGAGACCGCGAGGTCGACCATCTGCTCGGGCAGCACGTCGGTGCCGTAGGCGATCGGGTTGTTGTACAGCATGCACTCGAGGGGCGTCGCCTCGATCACCGCCGCGAGGTGCTCCCGCGTCTCCCGCCAGTCCCCCCGGTAGACGTAGGGCGGGAGGACCATGAGGCCGTCGCACCCGCAGTCGGCCCCGAGCTCGGCGAGCCGCACCGCCTCCGCGGTGGTGAGCGCGCCGACGCCGGCCACGAGGGAGCCCCGGCCCGCGAGCGCCTCGCGCACGAGCCGCAGGACCGCCTTCTTCTCGTCGAAGGAGAGCGAGCCGCCCTCGCCGAGGGAGCCGAGGGCGACGACCCCCGCGCAGCCCGCGCGGGCGAGCGCGTCGACCTGCTCGACGAGGAGCGAGGCGTCGACGGAGAGGTCGGGCAGGAACGGGGTGGTGATCGCGGGCAGGACGCCTTGCCACTTCATGCGCGGAAGGATAGCCTCCCCCGTGCCCCTGCGTCTCCTGTCGGTCGCGCTCCTGCTGGTGGGCTCGGGGGGCTGCGCCCTCGCCTACCAGCTCGTGTGGACCCGCGAGCTGCGCCTCGTCTTCGGCCACTCGACGGGCGCCTCCGCCGCCGTCCTCGCCCTGTTCATCGGGGGCCTCGGCGCGGGGTCGCTCCTCTTCGGCCCGCGGGCCGACCGCCACCCGCGCCCGCTCGCCCTCTACGCACGGCTCGAGGCGGGGATCGCACTCTCGGCCGCCGCGTCACCCCTCCTCCTGGCCCTCGCCCGCGTGGCCTACCTCGCCCTCGGGGGCAGCCTCGCCCTCGGCGACGCGCTGTCGACGCTCGTGCGCCTCGTCCTTTCCGCCCTCGTCCTCCTCGTCCCGACCGTCCTCATGGGCGGGACGCTGCCGGCCGCGGCCCGCGAGGCGGAAGGGGAGAGCGACACGCGGCGACGGTCGACCGCGCTTCTCTACGGCGCGAACACGCTGGGGGCGGTGACGGGGGCGCTCCTCGCGACCTTCTGGGGATTCGAGCGCCTCGGCAACCGCGGGACGCTCCTCGCCGCGTGCGGCGTCAACCTCGCCGTGGCCGCCGCCGCCCTCGCGCTGGCGCGCCCGAGGGCCGCCGAGGCGGCGGGGACCGGCGCGGCGCCGGACGCGGCGGAGGACGCGGGGCCCGAAGCGCCCCGCCGCTTCGTCCTCGCCGCCTGCGGCGTCGTCGGCTTCGCCTTCTTCCTCCTCGAGCTCGTCTGGTACCGGATGCTGTCGCCGCTCCTCGGCGGCACCGTGTTCACCTTCGGCCTCATCCTCGCGATCGCCCTCGCCGGGATCGCCCTCGGGGGCCTCGCCTACGCGTTCGCCGGCCGGGAGCGCCCGGCCACGCTCACCGCCTTCGCGGCGACGTGCCTCCTCGAGGCGCTCGCCGTCGCCGCCGGGTTCGCCCTCGGGGACCGGCTCGCCCTCCTCGCCGTCCTCCTGCGCCCGCTCGGGCAGGTCGCCTTCGCCGGCCACGTCCTCGGCTGGTCCCTCGTCACGGCCCTCGTCGTGCTGCCCCCGGCCCTCGTCGCGGGCTACCAGTACCCGCTCCTCATCGCGCTGCTCGGCCGCGGCCGCGCCCACGTCGGCCGCGACGTGGGCTGGGCCACCGCCTCGAACACCGCCGGCGCCGTCCTCGGGGCCCTCGCCGGCGGCTTCGGTCTCCTGCCGCTCCTCACCGCCCCGGGCGCCTGGCGCGCCGCGGCCGCGGTGCTCGTGGTCCTCGGCCTCGCCGCGGCCGCTCTCGACCGCGGCCGGGCGGTCGCCGCCCGTCTCGTCCCCGCCGTGCTCGCCCTCCTCGTCGTGGCGCTTCTGCGCGCCCCCGGACCCACGGCCGCGTTCCGGCACAGCGGGATCGGGGCGGGCCGGGTCGACGCGCGCTCTCTCGCCTCTCCGAACGCGGCCGAGGACTGGCGGCGCGAGCAGCGGCGGGCGGTCGTCTGGGAGGCGGAGGGACGCGAGACGAGCGTCGCCCTCCTCGGCTCGACCGGACTCGCCTTCGCCGTCAACGGGAAGGTGGACGGCCACTCCCGCTACGACGCCGGCACGCAGGTGATGTCCGGGCTCCTCGGCGCGCTCCTGCACCGGGCGCCGAAGCGGGTCCTCGTGGTCGGCCTCGGCACGGGCTCGACCGCGGGGTGGCTCGCCGACGTGCCCGGGGTCGAGCGCGTGGACGTGGTCGAGCTCGAGCCGGCGGTGGCGGAGGTGGCCCGGCGGTGCGCCCCCGTCAACCGGGACGCCCTCGCCAACCCGCGCCTGCACGTCGTCTTCGGCGACGCGCGCGAGCACCTCCTCACCACCCGCGAGCGGTACGACCTCGTGGTCTCGGAGCCCTCGAACCCCTACCGCGCCGGCATCGCGAGCCTCTTCAGCCGCGAGTTCTACCGGGCCGTCGCGGCCCGGCTCGAGGACGGGGGGCTGCTGCTGCAGTGGATCCAGGCCTACGAGGTCCACCCCGGCTCGATCCGCAGCCTCTACGCGACGCTCGTCTCCGCGCTCCCCGCGGTCGAGACCTGGCAGACGCTGCCCGGGGACCTCATGCTCGTCGCCTCGCGCGCGCCGCTGCGGCACGACCTCGCCCGGCTCGGAGCGCGGATCCGGGAGGAGCCCTTCCGCACGGCGCTGCGCGACGTGTGGCGGACGGACCGGCTCGAGGGCCTCTTCGCCCGCTTCGTCGCGGGGCCCGAGCTCTCCCGCCGGCTCGCCGCGCTTTTCCCGCCCCTCAACACCGACGACCGCAACGCCCTCGAGTTCGGCTTCGCGCGGACGCTGGGGGCGAGCGGCCTCCTCGACGTCGAGGCCGTGCGCAAGGCCGCCGCCGAGGCGGGGGCCGACTACCCCGCTTTCGAGGGAGGAACGCTCGACCTCCTGCGGCTGCAGGACGAGCGGCTCTCCGTCCACTCCGCGGCGGGAGAGGAGCCGCCGCGCCCGGCCGGCGGAGCCCAGACGCTCGCCCGGCGCGCCGAGGCCCACGCGTTGTGGACGCGCCGCTCGCGCCCGGCCGCGCTCCAGGCGTGGCGGGCGGGGCAGAAGCCGCCCGAGGGGCCGAACGAGGTCGCGCTCGCCGCGGAGCTGCTCGCCGACGCCGGGGACGACGCGGCGCTGCCCCTCGTCGAGGCGCTGCGCGCGGTCCAGCCCGCGGAGGCGGACGCCGTGCTCGGCCGCTACCTCCTGCGGCGGGGCGACCACGCCTCGGCCCTCGACGCCCTCGCGTCCGCTCTCTCCGCCTACCGCCGCGACCCCTGGCCCCTGCCCCACGTCATGCAGGGCGCCCTCGACGCCGTCCTCGAGGTCGCCGGCCAGAAGCCCGATCTCTCCCCGCGCGTCCTCGCCGCGCTGCGCGAGCCGTTCGCGCTCCGCATGCTCGAGGAGGTGCGCCTCGAGACGGTCTTCGTCGTGGCCTCGTCCTCGAGCCCGGGGGAGGACTGCGCGTCCGTCCTCGCGCCGCACGAGCCCTTCGTCCCGTTCACGAAGGAGTGGCTCGAGTTCCGCTCGAGCTGCTACGCGCTGCGAGACGACCCGCGGCTCGTCGAGGCCTGGGACGACCTCAAGCGTTTCGAGTCGCGGGGGACGGAGCCCCTTCTTCCACCGGAGGAGTAGACGGCTCGCCCGCCGCGAGGACGTCCACGGGGACGGGGAGGAGCGGCGGGCGGACGGTGTCGGGGGAGAAACCGCGCAGGGCCCCGAGCATCGACCCGCAGACCCGGCCCTGGCAGGGCCCCATGCCCGCGCGGGCGTGGAGCTTCGCCTCCCGCAGCGAGCGGGCACCCTCGACCGCGGCCAGGGTCGCGTCCTCGCAGCGGCAGACGACCGTCTCGGGACGGCCGAGGGCCTTCACCTCGTCCCGCAGGGCGAACGCGCGCGCGAGGCGCCGGTCGAAGCCCTGCTCGCGCCGCCGCTCGTCGAGGAGGCCCCGGGGCGCCTCTCGTCCGGCCGCGGCGAGACCCGCGATCCCGCCGCTCGCGAGCGCGTGATCGACGCCGGCCACACCCGCGATCTCGCCTGCGGCGAGGACCCGGGAGAGGCTCGTCTGCTGCGCGGCGTCGACCACGACCGCGTCGGGAGTCGTCTCGCAGCCGAGGAGGCGCGGGAGCTCGAGGTTCGGGACGAGGCCGAAGCCACAGGCCAGGACGTCGCACCGCCACTCCCAGTCGCGCCGGCCGTCCGTCACGAGGACCCGCTCCACGCGCTCGCGGCCGAGCGCTTCCCGCACCCAGGCCCCCGCCCGGTACGGCACGCCCACGAGCGCCGACGCGTAGCCGGCCGCTTCGCCGATCTTGCCGGGCCGCCGCCACAGGCCCGCGCCGAACGCGGCGATCCGGCCGAGCGGAGCCTGCTCGGCGACGGCGAGCACCTGCGCCCCGGCCCTCGCCAGCGTGGCCGCCACCGCGACGAGCAGGGGGCCCGAGCCCGCCACGACGACGCGGCGTCCCGCGAAGCGCGCGCCGCTCTTCACGAGCGCCTGGGCTCCGCCGGCCCCGATCACGCCGGGAAGCGTCCAGCCGGGGAAGGGCAGGAACAGCTCGCGAGCGCCGGTCGCCAGCACCAGGCGCTCGTACGACACGCGCAGGACGGCCTGGCCGCAGGCGACGAGCAGCCGCCCCGGCCCGGGCGCGTCCACGACCGCGGCGCCCGTCCGCACGGCCGCGCCGGAGCGGGCGAGCCGCTCCAGCCAGGGCCGGGCCGCGACCGGCGGCGCGCCGCGCCAGATCTGCCCGCCCGGCCGGGCCGCCTCGTCGATCAGGAGGGTGCGCGCCCCGGCTTCGGCCGCGTGCACCGCCGCCGCGATCCCCGCCGGTCCCGCCCCGACGACGACGACGTCGGCCGCCACGTCCCCCGGCTGCCCGGCGACGGCCGCGTCCGTGGCGGCCCCGCTCGTCGAGCCCCGCGT
>CAZLRF010000066.1:0-23692 GCA_964561785.1 uncultured Acidobacteriota bacterium | reverse complement strand
CCGCTCAGAACTGGACGTCCGCGACCTTCCCCTTCTGGAAGACGACGGTCATCCCCGGGTAGCTCCAGCGCGTCTTCTCGCCGAAGACGACCTCGGCGTCCGGGTCGCCGAGCGCGGAGCGCACCTCCTCGGGTGTCATCCCCGGCTTGATCTCGGTGCGCTTCGGTGCGGCGGCCGGCCGGGTCGCCCCGGGGACGGGCAGCGCGGGGGCCGGCCCTCCCGCGAGCGCCTGGGTCGCGGCCGGCGCGGGCGCGGGGGCGGGCCGCGCGGTGATCGTGACGGTCCGCTCGCCGCCGCCGCCGCCCCGGGCCTGCCGCGCCGGCCCGTCCGGCTTCGGCCCGTCGGGGTAGTTGAGCGCGATCTCCCGCTCGAGCTTCGTGGCCCGCGCCGCCGAGAGCGAGTGGTCGCTGAAGAAGAAGTTCGCGACCTTGTTCCCCTCGCCGTACTTCTTGGCGAAGCGGTTCCACAGGCGCGGCCCCTTCGTGACGTCCCAGCCCGCCTCGTAGGCGTAGCGCAGGCCCACCCGGTCGGCCTGGTCCTCCATGCCGCGGCCGTACCCGCTGCTGTAGGCGGTCGAGCCGGCGAGGACGGCGAGGCCCACGATCGCCTGCTTCGTGTCGTCGTCGATGGCCGAGGCGGCGCCCAGGGCGCCGAGGGTGAGGAGCTGCACCCACATGTCCCGCTTGAACTGCTTGCGGGAGTGCTCGTGGCTCGCGTGCACGAGCTCGTGGCCGAGGACGATCGCGACCTCGTCGTCGTCCATGTCCTCGAGGAGGCCGCTGAAGACGTAGATCGAGTAGTTGCCCATCGCGAACGCGTTCCACTCCTTGTTCTCGATCACGTACACCCGCACGGCCCCGGGGTCGATGTACGGCGGAAGCAGGGTGTCCACGATTCGGCGGACGCGGTCGACCTGCGGGCCCGACTCGATCAGGCGGCCGACGCTCGTCTCCTTCTTGCCGTCGCCCTCGGAGAAGCGGCCCTTCTCGCGGGCCTGCGCCTCGGCCTGGTCGGTCGCCGCGCGGATCTCGCCTTCGAACATCGCCGAGCCGTTGGGCTTCGCCTCGACCTCGCGGGCGAGGAGCGTGCCGTCCGGCTGGCGCCGGCCCTTGGCCTTGAGCTCGTACCCGAGGGGGATCGAGGCGAAGCTCTTCGCCTCGCCCTCGCCCTTGAACTTCATGCCGGGTCCGGGGCAGACCCGCTGGGCGTCGGCGATCACGCAGTCGCCCAGGCGGTACTCGGCATAGCCGTCCACTTTCTCGCCGCGGCCGACCTCGCCCTCGTCCTGCGCCCGGACGGCAGGCGCGGCCAGACCCGCCGCCAGCCCCGCCAGGAAAACGCTCTGAATGAGCCGCTTCATCGCATCCTCCGTCCGTAGGGACGACGTTCCTTCCCCCCGGTTCCCAGCAAACAGCATACCGCCGCCGGGACCGTGAGGAGGCTCACTCCCCGATGCTCTCGAGCGCCGAGCGGGCCTCCCGCGAGACGACGACGTCCGGGTCCCGGGCGAGGGCCTCGAGGGCGGGCCGGGCCCCGCGCGCGGCCGCGCCCAGGGCGCCGAGGGCGCGGGCGGCCTGGGACTTCACCGTGCGGTCCTTGTCCCCGAGGGCCGCGACGAGCGCAGCCAGGGCGGGCTCGGCCTGGCGCCCGAGGCGGGCGAGCGCCCGCGAGGCCTCGCGGCGCACCGCGACCTCGGGGTCGCGCAGCGACTGGCCGAGGGCCTCCGCCACGGGGCCCGCCGCGTCGGCGTGGAGGCCGATCGACTTGGCGGCCTCCGCTCGCACCATCGCGTCGGCGTCGCGCAGGGCCTGGGCGAGGGCGGGCACGGCGGAGCGGCCCGGGGGGCCGAGGCGTCCGAGCGCCTCGACCGCCCGCAGGCGGACGTCGACGTTGCGGTCGGCGAGCGCGGCGGTGAGGGCCGGGAGCGCGGGGGCCGCGGCGGGTCCGAGCGCGGCGAGGTCGAGGGCCGCCCGGCGGCGCGTGGCGGCGTCGCGATCGGAGAGGGCGGCCGCGAGCCGTTCGACCTCGGGGTCGACCGCGGGCGCGGCGGGCACGGTGGTCGGTGGCGCGGGCGTCGGTGTGGGCACGGGTGGCGTCGCGGGGGCGGGCGTCGAGAAGGGCGCCGTCGTCGCGGGCGGGGCGGGCAGCGGGCGCGGGGGAGGCGTCGCGACGGCGCTCGTCGCGGCGGGGGGGCCCGGCGACGGGGTGCGGTCCTCGGCCGACACGGGCCGAGGGGTGGCCGGACCCGGCGTCGGCCCGAGCGCGGCGAGGGCGGTGGGCGACGGCGAAGGGGCCGGCTCCGGAGCCCGCGTCCACAGGACGAGGCCCACCCCGACGAGGCCGGCGAGGCCGAGGACGGCCGCCGCGCCCAGGCCGACCAGGGCGGAGGCGCCGAGGCCGCCGCGACGCGGCTCCTTCTCGGCGGGAGCGGGCCGGGGCGCAACGCGCGGCGGGGCCACGAGCGTGGGGGCGGCGGGCGGCGGCAGCGCCACCGTCGGCACCTCGGCGGAGGGAACGGTGCGCGCCTCGAGGGCGGCCTCGAGGGCCGAGACGAAGGCGCCCGCGCTCGGCCAGCGGTCCTCCGGCTTCTTGGCCGTGCACTTGAGGACCGCCCGCAGGAGCGGCTCGGCCACCCGGTCGCGGGGAGGCAGGGGCAGCGGCTCCTGCACGTGCTTCATCATGATCGCGACCGGCGTGTCGGCCTGGAAGGGCACGCGGCCGGTCAGCATCTCGTAGGCCACGATCCCGAGCGCGTAGATGTCGGCCCGGCGGTCGACCTTCGTCCCGGTCGCCTGCTCGGGGGCCATGTACTGCGGGGTGCCGGTGATCATCCCGGTGGCGGTGAGGCCCGCCGAGGACTCGAGCATCTTCGCGATCCCGAAGTCCGCGAGGTAGACCCGCCCCCCCTCGTCGAGCAGGATGTTCTGCGGCTTGACGTCGCGGTGGACGTACCCCCGCTCGTGCGCGTAGTCGAGGGCCTCGGCCACGCCCCGGAGGATCTCCACCGTCCTCGCCGGCGGGAGGGGCTGGAGCAGGCCCTTCAGCAGGCCCGAGAGCGCGCCGCCCTTGACGAGGCGCAGGGCCATCCAGGGGATGCCCTCCTCGCGGTCGATGTCGTAGGCGTAGATCGGGACGATGTTGGGGTGCTCCAGCTTCGCGACGGCCTTCGCCTCCCGGGTGAACCGCTCGGCGAAGCCGGGGTCGTGCAGGAACTCGCGGGGCAGCACCTTGAGCGCCACCTCGCGGTCGAGCCGGGCCTCGTAGGCCTTGAACACGGACGCCATGCCGCCGCGGCCGAGCGGCTCGAGGATGCGGAAGGGGCCGACGTTCGCTCCGGGGACGATGGCCAAGGGGATCCTCCGAGCCAGAGACTACCACCGCCGCGGGGCGGGTTTGAGCGCGGGCGGGGAGTGTGATAACCGTCTAGCCGTCGGGCGCGCCGGGGGGGCGGCGCCAGGGGCCATGGCGAAGATCCTGCTCGTCGAGGACAACGACATGAACCGCGACATGCTGTCGCGGCGGCTGCAGCGCAAGGGGCACGAGGTCCTGATGGCCGCCGACGGCATGCAGGCGATCCTCATGGCCGAGAGCGAGACCCCGGACCTCATCCTCCTCGACATGAGCCTGCCCGTGATCGACGGCTGGGAGGCGGCGCGGCGGCTCAAGGCCTCGCCGACCACGGCCCCGGTGCCGATCGTGGCCCTCACCGCCCACGCGATGTCGGGCGACCGGGAGAAGGCGCTCGCCGCCGGCTGCGACGACTACGACACCAAGCCGGTCGACTTCCCGCAGCTTCTCGCCAAGATCGACGCGCTGCTCGCCCGCCGGGGCTGAGGTCCGCCCCCTTCAGCGCGCGGCCGGTGCGCCCAGGGCGCGGCGCAGCTCGGCGGTCAGCTCCTCGCGCGAGAACGAGCCCTTCGAGAAGATGCGCCGGACCTGGCCGTTCAGGCGCCGCCGGTCCTCCTCCGTGACCTCCTTCGCCGTGACCACCACCACCGGGATGCGGCGCCCGGCCTCCGTGCGCCGCAGCTCGGCCACGAACTCGAACCCGTCCATCTCCGGCATCATGAGGTCGAGCACCACGAGGTCGGGGGTGGCCCGGGACAGGCTCTCGAGCGCGGCGCGGCCGTTCTCGGCCTCGGACACGATCCAGCCGTCGCGCTCGAGGGCACGGCGCACGACCTCGCGGGTCGCCGGGTCGTCCTCCACCACGAGCACCGGGCGCGGCGAGGCGCCGCGGCGGAAGCGGCGCAGGGTCGTCACCAGGCGGTCGCGGTCGAAGGGCTTCGTGAGGTAGTCGGCGGCGCCGAGGGCGTGGCCGATGTCGCGGTCGTCGAGCATCGAGACCATGACCACGGGGATCCCGGACGTGAGGGGGTCGGCCTTGAGCGAGCGGAGCACGGTCCAGCCGTCCATGCCCGGCATGAGCACGTCGAGGCTCACCGCGTCGGGCCGCTTCTCCCGCGCGATGCGGAGGGCCTCGTCCCCCGAGGCCGCCTCGGTCACCCGGAACCCCTCCTTCTGCAGGCCGCGCGCGATCAGCTCGCGGGTCGCGCGGTCGTCGTCCACGACGAGGACGAGGGGCGCCGCCGCGGGCTCGGGGGCGCCGGCCGCGGCGTGCCCGGGGGCGGGGCGCGCGGGCCCGCACACGCGGGGCAGGCGCACGGTGAACACCGAGCCGCGGCCGAACTCGCTCTGGAGCTGGATGTCCCCGCCCATCATCTGGGCGAAGCGCCGGCTGATCACGAGCCCGAGGCCGGTGCCGCCGTACTTGCGCGAGGTGGACGGGTCGGCCTGGGAGAACGACTGGAACAGCCGCTGCTTCTGCTCCTCGGTGAGCCCGATCCCGGTGTCGGCCACCGCGAACTCGATCCAGTCCTCGCCGGAGAGGCGGAGGGGGAACACCTCGAGCCCCACCCGTCCCTGCTGGGTGAACTTGGCCGCGTTGCTCAGGAGGTTGAACAGGATCTGCCGCACCCGGGTCAGGTCGGCGTGGATCACGCCGATGTCGGCCGGGCACGTCACCTCGAAGGCGTTGTGCCCCTTCTCGACCAGCGGGCGGATCGTGGCCTCGACGTCCTGGACGAGCGAGCGCACCTCGAAGTCCTCGAGGAACAGCTCCATCTTCCCCGCCTCGATCTTCGAGAGGTCGAGCACGTCGTTGATGAGGGCGAGCAGGTGCTTGCCCGCGGCGTGGATCTTGGCGAGGTCCGGGGAGAGGTCGAGGAGGCCGCGCTCCTCCGTCTCCTCCTCGAGCATCTCGCTGTAGCCGATGATCGCGTTGAGCGGGGTGCGCAGCTCGTGGCTCATGTTCGCGAGGAAGGTGCTCTTGGTGCGGTTCGCCTGCTCCGCCACCTCCTTGGCCACGGTGAGCTCGGCGTCGCGGGACTGGATCTGGCCGAGCATGTCGTTGAAGCCGTCGATGAGCACCCCGAGCTCGTCGTCCGCGTCCTTGACCGCCCGCACCGAGTAGTCCTTCTCGCGGGAGACGCGGGTCTCGATCTCGGCGAGGTGGAGGATCGGCCCCGAGATCACCTTCTGCAGCTGCGAGGCGAGCAGCAGCGAGGCGAGGAGCGACAGCACGGTCACCCCGGTGAGGATGAAGACGTAGCGCTGCAGGCGCTCGTCGAGCTCGCGGGTGCTGCGCCGCAGGTAGACGACGCCCACCGGCTGCCCGCGCCTCGTCTCGAAGAGCTCCCGGTACAGGACGAGCGCGCCCGCCCGGAAGGCGTGCCCGGTGTCCCGCGAGAACGGGGGAGGGGGCGGCTCGACGCCGAGGCCGACCACCTGCCGGGCGATCACCGTCCCTCGAGCGTCGAAGACCGCGGCCTCCTGGATGGCCGGGTAGGCCTGGAGGGAGCCCAGGAACTGGCTGAGCGCGCGGTCGGCCTGCTCCGCGACCTCCGTCCGGGCGAGGCTCGGGTCGAGGGCGGGGGTGGCGAAGAGCCCGATGTTCTCCGCGGTCGCCTCGAGGCCGGCCACCATCTGCTGCTTGAACGACTGGTAGTCGATGAGCAGGAACAGCGCGGACGCGAGCACGACGGCGAGGCCGCTCGTCAGGGTGACGATCGCGGTGAGCTTGCGCTTGATCGAGAGGTTGCGCAGGGCGCGGCGCAGGGGGGCGGGGACGAACCTCACGCCCGGCCCCCGGCCCGCGCGTCGAGCCGCCACAGGCCGGCCCTCCGCGCCGCCTCGCGCGCGGCCTCGACCTCCCGCTCGCGGGACGGACGGTCGATCTCCGGAAAGAGGCGATGGCCCTCGTCGTCCGGCTCTCCGACCCGCCACTGCGGGCGGTACTGCCCCATCACGTTCACCCAGGTGTCGGGCGAGACCTCCCGGGCCAGAAAGGCGAGGATCTCCTCCGACTCGCGGACGAGCCCGGGCATGACGAGGTGGCGCACGAGGAGGCCCCGCCGGGCGAGGCCGTCCGGGCCCGTGCGCAGCGGCCCGACCTGCCGGTGCATCTCGAGGACGGCCGCGCGGGCCCGGGCGGGGTAGTCGGGCGCAGCCGCGTAGCGCTCGGCCGTCTCGCGCCGCCAGAACTTGAAGTCGGGCATGTAGACGTCGACGACGCCGTCGAGGAGCCGCAGCGTCTCGACCGCGTCGTAGCCGCTCGAGTTGTAGACGACCGGCAGGCGCAGGCCGTCCGCCGCGGCGAGGGCGAGGGCCTCGAGGAGCTGGGGCACGACGTGGGAGGGGGTGACGAGGTTGAGGTTGTGGCACCCGGCGTCCTGGAGACGCAGGAAGACCGCGGCGAGGTCGCCCGCCTCGAGGGGCTCCCCGGTACGCAGCCACGAGACGTCGGCGTTCTGGCAGAAGGCGCAGCGGAGGCTGCAGCCGGCGAAGAAGACGGTCCCCGAGCCCCGCCGCCCGCGCAGGCAGTCCTCTTCGCCGTGGTGCGGGAAAGCGCTGGCCACGACGGCCTCGCGGCCGATCCCGCACGTGGCGGTGTCCCCGGCGAGCCTGCGGGCCCCGCAGGCCCGCGGGCAGAGCCGGCAGCGCTCGAGCCCCCGCAGCGCCTCCTCGGCCCTCGCGGCCAGGCGCCCCTCGCGGTGGAGCGCGAGGTAGGCCGGCTCGAACGCGTCGAGCCGGAAGCGATCGTCGGCCCGCGCCGTCGCCATGGTCAGGCGAATCGTAGCACCCTGCTCAGCCGATCGGCTCGTCGTGGAACGCGAGGAGCGTCAGGGGCGGGACCTCGAGGCGCACGCCGCCGGCGCCGGGGCGAGATGCGGCCGCGTACGGCTCGCCGAGGACCCCCGCGCTCACGCGCCGGCAGCCCGTGGGCAGGCCCTGCCACCCCGTCGGCAGGACGAGCTCCGCCTCGACCGGCTCGGTCGGGTGGTCGTTGACCAGGAGGAGCGTCCGCTCCCCTCCACCGGCGGTGAAGGACGTCGCGTGCAGGTGCGCCCGGCGGTCCGCCTCCGGACGCGTGGCGAGCGGCTGCACGCTCGATCCGGGGCGCACGAGCCGGCTCAGCAGGCCGTACGTCGCGGCCGGGTACGGCGTCCGCACGAGCCGGCCGTCCTCGACGCCCACGATCCGCCAGTGCCCGTCGATCGTGTTCGGGTTCATGAAGCACCAGAACGCGAAGGCGTCGACGCCGACGTTCGCCGCCCGCACGACCGCCTCGGCCACGGTGAGCGTCGCCTCGAGGCGGGTCGGGCCCGCGGGGTCGCCGAAGCGCCACCCGTAGTGGAACGTGCCGATCTCGGGGGCGAGGAGAGGCTTGCCCCTCGCGCGGCAGTAGCGGGCGATCTTGGCGGTGTGCTTGTCGACCGCGTCCCGGATCGTCGTCGCCACCTCGCGGTTGCGGGGGTCGCCGACCAGATAGTCGAACGAGAGCCGGTAGTAGTGGATGGAGTAGGCGTCGACGAAGGGGTCGATGTCGACGCCGCGCGCGGCCATCTCGAGGACCGGGAAGCCCTCCGGCTCGTTGGCGTCGCAGCCCACGAGGCCGACCCGCTCGCGCGGGAGACCCGCCGCGTCGAGGGCCTCGCGCATCTCGCGGTACATCTGCACGTAGTGCACGTAGGTGTCCGGGCCGTCCTCCGGCATCTGGTAGACGCCGTAGGCCATCGGCTCGTTGACCGGGTTGAACAGGCGGACCGCGTCGAGCCCGCGCTCCGCGACCACGTGGCGCAGGAGGGGGGCCACGAACTCGCGGGCGTACGCGCGGTTGTCGGCGGCCCCGAGCTGGTACATCCCGCCGTCCCACTCGAGCCGCGCGCCCTCGGGCCGGGGCAGCTCGTGGCGGGAGGGGAGGAGGAACGTGTCGAGGAGAACCGTGCACCCGCGCGAGGCCGCCCAGCCGGCGACCTTGTCCAGCCGCCGCAGGTGGACGGTGTCGGTCACGAGGCGCCCGCGCTCGTCGAGGTGCGGGTCGGGGGGCAGGCCGAAGCGCAGGAAGCCCGGCCGCATCCGGTCGAGCTCCTCCACGATCTGCCGCCACGCCGCCGCGTCCTCGAGCGGCGGGTAGCAGGCGTCGGTGAGCGGGTAGTACTCGGGGGGGTGGGCGTAGGAGCCCCCCATGCCGAGGTAGTCGAACCAGTTGAAGCCGATGCCGGGTCCGAACCGACGCGCCCCTCCCGACGGCTCGATCCTCTCGCGCGACACTCTCGCCCTCCGCCGCGCGCGGATCTTACTCGATCGAGGGGATCGCCTCCTCTGGCCCGAGGAGGAGCGCGGGGTCGACGCGCGCCCCGCGCCACCGCACGCCGAAGTGCAGGTGCGGCCCCGTGGCGCGGCCGGTGCTCCCCACCGCCCCCACGCGCTCGCCGCGCTTGACCTCCTGCCCCTCGGCCACGTCGACCCGGGAGAGGTGCATGTAGATCGTGATCAGCCGGTCGCCGTGGTCGACGAACACGGCGTTGCCGCCGAAGAACTGGTCGGCCACCAGCGCGACGGTGCCGTCCTCGGCAGCGAGGACCGCCCGGCCCTGCGGCGCCGAGTAGTCGGCCCCTCCGTGGGGGCTGCGGGCGCGGCCGTTGATGATCCGCCGATGGCCGAAGCGCCCGCCCGCGGGGAGCGCCTCGAGCGGCTCGGCGAGGGGCAGCCGGAACCGGCGCGGGCCGTCCCGCGTCCACAGGCGCGCCATCTCCCGGTTCTCGCGCTCGACGCGGGCGAGGTCCTCCGGCGACAGCTCGACCATGCTCCTCGGGAGGGTCAGTCTCTGCACGGGGTAGTCGAACGGCCCCACCAGGACGGACGCCGTCTCCCGCCGCCCCTCGCGGCCGCGCGCGAGGGCGAGCGGCCCCGCCTTGCGGAGCAGATCCACGGGCACGACGCAGGCGCCGTCGATCGGGGAGAAGCGCAGGCCTCCTGCCTCGCACCACAGGACGCCCTCGCCCGGCCAGCGGACGAGGGTCCCGGGACGCACGACGAGCGGCTCCGCGGCGGGGCCGGGCGCACCGGCGCCCAGCGCCGCCGCGAACGCGAGCCCTGCGAGCGCCCCCGACCGGGTCAACGCGCTCCCGTCACCCTCTTCACGTCGAGGAGGAGGGCCACGATCACGACGGCGAGCAGGATGAGCGGGGCTTCCGTCCCGGTCTGGAACCGGATGAGCAGCACCCTCACGCCCGCGACCGCGGTGAGGACGAGAGCGGAGGCGAGGATGCCCCACCAAGCCCCGACGTCGCCCCGCCGGTAGGGGCCGAAGACCACGAAGAGGAACAGGGTGGCCCACGCCGCGCCCCACGCGGCCGCCGTGCCGCGCACGCCGCGCAGCCCGAGGAGGACCGGCTCGCGCCCCGAGGCCACGTCGGTGATCGAGACGCCGGCGATCGGGTACTCGCCCCGGTACGCCAGGTTGGCCGACAAGAAGGACGTCAGCAGCACCATGACGCCCACCACGGCGAGCAGCACCCAGCTCGCGGTCCGCATCTTCGAACCCATCGTTCCCTCCCCTGAGCGGCGCCGTCTCCGGCCCGCCCTCGTGTCCGGTGAAGCTCCGATCGTACGTCAGCTTTGAGTCAGCTTTGCCCTTGACACCCGGCCGGGAGGTTCCTACAGTGCCGGCAATCGTCCCGGCCACTCTCACCGGACCTCGCCTTTCCCAGGGGAGGCTGCCATGCTGCGACGCTCGACGCCCCTCTCCGTCCTGCTCTCGGTCCTGCTGTCGCCCCTCCCGGGTGCCCGAGCCGGCGAGCAGGCCTACATCCTCGACTCCGGCGCGAAGCAGCTCGTCGAGCTCGACCTCGGGACGGGGAAGCGCGTGGCCTCGCTGGCGCTCGAGGGAACGCCGGGCTGGCTCGACGACGACGGGCGGTACGTCCTCGTGCTCGACCGCGGGCCCGGGGAGGACAAGGACGAGCGCGGGTGGAAGGCGGCGGGCCGCTCGTCGGTCACCGTGGTGGACGCGGCCGGCCTGAAGGTGATCGGGCGGGTCGAGCTCTGCTCCGGCCTCTCCAAGGCGGCGTTCGTGGCCGACGGCCGGGTCGCGCTCCTGTGCCCGGGCTACGAGGCGAAGAAGCCCGCCGAGGCCCAGCCGAGCGAGCTCGTGGTGGTCGACCTCGCGACCGCGCGCGAGGTGGGACGGCTCACGCTCGAGCACGGCCTCGCCTGGGCCGGCCTCAGCCGCGATCGGCGCTCGGCCGCGCTCCTGCAGGGACTGCCGCGCGGGGCGAAGCTCCCCTACCCGCAGTCGAAGCTGTGGCTGGTGGACCTCGCCTTTCCCCGCGTCAGGACGACGCTCGACACCGGTCCCTTTCCCGCGGTCGACTCGGACGGCGAGCGGCTGTACCTGCTCCAGCGAGGCGAGCCCGACAAGGACCCGGCAAAGAACCGGAACGGCACCGTACGGGTCGTCTCGTTCGGCGACGCGCGAGCCGAGCGCCTGGACGCCGGGCGCGCGCCGGTCGGCATCTTCCGCGAGGAGAGCCTGCTCGGGATCGTGAGCGAGGGCCCGCACGGGGGCCCCGGCGAGCTGCGCCTCCTGCGGGAGGGCAGGCTCGCGGCCACGACGCCCGTGGCCCCGCGGCCGGCCGTGATGGGCCGGGGCAAGGGCTCGTACTACGTGGTCGGCTCGACGGGCGTCACGGTGGTCGACCCCGCGTCCGGCCAGGCGAAGGGGACGATTCCGCTGGGCGGCTTCGTGGACGACGGGGACGACGCGACGGAGATGCAGGTGAGCGACGACGAACGGCGGGCCTTCGTGCTGTACGGGCCGCAGCACAAGGTCGCCGTGCTGGATCTCGAGCGGGGCAAGCCGATCGGGGTGGCCAAGACCGGGCGCGGGGGCAAGAAGTTCCTGAACAACATGATGGCGGGCCTGGGTTACGCGATGGGGGTGATCTACATCTCGCGCTTCGACTTCCACGAGCCCGGGCGCCTGCTGGCGCGGCCCGACGGCCGCTTTGCCTACGCGATCAACGAGGAGACGAAGGACGTGACGGTGGTCGACGGGGACACCGCGCAGGCGGTCGAGAAGATCGGCGGCCAAGGCTACTTCCTCGTCTTGCTGGGTGGTCCGACCGTGGCCGTCTTCGGACCCGACATCCACCTCATCGACGCCACCCGCAACGTGAAGGCGCAGGAGATCCGCGTGCCGGCCGTCCGCGGCGTCGTCCACTCGAGCGACAGCAGCGTCGTTCTGGGCGAGCGCACCGTCCTGATCCTCGACGCGGCGACGGGCCGGGAGCGGGCGCGGTTGACCGACTTCACCCGTCCCAGCTACGTGGAGTTCAAGGGGAAGCCCCCGAGCCCGGCGCCCTGAGCGCGGGTCGAGCGGCGAGCGTGATCAGCCGGTGGCGGACACGGCCGGACTCGATCACGAGCCGCCCCACCGAGACCGGCAGGCGGAAGCGGCGCGGCCCGGCGCTCCCTGGGTTGAACCAGAGGACCCCGTCCTTCGTCTCCGCGAGGGGCTGGTGCGAGTGGCCGAAGACGACGACGCCGAGCCCCTCCTCCGCGGGGTCGAGGGAGAGGAGGGCGCGGTCGTGGAGGAGGAGGACGCTCACGCCGCCGAGGTCGAGCCGGCGGCGCTCGGGGAGGAGCCGCGCCCAGCCCCCGTCCACGTTTCCCCGTACCGGGATCACCGGGGCGATCTGCCCCAGCTCCTCGAGGACGTGGTTCCCGCCGATGTCGCCCGCGTGGAGGATGACGTCGGAGCCCCGAAGGGCCTCGACCGCCTCGGGGCGCACGAGGCCGTGCGTGTCCGAGACGACACCGACGGTCAGGCTCGGCGCCACAGGGCCTGCCCCACCCGGACGAGGGCCCCCGCCTCGGCCTGCGGGACGAGGGCCCGGTCGGCGAGGAGCAGCACGACGGTGGAGCCGAGGTGGAACGCACCGAGCTCGTCGCCGCGGCGCAGCGCGACGGGCGAGGTCGGCGTCGCCCGCCCGCCGGGCCGACCCGAGTTCGTGACGAGGTCGGCGAAGGCGAGGCTCATCCGTCCGACGTTCGCGGCGCCGACCAGAACGACGGCGACCGGACCGTGCTCTTCCGTGTCGAGGAACACCGCCACGCGCTCGTTGCGGGCGAAGAGGCCCGGCACCGAGCGCACTGCGGCCGGGTTCACCGGGAACAGGCGCCCGGGAACGTAGCGCCAGGCCCGCACCCGGGCGTCGACCGGGGAGTGCACGCGGTGGTACATCGCGGGGCTGAGGTAGAGGGTGGCGTGGACGCCCTCCCGGAACGGCTCCGCGTCCTCGGCGGAGCCGAGGAGGGCCTCGATCGAGTACGTGCTCCCCTTCACCGGCTCGAGGAGGCCGTCACCGGGGATCGCACCGATCGCGCTGAGGCGGGAGTCCGACGGCGACGCGACGACCCCCGGCCCGGAAGCGATCGGCCGCGCACCCTCCCGCAGCCTCCGGGTGAAGAAGGCGTCGAACGTGGCGTACGCCTCGGGCGCAGCGGCGGCCTCGTCGAGGTCGACGCCGAACAGGCGGGAGTACGCGCGGATCGCCGGGGCGAGCACCACCCGCGGCAGCCGCAGGTCGGCGAGGACGCCCGCGACGCGGCTCAGCGGCGCCCACGAGACCGCCGTGGCCGCGAGCCTCTCCGCCGCCGCTCTGGCCCACACGCTCCCATCGTAATCGTTCCGGGCCGCCCGCGGTGGGCGGACTCCCCGGGACCCGCCGGCGTGCGATGGTAGACTGCCGCGCTCGGTGAAGAGCGCGCGAAGGGAAGGAGAGGCCTTGGCGAAGGCGAGGACGACGGCGAAGAAAGGCGAGGGGGGCCGGCCCCAGCTCGATCTCTTCGGGGACGGCGCGGAGGCCGCGGCGGTGGCTCCGGCGAGGGGCGCGCGGCCCACGGCCGCGCAGCCGAAGGTCGGGAAGGTCCGGCCCGAGCCACCCTCGGCTCCGCCTCCCGAGGCCCCCCCCGCCGAGCCTCGCGCCCGCCGCGCCACCGCCGAGACGCTCGCGCAGAAGCAGCGCGAGATCTCGGTGTCCGAGTTCTTCGTCAAGAACCGGCACCTGCTCGGCTTCGACAACCCCTCGAAGGCGCTGCTCACGACGATCAAGGAGGCCGTCGACAACTCGCTCGACGCGTGCGAGGAGGCGGGCATCCTCCCCGAGCTCACGGTCGAGGTCCACGACCTCGCGCTCGAGGCGGGCGCGGGCGAGCTGACGAAGGGCGAGGGGCGATTCCTCGTCGTGGTCGAGGACAACGGCCCCGGGATCGTCAGGCAGCAGGTGCCGAAGATCTTCGGCAAGCTGCTCTACGGCAGCAAGTTCCATCGCCTTCGCCAGCAGCGGGGGCAGCAGGGCATCGGCATCTCCGCGGCCGCCATGTACGGGCAGCTCACGACCGGCAAGCCGATCCGCGTGACGAGTCGAGTGGGCCGGAGGAAGGCCGCCCACGTCTTCGAGATCCAGCTCGACACCCGCAAGAACGAGCCGGTGGTGAGACACGACGAGCTGCTCGAGGAGTGGCACCAGGAGCACGGCACGCGGGTCGAGCTCGAGATCGTGGCGAACTGGCAGCAGGGCCAGCGCTTCGTCAACCGCTACGTCGAGCACACGGCGCTCGCCAACCCCCACGCCACGATCCGCTACACGAGGCCGGTGGGCGCGGCCCAGCGCGCCGGAGCCGACCGCCCGGGCAACGAGACGCTCGTGTTCCCGCGGGCGACGGACCAGCTCCCGAAGGAGACGGTCGAGATCAAGCCGCACCCGCACGGGGTCGAGCTCGGGGCGCTCATGCTCGCCGCCGGGGAGTCGAGGAGCCACGACGTGCGCGGATTCCTCCAGACGGCGTTCAGCCGCGTGTCCCCCGCCGCGGCCGGGGAGATCCTCTCGAAGGTGCCGTGGGGCAGGAAGCCCGTGCGGCCGCGCCTGCTCGCGCAGAACCGGGCGATGGCCGAGGAGCTGCACCGGGCGATCGCCGCGACCAAGCTCATGAACCCGCCCACCAACTGCCTCTCCCCCATCGGCGACGAGCTCATGCGCAAGGGGCTGGTCAGCTTCCTGAACGTGATCGAGAGCGAGGGCGAGACGGGCGACGAGAACACGCAGCTCGACCTCGACTCGGCGGGCATGAAGAAGAAGGCGGGCAGGAGCGGCAAGGGCGCGAAGGGCGAGGCGGGGGCGGCCGCCGTGCCCGACGCCCCGCCCGAGGAGGGCGTGGAGAGGATCAAGGGGCACAACTACTTCATCGCCACGGTGACGCGGCCGCCCAAGGTGTACCGCGGCAACCCCTTCCAGGTCGAGGTCGGCCTCGCCTACGGCGGGAGCTGGCCCCCGGACAAGCCGATCGAGCTGTTCCGCTTCGCGAACCGGGTGCCGCTGCTGTTCCAGCGCGGGGCGTGCGGCATCACCGACGCGATCGTCCGCACCGACTGGCGCAACTACCTCCTGAGCCAGCCGAAGGGGTCGCTCCCGGTGGGTCCGATGGCTCTGCTCGTCCACATCGCCTCGGTCTGGGTGCCGTTCACCAGCGAGTCGAAGGAGGCGGTGGCCCACTACCCCGACATCCTCAAGGAGATCCAGCTCGCGGCCCAGGAGTGCGGGCGCAAGCTCGCCACCTTCATCCGCAAGCGGAAGGCGGCCGACTACCAGGCCCAGCGCCGCTCGATCTTCGAGCTGTACATCGAGGAGGTCGCGACCGCGATCGGGAGGATCACCGGCCGCAAGCCGGGCCCGATCAAGCGGGAGTTCCTGAAGGTGGCCCACCAGGTCACCGCCGCCGAGATGGAGCAGGAGGAGAAGGCGCAGGAGCAGGCGGCGCGCGAGGCGAAGGCGAAGCGCGACCGCGAGGCGGAGGAGGAGTGATGGCGGCGCGCAGGGACGCGGTCTCGAAGAAGACGGTCGCCAAGATCGAGAAGCTCGCCGAGGGGGTCCTGAGGTCGGTCTCCTCGGGGAAGAACCCCTTCCTCGACATCCCGGTGCGCTCGCTCGCGAACGTGAGCTGGAGCGAGAAGCGCCGCCTGGTCGAGCTCGGAGGCCAGAAGCAGAAGCGCTACTTCTTCAACGTCTCGATGGCGAAGAAGTTCATGCAGACGTTCCTGGTGAGCGACGCGTGCAAGGAGCTGATCGACGCCGGCAAGACGACGAGCATCCGCGACCTGTACTACATGACGAAGCACACGATCGGGGACACGAAGCAGAACACGTTCGACGAGCAGGACGAGTCGGACCCGATCATCGAGGACCTCGAGGTCACCCTCGACGCCCTGCGCGAGGAGCTGCACCTGTTCGCCGCGCGCAAGGGCTCGATGGTCGGCCCGATCACCATCACCGACAGCGGCGACACCATCGACCTGCGGAGAATGGGCTCGGGGGGCTGGGCGGTGCCCTCGATCGTGGAGGAGAACGTGATCTCCTTCCGCAAGCACGAGGCGAAGTACGTCCTGCTCATCGAGAAGGACGCGGTGTGGGCGCGCTTCAACGAGGACAAGTACTGGAAGCGCGAGAGCTGCATCATCGTCCAGGGCGGGGGCCAGCCCCCCCGCGGCGTGCGGAGGCTCGTGCAGCGCCTGCACCGTGAGCTGAAGCTGCCCGTCTACGTGCTGGTCGACAACGACCCGTGGGGCTTCTACATCTACAGCGTCATGAAGCAGGGCTCGATCAACCTCGCCTACGAGTCGATGCGCATGGCCGTGCCCGACGCCCGCTTCGTCGGCCTGTCCTCCTTCGACAAGGGGAAGTACCAGCTCCCGTCGAACGTCGCGATCAAGATGGACGAGACCGACGACAACCGGGCGAAGCAGATGCTCGCCTACCCCTGGTTCCAGAAGGCCCACTGGCAGCGCGAGATCCAGGAGATGGTGCGAAGCGGGCTCAAGTTCGAGCTCGAGGCCCTCTCCCGCCGGGGGATCAGCTTCATCACGGAAGAGTACCTGCCGAGGAAGCTGCGCGAGCGGGACTGGCTGGAGTAGCGCGGGCGGTGGCGGAGAGGACGTTCGCATCCGCGCTGGCGCTCCTCGTCTGCTTCGGCGCTGCGGCCGCCGGGCAGGACGCCCGGACGCCGACGGTCTCGACGGCGGCGAGGCTGCCTCCCCCGACGGCGGCCGCGATCCGGGAGGCGGTCGCCGACGAGATGTCCCGCCTCGGCATCCCCGGGCTCTCGCTCGCCGTCGCCCGCGGCGACGACCTGCTCTTCGATGCGGGCTTCGGCCTCTCCGACGTCGAGAACGCCGTGCCCGCCCTCCCGGAAACGGTCTACCGGCTCGCCTCGCTCTCGAAGCCCCTCACCGCGGCCGCGGTGCTGAAGCTCTCGGAGTCCGGGCAGCTCGACCTCGACGCCCCGGTGACCCGCTACTGCCCCGAGTTCCCGCACAAGGCGTGGCCGGTCACGAGCCGCCAGCTCCTGTGCCACCAGGGGGGCGTCCGCTCCTACCGCCCGGGCGAGCAGCCGATGACCCGCCGGTTCACGTCCCTCCTCGAGGGCCTGGCCCTCTTCCGGGACGATCCGCTGGAGTTCGAGCCCGGCACGAAGGTCCTCTACTCGACGTACGGCTACACCGTGCTGGGCTGCGCCGCGGTCGGGGCGTCGGGCCAGCCCTTCCTGCGCCTCCTCGAGCAGAGCGTGTTCACCCCCGCCGGGATGACGGCGACCGGTGCCGACGACGTCCGTGCCCTCGTGCCGGGCCGGGCCCAGGGCTACGTTCGCGGGAGGGACGGGCAGCTTCTCAACTCCGCGCTCGCCGACATGAGCTACAAGGTACCGGGAGGGGGGATGGCCGGCACCGCCCCCGACGCCGCTCGCTTCGGCGCGGCTCTGCTCGCCGGCCGGGTCCTGTCGCCGGCGACCCTCGAGCGGATGCTGACCCGCCAGAAGACGCGCGAGGGCCGCCTCACCGGCTACGCGCTCGGCCTCTCGGCCGGGACCCGCGCCGGCCGGCGCGAGGCGTGGCACACGGGGGGACAGGAGCGCGTCAGCAACGCGCTCTACCTCGTGCCGGAGTCCGGCCTCGCGGTGGCGATCCTCGCGAACCTCGAGGGGGTCCAGCCCCGGGTGCTCGACCTCACACGTCGCGTGGCCGATCTCGTGACGGCCGCGACGGTCGAGCGCTGAGGATCGGCCAAGCTCGCCGCGCGCTTGTTGCCGTCCAACCACGCGCGAATGGCAATTCTGGATGCGACGCTCCCGTTCCTTGGATCGCGCGCTGGGTGCTGATCCGGCAAAACGCCCGGTTTCGCGCGTTTCTCGCAGACGGCCGAAGGCTTTCCGCCTTCGGCACACATCTTGCAGGGTGAAGCGCGAGGGAGGTCGAACGGCTGTCATGACGAACGGTCGTCGGACGAGCACGTATCTGGGAGTCGCCCTGCTGGGCGGCGTGGTCGGGGCCATCGTCGGTCTTCTGGTGGCCCCCGGACCGGGGGAAGACACCCGGCGGCGCATCGCCCGCCACTCCATCGAGGACCAGGAGCGTCTGCTGCGCCTGGCCGAGATGGGCTCCGACATGCTCTCCGCCGACGACGAGCTCGCGGCGAGCGCCTGATCCGCCGGTCTTCCTCCGGGGGACCGCGCCCCCCGCTGTGATACTCTGCCCCGGGTTCCCCTGCCGACCGTGATGCGGGCGAGCCCGAGGAAGGCCATGGCGACCACCAAGAAGAAGAAGCCCGCAAAGGCGAAGGCCGTCCGCAAGCCTCCGAAGAAGGCCCCGTCGAAGCCGGTCTCGCGGAAGAGGGCCAAGGCAACACCCAGGCCGGCGCCCAGAGCGACGACCAAGGCGACGCCCACGCCCAAGGCCGCCCGGGAGACGAAGGCGCGGCCGGAGACCAAGGGCAAGGCCGCCGTACCGGAGAAGGCGGGCCCCGCCGTCAAGGGCAAGCCGGCCGAGGTCCAGGCCAAGCCCGCCGCCCCCGCCCGGCCCGCGCGCAAGGCGTCGCGCCGCCCCTCCCTCATCCGCCGCGGTCCCGACGGCGAGATCCTCGCCCCGGGCGACCTGCTCCTTCCCGGCGGCGCACAGCGGGCGGAGGAGGTGCTCTACCTGTTCCGCGGCTGCGCCGCGGCCGAGCACCCCGTGGGCGAGGAGGCGCTGGCCGAGGTCCTCACGAAGCGCCCGGAGGGGTCGGTCGACCGCGAGGAGCTCCTGCGGGCGATGGCCTGGGCCCGCGAGCGCTTCGACCACTCGAGCGTCGAGCCCTCCATCCCCCCGCGCGGCGCCGCGCGCCGCACCTTCCAGGGCGTCGTGGAGCGGGCCAAGCAGCGCCGGCGGGAGATCGGCGCGTTCCTGCGGGGCCTCGACCTCGGCCACACCGAGAGCTCGCACCTCGACGCCCACGGCGAGGCGAGCCTCACCAGCCTGATGAAGCTGGCCGCCGGCCTCGAGAACCTCGCGGAGGCGGAGGAGCCCGCGCAGACCGACGCGAACGAGCTGCACCGGGTCTTCGAGCAGCTCGAGGCGGCGACGGAGACCCTGATCGTCGACGTCGAGCAGACGCTGCGCCGGCTGCGGGACCGGGTCCGGGCCTGAGCGGCGGCCGCGCGCGGCGCGGGACGGAGGGGGCGGTGGCGGAGGAGAGCGCGGGCTTCCAGTACACGCTGGTCGTGGGGCCGGACTCCGCCGACCGCGCGTGGCTCGAGAGCGTCCTCATGCGGGGCGGCCTCGAGGTCGCGGCCTGCACCGAGGCGGAGCTGCTCGCGATGCCCGACGTGGTGCCGCCCCACCTCGTCGTCCTCGACGACTCCTCGCGGCGCGAGGAGCGCATGGCCAGCTTCGCCAACCTGCGCGCCCACGGCCCCCTCGCCGGGGTGCCGATCGTGGTCCTCGCCTACGACGCGGACATCGACAGCTTCTCCGCCGCGATCACCCGCGGCGCCGCCGCCTACCTCGTGAAGCCGGTGGCGGCGGAGGAGGTGGTCGCGGTCGCGCACAAGATCTCGGGCTGGCTCAGCTCGAGCGACCGCACCGAGAAGCGGCGCCGCCTGCGCCGCCCCCTCCTGATGCGGGTGGACGTCGAGGTCGCGGGCCGCGAGGGGCGCAGCCCCGGCCGGATCGTGGACGTCAGCGGCAGCGGGTGCCGCGTCGAGACGACACAGCCGCTCGCGCGGGGCGACGCGGTGCGCCTGACCCTCTACGGCGTCGAGGGCTCGACCGACCTCTCGCTCGCGGCCGAGGTGCGATGGCAGCGGCGGGCCCCCGACGGGACCGAGGTTGCCGGCGTGAAGTTCACCGGCACCGCGGCCGTCCTCGCCGGGCGCCTGCTGGGGACGCTCTCCGGCCGCGCCTAGGGCCGGCGCAGCGCCACCTGGTTCGCGAGCTGGCGGGCCTGCCGGTGGTCGCTGCCCTGGATGCGCACGACCAGGCACATCTCCATGAGGCGCGAGCGCAGCCTCTGGCCGATGCGCTCGACGAGGAACTCCCGGCGCCGCAGGGGGTCGGCGGCGAGCGCCTCCTCCCGGGTCACGTCCTGGTAGTTGGTCGTGATGATCGTGGGCCGCTTCGCCATGTAGCGGCTGTTGAGGATGTAGAACAGCGTGTCGTTCATCCAGTCGGTCATCTTCCACGCGCCGAGGTCGTCGAGGAGGAGCACGTCCGCCTCCACCACCGGCTCGAGGACCATGAGCTCGGTCGTCTTCGTCTCCGGGTCGTAGGAGGCCTTGATCTCCCGGATCAGCTCGTGGAAGTCCCAGAACTGGGCGCGCGCCCCCTTCGTCTCCACGAGCTCGCGGAGGACCCCGACCGCGAGGTGGGTCTTGCCGACTCCGTTGTCTCCGCTGAAGAGGAGGCCGAGCCCCTCGTCCGCCCCGAGATGGGGGTAGCCGGCGCAGAAGGCCATCGCCTTGTCGAGGGCGGCGGCGAGGGAGGGGCTGCCGGGCTCGAACGAGCCGAGCGAGCAGTGCTCGTAGCGGGGGGGGATGCGGCAGGCGGCGAGCGGCCCGCCGCCGGGCGAGGCGGACGAGCGGCGGCAGGCGCAGGCCTGGGCGAACTCCCGCCCGTCCCGGGAGACGATCTCGAAGCCGGTGCCGAGGCAGCGCTCGCAGGCGGGGTCGCTCATCCCACCATCCTAGTTCAGGTAGCCCCGCAGGCCGTGGGCCTCGCGGCTGCGCCGCAGCTTCTCCTTGGCCCGGCTCTCGATCTGCCGGATCCTCTCCCGGCTGAGCCCCATCGCCTCCCCGATCTCCTGCAGCGTCCTCGGCTCCTCCCCGTCGAGCCCGAAGCGCATGCGGATGACCTCCCGCTCCTTCTCGTCGAGGCCGGCCACCATCTCCTGGATCCGCCGGGAGAACGAGTCGCGGATCATCTCGAGCTCGACCGAGGGCACGGAGCCCTGCTCGAGGGTGTCCCCGAGCTCGAGGTTGCCGTCCTCGCCGACCGCCGTCGACAGCGAGACGTCGTCGCCGGCGGCGAGGAGCAGCTGCTCGACCTCCTCCCTGGGGAGCCGCGCGCGCGCGGCGAGCTCCTCCGTGGTCGGGGCCCGCTCGAGCTCGGACTTGAGCCTCTCCCGGGCGGACTGCAGGCGCGAGACCTGCCCGGACAGCTTCTGCGGCAGGCGGAAGACGCGGGCGTGCTCGGAGAGCGAGTGGAAGATGGCCTGGCGGACCCACCACACCGCGTAGGAGATGAACTTCACGTTGCGGTCGGGGTCGAACCGCCGGGCCGCCTCCATGAGGCCGAGGGTGCCCTCGTGGATGAGGTCGCCGTAGGAGAGGCCGAGCCCGCGGTAGCGCTTCGCGTAGTGGACGACGAACCGCAGGTTCGCCTCGACGAGCCTGCGCAGCGCCTCCCGGTCGCCCTCGCGGATGCGACGGCCGAGCTCCTTCTCCTCCTCCGCCGAGAGCGGCTTGAACTTCGCGATGTCGCGGATGTAGACGTTCAGGCTGTCGAGGGAGGCGGCCCGCTCCTCCGGACGGCCCCCCGGGGAGTCCTTCGGCGCGCGGCGCTTCTTCTTCTCCCCCATTCGCGTTCCGGGAACGGGGCGATTATAGATCGGCCGGCGGCTCCCCTCCCGCGCCCTCGCGGGTCAGGCCCGGCTCGTCCGCGGCGACGCGGGCGAGGGGGTTGGGGGGCAGGCGGACGAGGGCCTGCTGCAGCCGCTCCTGCCAGCCCTCCTGGGCGGCACGGGCGAGCTCCTGCCGCACCCAGTCGACGAACTCCCCCACCTCCTGCTGCATCTGCTCCATCTTGCGCCGCATGTTGAGGATGATCTCGACCCCGGCCAGGTTCACCCCGAGGTCCCGCGTGAGGTTGAGGATCACCTCGAGGCGGCGAAGGTCCTCCTCCGAGTACAGCCGCGTGTTCCCCTCGGTGCGGGAGGGCTTGAGGAGCCCCTCGCGCTCGTAGAGCCGCAGCGTCTGCGGGTGGATGCCGTAGGCCTTGGCGACGACGCTGATCATGAAGTAGCGCCCCCCCGCCTCCTCTCCCGCCGCCGCCGTCCGTCGCCCTCGAGGCATCGCTTCAGCTCCTCGGCAGCACCGCCGCCAGCTCCCGCAGGAGCGAGCGCGACCGGTCGTCCGTCGCGGCCGGGATGCTCACCTTCACCTCGACCCACAGGTCGCCCCGCCCTCCGCCGGCGGGACGCGGCACGCCCCGCTTGCGCAGACGGAAGCGCTGCCCGCTCTGCGTTCCCGCCGGCACCTCGATCGTCATCGAGCCCTCGGGGGTGGGCACCTCCACGTGGCCGCCGATGGCCGCCTCCACCATGCCCACCGTGGCCTGGCAGTGGAGGTCGAAGCCCTCCCGGCGGAACACGGGGTGCTCCTCGACCTCGACGGTGAGGACGAAGTCGCCCGGGGGGCCGCCGCGGCGACCCGCGTTGCCCGCGCCGGGGAGCCTCACCTTCGTCCCGTCGCCGACGCCGGGCGGGATCGTGACCTCGAGCCACTCGCTGGCGACGGCCCGGCCTTCCCCGCCGCACCGATCGCAGGTCTTCCTGCGGATCCGCCCCTCTCCGGAGCACGCCCCGCAGGGCCGCGAGAAGATCATGTGCCCGCGGCTGCCCCGGACCGTCCCCGCTCCGCCGCAGCGCGGGCAGGTCACGGGGCCGAAGGGCACGTCTCCCGTCCCCCGGCACCCCTCGCACGGCTCGAAGCGCACGAGGTGCACGCGCCGCGTCGCCCCCGCCATCGACTCCTCGAAGCTCACCCGCGTCGCCTGCTCGAGGTCCTCGCCCCGGGAGGGCCCGTCCTCCGCGCCGGGGGCGGGCTCGAAGATCTCCCGGAAGCCGACCGCATCCACGCGCACGCGGGCGGAGAAGTCGAACCCCTCGAAGCGGCCCTCCGCCGCCGGCTCGATCGGCGCCTCCGGAAGCTCGCCCCGGTCGTACGCCGCGCGGCGCTGCGGGTCGGAGAGCACCTCGAAGGCCCGCGCGGCCTCGCGGTAGCGCTCCGCGGCCACGGGGTCGCCGGGGTTGAGGGCGGGGTGCAGGGCCCGCGACAGGCGCTGCCACGCGCGGCGGATCTCCGACGCTTTCGCCCCGCGCCTGACCCCGAGCCGCTCGTACAGGTCCATCGCCCTACTTCTCGTCCACCACCTCGGCGTCGATCACGTCGCCGTCCCGCTTGCCCCCGCCGGGAGGAGGAGGCGCCGGCGCGCCCGGGGCGGGCCCCGGGGCCTGGCGGTAGAGCGCCTCGGCGAGCTTGTGCGAGGCCCGGGTGAGCTCGGCCGCCGCCGTCTCGATCGCCGCCCCGTCGCTCCCCTCGAGCGCTTTCTTGAGCCCGGCGAGCGCCTCCTCGACCGGCTCGACCTCCGAGGCCGCGAGCTTGTCCCGGCTCTCGGCGAGCGTCTTCTCGGTCGTGTAGACGAGCGCGTCCGCCCGGTTGCGCCGCTCCGTCTCCTCGCGCCGCTTCTTGTCCTCCTCGGCGTGGGCCCGCGCGTCGCTCACCATGCGCTCGACCTCGTCCTTCGCGAGACCGGAGGAGGCGGTGATCGTGATCGCCTGCGACTTGCCGGTCGCCCGGTCCTTCGCCGACACGTTGACGATGCCGTTCGCGTCGATGTCGAAGGCCACCTCGATCTGGGGTACCCCGCGCGGGGCGGGGGGGATGCCCACGAGGTGGAACTTCCCGAGCGTCCGGTTGTCGGCGGCCATCGGCCGCTCGCCCTGGAGCACGTGGATCTCCACCTGCGTCTGGCTGTCGGAGGCCGTCGAGAAGACCTCGCTCTTCTTCGTCGGGATCGTGGTGTTGCGCTCGATGAGCGTCGTCATCACGCCGCCGAGGGTCTCGATCCCGAGCGAGAGGGGGGTCACGTCGAGGAGGAGCAGGTCCTTGACCTCGCCGGAGAGCACCCCGGCCTGCAGCGCCGCGCCGACCGCCACGACCTCGTCGGGGTTGACCCCCTTGTGGGGCTCCTTGCCGAAGAACT
>CAZLRF010000065.1:0-24217 GCA_964561785.1 uncultured Acidobacteriota bacterium | reverse complement strand
GCTCTGGTCGAAGCAGTACTACTACTTCGACCTCGACCGCTGGCTGAAGGAGCACGAGGCGCACCCGCTCGTCGGCAGCCGCAAGCGCGTCGTCCGGAACGCCGAGTGGTTCCACATGCTGAACGGCGACGTGATCTCCATGCCCGACAAGTGGGAGTACCCCTGGTACGCGGCCTGGGACCTGGCCTTCCACACGCTCGCGCTGTCCCTCGTGGACTTCGACTTCGCCAAGGAGCAGCTCCTCCTGATGCTCCGCAGCCTCTACAGCCACCCCAACGGGCAGATGCCGGCCTACGAGTGGAACTTCAGCGACGTGAACCCGCCCGTCCACGCCTGGGCGACGCTCTTCCTCTACAAGATGGAGAAGAACCTGGGCCGGGAGGACCTCCAGTTCCTGGAGCGCTCGTTCCAGGGGCTCATGCTCAACTTCAACTGGTGGGTGAACCGCAAGGACCCGCAGGGCCGCAACGTCTTCGCCGGCGGCTTCCTCGGCCTCGACAACATCGGCGTCTTCGACCGCAGCGCCCCGCTGCCCACCGGCGGGTCGCTCGAGCAGGCGGATGGCACGGCCTGGATGGCCTTCTACTGCCAGAACATGCTGGACATCGCCGTCATCCTCGCCGACCACGACCCCGCCTACGAGGAGATCGCCTTCAAGTTCCTCGAGAACTCCATCTGGATCTCCTACGCGATGGACGAGGTCGGCGAGCACCAGGACGAGATGTGGGACGAGGAGGACGGCTTCTACTACGACGTCCTCCGGCTGCCGGGCGGCGAGGCGTTGCGGCTGAAGGTCCGCTCCATGGTCGGGCTCCTGCCCCTCTGCGCCAGCACGGTGTTCGAGGAGGAGTCGGTGAGGCGCCACCCGAAGCTCATGGAGCTGATCGCCCTCTTCCGCAAGCGCCACCCCGAGGTGCTCGCCCACGTGGCCCCGAGCGCGAGGGCTTCGTCGGCTATGCGGGACGCCGGCTGCTCTCGCCTCTCACCCGGACGAAGCTCGAGCGCGTCCTCGGCACCCTCCTCGACGAGAACGAGTTCCTCTCTCCCTACGGCATCCGCGCCCTCTCGCGCCACCACCGCGAGCACCCGTTCGTCTTCCACGTGGCGGGCCGGGAGTACCGGGTCGAGTACCTCCCCGGCGACTCCGACAGCGGGATGTTCGGGGGGAACTCCAACTGGCGGGGGCCGATCTGGATGCCGGTCAACGCCCTGATCGTCAGGGGGCTGCTGAACCTCTACGGCTTCTACGGCGACGACTTCAAGGTCGAGTGCCCGACGGGCTCCGGGAACCGGATGACCCTCTTCGAGATCGCGAAGGAGATCTCCCGGCGACTCGCCAGCATCTTCCTGCGGGGCGCGGACGGTCGCCGGCCGGTCTACGGCGGCGCGGCGAAGTTCCAGGAGGACCCGCACTGGCAGGACCTGATCCTGTTCTACGAGTACTTCCACGGTGACAACGGGGCGGGCATCGGGGCCAGCCACCAGACCGGCTGGACCGGCCTCGTCGCTCGGCTTCTCGACCTCTTCGGACGCATGACGGCCCAGGACGCTCTCGAGACCCCCCGGGCGAAGCTCGAGGCCCGCTTCGTCCGGCAGCAGGTCGGAGGGGAGTGAGAGGGCGCCAGGCCCGCGGTGCAGGCCGACCGCTCTTTGCTACCGAACGTAACGAGCGGCGACGCGCCGGGCGTCCGCTCCGGCGAGACGCCAGGACGTAGCATGCTCATCGGATTGAAGTTGCACCTCCCGACCCGGAGTGGCATGGCCGATGCAGTTCGGATAACCGGGTTGGCCTCCGGGAGGTGACCCATGGTGCCGAGCGCCCTGCCGGTCTGGATCGAAGACGACGACGGGACGATCACGCGCGGCGTGGCCGAGTCGGTCAGCCGCGGCGGCGCGAGGGTGCGCCTCGCGGCCCCACCCTCGTTCGGCCAGGGAAAGGGCGTGGCCCTGCGCCTCGCCCTCGACCCCGAGAGCCCGACCGTGGCCGCCACCGCGAAGGTGAGCTGGGTGCGCGCGGAGAGCGGCGAGGCCGAGTGCGGGCTCGTGTGGACGAGCCTGCAGCCCACGCTCGACGAGTGGCTCGCCTCGCGGAACTAGCCGTCCGCAGCGCCCTCAGAGCAACTGCGCGAGGAACGTCCGCGCGGGCACGACGACCGGTTCGTGTCGCGAGAAGCAGTCGGCATCGACGTAGGGCTGCTCGACGACCACCTGGAACGCGTGGGCCGCCTTCACCTGGGCCTGGAACCGGGCGAGCGACGGGGAGAGCGCCGTGTCGCGCAGCTTCACCTCGACGAGGAACCACGGCTTGCCGTTGCGCACCACGAGGAAGTCGACCTCGCGCTTCTCCTTGTCGCGCACGTAACGCAGCTCGAAGTCGCCGAGCCCGAGGTCTTCCCACCCCTCGACGGCCTTCAGGAGGTGGCAGGCCACGAACGTCTCCGCCCGCCCGCCGGGGTCGACGCACCCGGACCAGTCGCGGAGGAACCACTTCGGCTCCTTGCGCAGGGCCTTCGCGACGTTGCGGGACCACGGGCGCACGAGGAATCCCCAGTGCAGCGACGACAGCGCCTCGACCCACCTCCGCACGGTGTCCACCGAGACCTGCACCTCGCCCGCGAGGCCGCTGAGAACCAGGGGCGACGCGGACCGTTCGGCGAGGAGGAGTCCGAGGTGTTCGAGCTGCGAGAGCTCGTGGATCCTCGTCAGGTCCCGGACCTCCTCTCGCAGCAGCTGCGCCGAGCGAAGGCGCCGCCAGCGCCGGGTGAAGGAGGCGTCACGCTTGACGAAGGGCTCCGGGTAGCCGCCGTGCTCCCACAGCGCCGCGAACGACGCCTCCGGCACGGGCCGCGGCGCACGGATGGGCCGGTCCGGGACGTCCTGCCGCGCCAGCTCCCCGACGCTGAGCGGGTGCATGCGGTAGAGCAGGTAGCGCCCCATGAGGCTGTCCCCGGCCCTGCGGTACACGTCGAGCCGCGAGCTCCCCGTGACGACGAAGCGGCCTCTCTCGCCCCAGGAATCGAACAGCCCCTTGAGGAGGGCCTTCCACCGGCGGTTCTTGTGGAGCTCGTCGAAACAGCACCGGAGCGGTTGCGGGCGGAGCACGTCGAGCCCGAGGCGCCCGGCGACGGCTGCGGAGCCCTGGAGGAAGACGCGCCGGTCCCGGTCGTCGTCCCAGCTCAGGTACGCGTCGCTCCGGACGCGACACGTCGTGGTCTTGCCGACCTGCCGGGGCCCGCTGACGAAAGCCATCTGGCGGTGGCGATCGAGGTGCTCGGCCAGGACGGCGTCGTAGAGTCGTGGGAGGGTCTGGACCATTTTCGTATGCTTCGGAATTCGGTCCGAACCATTTTACGACGTACGCGAAGAAGGTCAACCCTCCCGCGCGGCTCTCGGCGCCGTGTCCACGCCCCCTACTTCTTCAGCCACCGGTCGAGCCAGCCGAGCACGGTCTCGTGCCACTGGACCGAGTTCTGCGGCTTGAGCACCCAGTGGTTCTCGTCCGGGAAGAAGAGGAGCTGCGAGGGGATGCCCTTCCTCTGGAGCGCCGTGAACGCGGCAAGGCCCTGCGAGTAGACGACGCGGTAGTCCTTCGCCCCGTGGACGACCAGCATCGGCGTCTTCCAGTTCTTCACGTGGTCGATCGGGTTGTGCTTCTCGAAGCCCGCCGGGTTCTCCCAGGGGGTGCCGCCGTGCTCCCACTCGGGGAACCACAGCTCCTCGGTCATGAAGTACGCCGTGCGCTCGTCGATGTTGCCGTCGTGGCTGACGAGGCACCGGAAGCGGTCGGCGAAGGGCTGGCCGGCGATCCAGTTGATCATGTAGCCGCCGTAGGAGGCGCCGAGGGCGCAGGCCCGCGTGCCGTCGAGGAAGGGGTACTTCCCGAGGACGAAGTCGAAGCCCTTCACGAGGTCCTCGTAGGGCTTGCCGCCCCAGTCGCCGTTGATCGCGTCGGTGAAGGCCTGGCCGTAGCCGGTCGAGCCGTGGAAGTCGATCATCACCGCCGCGTAGCCGGCCCCCGCGTAGGCCTGCGGGTTCCAGCGGTAGTGGAAGTCGTTGCCGAAGGAGCCCTGCGGCCCGCCGTGGATGAGAAAGGCGATCGGGTACTTCTTCGCGGGGTCGAAGTCCACCGGGCGGACGATCCACCCGTGGACGGTCTCGCCGCCCGCGCCGGCGAAGGAGAACGGCTCGGGCCGGCCGAAGCGGGCCTTCGCCACCTTCTCGTCGTTGACGTGGGTGACGCGCCGCGCGTCGGTGCCGCCTTGCCCGATCGAGAGAAGCTCGGTCGGGCCGAGGAGCGTGTTGAGCGTGTAGAGCACGCGGCCGCCCGCCATCGTCTGCGGGCTGCCCGCCTGCCCCTCCGCGACGAGGACGCGCGAGCGGCCGGTCGACGCGTCCATCACGAACACCGGGTGCTGGCCGACGCTGTCCGCGGTCATGAGGAGCTCACGGCCGTCGGCGGACCAGGCGATCTCGGCCGGCGAGCGGTCGCCGCGCGGGGAGTCGTCTTTCCGCAGGTCGAACGTCGTCTCGGCGCCCGAGGCCCAGTCCCGCACGACGACGCGGTAGCGGTCGGCCTCGTAGCCGGCCCGGGCCATCGCGAGGTACGCGAGGCGCTTCCCGTCGGGCGAGAAGCGGGGCTGCGCGTCCCAGGCGGGGTTCGTCGTGATCCGGCGGGGAGCGGCGGAGCCGTCGAGGGGGACGGTCCACAGGTCGAAGTTCGTCGACCACGCCTCCTCTCGCCCCGCGTCGCGCGCCGAGAAGACGACGGTCGTCCCGTCCGGGGACACCGTGTAGTCCTCGCTGCCGCCGAAGGGCTTGGTCGGGCAGTCCGCGTCCATCGCCGGCATCAGGTCCCGCGCCGTGCCGGTCGCGAGGTCGTAGGCGAAGAGGTGGTTGCGCGTGCCGTCCTTCCAGGTGTCCCAGTGACGCACGAAGAGGCGGTCGTGGAGGAGACCGCTCGCCTTCGCCTTCTCCCGCGCCTCGAGGGCGGTCTTCGTCTGCTCGGGCGACTGCCCCGGGAACACCGCCATCGCGAGGAGGAGCGCCCGGCCGCCGGGGGCGACCTCGAGCGCGTCCACGTCGAGGGGCAGGCGCGTCACCGCCTCGGCCTCGCCCCCCTCGAGCGACAGCCTGAAGACCTGCGACGACCCCGAGCGAGTCGACACGAAGTAGAGGGACTTGCCGTCCGGGGCCCAGCGGCCCTGCGAGTCGGAGGCCTCGTGGCCCGTCAGGCGACGCGTCCAGGAGCCGTCCGTGGCCGCGAGCCACACGTCGGTCCGGCCGCGGTTCGCCTCGAGGTCGGTCACGCGGACGGTGAACGCGACCTTCGTCCCGTCGGGCGAGACCCGCGGCTCCGAGATGCGGTCCATCGCGAGCATGTCGCGGACCGAGAAGGGGTGCGTGTCCGCCGCGACGGCGAGAGGAGCGGCGGCGAGGAGCAGGCACAGGAGCGGGGCAGGGCGCATGGTGACCTCCGGGGAGCCGGCCTATTCTGTCAGGGTTGGGCCGGGCAGGCGAAGGCCTTCCGGAACTCCGGCAGGCCCGCGAGCCGGGCCGCGAGGTCCGGCGCCGGGGTCCCGAGCCGCGCGGCCTCGGGCCGGACCGCCTCGCCGCGGAGCTGGGCCCAGGCCACGAAGAACTGCTGCTCGGGCGTGAGGCCGTCGAGGGTCGGCGCGTCGGGCCGGCCCTGCCGCGACGCCCGGTAGGCTCGCAGGGCGAGCCGCGTGCCGTCGAGGGGGAGGCCCTCGATGAGGCCGGCCACACGATCGCCGATGAGCGAGCCGATCGCGCCGTAGCTCACCGCTTCGGCCGCGTCGAGGCGCTGCGCCGGGGGGCGCAGCAGGTCGGCGGAGAGGACGATCTCGTCCGGCGCGGCCGGCCGGCCGATGCGGGCGCGCTCGTCGGCGACGCGCCGCTCCCGCAGCGCCACCACGTTCGCCCACAGGGTCTCGCGGCCGATCGTCACGGCCGGCTCGTCCTTCGCGCCGGCGGGCGCGCCCACCGTCACGCTCAGCCGGGCGAGACGCGCGAGCGCCTCTGTCCTGGCCCTCGGCGCGAGGCCGGCCAGGCCGCGGATCTCCTCCTCCGCCGCGGCGACGACCTGCTTCGCGATCGCCTGGACGGCGGCCTGCGCCTCCGGCGAGACGCGCCGCCCCATGGCCCGGCCCATCGTCAGGGCGAGATCGGCGTCGACCGCCTCCACGCAGCGCGTCGCGCGCGGCTTCATCTCGGGGACCCCGCCGAGGGCCCGGCCTTCAAAGGAGAACGCCTCCGTCACGAACGCCGACGCGAGGAAGGGCGCCGCGGCGCGCAGGAGGTGGAACTTCAGGTACGCCTTCCAGGAGGCGAGCGGCCGCATCAGGAACAGCTGGTCGACCGCCCTCAGGAACGCGGGGTCCTCCACGACGAGGGCGGCCCGCGCCAGCTTCGCCGCATCGAAATAGCCGGGCCAGTCGACGTTCGGGGCGAGGATCGTGAGCTCGACGAAGCTCGTCTCGCGCGCGGTCCGGCTCGCGGAGGCGTCCGCCATCGCCGCCGCGAGCTGCCTCTCCATGGCGAAGACGGCCTCGGCCGCCTGGCGCGAGGCCGCTCGCGTCGCGCCCCCGAGCTCGATCAGGTGGGCCACGTGGACGCGGTACTTCTCCCGCACCTCGCGCAAGGGCGGCTCCGGGCTCAGGTCGTGCTCGCGGCCGGGAAGGCCGAGCTCGCCGGGAACGACGTGGGCCACCACGCGCGAGGGGTCGCGCGGGCTTCTTCCCGCCTCGACGCCGAACGGCACCGCAATCCCCCTGTCGTGCAGCCGGCCCAGGATCCTCTGCACGCCCGCGATGTCCTCGAGGCCGTCGATCTCGGCGAGGAGCGGCTGCACGGGCTCCCGGCCGAGGGCCTCGACGCGCGCTTCGTCCATGCAGGCGGCGTAGTGGTCGGCGAGGGGCGAGCCCGTGCGCTGCGCGAGCAGAAGGGCTCTCTCGTCCTTCGCCGCTTCGGCCGCGGCGTGGAGCCGGCTCCAGCGCGCCATCGAGGGCGGGATGGGGTTCGCCGCCCGCCACGCCCCGTTCGCGAACGCGTCGATGTCGGCGCAGGGGCTCACGGACCGGTCGATGTCCCCCGTCTCGACGCCTTTCGCGGGCGCACCCTCGGACGCGAGAGAGGACGATGCGAGGAGAGAGAGCGCGAGGGCGAGGCCCTTGCGCCTCACCGGGCGCCGTCCTGGGGAGCGCGGTCGTAGATCCGCTTCAGCTCGACCGCCGGAGCGAATCCCGGCTCGATCCTCACGTTGACGATCAGGCGGCTGCCGTCCGGCACGAGCTCCCAGGTCTCGACGACGCCGCCGCCGCGGGTCCTCTTCGTCTCGACCCGGAGCTTGCCCTCCTTCCAGGCGGTCTTGATCTCCGACGCGCCGTTGTCCGTCTTGTACTTCTTCCCGTCGGGGTGGAGCCGCCGGGTCCGGGCGAATCTCTCTTCGATCACGATCTCCGTGCCGGACTGCGCGATGGTGAGCTCCTCGGCCGGCTCGAAGACGGCCCGCATGCTCTCGCGAGCGTCGTCCCCTCCCGCGCCCGGCGGCGGACCCATGCGGCCCCCTCCGGGCCCGCCCATTCCCCCGCCGCCCGGCCCCATCGGCCCGCCGCCGCCGGGGCGCCCGCCCGGCTGCTCACGACCCTGCCGCATCTTCTCCCGCGCGTCGTCGCTGAGCCTTGGGTTGTAGACCCACCGGCCGGAGAGGTCGACCGGGGCGAGGGCTTCCCCCGGCTTGCCCTCTCCGGCGGCGACGGGAACGGGAGCGCCGCCGATGGAGAACGCCACGGCGCAGGCCAGCAGCAGGACGCGCGTCCTCACCGAAACCTCCTTTCGCCGTCGCGGTGCCGCGCTGCGGCGGCGTCCCCCAGCAGTCCTATTGATAGCCCAGGACGAGGGTCACGCGCGTCAAGAGTCGGCAAAACTCGGTGAAGTCGCGCCTCCGAGACGCCCCGCTACGGCAGCGGGGCCCACGCGAGGCCGTCGGCCGTCCTTCCCGCCGGTAGCAGCCGCGCGACGGACCAGGTCGCGAGGTCGATCTCGGCCACCTGGGCGCTCGCGTCGCACGAGACGTACGCCACCCTCCCGTCGGGGCGGACGAGGATCTCCTGCGGGGCCCTCGGCACGTCGATCGTGCGCGCCACCTCGAGCGACGAGAGGTCGAGCACCGCGACCTGGCTCGCGCCGGGCAGGGCCACGAGCAGCCACCGGCCGTCCGGGGTGGGGGCGGACCCGAAGCCGATCGCCGGCAGAGGCGCGCCCCGGGCCAGCCGGTTCGTCCTCGTGTCGATCACCGCGAGGCGCGGGGCGTCCTGGTCGGCGGTGAAGGCGAGCGCGCCGTCGACCGAGAGGGCGATCCTCTGGGCGCGCCGCGCCACCGTCACGACCGCCGCCACCTTGCGCCCGGCGACGTCGATCGCGCTCACCGTCCCCGCGCCCACGTTGGACGTGTAGACGGTCCGTCCGTCCTTCGAGATCGCGAGCATGTGGGACTCGCGCTGGCCGGTCGGCAGGGTGTCGACGAGGGCGTTCGTTCGGGGATCGATCACCGTGACCGAGTCCGTGAGCTCCGTCGTCACGTAGAGCCGCCCGTCCGGGCCGAAGACCGCCTCGTGGGGACGCTGCGGCCGCCCGAGGTCGATCGTGGCCACCCGGCGGCGCGACGCGACGTCGATCACGTCGATCGTGCGCCCGTCCGACCCCGGCCGTCCGACGCCGGAGTCGCCGAAGATCGGCACGTACGCCGTCCTCCCGTCGGGCGAGGCCGCCACCTCGTGGCCGGTCTCCCCGCTGAGCGCGACCGTGGCGACCGTCCCTCCCGCCGCGGGGTCGAGGATGCCGAGGGTCCGGTCGCCCTTGTTGACGACGAGCAGGAGGCCGCGCGAGGCGGGTGCGGTGTCCGCCCGGGCCATGCCGACGAGGGCCAGGACGAGGGCGACGCTCGCGGCTCGCATCACGCGGCCTCCCTTCGAGGCTAGCGGACCCCCATCTCGCGGACGAGGTGGGAGGCGCCGTCGACCTCCGTCATCACCCACAGCATGTAGCGCACGTCCGCGTGGATCGAGCGGGTGTTGACCGTGTCGTAGAGGAAGTCGGACGCGATCGTGTCGTAGGTGCCGTCGAAGAGCAGCCCCACGAACTCGCCCTTGCCGTTGAGGGTGGCCGAGCCCGAGTTGCCGCCCGTGGTGTCCACCGTCGAGAGGAAGTTCACCGGCACGTCGGCGATGGCGCCGAGCGCGAACGGGGTCGTCTTGCCCGCGCGCAGGGCCTTGATCGCCTCGATCTGCGCGTCCGGGGCGTCGAACTCGCCCGTCCCGGTGTGCTTCTGCTCGATGCCCCGCAGCGAGGTGAACGGCGTCCAGGCCGTCCCGTCCGCCGCCAGCTTGCCCTTCACGGTTCCGAACGTGACCCGCAGGGTGGAGTTGGCGTCGGGCGCCACGAGGCCGCCCGACTGGGCGAGCAGCGCCTGCATGTAGCGCGGACGCAGGCGCGCCATCGCGCCCTGCCGCTTCTTCCCGAGCTCCCGGTTCTGCTGGTAGAGCGGGTCGAGGGCGAGGGCGAGCTCCACCACCGGGTCCTTCGTGGCCGCGATCTCGGCGGCGGTCTTGCCGAGGAGGGAGAGGCGAAAGTCCTTGTCCGCCATCTTCGTCGCGCCGAAGGTCCGCTCGAGGTAGGCCGCGATGGCCTTGTCGGAGTCGGCCTTCGTCATGCCCGGGGTGAGGCCCACGAGCTTGTCGAGGCCGACGATCCGCTGGTCGGCGGGCAGAGCCGCGGCCTGGGGCATCGCCCAGGCGAGGAGCGCCTTGTCGAGCCGGGCGTCGATCGTGCGCTGCGCCCGCTCCTGGCCCTCGCGGATCCGCGTCCAGTTGCGCTCCTGGTACTCGGGCTCGCGGTCCACGTCCTGCTTCTTCGCCCGCTCCACCGCGAACAGGTGGGCCGAGTGGGCGGCGCTCAGCATCGAGGAGGAGGAGAAGAGGGACTGGAACACGGCGTCGCGCTCGCGGGTCTTCTCCGACTCGGCCTGCAGCGCGGCGAGCGCGGGCAGCACGTCGCCCATCTCCTTCTGCCGCGCGGGGTCGGCCGCGATCCACGCGGCGAGCGCCTCCTCGTTCGCCTTCTTCTTGGCGAGGATGCCGCCCTTCACGAGCCCCTCGATCTGGCCCCTGCGGTTGGTGAGCGAGTTGTTGAGGCCGCGCACGCGCCCGGCCGCCTTGATCTGGAGCTCGGGGTCGGTCTTCCCCAGCGCCTCGAGGATGGCGATCTGCTCCTCCGCCGCCTTCACGAAGCGGGGGAACGCCCACTCGGTCGTCTCCTTCACCTCGGCGTACGTCTGGTGGCGCTGGGTCCGGCCGGGGTAGCCGACCACGAACACGAGGTCGCCCTCCTTCACGCCGAGGGGCTGCACGGGCAGCCAGTGGGCGGGCTTGTAGGGCACGTTGTCCTTCGAGAACGGGGCGGGCTTGCCGTCCCTGCCCACGTAGGCCCGGTAGAAGGACCAGTCGCCGGTGTGGCGCGGCCAGCGCCAGTTGTCGGTCTCGCCCCCGAAGTTGCCGATCCCCACGTGGGGCGCGTAGACGAGGCGGACGTCCTGGATCTCGAGCTGCGCGATCTCGAAGTACTTGAGGCCGCCGAAGAAGGCGCCGACCGTGCAGCGGAACCCGCCCGCCTCGCACGCCGCCACCCGCTCTTTGATCCGCCGCTCGACGAGGTCGTAGCGCTTGCGGTCGTCGAGCTTCGGGTCGATCTTGCCGGTGATCGCGTCGGTGACCTCCTTGACGGATTGGGTGACGTAGACCCGGGAGCCCGGCCCGTTCGAGAGCTCTTCCTCGCGACTCTTCGCGAGGAAGCCGTCCACGAGCAGGTTGCGCTGCGGGGTGGAGTTGAACTGGAGCGAGCCCTGCACGCAGTGGTGGTTGGTGGCGATGAGGCCCTCCGGCGAGACGAACGAGGCGGAGCAGCCGCCGAGCGACACGATGGCGCCCATCGGCTGGCCGACGAGGTCGGCGAACGCCGCGGGGTCGCCCTCGAAGCCCATGGCCCGCAGCTTCTGGGCGAGGTCGGGGATCTGCTGCGGCATCCACATCCCCTCGTCGGCGGCGAGGGGCACGGCCGCCGCGATGGCGGCGACGCAGAGGAGGAGGAAGCGGTTCTTCATGGTGTCTCCATGGACATGAGGCCGCCCGGGCGGGCGGCACCCGGATAGCATAGCCCGCGTGGTAGCATCCGGCCACCCGCCAGCGAAGAAACGCCCCATGGCCCGCGCCCCCCGGTACGAGCTCGTCGAGAGGCTGTGCCCGACGCTGCGCCTCGCGGGGGCGATCCTGCTCGCGGCGGGGACGATCCACCTCTACGCCGACCGGGTGGTGTTCGACGCGCGCACGTTCGGGGGGCGCGCCGCGCAGAGCCTGGGCGACCCGCGCGTGGCCGCCTTCGTGGCCGAGAAGGTGGCCGACGAGGCGATCGCCCAGCGGCGCGACCTGATGGCCTACCGCCCGCTCCTGGTGGGGACCGCCCGCGCGGTCGTGAGCTCCGAGCCCTTCCGGGCCGGCTTCCGCCGGGCCGCCCAGAGCGCCCACGCGGCCGTCTTCTCCGAGCAGGCCGAGCGCGTGGCCCTGTCGGTTCCCGACCTCGGCGTCCTCGTCCGCAGCGCGCTCGCCCACGACCCCGCCCTCGCCGCCCGGGTCCCCGAGAGCCTGCGCGGGGGAATGGCGCTCGAGCCGCCGGGAACCCTCGCCCGCGCCCTGCTGCGCCTCGCCCAGCTCGGCCACCGGTTCCGCCGCAACGCGTTCCTCGCGATCGGCTCGGGGATCCTTCTCCTCGGCCTCGGCATCGCGCTCCCCCGCGGGCGCCGCCGGGCGCTGCTGCACGGCGGGGTCGCCCTCGCCGCGGTGGCGCTCGTCCTCTTCTTCCTGCCGCCCCTCGCCCGGACCGCCCTCACCCTCTCGATGAAGCAGGCCGAGCTGCGGCCGCTCGCGGCCGGGATCTGGGACGCGTTCGCGAGCGGGCTGCGGCTGTGGGCGCTCGTCCTCGCCGGGATCGGCATCGTTCTCGGCTCGGCGGCGTCCTCGTTCGCGAGCCACGTGGAGATCGAGCGGGTCGCTCGCCGAGCGTGGGACCGGCTGCGGAGCCCCGCCCGGACCTGGCCGGGCGAGCTCGGCCGGGCGCTCCTCCTCACCGGCGTCGGGCTCCTCGCGGTCTTCCGGCCGATCGCCACGCTGCAGGCCCTCATGGTCGTGGCGGGGGCGATGCTGGCGTTCGAGGGCCTGCGGGAGATCTTCCTCCTCGTGCCCCCGCGGCGGCAGGAGGCGGCGGACCCGACAGAGGCCACCCTCGCCGGGACCCGCGACGAGATCGACCAGCCGAGCGCGCGGTCGCTTGCCCGCGCCCTCGCGGTCGGGCTCGTCATCGTCGGCGCCATCGCGGGCGCCGTGTGGTTCCTGGGCACCCCCGAGGCGGTGCCCCCGCCGCCCCCGCTCACCGACGCGTGCAACGGCCACCGCGCGCTGTGCGACCGCCGGCTCGACGAGGTCGTCTTCGCCGGCGCCCACAACTCGATGTCCGCCGCCGAGTTCGACGGCTGGATGTTCCCGAACCAGGAGAAGGGCTCGGTCTCGCTCCTCGGCCACGGGATCCGGGCGCTGCTCTTCGACGTGCACTACGGCACGCCGATCGGCGGCCGGGTGAAGACCGACATCGAGGACGAGAGGGCCTCGCGGGCCACGTTCGAGAAGGTGATCGGGAAGGAGGCGGTCGATGCCGCGATGCGGATCCGCGACCGCCTGACCGGCCCCCCCACGGGCCCCCGCGCGCCGTACCTCTGCCACGGGTTCTGCGAGCTCGGGGCGGCGCCCCTCGCGACGATGCTGGCCGGCGTGCGGGAGTTCCTCGTCCGGAACCCCGGGGAGGTCCTCCTGTTCGTCATCGAGGACTACGTCACGCCCCAGGACGTCGAGGCCGCCTTCCGCGAGGCCGGCCTCCTTCGCTTCGTCTATCGCGGCCCGGTGAGACCGCCCTTCCCGACCCTGCGGGAGATGGTCGACTCCGACCAGCGCCTCGTGGTCTTCGCGGAGAAGGACGCGCACGGCGTCCCCTGGTACCATCCCGCCTTCGAGACGATCCAGGAGACCCCGTACACGTTCCACCGGCCGGAGGACTTCTCGTGCCGGCCCAACCGCGGGACGCCCGACGCGCCGCTCTTCCTGCTCAACCACTGGATCGAGACGACGCCCACCCCGAGGCCGTCCAACGCGGCGATCGTGAACGCGCACGACGTCCTGCTCGCCCGGGCCCGGCAGTGCCAGAGGGAGCGGGGCATGCTCCCGAACATCCTCGCCGTGGACTTCGCCCTCACCGGCGACGTGGTGGGGGTGGCGGCCGTCCTCAACGGCCTCGCCGCGCCGGCCGGCCCCTGAGCCGGGCCGGACGCCTTGGCGTCCTCGCCTAGGGCGTGGTGTCGTTGAGGCCGACGAACGCCCCGCCGTTCCTCTCGCACAGCAGGCGCATCAGGGTGGCGAAGCGCACCCCGGTGTTCTCGGGGAACTGCGACTGGGAGAACAGGGTCGGGAAGCCGATCGCGTGGATGCGCACCTTCCGCCGGCCGGAGGCGTCGCGCCGGTTGAGGCGGTCGACCTTCTCCAGCACCGCGTCGATCGAGTCCCCGGTGAACTCGTCCCCCATCACGTAGATGCTGACGTTGCGGTCGGCGGCCCAGAACGTGCGGATGGCCGCCTCGATGCCCTCGACCGGAGAGGAGTTGGAGAACGCGTTCCAGCTCGCGAGGCGCTCCCGGATCGCCTGGCGCCGGGCCGGCGTGTCCGGGATCCACTTGCCCGCGTAGTGGGAGAACATGTAGTTGCCCATGTCGTTCATGATCTGCAGGCCCCTCACCCTCGGGTGGGCGTCGAGGACCTCGTCCATCTTGCGCCGCAGCGCGGGCCACGCGAAGCGCTGCATGCTCCCCGACGTGTCGATCACGAACACGATGTACTCGCTGTCCACCGGGATGCCGCCGACCGGCGCGTCGACCGGCCGGCGGTAGGCCTGCTGCTGCTGCGCCTGGAGGCGCTTCATCTCCTCGGAGAGCTCCTGCTGGGCAGCGAGGAGCCTCCCGGCGACGATGTCCTGGACCTGCGAGAGCTCCCGGCTCGCCGCGAACTGCCCCTGGACCCTCGAAAGGTCCCCCTGCAGGCGGGCCACCTTCAGGGTCTCCTCCGAGAGCTGCTGCTCCCGGCCCCGCAGGTCGCGGCTCAGCACGGTCGTCTCTCCCCGGATGACGGCGAGCTCCTCCTCGAGCCTCGCGAGCAGGCCCGAGAGGTCGCGCTGCGCCTGCTCGAGGGCCGCCGGCTCGCCCATCTTGTTGAGGACGAAGAGCAGGATGATCGCCCCGAAGCCGCAGCACACCACGTCGAGGAAGGAGAGGCTGAACACCTCGAGGGCCCGCCGCTCCCGGCGCTTCACGGCCAGCTGCTCGAGGGGGTGATGAGCGACCCCCGGCTCGCCATGGCCAGCTTCCAGAACGCGGCCGAGGCCATGGGGTCCCCCTCCATCGGGAACAGGATCACGTTCACCGGCACGCCGCGCGGCAGCTCGTCGAGCGCGCGGTCGAAGTGGCGCAGGCGCTCGCGGCCGCTGACCGTCCGCCGGCCGGGCGGCGTCGCCCCCTGGGTGGGCAGGCCGTCGGTGAGGAGGATGATGTTGTCGGGGGGCGGGCTCATCGCCGCCGCGGCCGCGAAGGCGTGGTGCAGGCTCGTGCCCCCGTCGGGCGCGGTGCGCCCCACCGCGGCCACCGCGCGGTCGAGCTGCGGGCCGTCCCTCGCGGGGAGCCACGCCCCGGCGGTCCCGTCGAGCGCCGGCCACGCCTTCGTGTTGAACAGGTAGACCTGGTACTGCGACTCGCGGGGCAGCTGCGCGGCCAGCCAGTCGGCGGCCTTGACCGCGTGGCGCCACTTGCGGGCCCGCAGGCGCCTCTCGGGCGGGAGGTGGCGCCGGCGCACCGCGTTCACGATGTCCTCGGCCAGCATGCTGGCCGAGGCGTCCACGAGGACGAAGACGCGGCGCCCCCCGACCTTGAGGCCGGTGAGGTACTGCCGGTCGCCGTCGCCGACGAACTTGCGGACGTTGGCGCCGGGCACCTCCTGGCTCGGCGTCCCCCCGGACAGGCGCTTCGTCCCCTCCTCGAGCGACTTGAGGTCGGCCTTGAGCCTGCTCACGTGCTCGCGCTGCGCCACGGTCTTCGCGTCGTAGATCGCGAGCTCCTCCTGGATCTGCCGGAGCGTCTCGAGGATCCGGGTCGAGAGGCCCTGGGCCGCGGCCCGCTTCTCGTCGATCTCGCGCAAGGAGTTGCGCAGAACGACGAGGCGCTCCTTGCCCTCGAGAACCTCCCGCTCCCGCCGGTCCACCTCGGCCTGCAGCGTCGCGGTGGTCTTCTCGAAGAGCCGCCCCGTGCGCGAGGCGACGATCATGTGGAACAGGATGAGCGCGCCGAAGCCGCAGGTGATGCAGTCGAGGAAGGACAGCCCGAAGACGCTGGTCGGACGCCGCCGGGCCACCGCCTAGCCCTCCGCCGCCGCGACGAGCAGCAGCTCGATCCCGGGGCTGCCGAGGCGGATGCGGTCGCCCGCCTCGACCACGGCCCGCCCGCTCACCCGCTCGCCGTTCACGAACGTGCCCCACGTGCTGAGGTCCTCGAGCACGACGACGCCCCCGTCCTCGAGCACCCGGCAGTGCGCGCGGGAGATGCCGGCGGTCTCGCCCGACAGGCGCAGCGCCCGCGAGCCCTCGGGGGGCGCGGTCCCGAGGACGAGCGGCTCGGCGGTGATCGCCCGCGCCTCGTGGCCGAGGAGGACGTGGGTCGGCCGGCGGCCGCCCCGCGGCGGGGGCGCCGGCGGCCGGCGCGGCGACACGAGCACGGCCTCCTCGCCCACCGTGCCCGAAGGCGCCTCCGGGCGGGGCAGCCGCGTGAGGAAGCGCAGCCTCCCCGGGCCCGAGCGGATCGACGCCCGCTCGCGCAGGGCTCCCGCCGCAGCCGCCTGCACGGGCAGCAGGGCGACCTCGACGCCCCGGATCGCGGCGAGCCGCTCCACGAGTCCGGGGATTCGGGCGGCGTGGGCGGAGACGAGGGCGGTGGCGGGCTCGCCCGCGCGCTTCATGAGGCTCACCTGCTGGGCGAGCTCGGAGGCGTGGGCCGCCGTCCAGCCCTCGGCCTCCTCGCGGCCGAGCTCGATCGCGACCTCGCGATCGCCCGCGGGGAGAGAGACCGCGGCCCGGCCCTCCTTCTCGAGGGCGGCGAGCCAGCCGGGCAGGCGGTCGAAGAGGGCCTGCTCGCTCGCCGCGTCGTGCAGCGGGTCGAACCGCGCCACGCGGACGAACGCCGACGCCGCGCCGCGCACCTGCGCGTCCTCGACCTCGTCGAGCCCCCACCGCTCGATCCGCGCCACCCGCTCGCGCACGAGCTCCCGGCCGGCGAGGACCTCGGTGACCGCCGCGTGGCGCAGGCCGAGGTCCACGTGGAAGAGGCGCTCGCCCGGGAACCCGGCCGCGGCGGCGGCGACCGCCGCGTCGACCAGGCCGGTCACGGGCATCGCGAGCGCCTGCGCGATCCCGACGAGCCGACCGAGCGCCGCCTCGTCGTGGACGCCCGGCGCGGCGAGGACGACCTCGCCCGTGGTTCGCCTGACGTCCTTCCACAGCGACTCGAGCTGGGCGTGGACGAGGTCGGCGCGGGACAGGCCCTCGGGGAACGGCGGCCCGAGCGGCTCCGGGCCGAGCCGCGTCCACGCGTCGGTCGAGACGAGCCGCGGGACGAGACGGGAGCGCCGGCGCGCCTGCTCCCCGCAGACGAAGCGGCCGCCCTCGACGAGGACGACCCCCGGGGCCGGGCCGAGGACCGCCCCGTCGTCGCCGAGGCCGACGAGGCCGGCGTCGCTCACGTCGAGGGCGAGGGTGCGGGACAAGGCGGCGCCTCAGGCCTGCAGGTTCGAGAGCAGGCGCTCGTCCAGGTAGCCCTCGGTGTCGAGCACCTGGCGCTCCTGCTTCAGCTGGAGCTGGTGCAGCACGAACATCAGCAGCAGGCTGAGGAGGAGGGCGATGAAGGTCGAGTTGAAGGCGGTGCCGAGCGACTCGGTGACGCCCGAGATGTCGCCCTGCACCGCGCGGTGGGCCTGGGTGAGGGCGTCGCCGATGCCGCGCACGGTGCCGATGAACCCGATCGACGGGATGGCCCAGGCGATGTAGCGGATCATCGCGAGCTCGGAGTCGAGGCGGTCCGACTCCGCCGCGCACACCTCGCGCGCGGTGGCGGAGGCGTCCTGGATGCTCCGCGTTGAGCGAAAGCGGTTGAGCACGGCGAGCGCGGCGCGGGGGAGCAGGAACCGGCGCTCCTCGTCGGGGAGGGCCTGGATCTGCCGCGCGTACTCGCGGGCGTCCTCGGGCAGGATGCGCGCCCCGGGGGCGACGGGGACGAGGTCGGCGTCGAGGAGCGCCCGCTCGCGCGAGCTGCGCCTCCACTTGGCGCCCATGATGAACAGCGCCCACAGGCACAGGACGAGCTCCGCCTCCTGCTCGTAGTCCTTCATCACCACCCACCACGAGCGCTCCTGCACGTACTCCGGGTTCGCCCGCATCTGCCGGGCCTGCTCGGCGAGGACGGCCTGGGCGTTCGGGCGGACCACGAGGGTGTACGGCACGTGCACGATGAGGAAGGAGAGCACGAGCGTCGCCACCTGGTAGACGAGGTCGTCGACGTGGAACCGGCGCACGCGGCCCCCGCGGCTCAGATGTCCACCGGGAAGGAGACCGCCTCGTCGGCGCTCACCTTCTCGGAGGGGACGAAGTCCTCGATGTCGTCCGCGGGCGGCGGGGCCGCCGGCGACGCGGGCGGCGGCGGGGGCTGGGCCGCCGCCGGGTCGCCGGCCGCGCCCGCGGCCGCCGCGACCGCGAGGCCGAGCAGGAGCGCACGAACGAGAGTGCTCATCGGTCCACCTTCCTTCACTCGGCGTAGCGGGCCACGCGGAAGCCCACGTCCGGGCGCGGGTCCTTCCCGTAGTCGCGATAGCTCAGCCGCAGCTCCGTGACCGTCGCGTGCATCCACGACGCGCCCCGGATGACATGGTACTCGCCCTGCGCGGGGCCGGCCGGGTCGCGCGCGGGCTGCCCCTCGACCGAGGGCGTGATCGAGTAGAGGTCGTGGGTCCACTCCGCGACGTTGCCGCCGAGGTTCAGCAGGCCGAGGGCGTTCGCGGCGAAGGCCGCCACGGGGGCGGTGGCGGCGTGGCCGTCGTCGTATCCGTCGAGCACCCGCGAGACGAGGCCGCGGGCCCGCTCGTCCGCGTAGTTGCCGGCCCCGGGGGGGACGGGCAGGGCCTGGCCCCAGGGGTACTTGAGCGCGGTGCGCCCGTCGGGGTAGCGCGCGACGCGCTCCCACTCGGCCTCGGTCGGCAGTCGGTAGCCGGTCGTCGCGGGCACGGCCGCGGCGAGCCGCCCGTCCCGCTCGACGTAGGCGGGCGACAGCCCCTCGCGCGCGCTCAGCCAGTTGCAGTAGGCCGCGGCCTGCTGCCAGCTCACGCGCACGACCGGGTGGCCGTCGAGGTCCAGGCTCTCCGTGCCCGCCCGCCCGGACGAGTGCCCGGGCTCGAAGCGGCGGAACTGCAGGTTCGAGACCTCCCGCGTCGCCACGTAGAACGGCCGGACGAGGACGACGTCGCGAAGCGGCTCGTTGGCGCGGCGGCCCGGCTCGCGCCGCGACGCCCCGAGCTTGAACGTGCCCCCCTCCACGAGCCGCAGCTCGTGTCCCTCCGGCGAGCGCAGGACGCGCGGCGTCCTCTCCTCGCGGACCTGCGCGAGGCTCTTGAGGACGAGGCTCACGGTCTGGGGGAATCCGGGCCGCGGGGTCACGACCTGCTTCGCCGGCTCGTAGCCCTCGCGGCGGACCTCGATCTCGTGCGGCACCGCGACGAGGCGCAGGGTCTGCTCGGCGCGGCCCCGCGGCTCGCCGTCCACGAGCAGCTCGGCGTCGGGCGGGCGGGCGGCGATGCGCACCTCGCCGAGCTGCGGCGCGAGGCGGACCGACTGCTCCTGCCGCGCGCCCGCGCGAAGGGTCACCGCGATCTCGGCGGGATCGTGGCCGGGCTTGACGAGGCGCACCGCGTGCTCCCGACCCGGGTCGAGGCGGACCTCGAGCGGCGTCTCGCCGACAAAGGCGCCGTCCACGCTGACACGGGCGCCCGCGGGGTCGCTCGTCAGGGCGAGCACGGCCGGGGGCGGGGGCAGGGCCGGCGCGGTCCTCACCGCGGGGGCCGGGAGGGCGGCGAGGGCCACGTCGACGCGCTGCAGGACGCCGCGGCCGAGAACCGCCACCTTCGCGCGGTGCTCCTCGTAGCCGGCAGCCCGCACGCGCAGCTCGCGCTCCCCCGCCTCCACCTCGAACGCGGCGAGCGGCGTCGTCCCCCGGACGGCGCCGTCGACCGCGACCTCGGCGCCGGCCACGCCGCCGGTGTCGACCGCGAGCCGGCCGGGCAGCGGCACGAGGGCGAGCCTCACGACCTGGCCCGGCTCCCCCGTCACACGGACGCCCGCCTCGAGCCGGCGGTAGCCCCCCTTCTCCGCGACGAGCGCGTGCTCTCCGGGCAGCGCCAGGAAGCGGCCCCCCAGCCGCAGGACGGGCCATCGCCCCCGCAGCGCGAGCGTGTCCGGCGGGGGCTCGACGACGACGGACACCGAGGCGAGGCGCGAGAGAAGCGCCGCCCCCGCGACGGCCGAGACGAGCAGGGCCGCGAGGGCCAGCCGGCCGAGCGGGATCGCCCGTCGGGACCGCGACGCGACTCGTGCGGCCCCCGGCGTGTAGCCGATCGGGGTGATGACCGGACCGGGACCGGCGTCCGCCGCCGGCCGCTCGCCGCGCGGGGGCGGCACCAGGACGACGGGCGGCTCGGTGGGGTTCGCGTCGGAGAGCGCCTCGACGACCAGCCTCAGGCCGTCGCCCTTCGCGCGGACCTCCACCCGGGTCGGGCCGAGACGCAGCGCGTCCCCGTCGCGCAGCCAGTGCGACGCCTGGAGCGGCGCTCCGTTGCACCGGACCGCTCCCCCCGGCGCGGGCTGCACGAAGACCTCGCCCTCGGCGAGGCCGAGCCAGGCGAGGGGTCCGGCGCTCGCGGGGACGGGGACGACGGAGCCGGGCCCGCCGAGCGGGACCGGGAACTCGCCCGCCGAGAGCTCGCGGATGCGCCCGCCCTCCTCGACGCTCAGGACGCTCAGATCGCCTCCTCGCACCGCACGCTCACCACCGGGGCCGGCTGGCCGGGCTCGACCGTGAACTGCCGGCGCACGTCGCGGTAGCCGCGGCGCGACCCGACGACAGTGTACGTCCCCGGCCGCAGCTCCACGGTGCGCCGGGTGAGCGCGCCGAGGCGACCCACGCGGCTGAGGCGCAGCTCGGTGAGCCCGTCCGATTCGAGGACGACGGGGATCGTGATCCGGGCCTCGGCGAGCGCCTTCTCGAGGGCGGCGACCTGGGCCCGGTGGCGCGGCCCCGGCGCCTCCACGTCGTTCGCCCGGTCGAGGAGCGCCTCCACCTCGCGGGCGACCGCGTCGGTCGAGAGGCGCTGCGGGTGGGAGACGTGGAAGGCGAGGGCCTCGGCGAGGGCGGCGCGCGACGACGCGCGCGCTCGGCCCTCGGTCGCGAAGGCCACGAACGGGTCGATCGCGAGGGCGGCCTCGTACTCGGCGAGGGCGCCGCGCCAGTCCTCCTTCTCCTCGAGCGCGCGGCCCTTCTCGCGGTGGCTGGCGAGGGCGCGCGATTCGGCCTGACGGTCGGGGGTGGGGGCGGGCGTGGGATCGACGGCGACTGCGGGCTCGGGCGGAAAGCGCGCAGGAGGCACCCGTGCCTCGGATCGCGCCGGGCTGGCCGGAGTCGGAGCGGCAGGCGGGCTGGCCGCGACCGGCGAGGCTTCCGGGGGTGCCGGCTCGGCGGGAGGGGCGACGGTGGGTTCGGGCGCCGCCGAGGCCGTGGGCGTCGCTTCCACGGACGGGCTCGGCACGGGCCCCGGGGTCGGCGCGAGCCGCGGCAGCCACACCACCGCCACCACCGCCGCGACCCCCAGGCCGGCGAGGAGGGTCGCCTGCGCGGGAGAGAGGCCCCCGCGGGGACGCGAGCGGGCCCGGGCGACGCGCCCGGCGAAGGGCGACGGCGCGACCCGGCCCTCCTCCGCCCGCGGGGGAGGCTCCAGACGGGCGGGAGGCGCAGGAGCAGCGTGCGGAGCGCGGTCGAGCTGGGCGGCGATCGCGTCGAGCGCCTCCTTCACCGCACCGGCCGAAACCGGCCGGCGCTCCGGGGACCGGGCGAGCAGGGCGCCGACCAGCGCCCGCAGCGGCTCCGGCAGCGGGAACGGCGATGCCACGGGGGCGGGGTCGCGGGCCAGGACCTCGTCGTCGGTCGCCTCGGGCGGCCAGGGGGGCCGGCCGGACAGCAGCTCGTAGACGAGCGCGCCCAGCGCGTAGAGGTCGTCGGCCGGAGTCGGCGGCGCGCCCGCCCTCTGCTGGGGGCTCATGCTGGCGCGGGACCCGCCACCCCGAACGACGACGCCCTCCTCGTCTTCGCCCGAGAGCACGGCGGCGATGCCGAAGTCGGCGAGGTGGGCCCGGCCCTGCTCGTCGAGGAGCACGTTCGAGGCCTTCACGTCGCGGTGCACGACCCCCAGGCCGTGCAGGTACTCGAGCGCCTCCGCCACGTCCCGGCCGAGGCGCACGACCTCGAGGGGCGTCGCCCCGCGCAGGCGCGACGCGTCCCCCCCCTTCATGTGGCGCAGGGTCACGGCGCTGGCGCGCTCGCCGGACCGGAAGCCGTAGACGGGCACGATGCGCGGGTGGCGGAGCTTGCGCACGAGGCGGGCCTCGCGCCGCAGCAGAGCGACGCGCTCGGGCGGGGCATCCGCGGCCACCACCTTCGCCACCACCTCCTCGCCCCGCTCGGCGTCACGGGCGAGCCACGCTTCGCCCATGCCGCCCTGGCCGAGGCGGCGGACGAGGACGAGGCCCGGCAGGATCTCGAGCCCGGGCTCGGGAGCGCTCATCGGGACGCGGCCACCCTCAGGGGAGAACGCTCTCCGCCGGGCCCGTCGAGACGACGTTGATGTCCGCGGGAAGGGGGGCGTCGGTGTCCACGATCTCCTTGAGCAGCCGCCGCCACTGCGCGAACTGCGCCTCCGCCGACCCGGTGAGCTGCACCACCTTGCCGTCCACGTCGAGCACGAGGGGCGTGACCTCCCCCTCGAACGAGTCGGCGAGCTCCGTGAGGGCGGCCTTGTGGATCCCGCTCTCCTTGCCGTCCTCGAAGCCGGACTGGACGGCGGCGATCCCCCCGAGGATCAGCACGTCCTTGACCCCCGCGGGGTCGTCCCGGGGGTCCATGAGGATCCCCCCGAGGACCGCGATCCCCCCGAGGATCTTCTTGAGGAGCGACGCGCGGTTGATCGAGTCGAGGGCGGCTTGCTCGGTGTAGCTGTACGCGCGCCAGTCGTCGTACGGCTTGTCCATCCGCGCGTAGAAGTCCGAGTAGTACTCGTTGAGGGTGTCGGCGAGCATCTGGTCGCGGTCGCGGATGGCCTCGACGCGGGCCATCACGGGATCGTCGGGGGCGGGCAGCCGCTCGACGCGGTGGCGGCCCTTCCCGTCGGTCGACAGGTACGCGGCGAACGGGTCGGGCGCCATGCCCGCCGCGAAGCGCAGCCGAGCCACCTCGCGGACCTCCTCGAGCTCCTTCGGCTTGCGCTTGTCGCGGGCGCGGACGAGGTCGTTCGCCACGCGGTTGTAGAGCGACTGGAAGGGGTCGCGCCCGTCGAGGGGACGGTCCTTCGCGTAGGCGGACGTGTCCGCCCGCTGCTTGTACTGGCGCTCGAGCCAGACCCGGCCCGCGGCGTCGCGCGCCGTGACCTCCACCTCGAGGTCCTTCCCGTTCGACTTCTCGATGCGGCCGGTGACGAGCAGGTGCGCCCACTCCGCCCCCCCGGGGACCACGCGGACGAGGCCCCACTGGCCCGTCGACTGCAGCGTGTCGCGCAGGTGGATCGGAAGGTAGCGGGCCTCCGACTTGCGGACGGCGGCGCGGATGCCCTTCTTGAGGAGCGGCGAGGGGTCCCCCTCGCTCACCCCGGGCGAGAACAGGTCGATCGCGACGTCGACGAGCCGCTCCTCGGGGATCTCCCCCTTCGCGAGGACGAGCGCGTCGTCGTCGGGGAGCGCCGGGGCGGCGGTGGCGAGCGCCACGACGGCGAGGAGGAGGGCCGGCCGTGCTGGCATCGTCATCGCGTCACCTCAGCTCCCGCCCTTCCCAGCGCTCTTCTTGTACTCGCGGTACTCGTCCCACAGCTTCTCGCGGATCGCCGGATCCTTCTCCTTCATCGCCGCCTCGCGCAGCTGGCGCGCCACCACGTCGTCGTCCTTCCCGTCGCCCACGTCCTTCGGGACCGCCGAGTCGTCGCTCCCCGGCCCGGCCGGACCGCCCTCGACGGGCGCGGTGACCGGGGCTCCTCCCTCGAGACGGCCGGCGTCGGGCGACCCGCCCGTCGCGGTGTCGGCCGGCGGAGCGCCGCCCCCCTGCTTCGATGCCGCCTCCGCCTTCGCCTGCTTCTCCGCGGCCTCCGCCTCGGCGTCGGCGCGCCGCTCCGCGGGCGTGCGGTCGTCCTTGGCTCCGCCGCCCGATCCCCCGCCCTGGCCGCCCTCGCCGCCGGGCGCCCCGCCCGCGCCGCCCGCGCTCTCCCCGCTGCGATCGGGCAGGGGGTTCGCCCGCTGCTTCGCCTCGAGCGCCTGCTGCTCCTTCACGAGCATCCCGTCGAACTCGGCCATCGAGGTCTGGAGCTGCCCGTCGAGGGCCTCGCGCCGCTCCTCCGGCGTCTTTGCGCCGCCCCCGCTCCGGGCGCCCCCGCTCGACGCGTCGCCCTTCTGCGCGTCCCCGGCGCCTTTGGAGCGCTCCGCGCCCTCCTGCGTGTCGCTCTCTCCCTTCCCCCCCTTCTCGACCTCCTCGGTCTTGGCTCCCTTCTTCGCCTCTTCCTCGCCCTTCTCCGCCTTCTGCCCCTTCTCGCCCCGGGTGTCGCCCCCCGTCTCCGGCTTCGATGGGGTGGGCGGCGACGGTGGAGCGGGCAGGGAGGGTGGGGTGGGGAGCGAGGGTGGCGAGGGCGGCTGCGGGAGCGAGGGTGCCTTGGTGGTCGAA
>CAZLRF010000064.1:0-24470 GCA_964561785.1 uncultured Acidobacteriota bacterium | reverse complement strand
AGCACCCGCAGGCGGACCTCCCGCGGCGTGGCCCGGGAGGAGAATCCTCGCTCGTCAGGGGACCACACCCGCCGCCGTCATCCCTCGAAGATGGACCTCCTCCTCGCCCGTCTCTCCCGCTCCCGCGCTCCCGCCGCCGAGACGCTGCGCACGGCACTTCACCGCCAGGAGTGGCTCTCGCCCGAGCCGGGCCGCCGCGGGCCCTGGGCCCGCGTCTTCTCCTTCGCCGGCGGCCACCTCCGCGTCGCGAGCCGTGACGGCGAGGCCTCGCCGTACGCGATCCCCCTCCTGCACGTCTCGCTCCTGCCGGACGCCGACTTCGGCGCGGTCGCCCCGAAGCTCGTCGCGCTCGCGGGCGCGCTGCGCCTCGGCATCGGCACCGACGCCTCGGCCGGCGCCTTCTGGTGGCCGGCCCCCGCCCCGGACGCCCTCGACCCGGCCGTCCTCGAGCGCGCGATCGCGGCGTGCCGCGGTGTCGACGGGCGGGAGGCGTGGCCGCTCCTCGGGTTCGCCCTCGCCGGCCCCGAGTGCCTGGAGCTCGCCGAGTCCCACCTCCCGCTCGCCGCCCTCGTCGCGAACACGGCGCGCCTCGACGGCCGCTACCGCGCGAGCCTCCCCGCCGAGGAGCGCGCCGCTTTCCTCCGGGAGGTCGCCCGCAGGCCGCGCCGCGCGATCCTCGCCGCGCTCGACTTCCCGGCCACCGAGTCGATGGTCCGCCTCCTCGGCAAGGTCCCCCCGGGCCGGGTCAACCTCGAGTCGCTCCGCCTGCTCCGTGACCTTCGCCTCGCGCCCCACGCGGCGCAGGCCCTGCGGCACCTCCCGCGCTTCGGCTCCGGCCTCGTCCCGATCGCGGTGCGCCGCAAGCTCTGGCCGCACGTCGGGCCTCAGCTCCTCCGCGAGGCCGCGGAGGAGGACGAGGAGGGACAGGTCTTCTTCCGGCTCCGCGACACGGTCGACATGGCGGAGTCGCTCGGCCGGGTCGCCGAGATCGGCGTCGTCCCCACCGCCGCGGCCCTCGAGACACTCCACGAGCGCCTCCGCCAGGAGATCGAGGCGCGCCCGCAGAGGAACCTCCGCGAGACGGCGCGACGGGAGGCCGCACTGGCCCGCGAGGCGGCCGCGCGCCCCCCGCGGTTCACCCTCGCGCCTCCCCTTCCGCTCGCCGACCCCCCGCCGCCCCCCGAGCCGCCCCGAGCGCTCGTCCCCGACCCGCCCCCGCCGCCCCCCGGCTTCGTCCCGCTTCGCACCTCGGCCGAACTGCGGAAGGAGGGCCGCGAGATGCAGAGCTGCGTCGGCTCGTACTGGGGCCGCGTGCAGCGGGGCCAGTACGCCGTCTACCGCGTTCTCGAGCCCGAGCGCGCGACGCTCGGCCTGCGCTTCAACCGGGCCCGCGGCGCGTGGTGGATCGACCAGCTGAAGGGCCCGGCCAACCAGCCCGTCCGACCGGAGACGCGCCTCTACGTCCGCGACTGGGTCGAGACGGGCCTCGTCCGCCCGGTGGGCCCGCGACCAGGCACTGCTTCGGGTCGGCGACCCGTCTGGGGCCTACTACCGCTTCTCGCCGCCGCAGGCCTCGCAGGGGCACAGCCCGCGCAGCAGTCGGTAGCTGTAGATGCCGGTCGAGTGGCCGTCCTGCCACGTGAGACCGATCGCGTAGTTGCCGACGCCGTCCACGTGGACGAGCTCCTGGCCTTCGAGGGAGAGGTACTTCGCGGTCGGGGCGTGGCCCTGGCAGGAGGCGCAGGGGCACCACGAGCGCAGGTAGTCGAGGGGGAAGACGGACACATGGCCGTCGTCCCAGGTCACGACCACGCGGCGCGCCGCGCGCTCGTGGCGGACCTCGACCGGCTCGGGGTAGGGGGTCACTCGACGCCGAGCGTGACGTCGTCGACCTTCCAGCCCTCGCCCTCCTTGACCAGCTTGAGCACGACCGGCTGGGGCGCGGGCCCCCCGGTGATGACGCCGGTGAGCGTCGCGCGGTCGTTGTCGACCGAGCGCTGGAGGAAGGTCGCGTCCTTCGACTGGGCGATCGCCTGGAGGACGGCCTGCGTCTCGTCCTCCGTGAGCCGCGAGCGGAAGGCGTCGGTCATCCCCTCGGCGGCCTGCTCCATCCGGCCCTGGCGGACCTCGCCGAGCCACGCGTGTCCCGCGTCGGCCGCGCCCTTCGTGGCCATGTAGACGCCGCCGCCGATGACGCCGGCGAGCAGCGCCACGAGGAGCAGGCAGCCGCAGCAGCCGGTCAGGATCCAGAAGATCGGCCCCTTGCCCTTCTTCGCGGGCGGCGCGCCGGCCGGCATCTGGGGGACGGGCGCGGCGGGCCCGCCCGCCGGGCGGAAGCGGTCCTTGGCGGCGGCGGCGCTCGGGGGGGCGGGCGGGGCGGAAGCGGCCGGCGGCAGGGGCGGCGGGACGACCGGAGGCGCGGCCGGACGCGGGGTCGGCGTCCCGGCGGCCGGCGTGGGCGGCAGCGGGGGCGGAGACGGCGCGGCCATCACCGTGGCCGAGTCGTCGGGGGAGAGGATGGGCTGGGCGACCGTGGCCTCGGGGTCCTCGCGCAGGTCCACGCGGAACGCCATCGCCCCGAAGCGCAGCTCCTGGCGGTCCTTGAGGGGCTGCTCGGCGACCTTCAGGCTGTTGACGTAGGTGCCGTTCGCGCTGCCCTGGTCGACGACCCACCACACGCCCGCGCGCTGCTCGAGCCGCGCGTGACGCCGCGAGACCGAGCCGTCGGTGACGACGACCTCGCAGCTCGGGTCTCTCCCGACCATGCTCGGCTCCTTGACGATGTCGATCGCGGGACCGGAGACCGGCACGAGTCGCAGGGATGCCATGCCCACCTCGCCGTGCTTCGCGCCCGGTATCGGGCGGAAGTTGGCGTCGATTCTAGAGATGCGCGGGCGAGGGGTCAACGCTGCCGTGCAGGCAGGAAGCGGCGGGCCACGGGGACACACGAGCGGCCGCGGTGCTTTTGGCAGCCTTGGTGCTTTCATTGACACCCGTTCGACGACCTGCCTAGAATGGACGGTCGGTCCTTCTCGACGGGAATCCCATGCACGACAAGAGCTTCGGCGGGCGCGCGCTGGCCTTTCTCTCCTCTCTCCGCCTCGCCGTGGTGACGATGGTGACGCTCGCCGCGGTGTGCGGCTGGGCCACCTTCTACGAGATGGAGCACGGGACGCCCGCCGCCCAGCGTGACATCTACCAGACGCCCTGGTTCGCCTTCATCCTCGGCCTGCTCGCCGTCAACGTGTTCGCGGTGATGGTGAGCCGCTACCCCTGGACCAGGCACCACATCGGCTTCCTCACCGCCCACGTCGGCATCCTGCTCCTCCTCGTGGGCTCGGTCGTCTCGCTCTACCGCGGGCTCGACTCGAACATGGCCCTCTACGAGGGCGAGACCTCCGACCGCGTCGCGCTCCTCGAGAAGGCGCTCCTGGTGTCCGTGCCCGGGCAGGGGGCGCAGGCGACGATCCCCGTCGTCTTCGAGAAGCGCCCGCCCGGCCCGGGGCGCGAGAAGCGCTTCCCGGTGCCCGGGAGCGACCTCGTGCTCGTGGCCGAGGACTACCACCCGCACGTCGCGGTGACGGAGTCGTTCGAGCCGGGCGACGGGCCCCCGGCGCTCCACTTCCGCCTCGAGGCGCCGATGGCGACGCAGGAGCAGTGGCTCGTCGCCGGCGACGCGCAGCGCAGCCACGTCGACCTCGGCATGGTCTCCTTCGGCTTCCACGCCGCGCGCAGCGAGGAGCAGGCGGGGGAACTCCTCTCCCACGGCGAAGGGCCGAACCACCTCTCTTTCGTCTCCACGCCCGACGGGAGGCTCCTCTTCGCCGCGACCGACGCCGCGGGCGTCGTGCAGAAGGGCACGGTGGAGCCGGGCGCGCCCGTGCCGACCGGCTGGCCGGGCCTGGGGGTGAGCGTCGACCGCGTGCTTCCCCGGGCGCGGCGCGTGCGGACGGTCGCGCCGCAGGCGCCCCCGGCCAAGGAGGAGCGCCGTCAGAGCGCGGTGCGCCTGCGCCTCGAGGGAGAGAAGGGCAGGAGCGAGCCCGAGTGGGTGCTCTGGGGCGAACGGGTCGGCGTCTCCTACGCCGGCCAGGCGGCGAGCCTCGCCTACCGCTCGCCCGAGGCGGCCCTGCCGTTCAAGGTCACCCTCCTGCGGTTCAACAACGAGCCCTACCCCGGCTCGCGCATGGCCTCGACCTTCGAGAGCACGGTGCGCGTGGAGGACCCGGAGAGAGGGACGTTCGAGACCCTCATCTCGATGAACCACCCGCTGCACCACCGGGGCTACATCTTCTTCCAGTCCTCCTTCGTCGAGGGGCGCCCGATGATGTCGATCTTCTCGGTGGCCCGCGCCCCGGGGCTGCCCATCGTCTACCTCGGCACCACCCTCATCGGGATCGGCGTGCTGTGGATGTTCTACGTCAAGCCCTGGCTCGCGAAGCGCCAGGCCGCGGCCGCCCTCGCGGCGCACCGCGCACGGGAGAGCCATGAAGCGAAGCCTGCTGACCCTGTCTCTGCTGGCGCTTAGCGCGCCCCTCCTCGCGGGGGGGCCCGAGCTCGAGCCCCTGCGGCGGATCGCGATCCAGGAGGGCGGGCGGACGAAGCCGCTCGACACCTTCGCCCGCGAGCTGGCCAAGCGCGTGCAGGGCGCCCGCGCGTTCGGGCTCGACTCGGTCGGGGGGCTCGAGCCCACGGAGTGGGTGCTCTCGTCCCTCGCCGCCCCCGAGCGGTGGAGCCAGGAGAAGATCGTCAAGGTCACCCACGCCGGGCTGCGCGACGCGGCGGACCTGCCCCACGACCGCGACCGCTACAGCTTCCGGGAGCTGGCCGGGCACCCGGGCCTGCAGGCGGCGGTCGAGCGGGTCCGCGCCAAGCTCGGCCGGGACGAGGAGCTCGACCCGGTCGACCGGGAGGTGCTCGATCTGTACGACACGCTGCTCACCTACCAGGGCGTGATGTCGGGCGAGGCGCTCCACCTCGTGCCCCACCCGGACGACCCGAAGGCCGCCTGGTCCTCGATCGCCGACCTCGCCACGCCCCAGGCGGTGACGCTGCCCCAGGTCCAGCGGGTGCGCGCGCTCACGAGCTCGCTCGTCACCGCCTACCAGGCGGGCGACCGGCCCGGGGTGGCGACCGCGGCCTCCGCCCTCGGCTCGCGCCTCGCCGAGCTCGCGCCGTCGGTGTACCCCCCCGCACGCGACCTGCGGATGGAGGTCCACTACAACGGCCTCAAGCCCTTCCGCACGGCGTGGGCCCTCTACCTCCTCGGCTTCCTCGCGCTCCTCGCGAGCTTCCCCCTCGCCTCTCGGGGGCTCACCGCGGCGGGCCTGCTCGCCCTCGTGGCCGGGTTTCTCCTCAACACCTACGGCATGGCGCTGCGCGTCCTCATCTCGGGCCGGCCCCCGGTCACGAACATGTACGAGACGATCGTCTTCGTGGCGTGGGGCGGCATGCTCTTCGCGCTCGTCTTCGAGGCGATCTACCGCGTGCGCTACTTCGCCGCCTGTGCGGCGGCGGTGTCGACGATCGCCCTCCTCATCGCGGACAACGTCCCGATCTTCGACGCCGCGATCTCGCCGCTCGTGCCCGTGCTGCGGGACAACATGTGGCTCACCGTCCACGTGCTCACGATCATGCTCGGCTACGCCGCGTTCACCCTCGCGATGGGCATCGGCCACCTCAACCTCGGCCTCTACTTCTTCCGCCCCGGCGAGAAGGTCCTCTTCAAGAACCTCTCGCTCTTCCTCTACCGCGCGCTCCAGGTGGGCACCTTCTTCCTCGCGGTGGGGACGCTCCTCGGCGGGGTCTGGGCGTCCTACTCGTGGGGCCGCTTCTGGGGCTGGGACCCGAAGGAGACCTGGGCCCTCATCGCGACGCTCGGCTACCTCGCGATCCTCCACGCCCGCTTCACCGGCTGGATCAAGGACTTCGGCATGGCGGTGGGCTCGCTCCTCGGCTACCTGCTCGTGCTGATGGCCTGGTACGGGGTCAACTTCGTCCTCGGCACGGGGCTGCACAGCTACGGCTTCGGCTCCGGCGGCTACTGGTGGGTCGGCGGCTTCGTGGCCTTCGAGGTCCTCGTGATCACCGCCGCGCTCCTGCGGCGCCGGTCCGAGCTGCAGAAGCTCGCGCCGGCGCCCGCGCCGGCCTAGCCTCCCGGGGTCCCGGCGCGCGGGAAGCACAGGCGCCGGAAGTTGCAGCGGCGGCAGACCTGCGGGCGGTCGATCATCGGGAAGTCCTCGAGGCGGGCCACGTTCGCCGCGGGGTCGACGAGGAGCGCCCTCATCTCGGAGGCGCTCTTCGCGATGAAGCGCCGCAGGTGGTCGATCATCTTCGCGCTCACCGCGCGTCGCACCGCCTTGGGGATGACGAGGTAGTTGAGCTCGGTGGCGAGCTCCTCCGCCGAGCGGACCCAGCCCTTTTCCGTGGCGTACAGGGCGTAGCCCGACACCTGGACCTCGTTGAAGCGTCCCTCGGCACGGCCGGTCTTCCAGTCGACGATCACCGCCCGGCCGTCGCCGTCGCGGAACGCGAGGTCCATCCGCACGAAGACCTCGACGTCGCCGACCTGGAACGACACGAGGTCCTCGAGGGCGAGCCAGCTCGCCCGGCCGCGCGCGAGCGCCTCGCGCAGGGTCTCCGTGCGGAAGAAGTTCCGCAAGGAGCGCATCACGGTGTTGACGGCGAGGCGCTTGTCCTCGGGCTCGACCGGGATCTCGTACTCGTGCTCGAAGAGGCGGAAGCGGGTCGAGCCCGCCTCGCTCTCCCTCCAGTCGGCGACCATCGCCTCGTGGACCACGGAGCGCACGAGGGCCTCCTGCTCCTCCGGCGGGGGCACCGCGTCGTTCGTGCGGAGGAACGACTCGATCGCGTCGTGCACGAGGCTGCCCGCCCAGAGGGGCAGGGCGGAGAGCCGCTTGAGCCGCCGGATCTCCTCGTCCTCCTGGGACGCGTAGTAGGAGTAGTAGTAGCGGCGCCGGCAGGTCGCGAAGGTGTCGTGGCGCGAGGCGGACCAGGAGAAGGGCCTTCTCTCGGGGGGCGCGAGCGCGGCCGACGGGCTCTCCGACATCGCGGCGGAGCGTAGCACGCCCCCCGGAACGGCGAGGACCGGAGCTACCGCGGGCGGCGGGGACGGGGACAGCTACTCGGGCGTGGCCAGACGCGTCAGGCGATCGACCAGAGCCTTCAGGAAGGCCTGGAGTTCCTCCGCCCGTCGAGGTGGCCACCCCAGGGCCTTCGCCGCGGGTCGAGGGTCGTAGTCCTTCAGGACCCAGGCGAGGGTCAGAGGAGAGAAGCCCGCGTCCTTGAGGGGGGCGTCCTTCAGTCCCTGGTCGAGGCTCGCCCCGGCGTCGAGGAGTGCCTTCACATCGGCGAGGTCGCGCAGCTCCGAGCGTTCGAGCAGGGTCGCGAGCTTGCTGGCCAACAGCTCACGACGGGAGTCGACCGCTACTGTCGCGCCCTCCACTTCTACGCTCTGCGGAGGCTCCACCGGTGCGAAGGGCTCTGCGACCAGGTCGACGATGCAGGCGTCCGAGCCGTCCGTGACGCGGAGCTCGGCGAAGGCCGGCGCCGTTCGAAGAGTGGACGCCTCGAGACCGTCGGCGCGAAGGGCTTCGCGCACCTCCGGCACCAGCTCTCCCAGCTCGCTCCTCCGTCTCCAGAACAGGTCGAGATCACGGGTCTCGCGGTGCCCCAGGTGGAAGCCGACGAGGGCGCCGCCCCCGGTCAGCGTCCAGGGGGGCCTCACCGCCGCGAGCGCCCGCAGAATCCGGCGTTGCAGAGGGGTGAGCCTACTCCGAGGCACGGCCCTGGCTCTCCCACGTGTCGAGCAGCCACACCCAGAACCCGCGGGTCCGGCCGAGGTGACGCTCGAGACGCGGCCACAGCTCACGGATCGTCCTCCGGGGCACGAAGGTGAAGACGTCGTCAGGCTTGGCCTGCCGCATCAGCTTCCCCACGAGGTAAGCCCGGACGTCCGGGTCAGGGCTCTCGAGGCCCGCGCGGAACTCCGCGAGCGTGAGGTCGCAGTCCCAGAGGAAGTAGGGACGGCCCTGCGCGTCGGTCAGCCGCTCCGGAGGGGTCGGGTTGAGCACGAGGCCAGGGTACCAGACCCTGCGGGCGTTGGATCTCGGCCGGCGCCTTGAAGCTACCGCGGGCGGCGGGGACCGAAGCGGCGAACGCCCTTCGGGCCGGGGCGCGTCTCGTCCCGGATCCGGCCGGCCCACGCGCCAGGGGCTTCGGCGCCGGGCCCGCCGCGGCGCTGCGGCGCTCGGCCCGGGCCGCGGCGGTGGTCGGCCGCGCGCGGGTGGCGCGGAGCGGACCCCGCCGAGCGGGGCGGGGGCGACGGGGGCGGGGCCGCGGGCGGCGCCTGGCGGTAGTCGAAGTCGGGGAGGAGCACGCGGGGCAGGGTCTTGCCGATCGCCCGCTCGATCGCGCGGAGATCCGACTCGTCCTCGGGGGCGACGAAGGTGAACGCCTCGCCGGTCGCCTCCGCCCGCCCCGTGCGGCCGACGCGGTGGATGTAGTCCTCGCTCGCGGCGGGCACGTCGAAGTTGACCACGTGGCCGAGCGCCACCACGTCGATCCCGCGCGCGGCGATGTCGGTCGCCACCAGGACGTCGTAGCGGCCGGCCTTGAAGCCCTCGAGGGCCTGGGTCCGCTGGCTCTGGCTGCGGTTGCCGTGGATCCTCGCCGCCCGCACGCCCTGGCGGACGAGGAAATCGGCGAGGCGGTTCGCCCGGTGCTTCGTGCGGGTGAAGACGAGCGCGCTCCTCATGTCGCCCCGGCGCAGGAGCGCGAGGAGGAGGGCCGGCTTGAGCTTCGCGTCCACCGGGTAGGCGGCCTGGGTGATCCCGACCGCGGGAGCGGCCTGCCGGTCGAGGTTGATCGTCACCGGGTGGCGCAGCATCTCGCGCGAGAGCGCGACGATCGGCGGGGGCATGGTCGCCGAGAAGAAGAGGGTCTGCCGCTTCGCGGGAAGGTGGCGCAGCACACGCTTGATGTCGGGCAGGAAGCCCATGTCGAGCATGCGGTCGGCCTCGTCGAGGACGAGGACCTGGAGGCCCTCGAGCGCCGCGTAGGGGTGGCGGAAGTGGTCGAGGAGGCGCCCCGGCGTCGCCACGATCACGTCGACCCCGGCGCGCAAGGCGTGCTCCTGCGGGCCCATCCCCACGCCGCCGAAGACGGCGGCGCTCGTGACCGGGGTGTGGACGGCGAGCTCCTGGAGGTGGGCGTCGATCTGGGCGCACAGCTCGCGGGTGGGGGTCAGAACGAGCGCCCTCGTGGTCCGCCGCGGCTGGTGCATGAGCCGGTTGAGGATGGGCAGGCCGAAGGCGGCCGTCTTCCCGCTGCCGGTGGCGGCGCAGGCGAGCACGTCCCTGCCCGCGAGCGCCGGAGGGATCGACTGCTCCTGGATCGGGGTCGGGCGCGTGAAGCCGAGCTCGCGCACGCCGCGGAGCAGCAGGGGGTCGAGGGAGAAGGCGGAGAAGGGCACGGGATCAGGGCCAGGTGCGCGCCGTGCGCTGCTTGCGGTCCGGGGAGCGGCGCAGCTGCGCGTCGCGGTACTCGTCGAGCTCGCCGACGGTGATCGCGAACGAGAGGCCTCCCGGCAGCTCGGGGTTCGCGAGGAGCTCCTTCTGGAGGCGGGCGAAGCACAGCTCGGGGGCGTCCTGGAAGCGCGCCTTGCGCCCGTCGAAGGCGGCGGTCTCGATGGTCACCGTGAACAGGCGGACCTCGCCCCCGTCGTCCACGCGCAGCGAGTAGGCGCGGCCCTCGCTCGTGCACTCGAAGCCCAGGTAGCGGATCGAGGCGGGCTTGCCGGGCAGCGGCTTCTTCAGGATCGGCGCGTCGGGGGGGAAGGCTTCCATCGGCGGGTCCTCCGTGGGAGCGGGGAGGGACCGGGATGGCCCACGCGGCTCACGGTCCAGAATAGCACGGCTACACCGGGACCGCGCGGCCGAGGGCGGTGAAGACGACGAGCCGCTCCCGCACGGGCATCCCGGCGGCCTGGGCGAGGCCGCGGGCGTAGAGCTGGAGCTGTGGCGCGTGATGAGCGGCCTGGGCGAGGGCGTGCTCCTCCGCGATCGCGTCGCTCTTGTAGTCGACGACGACGAGCGCCTCGTTCTCCTCGAACACGAGGTCGACCTTCCCCTCGACGAGCGACGCGCCCTCCGGGAACCACAGGGCGAGCTCGCGGAAGACGCGCCTCGCGCGGCGCGCGCGCTCGATCACGGGGAGCGAGAGGGTGCGCTCGACCTGCGCGGCCGCGCGCGCGGCAGCCTCCGCGTCGAGGCCGAACGACGGGGCGAGGGCGAGGGCCATCCCGCGGAGCCGCGCGGCTCGCCCCGACGCCACGTCGTCGAGGGGCGTCCACTCGAGCAGGCGGTGGACGAGGCTCCCGAAGCTCCGGCCGCCGGGGCCCGTCGCCGCGGCGGGCGGGGGCGCGGCGCGCACGGCGAGGCGCGTCGCCGAGACGGGCGCGTACTCTCGCTCGGCGGCCCGCGCCACGAGCTCGCGCCGCTCCTCTTCCCATCGCGAGGCGACCGCGTCGCCGCCCTCCGCCGTCGAGAGCGCCCACAGCTCGCGGCCTCGCCCCGGCACGTCCTCCCGCTCGACCGGCGAAGCGTCCACCACGCGGACGTCCGCGTCCCCGCCCGGGGGGAGCCGCTCCACCAGGTCCTTCCAGAAGTCCCCGAGCGCGGCGTCGACCGGCGGGCGCGGCACGACGAGGAGGTCGCGCGCGCGCGTGCACGCCACGTAGACCAGCCGCCGCGACTCCGCCCTGCCCTTCTTCTCCTCGCGCCTCACGAGCGTGTCCCACTCCGGCGGCTGGCACCCGCCGCGGAAGCCGATCGCGATCCGGCCCTCCTGCCACAGCGGCACCGTCGCGATCGGCGAGTAGCCCCGGTCGTCGGTGTCGTAGAGGGCGACCACCGGCGCCTCGAGGCCCTTCGCCTTGTGGATCGAGAGCACGCGAACGGTGTCGGGGTCGCCGGGGCGCGTCGCGGGGAGGTCCGGCTCCTCGCGCGCGTTCGCGATCCGGTCGGAGAGGAGGTTCACGAACCCGCGCAGCGTGAGCGCGCCGAGGGACGACGCCTCGCGGGCGAGGGCGGCCACCTTCTCGAGGTTCGCGATCTGGGCCTCGCCGCGGCGCGAGCCGGTGAGGGCGGCGAGGATGCGCGTCTCGTCGTAGAGGCGCTCGAGGACGGCGGGGACGCTCGCGTGGCGCCGCTCGCGGTGGAGCTCGCCCAGCAGCGCGAGGGCCGGCGCGAGGGCCGCGCCCCCCGGCCGGGACTCGTCGACCGCGCCCGCCCACGGGGGCGCGCCGGAGAGCGCGTAGGCCACGATGTCGCGGTCGCTCACCCCGAAGAACGAGGAGCGCAGGGCGGCCACGAGCGCCATGCGGTCGGACGGGTCGTCCACCGCGCGCAGCACGGCGAGCGTCTCGTGGACCTCCTGCCGGTCGAAGAAGGACTTGCCCCCCTCGACCGCGAAGCGCAGGCCCAGCGCCTCGAGCGACTCCTCGAGCGGCTGCACGCGGGTGAGCCGCCGCGCGAGCACGAGGACGTCGCCCGCGCGGCTCGGCCGCACCGCGCCCGTGACGGGGTCGCGCACCGCCTCCGCTCCGCGGGCGATCCCGGCGAGCAGCCCGGCGAGCGCCTGCGCCTCCGCGTCGAGCAGGTCCTCCCCGCTCGCGTGGGCGGGCGCCGGGAAGCGCAGGGCCACCACCGAGGGCTCGTCGGGGAGCCCGGGCGGGGGGGCGATCGCCTCGTACGCGGGCTGGTCGGCCTCGTCCGAGGCCTGCACGAGCTCGCCGAAGACGCGGTTCACGAAGCGCAGGATGGCCGGGCGGGAGCGGAAGTTCTGGACGAGGTGGAGGACGGCCCCCTCCGCCTCGCGCTCGCGTACGAGCTCGCGGAACAGCCGCACCTCCGCCCGGCGGAAGCGGTAGATCGACTGCTTGGCATCGCCGACCACCACGAGGGCGCCCGGCCGGTCGCCGGCCAGGAGCCGCGCGATCTCGACCTGCAGCGGATCCGTGTCCTGGAACTCGTCGATGAGGAGGTAGCGGAAGCGCCCCCGGAACCACTCCCGCAGCCCCGCGTGGTCGCGCAGCGCGTCGCGCGCCTTCAGGAGCAGGTCCAGGAAGTCGAGGACGCCGCGGGCGGCCTTGCCCCGCTCGTATCGCTCGGCGACCCCGCCGAGAGCGCGCACGAGCCGCCCGTGCAGCTCCGCGCCCTGCGCCGCCGCCCAGGCGGCCCGCTTCTCCTTCGTCCAGGCCGCGATCGCCCGCGCCTCGGCGAGCAGCTCCGGCGAGGGCCAGTTCGGCTTGAAGCCGAACGAGGAGGCGATGACCTCGAGGGAGAGGAGGTGGTGGACGAGCGGCTCACCTTCGAGGAACTGGGCCCCCTCCGCGCGCTCGGCCAGCCGCTCGAGCCGCGCGCGCAGGACGTCGCCCTCGCGCGCCGCCGCCGCGAGCTCGCGGGCGCGCGCCCCCTTCGCCCGGAGCTCCTCCCGGGCGGCGAGAGCGTCGAACGCCCCCGCGACCGGCTCGAGGTCGCGCTGATCGAGCAGGGTCCGGGCGAGACCCCGCAGCGACGTCCGCTCGCCCCAGCCGTCGCCCTCGAGGGGCACCCCGCGGTCGAGGGCGTCGAGGAGGACGTCGTCGCCCCCGCTCAGGCGTTCGCCGAGCCACCCCTCCCACGCCTCGGCGAAGATCGCGTCGGTCTGCGCCTCGTCCGCCACGCGGAAGCCGGGGAGCACCCCGCACTCGAGCGGTCGCTCCTGCAGCACCTGGGCGCACAGCGCGTGGATCGTGCAGACGCTCGCCCGCTCGAGTACGTCGAGCCCGGCCGCCAGGCGCTCGCGCTCGCGCCCGGGGACTCGCGGCTCGGCGACCGCCCGCTCCAGCCGCTCGCGCAGCCGAAGCTTCATCGTGGTCGCGGCGTTCTCGGTGAACGTGACGGCCGCGATCTCCTCGAGCCGGGCCGCCCCCGCCCGCAGGATGGCCTCGATGCGGTCCACGAGGAGCGTCGTCTTCCCGGTCCCCGCCCCGGCCTCGAGCACGAGGCTCGTCGCGTGGTCGCGCCGGGCCCGCTCGCGCTCGCCCTCGTCGACCGGCCGGAAGCCGCTCATCCCACGTCCCGCAGCCGCAGGTACTCCTGCAGCGCGCGGTCCCGCACCTTGATCGCCTGGCGCCGCTGCAGGAGGGGCTTCGGCCCGCACACCTCGGTGAAGTCGCACAGGTCGCACGCCGAGGGCTCCTGGACGAAGACCCCGCGGGCCACGAGGTCGACCAGCCGGCGCAGGAGAAGGCGGAACTCCGCGCTCGTCGCGATCTCGGGCCGGAAGGCGACCTGGCGCCCGCCGTCCACGTAGTCGAGGAAGGCCTCGACCACGGGCTCGCCCGGGAACAGCCTCGCCGCGGCGAGGACGTAGAAGGGGATCTGCAGCTGCCGGCCGCCGCGGAAGACGCCGCCGTCGTCCCGCGGGGCGCGGCCCGTCTTGTAGTCGCGTAGCACGAGGCCGTCCGCGCGACGGTCGATGCGATCGATCCGGCCCGACACCCGCAGCGAGCGCCCGTCGCCGAGGTCGATCTCGACGGGGTCGGGGGTGTGGGGCTCCGCGCTCCCCGGCACCCGGTCGAGGCCGAAGCCCACCTCGAAGTGGGCGGGGGTGGACCGCTCGGCGGCGAGCGCCTCGCGGGCGAGCCAGGCCTGTACGGTCTCGTGGAAGCGGCGCTTCTCGCGCTCCCACAGGAGCGTGAAGCGCGGGGGGCTCCCCTCCACGAGACCCGCGAGCGCCTCCTCGGCCATCTCCCTCAGCCGCGCGCGCGCGGCCTCGGTGTCGCGCACCGGCAGCTCGCCGCGGTCGCGCCGCTCGCGCAGGAAGCGCTCGGCCACCTCGTGGAAGAGGTTGCCCCGCTCGAGGGGGTCGATGCGCCGCCGCTCCTCGGGCTCGGGCGCCGGCTGCAGGCGCAGCACGTTCTGCAGCATGTACTGGAAGCCGCAGCGGGCGTACGTCGCGAGGCGGCTGGCCGAGACCGGGTGGCGCGCGCGGATCGGGTCGAGCCGCTCGCGCAGGTCAAAGTCGCCCTCTCCCGCCACGAGCCCGTCGTAGCGGGTGAGCCGCCCCGACCAGCGGGCCTGGCTCGCGAGGCGCGACTGCCGGAAGAACGGCGAGCCCGCGGCGATCGCGGTGGGGGCCGCCGCGTCACGGCGGACGCGCGCGCGGTCGCGCTCGCCGGCGTCGACCGCGTCCTCGAGCGGCAGGCGGTCGAGATCGTCCTCGACCACGAGGAGATCGAGCTCGACCGCGGCGAGGGGCCGGCCGGCCAGGGCCTGGGCGGCGGCGGCGAAGAACAGCGACGGCAGGCGCTCGCGGCCGGTGCGCGCGTCGGCGCGCGGGTAGGAGAGGTAGAGCCGCTCGGTGGCCTGCGAGACCGCGCGGTGGAAGAGGCGCCGGGCCTCGACCAGCCGGTCCTGGGTCGTCAGCAGCCCCGCGAGCGGCGCTCCCGGGGCTGGTGCTGGACGCTTGGCCGTCCCTTCCGCAGGGCCTTCCCGGGAAGGAAAGAGGGAGAGCTGGGCCGCAGAGCCCTTGCGAGAGCGCGACGGTGATGGGGTCGGAGCACGACCCGCACCGACCGGTTCCTCCTGCAGGCGCAGCGCTTCGCGCTCCGAATCGAGGAGGAACGGGTCGGGGCGGAACACCCCCGGGTAGCCGCCCTCGACGAGCCCGGGGATCGCCACGACCCGCAACGGCAGGCCGGCCATCGCGTCGAGGGCGCCGACGTGCACCGCGCCGCCCTCGCGGGGCTCGAGGGGGAGCCGCTCCCACTCGAAGCGGGCCTCGAGCACCTCCTCGACCTCGGCCCAGCGCGCGCGCGAGGCGACCGAGCCGAGCCCGCCGAGCTCGTCGATCACCTCGACGACCGCCTCCCGGTCGCGCTCCTCCCCGATCCACTGGTCGCAGACGACCTTCAGCCTCTCGACCCACTCCGGCCACGACGCCTCTCCCGCGAGCCCGTCGAGCGTCCCCCCGAGCAGCTCCACGACGCGCAGCAGCGCCTCGGCATCGGCCACGTCGCGCAGCCTCCGCGCCTTGCGGTCGGGGTCGGTCTCGCCGTCCGCCGCTTCGCGCTCGGCCTCGCCCCACGCGCGCAGGCCGAGGATCCAGCGGCTGAGGCCGGAGACGATGCCGGCCTCGCGGCTCAGCGCGTCCCAGCGACCCGGCCGCGCGGGGACCTCCGCGCCGAGCAGCACGGCGTAGGGGACGGGAGCGAAGGTGAGGAACTCCATCACCGCCGGCCGGGCGAGGGAGCGGCAGCGGAGAAGCAGCAGCAGCGATCGTGCGGCGCGGCCGAAGCGCAGGGGCAGCGAGGGGTGCAGGCGGTGGGGGATGCCGAGCCGCGAGAGGAGGTCCTCGAACAGCGGCGCGTAGGTGTCGGGACGCGGCAGGACGACGCCCATCTCCTCGAACGGCACGCCGCGCCTGGCCTCGCGCAGCAGGCGGCGCGCCACGGCGCGCACCTCCGCCGCCTCGCCCGGGGCGGTGAGGAGCTCGACCGCCCCGTCCTCGTGCGGGAGCTGCTCTCCGCCCGGGGCGGCGGGCTCGAACAGCGACTCGCGCAGGCGGGCGAGCGCGGCCGGGGGCGCCTTCGGGGCGAGCGGGGCGAGCGGCGTCTCGGTCCAGTCGGCCTCGGCCACGCCGTGCGCGGCCAGGCGGGAGCGGAACGAGGCGGCGCGCAGGCCGGGCGGCAGCGCGCGCCGCAGCACCCGCACCGGGAGCGCCGCGGCGAGGGCGGCCACGAACTCCGCCTCCACCGGGTCGAGCTCGAGGTCGTCGGCCACCAGCACCTCCGCGCCCAGGAGCCACCGCGCGCGGGGGAGGGCCTCGCGCGCGGCGTCGAGCAGCGCGGCCGGGTCGGCGGCGCGGCCGGCGAGGGCGCGGTCGAACCCGCGGTAGAGGCGGGCGAGCGCGGCGAGGCGCACGGCGTCGTCGGAGCCGGCGGGGGCCCCGGCCGCGAGCGCGTCGAGCCTCTCGGGCGCCACCCGGGCCCGGCGCAGCGTCGAGAGGGTCCGGGCGAGGGCCGCCGCCACCGGGGCGCGGGGCGCGCCCTCGGGCAAGCGCAGCCCGGCGTCGCCGGTTTCGGCGAGCAGGCGCGAGGCGACGAGAGCGTCGTGGCCGCTCGACCACGCGGCGAGGCCGCGGCCGAGGAGGACCGGCTCCGCGAGGGCGCGGGCGAGGTCGAGGGGCTTGAGCGCGTACACCGCCGCCACCGCGCGACCGGTCGAGGCGAGACGGCGCGGCAGCTCGACGGCGGCGGCGGAGGACGGCGTGAGGAGGACGAGGGGCCGCAGGCTCAAGGGGCGCGGCGATTCTAGCACCCGGCCCTCGCGGGCGACCGGACGTGAGCGGGATCACCGCCCGCGTCCATCGCTTCAACCTCCCCCCCGTGCCCCGGTCCAACCGGTCGAGCAAGGAGGTCGATGATGCGAGTTCCCCGTACCGTCCGCGCCGCGGTCCTGGCTGCCGCGGCCCTCGTGCTGGCCGCGGCCCTGCCCGCGGCCGCTCAGCCCGTCTTCGGTCCCGTCCCGTTCGTGAAGACCGAGGCCGGTCCGCAGGTCTTCACCGAGACCTTCACCAGCCCCGTCGCGGGGGCCTACGCCCTGTGGGTGCACAACGGCGACGAGGGGGCGCGCGTCCCCGCGGCGACGGTCGCCGTCAACGGTGTGGTGGTCGTCTCGGAGGCGGACTTCCGCCGTCCCGCCGAGCAGTTCTGGAAGGCGGTGGGGCTCCTCGCCGGGGAGAACACCCTCACCGTGCAGCTCAAGGGCGACCCCGGCGGTTACCTGACCCTCGCGATCCTCCCCGCGCAGGCGCGGCCCGATCTCGTCGTCGGCCGTCTCGTGCTGCCCTGGGGGACCCGCGACCCGCAGCTCGTGCTCGCCCTCAAGAACGGGTCGCACGCGTTCCGCCGCTTCGTGAAGGTGAGCTTCTACGACCCGTCGGGCCAGCTCGTCGCCGCCTCGGACCGGCTCGTGCTCGAGCCGAGGGCCAGCCTCTCCCGCAGCGTCGCCGACCTCGTCGCGACCGGCTCGTGGACGGAGGGCTCGATCGAGGTCTTCTACGCCGGCGTCGACGGCTCGCGCGTGTTCGCGACCGCCGCCCTCGTCGAGCCGGCGACCGCGACCCCCGCCGTCCTCGTGCTGCCCCACGCCGGGGTGCGCCACCACGTCGACGCGCGGCCGGCCTGGACGACGAGGCGGTAGAATCCCGGACTGGTGGACCCGCTCGCCCGGCTGCAGCGCTACATCGAGTGGCTGATCGCCCACCCGGTGGCGGAGCTCAGCCGGGCGCAGCGCTTCTTGCGCTTCGCGGTCGACCTCGCGCGCCACTGCAGCCGCGAGCTGCGGCACAACGACGCCGCCCAGATGGCCGCGGCCCTCACCTACCGCACGATCTTCGGCCTCGTCCCCCTCCTCATGGTGAGCATGCTGGCCTTCCGCCTCTTCGGGGACATGGAGCAGGCGGCGCGCCAGCTCCAGGCGGCGGCCTACGCGTTCTTCAACTACCAGGTCGACCCCGCGCGCCCCGAGGCCCTCGCGTTCAAGGAGGCCCTCGACGAGCGGCTGTTCGACGTGATGAGGACGGTGGGGGGACTGAGCTTCGAGGCGATCGGGGCGGTGGGCGCTCTCCTGCTCATCTGGGCCGCGCTGTCGCTGCTCATCTCCTTCGAGGACGCGGCCAACCGCATCTTCCGCGCGCCGCGCGGGCGGCGGTGGCTGACCCGTGTCGGCGTCTACTGGACGGTGCTCACCCTCGGGCCGGTGCTCCTGATTCTCGTCCTCTACTCGGCCGAGTTCTGGCTGTCCCGGGCGGAGCCACTGCCGCTCGTCGGGCCGCTCTTCGCGGCCCTCGGCGCGAAGGGGTCCCTCTTCGGCAGCTTCCTCGCCCTTTCCCTGCTCTACAAGCTGCTGCCGAACACGCTCGTGCGGTGGCGGCCCGCGCTCACCGGGGCGATCGTCGCCGCCGTGCTGTGGGACGCGTCCAAGTGGGCTTTCGGCCTGTACGTGAGCGAGGCCCTGCCGTACCTCAAGCTCTACGGAGCGCTCGGCCTCGTGCCGCTCTTCCTGTTCTGGCTCTACCTCAACTGGCTGATCGTGCTGTTCGGCCTCGAGATCGCCTTCACCCTGCAGGGCATGAAGGGCCGGGCGTTCGAGAGCAACGACGCGCGCGGGGCGTTCGTCTCGGCCGACCCGCAGTGGCTCGTGCCGCTCGTGGTGCAGGTCGCCCGCGGCTTCGCGCGGGGCGAGGTCACGAGCCGCCAGGCGCTCGCCGAGGAGCTCGACCTGCGCCTCGAGTCGGTGGCGGAGCTCGTCGCCCGCCTCGAAGCGGAGGGCCTCCTGCACCAGGTCCCGCGGCGGGGGAGCGACGACGTGGGCCTCGCGCTCGCGCTGCCCCCGGACCGGATCCCCCTCGTTCGCCTCGTCGACCTCGCGTCGCGCGCCACCCTCGGCGCCCGGCCGCGCGAGGGCGCGGGCTGGGACGCCCTCGCCGGCCTGCACCGCAGGGCGCGCGCCGCCGCCGGCGAGCGCACCCTGGCCGATCTGCTGTCGCGCCCCGAGGGGCGCGTCGACTAGTCCGGGTCCGCCTTCCGGTCGGACCCCTCCCGGCGGAGCCAGGAGAACAGCGAGAACGAGGGCTTGTCGGGAGCCGCCGCGGCGCGGGTCTCCTCGGCCGCGGGCGACTCGGGCGCGTCCGCCGAGACTCCCTCCTCCACGTCCTCGTCGGACTCGTCCTCCGCCTCGTCCACCCCCGGGGCGCCCTCGGCGGGCGCCTCCGCGGGCGCCGGCGCCCCCGGCCGCCGGGCCCGCCCGCCGCGCCCGCGGCGCCGTCGGCCCGTTCGAGCGCCGTTCGCGCCGTCGGCCTCGGCCTCCGGCTTGCGCTCCGCCACGGGCTCGGCGCCGGCGCCGTCCGCCTTCGCCGCCGCGCCCAGGTCCTCGATGATGTAGCTGCCCGACTTCTGGTCGCGGCGGAGCGTCACGATGCCGCGCCGCTGCGCGTCCTCGAGCAGGTGCGAGAACGAGCGGAAGCCGTAGTAGGTCTCGTTGAAGGACGGCTTCTTGCGCTTCATGGTCTCCTTGACCATGGAGCCCCAGAGGATCTCCTTGTTCTCGCGCTGCAGCGCGGAAACCGAGTCCACGAGGAGGTTGAAGCAGTCCTGCAGCTTCTCCGGCAGCGCCCCTCCCGCGAGCACCGGCATCGGTCGCTGCTGCACGCGGACGAGGTCCTCGTAGAAGATGAACTCGTCGCAGTTCTCGATCAGCAGCTCGGAGGTCGAGTTCTTCACCCCGAGGCCGATCACGTACTTGTTGTTCTCCTTGAGCTTCGAGACGAGCGGCGAGAAATCGGAGTCCCCCGAGCAGATCACGAAGCAGTTGATGTGCTCTTTCTGGAAGGACATGTCCATCGCGTCGACGACGAGCCGGATGTCCGCGGAGTTCTTGCCCCCCACGGACTTCTGCGGCACCTCGATGAGCTCGATCGCGGCCTCGTGGAAGGAGCGCTTGTAGTCCGAGTAGCGGCTCCAGTCGGCGTAGGCCTTCTTGCTGAGGAGCTTGCCCTTGTCGAGGAGCCGCTCCAGCACGAGGTTGATGTCGAACTTGCGGTAGTGGGCGTCGCGGACGCCGATGGCGATGTTCTCGAAGTCGATGAAGAGGGCGAGCCGCTGCTCGTCCTGGGTGCTGACTGCCAAACTCCCTCCTGTGCGGGGGTTGCCTTGACGGGGACGTACCCCCCCTCCGAGAGCCGGGGCTCCCGGGCGGGGTCGCCCGGGCGGCACAACCGGGCCTCGGGGACAGGTGAGAGTAGCACAGGGGGACCATGGCAGAAAGGACGGAACCCGTGTACCGTCCGGTACGTACAGGGTTCTTGGTGGCCACCGCTCCGCTCCGCAGCAACGACCGCATTCTCCAGAAAGCACTGGAGTTGTTCTCCGAGAAGGGGTACGACGCGACGTCCGTCCGGGAGATCTGCGAGGCGGCCGAGATCACCAAGCCGACCCTGTACCACTTCTACGGGAGCAAGGAGGGCGTCTACCGGGCCATCGTCGAGGGGGCGCTCGAGCGCTTTCGAGAGGACGTGACCCGGGAGCTGGAGGCGGGGGTCTCCCTGCGCGACAAGCTCGTCCGCATGGCGCGGGCCTACGTGTCGGCGGCGGTGAGCCAGCCCGACCTCGCCCGCTTCATCATGGCCCTCATCCACAACCCGCCCCGCTCGGCGCCGGCCACGGACCTCGTCGGCTTCTACGAGGGCCTGCTCGCGACCCTCGCCCGCACCATCGACTCCGCCGTCGCCCGCGGCGAGATCGCGCCGGGTCCGACCGCGATCCGGCTGCTCGTCTTCATGGGGGCGATCGGCGAGGCGCTGCACGGCCATCTCCTCGCCGGCCGGCCTGACCTCACGCCGGACCTCCCGGAGACCCTCGTCGACACCGTGCTCGGGGGCTGGACCCTCGCCCGAGCGAACCACTCCCCGCTCCCGTGAGCTGCGCCAAACGCCCATGACCCGAACCTCCGCGACCGCCCTGCTCGTCCTCGCCGTGGCCGCCTGCGCGTCCGCCGAGCCGCTCTCCCGCGCCGAGGCCGTGGCCCGCGCCCTCGAGCGCAACCCCACCGTCAAGCGCAGCCTCGCCGACCGCGACGGCCTGCGCGGCCGGGCGAAGCAGGCCCGGGCCGACGCGCTGCCCGAGGTGAGCGTCTACGGGACCTTCCTGCGCTACCAGGACCCGGGCTTCTTCAACAGCCCGAACATCGACGAGTTCCCGCCCGAGATCCTCCAGGCGTTCCGCCCGATCGCGTCGAACCTCTGGGACGGCTACGCCAGCATGCGCCAGACGCTGTGGAGCTTCAGCCTGGGCAAGGCGATCCGCGCCGCGGGCTACGCCGAGCACCTCGGAGACGAGAACGTCCGCGCCGCCCGGCAGGACACGGCCCTGCGGGCGATCTTCGCCTACAACGCGTACCTGCTCGCCCTCGAGCAGGTGAAGGTCGCGGAGAGGGTGGTGCGCCAGAAGGAGAGGCAGCTCGAGATGTCCCGCAACCGCCGCGGGGCGGGCGTCGCCACCGACCTCGAGGTGCTGCGCTTCGAGGTGGACCTGGCCAACGCCCGCACCACGCTGCTGCGGCTCTCGGGAGCGTCCGACCTCGCCCGGGGCGACCTCAACGCGGTGATGGTCGAGCCGACGGACCGCCCGATCGAGCCGACCGACCGGCTCGAGTTCGAGGACACGCTCGCCGACCAGCAGGCCGTGGTGCGCGAGGCGGTGGCCTCCCGGCCGGAGGTCAAGGCCGTCGCCTGGAACGAGAAGATCTACGACGAGGCGATCGGCATCTACAAGGCCGACATGCAGCCCCGGCTCGACTTCAACGGCGCCTTCGGCTGGTCGGTGCGGGAGACCGAGAACTTCTTCGAGCCCAACTACAAGAAGTGGAGCCTCGCGGTCACCCTCAAGGTCCCGGTCTTCGACGGCTGGCGCACCGCGGGCAAGGTCGCGCAGGCGCGGGCCGACCGGGCGAAGGTCGGGCAGGACCGCGTCGCTCTCGAGACCCTCATCGACCTCGAGGCGAAGCAGGCCGTCGACCGGCTGCGGGTCGCAGCGAGCGTCTTCCGCTCGGCGGAGCTCAACGTCGCCCAGGCGAGGAGGGCGCTCGACATGACCGAGGCCAACTTCCGCCTCGGCGCCGCCACGAACCTCGACGTCCTCGACGCCCAGGCCGCGCTCACCCAGGCCGAGTTCTCCCGCGTCGAGGCGCTCCACGCTCACGCCAACGCGCGCGCGGGCCTGCGCTACGTGATGGGGCAGGACCCGCTCGAGGCGGGCTCCCCGCCGCTCGTTGCCCCCGCTCCGCCCGCACCGCAGGCGCTCGCCCCGGCCGGGGACGAGCCCGTCGCCACGATCCCCGGCCCCACTCGAGGGACGCCATGACCCCGCGCCACCTGCTCCTGCTCACTGCCACCGCCCTCGCGCCGCTCGCCGCGTGCTCGGGCGGCTCGCGCGCCGCCGAGGAGACCGCGCCGCGCGGCCTCGCCGTGCGCACCGCCACGGTCGAGACGCGCGACCTCCCCGAGGAGGTCGTCCTCACCGGCACCCTCGAGCCCCGCTCGCAGGTGCAGGTCGTGGCCGAGGTGCAGGCCCGCCTCGAGCGCGTGCTGCGCGAGGAGGGCTCGCGCGTCGGCCGGGGCGAGGTGCTCGCCGTCCTCGACGACACCGACTACCGCCTCTCGAACGACCGCGCCCGGGCCGCCCTCGCGGTGGCCGAGGCCAACCGGGCCCACGCCCAGGCCGAGAAGGAGCGCGCGGACAACCTGCTGAAGACGGGCGGCATCACCGACCGCGACCACCTCGCGGCCCAGGTCCAGCAGCAGGTCGCCGACGCCTCGCTCGCCCAGGCCCGGGCCGAGGTCGCGATCGCGGGCCAGGCCCTCGCCCGCACGCAGGTGAGGGCGCCCTTCGCCGGGCGCGTGGCGAAGCGCTTCCCGGACCCCGGGGCGATGCTCGCGCCGGGAGCGCCCCTGTTCACCCTCGTCGACGACTCGGTCTTCGAGTTCCGCGCGAGCGTGGCCTCGAAGGACTGGGCGAAGGTGAAGGTGGGGGCGGCGGTCGAGCTCGCGATCGACGCCCTCGGCGGGGCGCGGGTCGTGGGCCGGATCGCACGGGTCGAGCCGCTGGTCGACGAGCGCTCGCGCTCCTTCAGGGTCGTGGTCGAGGTGCCCGGGCGCGAGGACCTCGTGGGCGGGCTGTTCGCCCGGGCCGCGGTGCGCGTGGGCGTCGTCCCGGGGGCGCTCGTCGTCCCCCCCTCCGCGCTCGTGCGCGACGGATCGGACCCGTCCTCGGCCGAGGCCTTCGTGGTCCGCGGCGGCAAGGCGGAGAAGGTCCGCCTCGCGCTCGGCGTCGAGGCCCCGGACGGCGTGCAGGTGAGGAGCGGCCTCGCCGCCGGGGACGCGGTCGTCCTCGACCCGCCGACGGCGCTCGCCTCGGGGGCGCCGGTCCTCGTGCAGAACGGCCGCGCGGCGGCCTCGTCCCCCGCCGCGGACGCCTCGCCGGCCGCGCCGGCGAGGTAAGGGGGGCGGCATGTTCCTCAGCAACCTCTCGATCAAGCACCCCGTCTTCGCGACCATGATGATGGCCGCGCTCGCCGTCCTCGGGATCGCCTCCTACAGCCAGCTCAAGGTCGACATGTTCCCGAAGGTGGAGATCCCCGTGGTCACCGTGACCACGATCTACCCCGGAGCGGGGCCGGAGACCGTCGAGCGCGAGGTCACGAAGAGGATCGAGGAGGAGATCAACACCGTCGAGGGCGTGAGGCACATCGAGTCGATCTCCCAGGAGGGCCTGTCGAACATCGTCGTGGAGTTCCAGCTCGAGGTCTCGGCGATCGACGCCTCCCAGGACGTGCGCGGAAAGATCGCGGCGATCCGCGGCGAGCTGCCCCGCGAGATCGAGGAGCCGATCGTCCAGCGGATCGACTTCGCCCAGATGCCGATCGTCTCGATCGGCGTCGACGCGCCCGGTCTCTCCCCCCAGGCCGCCACGACCTTCGCGGACAAGGTGATCAAGCGCCGGCTGGAGAACGTCCGGGGCGTGGGGTCGGTCGCCCTCGTCGGCGAGTCCACCCGCGAGATCCAGGTCGTGGTCGACCGCCTCCGGCTCGAGGCCTACCACGTCTCGCTCTCCGAGGTCGTGGCGGCGCTGCAGCGGGAGAACGTGGACGTCCCCGCCGGCACCGCCGACCGCGGGGCCACGGAGGCCCTCGTCCGGGTGGCCGCCCGCGGGCGCACCGCGGAGGACATCTCGCGGATCCCGATCAAGCGGCCGGGCGGAATGGCGGTCTACGTGCGCGACGTGGCCCAGGTCATCGACGGCGTCGTGGAGCCGAAGAACGCCGCCTTCATCGACGAGCGGCCGGCGCTCGCCCTCGAGATCCAGAAGCAGTCCGGGGCGAACACGGTCGCGGTGGCGGACGGCGTCCTCGAGGCCGTCGAGAAGCTGAAGGCGGAGCTGCCGCCCGGGATCACCCTCTCGGTGATCAAGGACGACTCGCGGTTCATCCGCGAGTCGATCGAGGACGTGAACGTGACGATGATCATCGGCGGCATCCTCACCGTCTTCATCGTCTACCTCTTCCTCAACTCCTGGCGCTCCACCGTCATCACCGGCGTCACCCTGCCGATCTCGGTCGTGGCCGGCTTCATCGCGATGCGGGCGTTCGGCTTCACCCTCAACGTGCTCACCCTCATGGGCCTCTCCCTCGCGATCGGGATGCTCATCGACGACGCGATCGTGGTCCGCGAGAACATCGTCCGCCACCTCCAGCGGGGCAAGGACCACTTCGACGCGGCGCGGGACGGCACCGCGGAGATCGGCCTCGCGGTCATGGCCACCACCTTCACCATCATCGCGGTGTTCGTGC
>CAZLRF010000063.1:0-24857 GCA_964561785.1 uncultured Acidobacteriota bacterium | reverse complement strand
AGCTCAGATGTCCACGACTAATACGTCATCGTATTTATGAAACAGGGTACTTAGGGCAGCGCCCCGGTCACGGTGGCGTATCGGGTCGAGGGCTCGACCGGCTGCCCGTCGATCGTCTCGTAGTCGAACGTGACCACGAGGCGCGAGGCCCCGAGGAAGCGGATCCTCGCCCGCGACTCGAGACGGACGACGACGCGGTGGCCCCGCACCCGGGCGTAGTGCCGCGACACCTCGACGTCCCTGACCCAGAAGGACGGCGAGCGGGCGAGCACGCCCTCGACGCGCAGGAGGTCCGCGGTGTCGGGCGTGACGACGAAGACGCCGTCCACGAGGGTGCTCTCGCGCCGGCGCGGGAGGGCGCGCAGGCGGACCAGCCCGTCCGTGTCGGGTTCCGCCGAGCGCAGCAGGTAGTTGTCCGCGGTCAGGGCGGAGCGGGAGGACTGTCCCGATGCGTAGGCGTTCTGCTCCGCGCGCAGGAGCGGCAGCAGGCCCTTCTCGGCGAGGAGGCGGGAGCCGCCCTGGGCCTCGACCGCGAAGCGGAAGCCGCCGTGCGGGTCGAGCTCGGCCCGGACGTCCATCCACGCGCGGTCGCCCCTCGTCTCGATCTCCATGTGACGCCGGGCGCGGTAGCCTGCGACCGGCTCGTCCGGCCGCGCGAGAAAGCGGGCGAGCGTGGCCTCCCCGGCGTCGAGCCCCGCGGGGCGGGGCGGCGGCTCGGCGCCCTCGGCCCCCAAAAAGCTCGTCAGGACGAGGGCGGGCCAGACGGCCACCCGCCGATGCTCGAGTGCTGCTTTAGCTTGGAGCGCCCAACTGTTCACGCCAGAAGGGTCGGCGACGCCGGCGACAGGGTTGTGACGCTCCCGTGAAACACCGCGGCGTCAGGCCGGGCGCACCGGGAGCTCCCGCCGCCGGACCGGTGAGGCGGCGAGCCACGCGGGGTCGGTCCCTGTCGTCCGCCCCGTCCGCGGGTCGACCCGCCCGAACGAGAGCACCCCCGTCGGGCACTGCTCGACGCAGGCCGAGCAGCGCACGCACTCGGGATCGGCCATCGGGAGGCCCTTGTTCGCGAAGCTCATCACGTCGATGCCCTGGTGGCAGACGCTCGTGCAGACGTTGCACGAGATGCACTTCTTCTTCTCGGCGAGGATGCGGAAGCGGGAGAAGCGGGCGTAGACGTGCATGAGCGCGGCGAGCGGGCACGCGAAGCGGCACCACGTGCGCCCCGAGAACCAGAAGTAGAGGCCGTAGCCGAGGATCCCGGCGAGGAAGAGGTCCACGAACCACGCATAGCCGTCGAAGCCGACCCGGAAGAGCCGGTCGGCGGGCGAGCCCGGCCAGATCCAGCCCGCGACGCGCAGGCCGAGCAGCGCGAACGCCGCGGCCAGGACCGCCTGCCCGAGCCCGTTGAGGCGGTTCCAGCCCGGGCCGTGCGGCATCCTGTGGCGGTGCGCGTCGCCGAGCGTCTCCGCGAGGGCGCCGCAGGAGCAGATCCAGCCGCAGTAGGCGCCCTTGCCCCAGAAGTAGACGAGGGCCGGGATCAGCACGAAGGTCTGCAGCGCGCCGAGCGCGAGCCAGCCCGGGAGCGGCTGCGGCGTGAAGACGTTGTAGACGTTGAGCGGCCAGGCGAGCACGAGGCCGTACGCCCGCCAGTACTCGCGCCCGTGGCCGTAGCCCACCGCGGGGAACAGCGCGTCGGCCACGGCCTTCGGCGCGCCGCCCTCGAGCCAGCCGTTGTGCCCCATCCAGGGCAGGAGGAGCTCGGGCAGCAGGAAGAGCGGAAGGACCTGGATCGCGGCGAGGGTCGCGGTCTGCACGGCCACGTACGGCGTCCGCCGCCGCCGGATGCGGCGGACCCCGAAGACGAGGACGAGGAGCGAGTAGGCGAGGGTGTAGTAGAAGGACGCGCCCGAGGCGGAGATCCGGAGCGTGCCGAGGAGCGTCGAGGGGTCGGCGAGGGCCGCCCCGAGCGCGCCGCCCGTGGCGGCGAGGGCCGCCCACCAGCCCGCGGGGTCCGGGCTCAGCCAGCCCGGCAGCGGGCCGAGGAGGGGGATCGCCTTGCCGGCCTTCCAGTGGTAGAGCCACGCGCAGAAGGCGACGAACGCCGCGAGCGCGGCCCAGCTCGACGGCCTCATCTCGCCGGTGACGCCGACCCCCGAGCGCCGGAAGAGCTCGAGCGGCGCCTCCCGGCCGATCAGGGTGAACACGGCCTCGTTCGGGAGCGTCTCCTCCGACCCGTCCACGCCGCGCAGGACGACCTCGGCCTCGCGGATCTCCTTCACCTGGGTGCCGAGCCTCAGCCGCACGGGGCTCGAGCGCAGCCTCTCGGCGTTCTCGGGCTTCGGGCGGGCGAGCTCGGTTCGCCGGTAGGAGAGCGTGACGCGCGCCCCCGCGGCGGCGAGGGCGAGCGCGGCCTCGACCGCCGAGTCGCCGCCGCCCACGACCAGCACGTCCCGCCCGGCGTGGTCCGCGGGGTCGTGCAGGCGGTTCGAGACCTTGCCGAGCCCCTCGCCCGGCACGCCGAGGCGCCGGAAGTCCCCCGAGCGGCCGATCGCGACGATGACGCGGTGGGCCCGCACCGTGTCTCCCCCCGCGAGGTGCACCACGAGCCGCCCGCCCTCGCGCGCGACCCGCTCCGCCCGCGCCGTCCTCGGCGAGATCCCCCTCCCGAGGGTCGTCTCCCGCAGCTCCTCGACGAGCCCCTCCTTCACCGAGGACCGCGCCGTGAACTGCAGCTCCCCGGCCGGGGTCATGTCGGTCGGGTAGGTGAAGATGGGCTTTCTCTTCGGGAAGTTGAGGATCGTCGAGAACGGCTCCGACGCCTCGAGGACCTCGAAGCGCAACCCGAGCCGCCGCGCCTCGAGCGCCGCGGCCATGCCGGCCACCCCGGCGCCCACGATCGCGAGGTCGAGCGTCCCGTCCTCGGTCGCGCGGCTACGGAACGCGGGGTCGGCGGCGATCGTCCGCACCGCGCGCGCGCCCCCGTCCGAGGCGAGCTTGAGCAGCGGGACGCCGGTCAGGTCGCCGACCACGTAGAGCCCCGGCACGGCGGTCGACCCGTCCGGACGGACCTCGGGCAGCTTCTCGACAGTCCCCGCCGGCCACCGCAGGTGCAGCCAGTCGAGGTAGCGGCGGACCAGGCTCGGGGAGGTCATCCGGGTCATCCTACCCCGGAGGCCGTCAGGGAAGCGTTCGGAGCAGCTCGAGGGCCGGGGCGACGCGGATGCCCTCGGGGGTGACGAAGTCCTTCCGCCCGGTTGCCGACACCTGCCACGCGTCGGCCTCCGGGAAGCGGGCCTTCAGGTAGCGCAGGCTCCTGTCCGGCTCGGCGTCGCTCCACTTGGCCTCGACGAGGAGGAGCGGGCGGCGGCCTTCGACGACCACGAAGTCCACCTCCCTCCCGTCGGTGTCGCGGAAGTAGCGCAGCTCCACCTCGCGGCCCCGCGCGTCCTGCTCGAAGTGGACCCATTTGAGGAGGTGGGAGGCGACGAGGTTCTCGAAGCGCGCGGGCTCCGACGGAACGAGAGACCAGTCGAAGTGGTAGTGCTTCTGCTCCTTCTTCACGGCGCGGATCCGCGGCGCCCCGAACGGGGACAGGCGGAAGACCGCGTAGAGCCGCTCGAGGATCGCCAACCATCCCGTGACCGTCTTGTGGCTGACCTGGAGGTCCTCGCGCAGCGCGTTGACCGACAGCGGGGAGCCGACCAGCTCCGGCAACCGGAGGGCCAGGAGCTCGAGGTTCCCGAGGTCCTGCACCCGCTCGAGCCCCGCGACGTCTTCGCGCACGAGGCGGCTGCGGTACTGGACCGACCAGCGACGGGCCTCCGCCTCGGACCCGCGCAGGTAGGGCTCCGGGAAGCCGCCCAGCCTCAGGAGGTCCTCGAGCTCGTCGGCCGAGCGAAGGCCCAGCTCGGCGGCGGAGAAGGGGTGCAGTCGCAGGAAGTGATAGCGCCCCTGGAGGGAGTCGCCGCCGAAGCGGTAGAAGTCGAGCCTCGCGCTGCCCGTCACGAGGATGCGCTGTCCCCGGCGCCGGCCGTCGTAGAGCCCCTTGAGGAGGCCGCGCCACGAGCGGTACTTGTGGATCTCGTCGAGGACCCACAGGCGCGACGCCGGAAGCTCGCGGCGCAGGATCCGATCGCGGTCCTCGGCGATGTCCCAGCTCAGGTAGCCTGCCGCCGCTCCGGGCAGGCTGCGGGCGAGGGTGGTCTTCCCCACCTGGCGCGGCCCCGCCACGAGCACCATCTTCTGCGCGAGGTCGCGACGCACCTGGGCCGTGAGGTACCGGGGTCGGGCCGGCATGGGGACAGGCTACTGCGGTTTTCGACCGTGGTCAAAAATACTTGCGGCGTTCTTCGACGAGGGGTGAATCTACTGGCTGCCGAGGATGACCGGCAGGCCGTCCTTCCCCGCCCCCACGATGACGACCTTGGCGTTCTGCGACTCGGCCAGCTTCTGGGTCGCCTCGATGCCCTTCCAGCGCAGCAGCCGCTCGTCGATGCCCTGGCTCACGATGCGCTGGAAGTCGGCGATGCCCTGCGCCTCGATCCGGCGCCGCTCCGCCTCCTGCCGCTCCCGCTCGAGCACGAACTGCATCCTCTGGCTCTCCTGCTCGGCCCCGAGCTTCTCCTCGATCGCGGCGGCGAGGCGCTTGGGGAGGGTGAGCTTGCGCAGCGGCGTCGACTCCACGACGAGCCCGCGCGGCTCGACCAGCTTGCGCAGCTCGGCCGCCATCGCCAGCGCGAGCTGCTCGCGCTCCGAGGTGTAGAGGGCCCGCGCGTCGAACTGCGCGGTCACCCCACGCGTGACGGAGCGGAACTGGGGCTGGAGGAGGATCGCGACGTAGTCGGGGCCGACCGTCTTGTAGACCTCGGCCGCCTTCTCGGGGTCGAGGTGGAAGAGGGCGCTCGCCTCGAGCTGCACGGTGAGCCCCTCGCGCGAAGGGACCTCCATGACCTCCTTGATCTCCTCGGTCTTCACGGAGAGCTTCGCCACCCGGGCGAGCGGGTTCACGGGGTTGAGCCCCGACTTGAGGGTCTGCGGCGAGACGCTCCCGAAGAGGTCGACCACCCCGACGTGACCGGCGGGCACGACGGTGAGGCATCGAGAGAGCGCGAACAGCGAGAGCAGAGCCGCGGCCACGACGAAGCCTGCGGCCGCCTGCGGGTTCCGGCCGCGCGTCCCGCGCCACCCCGCCAGCATCACCACCGCCGCGACCACCGAGAGCGCGAACAGCATCGAAGCCCCCTTTCCGACCGTCCCTCCGGTCGGTCGGCCCGGGGCGGGCGGCCGTCACAGGAAGTCACGCATCCCGGGCGCGGGCGTTCCGTAAACTCCGTGTGACGACCGGCCCAAAGCGCTGGTCAGACTGGACTTATCCCTCGACGCTCAGCGGGTCGCGGCCAGACCCAGGTCCTCCGGGCGGTAGAACAGGAAGTTCCGTCCGCGGTCGTTCATCGCCACGACGAGGCCGTACGGAAACGACGGGCCGAGCGGCGTCGCGGTCGCGTCGAGGCCGTCCGTCGCGTCGGCGCCGCCCTCGAGCACGGCCGCGACCTCGGAGTGGTCGTGGGGCCCGCCGGGCCGTCCCTCGCGGCGGTAGGCGAGGTAGCGGCTCGCTCCGAGGAGCTGGTCCGCGGCCAGCAGCAGCCCCGACCCGTCGGCGCCTCCGTACACGGCCAGCCCCTCGCGATCGGCCCGGAAGCCGGCTTCGCCGAAGCGCCCGAGCTCGCGCGCGGCCTCCGGGTGGTCGGGATCGGCGTGCCACTTGTGGATCGCCCGCGGCTCCTCGGCGTAATAGACATAGCCGAGCGCGTCGTCCACGGCGATCGCTTCGACCTCGTTCCCGGAGACGATCTCCCCGATCTCGCGCACCTTCACCGCGCGCACTCGACCCTGGCCGTCGTCCTCGAGGCGGTACTGCCACAGCCCGCCCGCGGCCGGCATCTCCTTGCGGCTCACGATCGCGAACACCGCGCCGTCTCTTGGGCGGCGGTAGAGCCCGACGCCCATGGGAGCGCCCCGCTCGCCCGGCTCGCCCTCGAAGACGCGCAGGCCCTCGGGCGAGGAGACGTCGGTGAGCGTCCCGTCCGGGCCGACGCGAAAGACCCGCAGGCGCCGCTGGTAGCGCTCGGTCGCGACCGCGATGTCGACCCTCTCCCCCCCGAGGCGGAAGCCGTACTCGACGTCGACGTTGTTGGGGCGGTCGAGGCCGTCGATCCTCTGGCGGACGCGCCCGGCGAGGTCGTAGGCGACGAGCGCCCCCGCGGGGGCGGCCGTCTTGTTCGTGGCGAAGACACGGCTGTCCGCGGGTGACGTGCGGTTCACCCAGATCGCGGGGTCGTCGGCGTCCTCACCCGCCGGGTCGGTCGCGACCGCGACCGGCAGCGGCGTGGGCGCCGCCGCCGGCTTCGCGGGGGCGCGGCAACCGAAGAGGGCGGCGGCCCCGAGGAGGACCGCCGCCCGGCCTGCGCCTAGAAGTCCCACTTCAGCCCGAACGTGCCCCACCACCGGTAGTACTCCTCCTGGATGGGCCGGTCGGGAACGCCCTCGTAGTAGCGCAGGGGCTCGTTCGTGAGGTTGTTCACCTCGAGGAAGAGCCGCAGGCCCTTCGTGAGCCTCTGGCTCGCCGCGACGTCGAGCTGGACGTGGTCGTCGTAGTAGACGTCGCCCGCCGCCTCCTCGCCCACCTCGGCGATGTACTTGCCGTGGAAGTTGAGGGCCACGCGGCCGGAGAATCCCCCCTTCTCGTAGGAGAGGGCGACGTTGCCGACGTGGCGCGACTGGCCGGGCAGCGGCGCCGCCTCGCCCTCGCGGTCCGGGAAGACCGCCTCGGAGTCGGTGAACGTGTAGTTCCCGTAGAAGCCGAGCCCGTCGAACGGCGAGGGCAGGAAGCTCAGGCGGTTCTGCAGCGCGAGCTCGAAGCCGGTGAGGGTCGCCGCCTCGCCGTTCCTGGGCTCGCGGACCCGGAACACGTCCCCGCCGAGGTCCTCTTTGTCGGTGAAGAAGTAGATGTAGTCGTCGAGCCTCTTGTGGAAGGCGCCCGCGGAGACGACGCCCACGCGGTCGAGGAAGCGCTCGTAGAGCAGGTCGAAGTTCCACGAGGTCGTGGCCCGCAGGTCGGGGTTGCCCCGCTCGATCTCCAGGTCCTCGTCGAGGACGAGCTCGTAGGGGGTGAGGTCGAAGTAGTTGGGCCGCGCGAGCGACCGGGTCACGGCCGCGCGCAGGTTGGACCGACCGTCGATCCGGTAGCGGAGGTTCACCCCGGGCAGCCAGGTGGCGTAGCTGTTCGCGCCGCTCCGCGGGCTCGTCCCGGCGTAGTCGCCCTCGTCGTCGAAGCGCACCTCGTACCCGGTGTAGTCGACGTCCGTCCACTCGAGGCGCACCCCGGGGATGAGGAGGACGCGGTCGCCGAGCCCGAGCTGGGCCATGGCGTAGCCGGCGGCGACCCGCTCGGTCGCGTCGTAGTTCGCGGCGTCGGCCTCGGGGTCGCGCTCGCCGTCGAAGCCGCCGATGAGCGAGCGCGCCTCGGCGGGAGAGACGAACGGGCCCATCACGTACCGCCCGTCGATGATCGTCGTGGAGGGGGAGAAGCCGGGGTCCGCGAAGTCGAGCAGGCGGAAGTCTCCGTCGGGGTCGAAGACGGTGGTGGCGTTGTCCCGGCGCTTGCTCTTGCTGCGGAGCTTGGCCCCGAGCTTGAAGAAGCCGTTGCGGCTGTCCCCGAGGATCGCCCGGGTCAGGTTGACCGCCCCCGTCCAGTCGCGGTCGGAGGTGAAGTTGTCCTCCGACGACTGCTCGTTCAGGGTGAACTTCGAGAAGTCCTCGTTGAGCGGGTTGGCCCGGATGTCGTCCGGGTCGATGGAGGTCGGGGTGACGTTGGGGGCGAAGGAGACCTTGCTCTGGCGGAAGATCGAGTAGAAGGCCTCGGGCTCGTCCTCCTCGGCGTAGGAGAAGGAGGCCTGATAGTCGAGGCTCCACCCCGAGGAGAGGAAGTGCTTGCCCGCCCCCGACACCGAGGCGATCGTCTGCGTCTCCAGCCGGTCCTTGAGCTCGCGCTCGATCCGGCTGTTCCCCACGCGCTCGCGCTTGCGGCGCCGGTACTCGAAGTCGGAGAACTCGTTGTAGAGGCCGCGCAGGAGGAGCTGGCCGCCGTCGGCGAGGCGGTAGTCGAAGGCGGCGTTGAGGCCCCAGCGCTCGCGCTCGACGGTGTAGTGCCGGTTCTGCAGCTCGTCGAGCTCCCCCTCGTCGTACGCCACCTCGAAGTTGTGCGAGCCGCGGTTCGTCTTCATGTAGCTGCCGGAGAGGACGAGCCCGGCCTTGTCCTCCGCGAAGCGCCCGGCCCAGCTCCCCGTGGCCCGGCCGATGCCGCCCTCGGAGATCGAGTTGTAGCCTCCGCCGGCCGAGACGAAGGCCCGGGCGCGGTCCGGCGCCTGGGTGGTGACGAGGTTCACCGCCCCGCCGATCGCGTCGCCGTCCATGTCGGGGGTGAGAGTCTTCGTGACCTCGATCGACTCGAGCAGGTCCGCGGGGATGACGTCGAGGGCGACGCTGCGGATGTCGCCCTCCGGCGAGGGGATGCGCTCGCCGTTGATCGTCATCGAGTTGAGGCGCGCCTCGGTGCCCCGCACGAGCACGTAGCGCCCCTCGCCCTGGTCGCGCTCGATCGAGACCGCCGGGATCCTCTGGAGGGCCTCGGCCGCGTTGGGATCGGGGAAGTTCCCGATCTGGTCCGCGGAGACCACGTTGACGATCCGGGTGGCGTTCTGCTGCTGGTTGAGCGCCCTCGCCTGGCCCTCGAGCAGCGGCGCCTGGACCGTCACCGTCTCCTCGAAGCCGCGCAGCCGCATCTCGACGCGGACCTCCGCGGCGTCGCCGTTGGCGACCCGGACCGCCTGTCGCGCGGTCTCGAAGCCGAGGTAGGTGACGACGAGCGTGTGCTCGCCGTCGGGGACGCCGGCGATGCGGAAGCGGCCCCTCGAGTCCGTGACGGCTTCGCGGGCGGTTCCCTCGATCCGGACCGGGGCGCCGGGGAGCCCGACCCCGGCCTGGGCGTCGGCGACGACCCCCGCGACGACCCCGGGATCGGCGGCCACCGGGGCGGCCGGGAAGGTGACGAAGAGCGTGAGGGCGACGAGCGCGCCGCGCGAGAGCAGGGAGCGAACAGGACGACGCATGGGATGAGCCTCCTCGGCCCGCTCGGTCGGAACGAGAGTCACGGGCGAGAGGAGGCTAGTTGGCACGCGCGATGCCTGCGCGACGCCCCGACGATGCCCGTGAGACCCCGAGGTGACGGCGGGGCGACGGCCCGAGCCGTCGCCCCGGTCCGTCGGTTTCAGGCTCCTACTGGTGGCGGTGCTCGTGGTCGTCGCAGTCGTGGTCGCGGCGGCCCCGAGGCGGGACGTACCCGGCCAGGTCGGACCGCGAGGCGCGGTACGCGTGCAGGAGGCCGGGCAGCAGGACCTGGCCCTCGGGCAGGACCTCGGTGAAGTCGCCGGCGCCGTCGAGCTGACACCCCGTGGTCTCGCCGAGCGGGCAGCGCGCATAGTGGCCGGCGAAGTCGACGTAGGTGTCGTACTGGGTCGCGCTGTCGCCGAGCTGGGTGACCGAGTAGTCGTTGTCGTTGCCGGCCACGATGACGTGCTGGCCGTACAGGATGCGGGGCCCGATCGTGAGCCCCTCCCACTTCTCCGCCTGCTCGCCGTTCGGGAGGACGGAGTTCGCGGCGAGGTCGATGAACGGGGTGCTCTCCTCCTTGGCCACCGGGACGACGCCCGCGGGCAGTGCGTCAGCCGGCAGGGCCACGCCGGTCACGTCGCTCGCTCCCCTCACGTCGATCTTGTAGACGCGCTTCGTGCCGACGACGCCCAGCGCGCCGGCGCGGCCGACCGGGTTGTCGACGCCGATCCCGCGGTTGTCGCGCTCGAGGACAAGGAACTCGTGGTCGTTGAGGGCCACGATGGCCGAGAGCCCGATGTTACGGCCCTGGCGGGGGTCGGTGGCGCTCCCCTTACCGCCCGCGGCCGTGATGCGGGCGAGGACCGCGGACTGCTGCTCGAGCTGGTAGACGTGCTGGGCGACCGCGGTGCCGAACGTGGCGCTCCGGCGGTCGTTGTCGAAGACGACGATCCGGACGTTGCGGCCGCTGCGGCCGTCGCGCGGACCGGGGTCGTTGATCAGGGGGTCCTGCAGGACGGCGTAGAGCTTCTTGCCGTCGGGCGTGATCGCGAGCCCCTCGAAGCCGCGGTTGTCCTGACGCCCGGTGCAGTTCGGGCTGGACGCGGACGAGAAGCAGTCGTCGCGCACCACCGTGTAGTCGGGGGCGCCGTTCAAGGTGGGGACGAGGCTCGCCGGCGTCTCGAAAACGAAGACGAGGCGCCCCTTCCGGTCGAACTCGTAGAGCGAGGGACCGTACTCGTCGGAGACGAGCAGGTGGCCCGTGCGCGGGTCGACCACGAGGCCCTCGGGGTCGAAGCTGCGGCCGAGGTCCCCGGGGTCGAGGTTGAGCAGCTCGGGGTTGAGGCCGTTGAGGGCGCGGCGTCGGGCGACGTCGGCCCGGGGCGCGGTGAGCAGCCCCCAAGGGTCGGTGAACTTCAGCGTGCGCACCACCCGGAAGCCCGAAATCCGCCCACTCCAGGGGTTGACGTCGAGGTCGACCTGCTGGACCCGCGTCTGGTAGTCGAGAACGCCGCCCCCGGGTCCACGGTCGGAGAGCGCCCACCACTCCCCGCGGACCGGGTCGTAGTAGAGGTCGGAGAAGAAGCCGAGGCGGCCCTCGTTCGGGCCGGGCTGGCCGGTGGCGTCGACGGCGCCCCCGCGGATGCGGAGGCCGTTGACGAAGACCGGGCTGGCCACGGCCGAGCTGGCGGTGGCGAGAAGGACGGCGCCGACGAGCATGGCCTGGACGTGCCGCATTCGTTCTCTCCTTCGCAATCGACTGGGTTGCAGGGCGACAGCCAGATCCTGGGGTGAGGGCGCGACGTCCGCGTGACGGCCCGGGGTCGGGCGTGTGGCGGCCCGCGGCTCCGCCCGTTCCGAAGGGCTACTGCACTCTTCCCGAAACGCTGCCCTGGCGTCGCGGCACGACGAGCTCTCCGTCGAACGCAACCCGGCTCGTCTCGAGGCGCTAGCGACGGTCTCTCACCTCGTGGGGGAGGGCCCTGTGGCCTCCGCCATCTCGCCCGACGGCCGCGAGAGCCCCAGCTCCTGGAGGTCGCGGCAGGACCAGCGGTGGCCGCGCGCGCACGCGCCGGAGAGCCAGGTCGCGGCGAGGGCGGGCATGTCGGCCGCGAGCGCGTCCCGCGCGCAATAGCCGCAGGTGTGGAGCAGGCTCTCGCTCGTCCCGGCGCAGACACGGCTGCAGATCGGGGCGAGGTCGCGCCGCATGAGCGGACGGCAGTCGTTCACGTCGCCGATCAGGCAGGTCTCGAGCTCGAGCCGGGCGACCTCCGCGGCGTCGTTCGTGGCGCGCGCCTCGGCCAGCAGCGAGCGGCAGGCGGGCGCGTGGGTTGCTGCGCAGCCGCGCTGCCGCAGGGCGTGCGCGAGAGCGCTCTCTCCCCGCTCTCGGGCCGTCCGCGCCGCGGTCTCGCACCAGCGCGCATCGGCCCCGCAGGCCCGCTCGAGGTGACGCACGCCGCCCTCGCGATCGCCGGTGGCGAGCAGACGCTCGCCCAGCCGATGGCACAAGTCGGCATCGCCCGCGTCGCAGGCGGCGCCAATGGCCTGCACCGGCCCGGCGGGGCCGTTCGCCTGGAGCAGGGGCACGAGCTGACGGCACGTGCTGCGGTCGCCCGCACGACAACCACGCAGAGCGAACGCCCGTCGCTCTCCTTCCGTGAAGCGCGCCGTGTCGCCGGCCAGCTGGTAGCAGGTCGGAGCGTGCCCGCCCAGGCACCGGTCCTGCGCGAAGAGCTGCCGCTGCCCGATCTGCGCCCCGAGCCCGCCGACCAACGCCAGGCCCGCCACGGCGAGGGCGACAGAGGCCAGACGGGCCCGGACGGAGCGGCCGGACGTGAGCGGGCGCCAGGCGAGGGCGAGCGTGGCGGCCAGTGCGAGCGACAGCACCGCGGCCGCGAACGCGACGAGCCCGCTGCCCGCGAGCAGCAGCGAGACGAAGTCTCGCCAGTCGCCTCCTGCCTGGTTCGTGAGCCCCTGCCAGAGCAGGAAGACGCCGAGGCCCGTTCCGCCCACGGCCGTCGCGGCCCAGAAGAGCAACGCGAAGGCGAAGGCCCAGAGCTGGCGCATCGCGAGGCCGAGCGCCGCGATCGCCAGCACGGCCCCGATCGTGATGAGCGGCCCGGCGCCGGTGTGCTGGAGCTGGGCCGCGGCGCGGCATGCCAGGCCGGCGCAGGCCGCGAGCCCCAGCGCGGCGGGCAGCAGCAGCAGCCTCACCCCTGGCCCCCGTTCCCGCCGAGGTCGGCGGCGCGGATCGGGACCGACCGCACCCCGCGTCCGGTCTCGTAGACGACGACCTCGGCTCCGGCGAACTCGATCTCGCCGCCGGCGCCCTTCTTGAGCACCCAGCCGCCCGTGTTGCAGAGGCGCACCTCGTGCCCGTCGACCGAGTCCGTGAGCTCGTCGGAGCCCCACGGGATCGGCTGGTGGGTGTGGCCGAAGACGACGTGGCGGGGCGGGGGCAGGTCGAGGCCGTGGTCGGCGCGGAGACGGTCGAGCTCGACGAGGCAGCTGCGGTAGTAGCGGCGGAAGCGCTCGCGGACGGCGGGCCGCGAGAGGAACGACCGGCTGAAGCGGGTGCGCTCGGCCTCGGCCAGGGCCGCCACGATGAGGGAGCGGGCGCGACGGGCGAGGAGACGGCGGACGAGGCGCGTGAGGACCGGGACCGATGATCCCGCGAAGACCTCCTCGAGCCGCTCGAGGTAGCGCGAGACGCGATCCGTGCGGCCCGCGGAGAGGTCGAGCTGGAGCCGCCGAGCGAGGGCGGTCAGGGGCTGGGCCTGGCCGATCCCGGAGCAGGCGAGCTGGTGCAGCGGCAGGTTCACCCCGACCAGCTCGCGCACGCTGAGCTCGCCGGGCCGCTCGTGCGGCAGGTCGTCGGCGGCGAGGCGGACCGCCCACTCGCCGAGGAGCGTCCAGTAGGCCTCGAAGTAGTGGCCGTGGGTGAAGAGGACGCTCTCGCCCTCCTCGGTGACCAGGTAGAGGTTGGGGTAGGCGAAGTCGAAGGTCAGGCGCTCGCCCTCGCCCCGCCGGCCGTCCCCCCCGGGGCGCAGCGTGATGTGGTCGAGGAAGAGCCCCCCGTAATCGGTGCGGGCGGAGCGCCACTCGGGGTGGGCCGACACGTCGGGCAGGCGCAGGCGCGGCTCGGTTTCGCGAGCGTCGATCACCCCGGGCACCGCGCGCTTGAAGGGTCGCGGCAGCTCGCCCTGCTTGAGCTGGTTGATGACGCTCACCTGGTGCTCGACCACGTTCCAGATGTCGAAGTCGTGATTGCCGGGGACGTAGACGAGCTCGCGGGCGAGGCCGTCCCGCTGCAGGGCGGTGAAGAAGGCCTTCGCGTCGCGGTAGGCGTCCTCGTAGCCCGCCACCGAGAGGTCGATGATGTCGCCGAGCAGGACGAGGTAGTCGACCTGCCCGACCGCGGCCCGCAGCGCCGCGTAGGCCGGTCCCGGCTCCGGCGTCCCCCCGCCCGGGCTCGGCCGGACCAGCGCGCACAGGTCGTCGCCGAAGTGGGTGTCGGACACGACGGCGAGGCGCATGGGTCGGGGGGAAGCGAGCGGGCGGGCGCGGGCGCTCCCTACCGCCCGCGGGCGCGCTGCCAGGAGGCGAGGAGGTTCGTCATCACCTCGGGGCGGGGGGCCTCGCAGATCTCGCCGATGTCGGTCCGCAGGCCGAAGCGTCGGTACGTCAGGAAGGGGCTCGTCGACGCGTTGACCGGCACCTCGGGGTTCCCGGGGCGGAAGCCGTGCTCGAGCGAGCGCTGCTGGACGGGCACGCTCAGGAGGAACTCGAGGAACCGTTCGGCCGCCTTCCTCTGGTCGGCGCTCGACCACGGCACGTCGAGGACGTAGTACGGGTTGTCGTTCCACATGTTGCGCCTCGGGTACTCGACGCGCAGCTCGCCCCAGCGGCCCTCCGCGCTCTTGAGGTAGTCGATGACGACGCTCTCGTAGACGAAGAGCCCGTCGTAGGTGCTCGGGCCGCGCAGCACCATGTCGCGCATCATGGTGCCCGTGGAGTTGCTGAGTCCGGAGACGGCGCGCTCGAAGTCGGTCATCCACGCCTGGAAGCCCGCGTCGAGGACGTCCTTCATCTCGAGGCCGCGGCACTTCCCGTGGAAGTCGTAGGCCATGAGCACGAGGGTCATGAGGCCGCTGTTCGACTCGTTCGGGTGGGTGTGGCCGAACTTGAAGAGGCCCCACTCGGGCCGGCCCGCGATCCCCGCCCAGCCGGTCTCGTCGGCGAGGGCGCGGGAGACGGCGCCGAAGCCGGCCGGGCCGAGCTTCGCCCGGAAGGCCTCGTGCCTCTCCGCCCACATCACGAAGACCATCGGGGTGAGGGCGAGGGCCTCCTCGCGCGCGATCGGCTCGCTCGGGTGCTCGACCTTCCACTCCTGGACGAAGGTGTCCTTGTAGAGGGCGCTCGCCGGGGACCACACGTGGATCCGCCGGTCGCCGGCGAGGACGGCCTGGGCGCCCTCGAGCGAGCCCATCGGGATGAGGTTCACCCGGATGCGCTCGCCGTCCGTCGTCTTCGCGAACTCGGCCGCGGCCCACTCGAGCCAGCGCTTCTTCTCGGTGCCGTAGGCGATGCCGATCTCGGCCGCGGGGGCGCCGCCGAGGCGCAAGCCCCCCGGCGCCGCGGCGGGGCTCTCCACGCCGGCGGGCGAGGAGGACCCGGACAGCATCCTCCCCAGCTGGGGCCGGAGGAAGAGCCACGCGCCCCAGAGGCAGGCGGCGACGAAGAGGGCGAGGACCAGCTTGCCGAGGACCGTCAGGCCCGGGCTGCGTTCGCTCATGGGGACCTTCCTGCCAGGGCGGGGGGTCAGAAGAACATCGAGATGTCCCGGAACACCTGGCGGATGTTCTCGGGCCGGCCGTCGAAGGCGCGCCCCTGGGTGGCTTCCGCGATCCGCTGAAGCACGTCCTTCTTCGCGTCCTTGCCGTAGGCGATCGTGAAGACGCGCACCGTCCGCCGCTCGCCGTCGAAGCGGATGCGGTCGAGGAGCTCCGCGAGCGTCGTCCGGCTGTCGCGGTCCTCCCCGTCGCTGAGGACGACCACCGCCGTGATCCGGTCGCTCCCCGAGGCCCGCTCCTTCGTCTGCTGCTCGACCGCGGCGAGGACGGCGTCGTAGAGGGCGGTGCCCCCGTCGGCGACCGTCCCCGCGAGGGCTCCGTCCAGGCTCGCCCGCGCGTCCTTCAGGGCGGCGCCCTCGTTCACCCAGCGCGTCTGGTCGTCGAAGAGGAGGAGCCCGAAGCGGTCGCGGTCGGACAGCGCGGCCACCAGCTGGCGGGCGCCGTCGCGGGCCCCCGCGATCTTGGCCCCCCCCTCCTCGTTCATGCTGCCCGAGACGTCGAGGGCGAGGGTGACGCTGGCCGGGCGCTTGGTCTCCCGCCAGAGCTGGAGCGTCGCCTCGATGACCGCGGGGGAGGGCACCTCGAGCGTCGTCTGCGGCTCTCTCGGGTCGACGCCGTGCGCCGCGTCGATCGGGGGGCCGAGGGGCACGTCGACCGAGGCGGGACGGAAGCCGTGGGGGATGGCCCGGGCCTGCTGCGCCGGCTCGAGCAGGAAGCGGACGTAGTCCCGCGCCGCCTCGCGGTGCTCCGCGCTCACCCAGTCGCGCTCGACGACGCCGATCGGGTGATCCGACCAGAAGGTCCCCTCCTTCGGGTAGATCGCGACCACCGGGAACGGCAGCCGGAACCCCGGGTCGTACGACTCGATGACGCTGCTCTCGTAGAGGACGGCCGCGCTGAGGTAGCTCGTCCCCCGCTCGAACATCTTCCGGCCGAAGAAGCCCGTGGAGCTGCCGTAGTGGACGACCGACCTCTCGATGCCGGCGAGGAAGCGCGCGACCTCGGGCCTCGCCACGTCCGCCGTCTCGAGGCCGCGCGTCTTCCCGGCGGCGGCGTAGGTCGCGGCGAGCAGCGCGATGAGGCCGCTGTTGCTCGCCTCGGGGTGGGTGTGGCCGAACCGGAAGGCCCCGAGCTGGGGCTGCCCCACCGCCGCGAAGCCTCGGGGGTCGCGGGCGAGGGCGAGGACGTCCGACCAGCCGACGCCCTTGCGGCCCCAGCCGAGGGCCTCGGCCATGGGCTTCCACATCGCGATCACGACGGGAGAGAGGACGAGGTTCTCGGTGGGCCCGACGAGGTCTCTCCCGGTGCGCGCGCGGGACTGGGCGTTGCCGAGCGTCAGGAACGCCGCCGAGGCCGGGCTGGTGAGGTGCGCCTTGCGGGTGCCGGCGAGCAGCTCCTCGATCGCCTCCCCCGAGCCCATGGGGATCGCGGTGACGACGATCGTCTTCCCGCTCGGGGTCTTCCGGCCCTGGCGGTTGAAGGCTTCGGTCGCCTCCTTCGTCCAGGCCTCCTTCTCGGAGCCGTAGGTGAAGACGACCTCCAGGGCTGCCGGATCGCGGGCCCCGGCCGCGGCCTCCCCGGGAGGCGGGCTCGAGCGGCGGCAGGAGGAGAGGGCCGGGGCGAGGCAGGCGAGAACGAGCGCCGTCGCGGCCCGTCGGGACCGGCGTCCGGTGGACATCGCAACCCCCGACACTAGTTACGCAAGCGGCGTGACAACGGCGTGACGGGCCCGCCCGCGCACCTTGTCGCGAAGGCCGGGCGGACGCGTCGGACGCGTTCGGCGCGCTGGAATCGCCCGCGGGGCGGGTTTAGGCTATCGTGCGCTCTCCCCGGGCGGGGACGAAGCGGAGGAGGCGGTGATGGCGGGCCTCTACGGTCCGGGCAGCGTCGTGACGGTGCGGGCGATCCTGCTCGGGGAGCGGATCGACCTCAAGGGGCTCGAGGCGACCGGGCGCGTCGCCGTGAACCCGCTCGTGATCTCGGCCGGGGAGGGACAGTACGCGGCCCTCTTCCGCTACGGGGCGGTCGTCCTGTTCGGCGTGAACCCGCTGCAGGAGGTGACGTTCGTCGACCAGCTCGCCCGCCTCGTGGGCCAGCCGTACGCCAAGCGCGAGACCGAGGACGCCCGCATCCGCGTCGACCCCGCGGGGGAGGACCGGGTGGAGGGCGGCGAGATCGTCCTGCGGGAGGTGACCGCGGAGTCGCTCCAGGTCATCGCCGACGCCCTCGCCAAGAGCGTGGTCCTCGGCTTCTACGAGGCGAGCCTCGCCGCGCTGTTCGACGCGGTCGAGCCGTTCGCCCAGGGCCTCAAGAGCGGCGGGCGCGCGACCCCGAAGGACCGGGACCTCCTGCGCTACATCGGCGACACGCTGCTCACCCAGCACAAGATGGTGGGCCGCGTCGAGGTCGGCGAGAAGCCCGACGTGCTGTGGGACCTGCCCGGCCTGTCCCGCCTCTTCAGCCGGCTCGAGGACGAGTACGAGCTCCCGGAGCGCAAGCTCGCCGTCGACCGCAAGCTGGAGCTGATCTCGCGCACGGTGGAGACGCTCGTCGACCTCCTCCAGAACAAGCGGGCGCTGCGGGTCGAGTGGTACATCGTGATCCTGATCCTCATCGAGATCGTCCTCACGCTCTACCAGCTCTTCTTCCTCGGCTCGCACTGAGCGCGGGTGACCGGCCCGATGAAGATCCCGGAGACGACGTACGGCTCGGACAAGGACGGCCTCGTCTGCGCCTACGCCTTCGAGCGGGAGGGAAGTGGCCTCGCCGTGGACGGGGACGCGGCGGCGCTCTGGCTGGCCTCGCCCCCCGAGGGCGACGGCTTCCTCTGGCTCCACTTCAACGTGACGAACGCCGCCTCCGAGCGCTTCATGCGGCAGCACCTCGACCTGCCCGAGGTGTTCCACGAGTCGCTGCACGAGGAGACGGGCTCGACGCGCGTGGAGCAGGCCGGGGACCGCCTGGTCGCCGTGCTGCACGACGTGCTGTTCGACTTCGCGTTCGACGCCTCCCACGCCTCCTCGGTGAGCCTGTGCGTGGGGCGCCGCTTCATGGTCAGCGTCCGCTCGAAGCCGCTGCGGTCGATCGACCGCCTGCGCGAGTCGGTCCGCCGAGGCGAGACCTTCCGCTCGCCCGCGGAGCTGCTCGCCCACCTCCTGCGCGACCAGGCCGACGTCCTCGCGAGGATCGTCCGGGACGGGACCGGGCGCGTGAACGCGGTGGAGGACAGCCTGCTCGCGAACCGGGTGGGCTCGAGCCGCGCCCAGCTCGGCACCCTGCGCCGCGTCCTCGTCCGCCTCCAGCGGCTGCTCGTGCCCGAGCCGGCCGCGCTCTTCCGGCTCCTGAGCCGTCCCCCGGGATGGCTCGAGGAGCAGGACCTGCAGGACCTGCGGGAGGCGGCGGAGGAGTTCTCGGCGGCGGTGGCCGACTGCAGCGCCCTCGTCGAGCGGATCAAGATCCTGCAGGAGGAGCTCGCCGCGCTGCTCAACGAGCGGACCAACCGCACGCTGTTCGTCCTCACGGTGGTGACCGTGCTCGCCCTGCCGTTCAACGTCGTCGGGGGGCTGTTCGGGATGAACGTGGGGGGCATCCCCTTCGGCGACAACCCGGCCGGCTTCTGGATCATCGTGTTCCTGGTGGCCGCCTTCACCGGAGGGGCGGCGCTCTGGGCGCGCGGCAAGCGCCCGCGGTAGGAGGCGCTCCGCGAGACGCCGGGCGGGCGCCCCGGCGGGGAGCCGGGACGCCCGCCCACGGCAAGGCGAGGCTACCGCGCGCCGCCGATGGCGGCCTGGGCGGCCTTGAAGAACACGTCGGTGTTGTCCATGACGCCGGTGAACAGCGAGGCGCCGCGTCCGAACGCGGACAGCGGGATGTCCGATCCCGTGTGGGCGGCGACGGTGTCGGCGATCTGGCCGGTGACGAGGAAGTTTCCCGCCCGGTCGCGGCTCAGCGGGCCGGTGGGATAGGTGTTGAGCGGGGCCTGGCCGTTGAACGGCTGCTGCGAGTCCCGAAGCGGCTGCGGGTTGGTGAGCCAATCCTCGTAGCGGTCGGCGTTCGCCGCGTAGCCGATCAGCATGCGGAAGTCGACGTCCGTCGTCACGGGATAGCCGTCGCCCGCGATCTCGTAGCGGGGGAAGCCCGCCGCCTCGTACGTGCCGACGAGGCCGCAGCGCAGGCCCACGGGATCGACCGTGCTGCCGCTCGTGCGGCACAGCGCCTGGTCTCCGTCGGTTCCGCCCCCGGGGCCCTCTCCCGACTCGGCTCGATCCTCGAGGACCGCGTTCGTGACCCGGGACCCGCCGATGAGGTTGACGCCCGCGCACTCGTGGTCGGCGGTGACCACCACGAGTGTGTCGGGGTTGCGCTCGGCGAAGCTCTTGGCGACCGCGACCGCCCGGTCGAACTCGATCGTGTCGAGGATCCAGCGTTCCGTGTCCATGTTGTGGGCCTGCTTGTCGATCGAGGCGGCCTCGACCATGAGGGTGAACCCGCGGCGGTTCTGCGAGAGCACGTCGAGGGCCTTGCCGGTCATCTCGTCGAGCATGGGCTGGTCGGGGAAGCCGTAGTCGTCGACCACGGCCCGGTTCCCGCGGCGGCCCTCGATCTTGTCGAGCGCGATGTTCATGTTCGAGAGCGAGAACAGGCCCAGCAGCTTGCGGGTGCCGGCGGGGGCCGCCGCGAGGGCCGTCTTGTCGGGGGCGTAGTAGAAGCCGGCCGCCTCGAAGTCCGCGATCAGGTCGCGCCCGGGGTCGAGCGCGCCCGGCGAAGCGCCCCACGGAGCGAGGCTGGTGAGGTCGGCGTAGTCGGTGCCGGTCGTGCGGGCCGAGCCGGGGGTGGTGTTGGGCAGGAACCACTTGCGCCCGCCGCCCATCAGGACGGCGAGGCCGGTGAGGCCCCGGTCGTCGAAGTACTGGTCGACGATGCCGGTGCCGGCGCCCCGGCTCTGGGTGTGGCTGCCGAAGGCCCCGGGGGTGGCGTCGAACACGTCGGAGGTGGTGACGATGCCGCTCGAGCGGCCGTAGAGTCGGTGCAGGTACTCCGGGAGGAGCTCGACCCGCGGGTTGTCGAAGTTGAGCGTGGTGTCGTCGGGGAAGACACCGTGCTGGTTGTTGTTCGACTTGTTGCCGGTCGAGTAGCAGGCCGCGCCGGGCGAGGAGTCGGTCACGATCGAGTTGAGCGAGTGGGTGACGACGAGGCCGGTGAAGGGGAACGTGTCCATGGCGAGAAGCCCGTTCGCCTTGCCCTGGCTGACCCCCTTGGCCATGACCCGGGCGGCCGTGCGGTGGGCGATCCCCATGCCGTCGCCGATCATGATGATCACGTTGCGGACCGGGCGGCCGCCCTGCTCGAGGGGCACGATCTCGAAGTTCCCGACCGCGCTCGCCCGGTTGTCGCGCGGGCGGCCGGGGCCGTCCTGGGTGAAGACGACCCGCAGCCGATGCTCCCCGGCCACGACGTTGGAGTAGGCCCGCAGGGTCGCGACGTAGGAGCCCATCGCGCTGGAGACGGTGGCGGGGACCACGGAGACCTCTCCCGGCACGAGGACGTTGTCGACCAGGAAGCGCACGGACTTCACCGTGAAGCCGGGGTCGGGCTTGACCGTGGCCTGCAGGTCGAAGCGCTGGCTGGGCAGGAAGCGGGCGACGATCGGGTGAGGCTGCCCGGACGAGAAGAGGTTGCTCGGCGGGGTCAGGCGGGTGACGACGGGGGCGGCGGCGGCGGGGAGCGCGGCCGCAACGAGCAGGGCCGCGGCGGCCAGCGGACGGACGACGACCTTGGCTTCTTTCAGCACTTCATCCTCCTGTGAACTCTGGGACCGGGCGCCTTACGCCCGGCTACGGTACGACCGTCTTCATGCCGACGCTCGTCGGGGTCGGCTCCCGGCCCGGAGGCCGGGGGTCGAGGACGAGGCGCACGATCGAGACGCGCCCGTCCGGCTCTACGCGGCTTCCCAGCTCCAGCCGCCCCGTCAGGAGCAGCGGGCCCGGCGTGTACGGAAGCTCGCCCGTCTCCCCGGGCACGACCACGGTGACGGTGGCGGGCGGGAGATCGTCGGCGAGGCCGTACTCGTGGTCGTGGAGCTGGACCGGGTACGGGGCGAGGAGCAGGGTGCCCGGGGGCGCCGCGTCGCGCCTGACCATGTAGCCGAGGATCCGGACGCGCCGGCCGTCGAGACCGCGGATCTTCTCGGTGAGGACGAGGCCCCGCGGGCCCACCGGCTTCACGAAGAACTCGCCGAACTGCAGCGCGGTCACTCCCTCGGGGAGCGGCGGCAGCGCGGGCGGCGGCGCCGGGTCCGGCGCCGCTCGGTCCGGGGGCTCGACGGCCGGCACCGGACCCGCGAGGGAGACGACCAGGGAGACGACGAGGGGAACGAGGCGTGCGGCAGGGGTCATGCCGGGAACTTACGCGGGCCCCCAGACGTCCCCTCGACCGACGGGTGAAACCCCCGTGACCTGCGGCGTCGAGCGCCGCGGCGGATCAGCCTCGCTCCCCCTCGAAGAGGAACCAGCTCCACAGGCCGACCGAGCGGATCGCCTCGTGGTGCCGGGGGAACAGCCGCCGCAGCGCGCCGAGCCTGTCCTTGCCGAGGAAGACGTGGCTGCGGCGCAGGCCGAAGGCCATCGGTCCCCGCGCGTCGAGAAAGTCCACGACCGCGATGCGGCCGCCCGGACGCAGGTCCTTCCGCGCGCGGTCGAGCACGGCCTCGAAGGGTGGGATCATCGAGAGTGAGTACGAGAACAGCACGGCGTCCGCGAGGCCCTCGTAGTCCGCGTGGCTCCCGTAGGGCCGGGGGTCGAGGTCCACGACGCCGGCGAGAAAGAGCCGCTCGAGGCGGGCGAGCGCCCGCCGCCGCATCGGGGCCGACGGCTCGACGCCCACCACCCGCGCCCCGCGCGCGTGGAGGCGGGGCAGGCTCCAGCCGGTGCCGCACCCGACGTCGAGCGCGCGCTCGCCCGGCCTCAGGCGCAGCGCGCGCACGGCCTCGCTCCGCCCGAACAGGATGAAGGGTCGCGTCCAGTCGTAGACGGCGGCGTGGAGGCGGTAGAAGCCGTCCAGCGCCTCGAGCCCGAAGCCGCCGGCGTCCTCAGGCGGCGAGAGCGAGGCGGGCGATGTGGAAGGAGGCATACGTCCCCACGCGGTCGCGCCGGTGCAGCTCCGCCGCCCGCTCGTGCTCGAAGCGCAGGCGGCGCAGCACCGAGAGCGGCAGGAAGAGCTCGTCGCGGCCGCCGCTGCGGAAGATGACGCGGGCCCCGGGGCCGGCCACTCGGAAGATCCCGTTCCACTCCTCCTCGAGCAGACGCGGGTGCGGGGCGAGCCAGTCCATGTGGTCGAGGAGGACGAAGGCCGTGATCGGCTCCTCCTGGTGGGCGCAGCACTCCGTGACCGTCCCCGTGAACGTGCCGACGTTCTCGACGAGCCCGGCCTTGAGCCGGGCGAAGCTGTCCACCTGGAGGTAGCGGGGGCAGCTCTCGCGCGTGTACGCTCCGGTGAGGTAGACGCTCCAGAAGTAGTTCTCGCGAAGCAGCGCCACCGACATCACGTGGTCGAGGCAGTCACGCAGGTACCCGGGAAAGCCTCCGGGATGGCCGGCCACCATGCGGCGCTGCGGCTCGGGGACGCCGACGAGGGACATCACGGCCGGGCTGCCGACGAGGCGCAGGAACCCCTCCCCGAGGAGCCGGTGGCGGACCTCGGCCCGGTAGAGCGAGACCTGCTCCTCGAGCGTTCGGGCGGCGAGCAGCCGCTCGATCCACGACCACGCTCGCGCCCCGTGCCGGAGCCACGCCCGGGCGGCGAGCGCGACGAGGCCCGATGTCCCCCCGTAGTAGAAGCTCTTCCCGCGGGCCCGATCGGGCTCGAACAGGCGGATCTCCCGGTCCCAGTGCTCGCGGGAGGCAGGGGGGAGCGCGGGCCGCAACGCGGCGTAGATCTCCCGGGTGCGCGGCGAGCCACCCCGGCCGAACAGCTCGAAGAACGAGCCGAAGTCGAGGGCGCGGATGCCCGCCCGCTTCAGCTCGAGGAGGTGGTTCTGCCGGGGGTTGACGTCGACCGCGAGCACCCGGGCCCCCGACAGGGCGTAGTCGAGGGCGTTGCAGCCCGCGCTCGTGATCACGAGCACGCGGTCCTCGCTGCGCAGGGCGAGCGCCTCGTGATCGACCGCGGGGTCCTCCCAGCACTGGTTGTACACGAGGTTCTGGCGGTGCACCGCGTCGAACAGCAGGCGGGAGAGGCGTCCGGTGGCGGGGACCGGCGGGGCGAGCATGGCGTCCTCGTTCGACGTGGGTCCGGCAGACTCTGGCTGAGACGGGTGGCGCGGACGTGAGGGCCGGGTGACGTTCCGGTGACCCGGCCGCCGCCGCCGTGCCGCACGGTCGTCACCCCCCGGCCGGACCATGCGAGGGTGATCGCCTTCGCCCGCAGCCTCGAGTTCTGTCCGCGCTGCGGCCACGACGACGTGCGCCGGTCCCGGCGCCCCCGGGGCGCGCTCCTGCGCCTGCTCGGGCTGCGACGGCACCGCTGCATGGCCTGTGGCGCCATCGTGGTCTCCGTCACACGAACGTCGAACGAGCGTGGGAGATCTCCGGGCTCGGGCGACGAGAGGCGAGAGGAGCGGGAATGAAGATCGAGACGGACGAGATCGAGGGCGGCGTCGTGAGGGTCCGGCTCGTCGGCCGGATGGACATCGCGGGGGTCGACGCGATCGCGGTGCCCTTCTCGGCGCTCGCGGCGGCGGACGACCGGCGGGTGATCGTGGACTCTCGGGCGTCGACTTCCTCGCCTCGATCGGCATCCGCGCCATCCTCCAGAACGCCCACAAGATGAGGGGTGGGGGCATGGTCCTACTGGCGCCGCCGCCGCTGGTCGACGAGGTCCTGCGCGCGGCGGGTGTGGCGAACGTGGTCCCGATCGTCCCCGACCTCGACGCGGCGCGCGCGGCCCTCGCGGCCTGAGCGGATGGTCGACCGCTCGCTCGAGGTCGAGGCGCGGCGCGACTCGCTGCGGGTGATCGGCGCCTGGCTCGAGGAGGCCGCCCGCGAGGGAGGGCTCCCGTTCGAGACGGCGTTCGCCCTCGACCTCGCCGTGCACGAGGCGGTCGAGAACGCGGTGCGCCACGGCTCCCGGGGCGAGGGGGGGCGGGTGCGCCTGCGGCTGCGCAGCGACGAGGAGCGCGTGGAGGTCGTCGTCGAGGACGACGGCGTCGCGTTCGACCCCCGCACCCTTCCCGCGCCGCCGGTCCCCCAGCGGCTCGAAGACGTGGTGCCCGGCGGCCAGGGCGTCCACCTGATGCGTCACTTCACCGACGAGATCCACTACCGCCGCGAAGGGGGCCGCAACGTGCTGACTCTCGTCCGCCATCTCTCCCCCCGCCGCGAGGGGGCGTGAGAGGCGTCGAGGCGCTCGCCCGCAGCCGGCACTTCGGGGGCGTCCCGGCGGAGTCTCTCGGGGCGATCCTGCGCGCGGGGACGATCCACGACGTGGGCGAGGGCGAGGCGCTGCTCCGGCCGGGCGACGAGCACCACTCGCTCTTCCTGGTCCTCGAGGGGTCTTTCGAGGTGCGCCTGGAGGAGGGGGCGGGCACGGTGAGCGCCGTCCCCGCCGGGGAGTGCTTCGGAGAGATGGCGCTCGTCGAGGGCCGGCCCGCCTCCGCGTTCGTCGTGGCCACCAGCCCCTCCCGCGTCCTCCGCGTCCCGGCGGAGAGGGTGTTCGCCGAGCTGCTCCCGATGCCGGGCTTCGCGCGCGGCCTCCTGCGGCTGATGAGCGAGAGGCTGCGCCAGAACCTAAGCCGGCAGGCCTCGTGGGAGCAGGTGCGCAAGGAGCTGCGCCTCGCCCGCG
>CAZLRF010000062.1:0-25338 GCA_964561785.1 uncultured Acidobacteriota bacterium | reverse complement strand
GCCCGGCTCGCCGAGCGGGAAGGCGAAGGACCTGCCGTTGCGGGGGCCCCGGTCGCGAGGCCGGGGCCCCTTCTCTATGTCTGTTCTCCGTTCCGCATGGCCTCGGTGAAAGCCGGTCCCGCAGAGCCCCGACGAAGGCCGGCCTCGCAGGGGCGCGCGACAGAGCGCGCCCGCGGTCTCGTGTGGCGTAGAATCCCGGACCGATGACCCCCGTCGAGCGGCTCCCCGACGACCTCGTCAACAAGATCGCCGCCGGGGAGGTGGTGGAGCGGCCGGCCTCCGTGGTCAAGGAGCTGGTCGAGAACGCGCTCGACGCGGGCGCGCGCTCCGTGCACGTGGAGATCGACGACGGGGGCGTGCGGCTCGTCCGGGTGCGGGACGACGGGCACGGCATGGGCCGGGCGGACGCGGAGCTCGCCCTCGAGCGCCACGCGACCTCGAAGCTGCGGACGTTCGACGACCTGCAGCGGGTCGAGACCCACGGCTTCCGGGGGGAGGCGCTGCCGTCGATCGCGGCGGTGTCCGAGCTCCTCCTGAGGACGCGGGCGGAGGGCGAGGCGGCCGGCACCGAGGTCGCGGTCTCGAACGGGCGGCGGCTGCACGTGCGGGACGCCGGCCACCCGCGGGGGACCACGGTGGAGGTGCGGGATCTGTTCGGGGCGGTGCCCGCGAGGCGCAAGTTCCTGCGCGCGGCCTCGACCGAGGCGTCCCACGTGGCGGAGGCGCTCACCCTGCTGGCTCTCGCCCGGCCGCAGACGGGCTTCTCGCTGAAGTCGGGCGGGCGGACGATCCTCGAAGCGCCCCCGGTCGACGGCCTCGCCGCCCGCCTGTACCAGGTCTACGGGCCGAAGATGCTCGGGGACCTCCTGCCGGTCGAAGGGGGAACGGAGTGGGTGACGGTGCGGGGGTTCGTGTCCCGGCCCGATCGTCCCCGGCCGCCGCGTCCGAACCTCCGGCTCTTCGTGAACCGCAGGGGGGTACGCGACCGCGCGCTCTCGAAGGCGGTGCTCGAGGCGTACCGCTCGGCGGGCGCCGGGGACCGCGGCTTCGAGGCCTTCCTCTTCGTGGAGGTTCCGGCCCACCTCGTGGACGTGAACGTCCACCCGGCGAAGACCGAGGTGAAGTTCGCCGACTCGCGGACGGTGTGGACGGCGGTCGAGCGCGCGGTGCGCTCGGCCCTGTCGGAAGGCGTCCGGGAGGCGCCCCGGGCGGGCGGAGCCGACGTGTCCGGCACTGCGGTGCGGCGCGTCGAGGGCGCGGTCGCGGCGTACCTCGAGCGGGGGCGCGAGCCCGTCACCCGCCCGCTCTTCACCCGGGGGTCAGATCTTGAATCTGCTCATCGAGGGGGCGCTTCCCTCGCCGCGGAGGGCGCCGCCCCGGCCCCCCTCGAGGCCCCCGCCCCCGTGGTGCTGGGCCAGCACCGGCTCGTGTACATCGTGGCGAGCGACGGGGACGAGCTGCTGCTCGTGGACCAGCACACCGCCCACGAGCGCGTGCGCTTCGAGCGGCTGCTCGAGCGGGCCCGCCGGCACGCCGTCGAGTCGCAGGGGCTCGTCGAGCCCATCGTGGTCGACCTCGCGCCTTTCCTCCTGCCCGTCCTCGACGCCCACGGCGAGGCCCTGCGCGAGCTGGGCTACGACGTCGAGCCCTTCGGGAAGGGCGGTGCGACGCGGCTGCGCGCCGTGCCCGCGATCCTGGGCACGAGCGACCCGGGCCCCGCCCTCGAGCGCGTCCTGCGCGACCTCGAGGAGCGGGAGGCCGCCGACTGGGCGGTGGCGGGCACGCGGGACCGCCTCGCGGCGACGCTGGCGTGCCACTCCGCGGTGCGGGCGGGCCAGCCCCTGAACGTCGAGCAGATGGCCTCGATCGTGCGCGACGTCCTGCGCGCCGAGCACCCGACGCTCTGCCCGCACGGGCGGCCGACGCTCGTCCGGGTCCCGCGGGAGGAGCTCAGCCGGTGGTTCGGGCGGACGGGGTGGCGGCGGCAGTGAGGGCGGCCTCGCCGCAGTGCGCGGGCGCGTAGTCCCGGAACGCCGCCATCACCCTGCGGGTGATCGGGCCCGGCCGGCCGTCGCCCACGCGGTGCTCGTCCACCTGGCGCACGGGCACGACCTCGCGGGTCGTGCTGGTCATGAAGGCCTCGTCGGCGCCCAGAAGGTCCTCGAGGCGCAGCGGCTCTTCGCCGAAGGGGATGCGGAGGCCGGGCAGGATCTCCAGCACCACCTCGCGCGTGATCCCCGCGAGGATGCCCGCCGAGAGAGGAGGGGTCAGCACCCGTCCCCCGCGAACGAGGAACACGTTCGTGCTCGCTCCCTCGGCCACGAAGCCCTCCTGGTTGAGGAGCACCGGCTCCTCCGCGCCGCGGGCCTGGGCCTCCCGCATCGCGAGGACGTTGTTGAGGAGGTTGCTCGACTTGATCGCGGGGTCGAGGGCGCGCGGGTGATTGCGGCGGACGTCGACCGCCGCGACCTTGATCCCCTCCTCGTAGTGCCAGGGGGGGTAGGGCGGCAGCGGCTTCTGGATCATGACCACCGTGGGTCCCACGACCCGGTCGAAGGAGTACGAGCAGTCCCCGAGCCCCCGGCTCACGATGATTCGGATGTAGGATTCTCCGCCCGGCGAGCGGGCGAGGAGGCCGTCCACCTGCGCGAGGAGCGCCGCGTCGTCGGCCGGGACCGGGAAGCCGAGGCGCGCCGCCGAGGCCCGGAGCCTCCGGAAGTGGCGTCCCGGCTCGAACGCCCGCCCGCCGTAGGTGCGGAGCACCTCGTAGACGCTGTCCCCGAAGGCGAAGCCGTTGTCGAGGACGCTGACGCGCGCCTCCTCGGCCGGCAGGACGATCCCGTTGACGGAGGCGAAGCCCATATGATCGAGACTCCTGGACGCGCGGGCGCGAGCGGCGAGCCGAGGCTAGCACCCGGCCTTTCCCGGCGTCAACGCGCGGGGGCCGCGTGAGCGCCGCGCGCGCGGTCGTCCTCGGGATCCTCCAGGGGCTCGGGGAGTTCCTTCCGATCAGCAGCTCCGGGCACCTCATCGTCGTGCCGTGGCTCATGGGCTGGCCGGACAGCGGCCTCGCCTTCGACGTGTCGCTCCACCTCGGCACTCTCCTCGCCGTCGCGTTCGCCTTCTGGCGCGACTGGGCGCGCATGATCGGCGCGGGGATGCGCGGGCTGCTCGCGGGGCGACCGCTCGACGACCCCGACGCCCGGCTGCTGTGGTACCTCGCCCTCGCCACGGTCCCCGGCGCCGTGGCCGGCAAGCTCCTCGACGAGTGGGCGGAGACCGTCTTCCGCTCCCCGGGCCTCGTCGCCGGCATGATGGCGCTCATGGGCGCCATCCTGTGGCTGGCGGACCGCCGCGCGGGCCACGCCGCCGACGTCCGTGGCGAGATCACGCTGCGCGAGGCGCTCCTGATCGGCGTCGCGCAGGCGCTTGCGATCGTGCCGGGGACCTCGCGCTCGGGGGCCACGATCAGCATGGCCCTCTTCCTCGGCCAGCGCCGCGAGAGCGCGGCCCGCTTCAGCTTCCTCCTCGCCCTCCCGATCACGTTCGGCGCGGCGCTCGTGAAGGTGCCCGAGCTGCTCCGCGCGAGCGTCGATCCCGCTCCCGTCTTCGCGGGGATGGCGGCGGCCGCGGTGTCGGGGTTTCTCGCGATCCGCCTGCTGCTCGCCTACGTCCGGACCAGGACCTACGCGCCGTTCGTCCTCTACCGCTTCGCCTTCGCCGCGCTCGTCTGGCTGCTCGTCTTGGTGCGGTCCGGGATCCTGGGATAGAGTCGTGTGGTGATCCCCGTCCTGACCGCCGAGGAGATGCGGCGGGCGGACCGCCGCACGATCGACGAGGTGGGCCTGCCCGGCCCCGTCCTCATGGAGAACGCGGGGGCCGCCGTGGCGCGGCTCGTGGAGGAGCGCTTCCCGCGCTCGCGCCGGGTCGTCGTGCTCTGCGGCCGCGGCAACAACGGCGGCGACGGCTTCGTGGTCGCCCGGCGCCTCGGGGCGCGGGCGGAGGCGGTCCTGCTCGCCCGCGAGGACGACGTCCAGGGCGACGCACGGATCCACCTCCTCGCCTGCCGAAGGTCCGGCGGCCGGGTCGTCGAGGCCCCCGACGAGAGGGCCTTCGAGGCCGCTCTCGCCCGCCTGGAGGAGGCCGATCTTCTCGTCGACGCCGTCCTCGGCACGGGCCTGCGATCCGAGCCCGCCCTTCTCGCCGCGGCCGCGGTCCGCGCCCTGCGCCGGCGCTTCGAGGCGGGCGTGCCGGTGGTGGCGGTGGACCTGCCCTCGGGCCTTCCGTCGGACGGAGGCGCGCTCGCGTGGCCCGCGGCGTTCGCCACCCTCACCGTGACGTTCGCCGCCCCCAAGCGTGGCCACGTCCTGCCCCCGGCCTGCCACCACGTCGGCGAGCTCGTCGTGGCCGACATCGGGATCCCGGCGGAGAGCCTCGCCAGTGCGGGCCCCTCGCTCTTTCTCCTCGAGGACGCGGACGTTGCGGCGGCGTTTCCCCTGAGGCGCCGCGACGCCCACAAGGGGGACTTCGGCCACGTGCTGGTCGTCGCGGGCAGCGTGGGAAAGACGGGCGCGGCCGTGCTCGCCGCCTCGGGGGCGCTGCGGGCCGGGGCCGGGCTCGTGACGGTGGCCACGGCCGAGCCGTGCCTCCCGGTGGTGGCCGCGGCGCGGCCGGAGGCGATGACGGAGCCTTTGCCCGCGACGCCCCGGGGAGGGATCGACCAGGCGGCGCTCGGCCCGCTCCTGGCCCTCGCCGGCGAGCGCGACGCGGTGGTGCTCGGCCCGGGCCTCGGCCAGGAGCCGTCGACGCGGGCCCTCGTCCGCGCCTTCGTCGCCGCCTGCCCCGTGCCCCTCGTGATCGACGCGGACGGCCTCAACGCGTTGGCCGCGTCCGGGACCGACGCCGGCGCCCTCTCGGCTCTGCGCCGGGGGGCGGCCACGGTCCTCACCCCCCACCCCGGGGAGATGGCGCGCCTGCTCTCGCGCGCCACCGCCGAGGTGCAGCGGGCGCGGCCCGAGGCCGCGGCGGCGCTCGCGGGGGAGACGGGGGCGATCGTCGTGCTGAAGGGCGAGCGCACGCTCGTGGCCGAGCCGTCGGGGCGGGCCGTGGTCGCGCCCACGGGGAACCCCGGGATGGCGACGGGCGGCACCGGCGACGTGCTCGCGGGCGTCGCCGGATCGCTCCTCGCCCGTCACGGCGCGCTCCTCGCGGCGACCGCGGCCGCCTTCGTGCACGGGCGGGCGGGCGACCTCGCCGCCTCGGAGCGGGGCGAGGAGGGGATGACGGCGGGCGACGTCGCGGAGGCGCTCCCCGCCGCGATCGAGTCGGTGCGGCGCGCCGCGGGAGGTGGGCCATCCGGGAGCTGACGAGCCGCAGCGAGGCGGAGACGGCCGACGTGGCGGCTGAGCTCGCCTCGGGGTTCGGGGGCGGAGAGGTGGTGCTCCTCTCGGGAGAGCTCGGGGCGGGGAAGACCGCCTTCGTCCGCGGCCTCGCGCGGGGCGTCGGGGCGGACCCCGGCGAGGTCTCGAGCCCGACCTTCGTCCTGCTCACGTCCTACCCGGGACGGCTCACCCTGCACCACGCAGACCTCTACCGGCTGAGGGGGGACGGCGACGAGGAGGAGCTGGGGCTCGAGGAGCTCCCCGGACCGCACGGCGTCCTCGCCGTCGAGTGGGGGGAGCGGCTGCGCAGGCTCCCGTGGCCGCGGGCGCTGCGGGTGCGCCTCGATCACGCGGGCGAGGACGCGCGGAGGATCCGCATCGAGGAGGCGGCGTGAGACGCGCGGCGGCGGCGGCGCTCGCGGGAGCCCTCGCCGCGTGCGGGGGCGGGGGAGGCGCGAAGACGGCGGGGCCCTCGCGCCCGCCGGCGCCCGGCAACGGGGTGTCCGTCCTCCTGATCACGATCGACACCCTGCGCTCGGACCACCTCTCGGCCTACGGCTACCGCCGCCGGACGAGCCCGCGCATGGACGAGCTGGCGCGGCGCGGGGCTCTGTTCGAGCAGTCCTACACCTACTGGCCGAAGACGCGGGGCAGCTTCGTCGCGATGCTCACCGGGCGGATCGCCGCCCAGACCGGCTACGGCAAGAGCCACCCGGTGCTCGTCGACTTCAACCCCACGCTCGCCTCCGTCCTCGAGGAGGCGGGCTACGAGACTGCGGCCACCGTCGACAACCCGAACGTCGCCGCCTCGCTCGGCTACGCGAAGGGCTTCCTTCGCTACCGCGAGACGTGGGAGGAGAGCGCGCTCGCGACCGAGATGGACCGCACGCGGGCGATCACCGCGGACGGCGTGCGCTTCCTGCAGGGAGCGCGCCCCGAGCGTCCGTTCTTCCTGTGGCTGCACTACGTGAACCCCCACGCTCCCTACGAGCCGCCCCCGCCGTTCGACACGGCCTTCCTCGACGCCGAGGCGGCGAAGGGCCCGGTGCTCCACCCGGTCGACGGCTTCCACGCCGGCGTGCCGCGGCCGTGGGCGAGGCCGGGGAAGACGCTCGGCTACTACGTCGCGCAGTACGACGGCGAGATCGCGGCCGTCGACGCCGAGGTCGGCCGGCTCCTCGATGCCCTCGACGCCTCGGCCGTCCGCGATCGCACCCTGGTGGTCCTCACCTCGGACCACGGCGAGAGCCTCGGCGAGCACGACTACTTCTTCGACCACGGGGAGAACGTGTTCGATCCGTCGATGCGCGTCCCGCTGATCCTCGCCGGCCCGGGCGTCGAGCGGGGGGTCCGCAGCGAGGTGCTCGCCACCACCCTCGACCTCGTGCCCACGGTCCTCGACGCGGTCAAGGTCTCGTACCCCCCCGACCTCTGGGGGGAGAGCCTGCTGCCCGCCGCGCGCGGCGAGGCGCGCCCCGCGCGGCCGCGCCTCTTCGGCCAGAACGACCGCAACCTCCTCGCGGGCTGGGACCGCCGCTTCAAGATCGTGGCGACACCGACGGAGGCGGCAGCGACCTACGCGCTCTTCGACCGCCAGGAGGACCCGGGCGAGACGCGCGACGTGGCGCGGAAGCAGCCCGCGAGGATGCGCGAGGAGCGGCGGGAGCTGGAGCTGTTCCGGGAGCGGGCGGACGCCATCCTGGCCAGGACGCGGCGCCAGCTCGAGGGACGCTCCGGCGAGGAGCGCCTGAGCCCGGAGGCGTGCGAGAAGCTCAAGGCCATGGGCTACGTCCAGCAGGGCTGCTCGTAGGCGCTCGCGTGGACCCCTCCCCGCCCCCCGCGCCCGTCCTCGACCTCGGCGAGACCCTCCTCGCGGAAGAGGTCGCGCGGGTCCGGACGGAGGCCTGGTCGGGGATCCTCGCCCTGAGCCAGGGGCAGGTCTCGAAGGGGCTCTACTTCGTCGAGGGCGAGATCGCCTTCGCCGCGTCGACCGTGGAGGAGGACCGACTCGGGGCCGGGCTCTACCGGGCGGGCAAGATCAGCGAGAGCCAGTTCCGCGCCGCGATGCGGGAGTCGGAGTCCTCGGGCCGCCACCTCGGGCACACGCTCGTCGACATGGGCTTCATCTCCCCGGAGGAGCTCGCGGCCGCGGTCGCCGCCCAGGTCGAGAGGATCGTCTTGTCCGCCCTGCGCTGGACGACGGGGACGATGCGCCGGGAGCCGATGGACCGGCCGCTGCCCCCGGACCTCGCGGTCTCGCTCGACACCCAGCGGCTCCTCCTCCTCGGCCTCCGGCAGTTCCCGGACGCGTCGCGTCTCGAGCGGGCACTCGGCCCGGCCGAGCGCCGCCTGCGGCGGGTCTCGCCGCCGCCGTTCACCCTCGGCGCGGACCTCGCCCCTCTCCCGGCCGAGCGCGCGATCCTCGCGGTCTCCTCCCGCACGGTGACCCTCGCCGAGCTCCTGGTGCTCCCCCACGCGCGGCCGGAGCTCGTCCGCGCGGCCTACGCGCTCGTCGCGTCGGGCCTCCTCGAGGAGGCGCCCCCCCGCGCCGCGGCGGCGCCCGCTCCCGCACCGCCCGCTTCCGCCCCCCCTGCCGCCGAGCCCTCGCCGTCCCCGGCTCCCCTCGCGCCGTCCCCGCTCGATCTCACGCCGCCGCCGCCGCCGCCGGCGACGCCGGAGGAGGCCGAGCGGACGGCGCGGGCGCTGCTCGAGCGCGGGCAGAGGCCGCGGGCGATCGAGGTGCTGCGCGAGGCCGCCGACCGCCACCCGGAGGCGCGGGGCCCGAGGAGGCTCCTCGCGATGACGCTGTCGCGCGACACGGCTTTCCAGGTCGCGGTCGAGAGGCTGTTCCTGTCGCTCCTCGAGTCCGGCCCCCGGGACGCGGAGCTGCGGTACGCGCTCGCGTCCTACTACCGGCGCGCGGGGCTGCCCGCGCGCGCTCTGCTCCAGCTGCGGCTCGTGCTCTCGGAGGAGCCGGGCCACGCCGCGGCGTGGCGCGACCTCGGCGAGCTCGAGGCGGGCGACAGCCGCCGCGGTCGCTGAGGGCGAGGGCTCAGGGCAGGGACGGCGCGCCGCCCGCGGTCGCCACCCCGAGCGCCTGGATCGCGTCGAGATCGGCCCCTTCGCTCACGGTTCCCCCGGGGCAGGGGAACAGCTCCCCGTCCTCCACCCGGACGTAGCGGGCGCGGGTGGCCCCGGCCGAGGCGATGTCGAAATCGCAGTAGCGGATCACGTTCGTGACCCGTTCTCCGCACTCCCTGCGGGCCTCGACGAGGGTGAAGGGGCCCTGCGGGGAGAGCGAGACGTAGACGGACACGGGCTCGGAGCTGACCGCCTGGAAGACGCGCAGGTCCGGCCCCGCCTTGTCGTCGATGCAGCCCCCGAGGTCGAGGGTCACCCGGCCCCCGAAGCCGAGGCTGACGAAGCCCGTGAACTGCGTCGGGCCCGTGCCGCCGGCGTTGGGAGCGCCGAGCGCCTCGCGCGGGTCGTTGTAGATGTTCTGGGCGAGCGAGCAGGCGGGGATCCACGAGTCGACGACCGCGACCGCGTGGGCGGAGGGAGGCGACGTGCAGGCGTTCGGCGTCGAGGACGGGCTCGGCGAGGGCGAGGGGTCGGTCGTTCCGCACGCCGACGCGAGCGCGAGGAGCGGGAGGGCGGCGGCTGCCCGGCCCCTCAACGGCCTTCCTCCCGGGAGCAGGCCCGGAAGGCGGCGTTGCCGGCTTCCCCGGTGAGGAACGCGACGAAGGCGGCCGCGGCGGCGGGGCGCGCGCTCGCGCGGACGCCGAAGGCGCGCGCGAGCAGCGGGGGGAGGTCCAGGGCCGAGACGGGACCGTCGGGGACGAGGCTCAGGGGCAGGATCGCGTCCTCGCCCGGGGAGAGACGCACCGGCCCTCGCGCGTGGCGCTCGACGCGCTCGGGGGCGACGCCGCGCAGCGCCAGCCGCCGCCACGCCTCGCGGGCCGCGATCCCGTCGAGCGTGTGGACGACCGCGCCGCCGCGCCCGAGAGCTCGGAGGTCGGCGCTCGGCCCGGAGGCCCCCGCCAGGACCCAGGGGATCCGGGCGACGTCCGCCTCGAGGGCGGGGTCGGTCACGCCGCCCTCGACGAGGCGGTGGGTCTCGGCGTCCACGGCCACGATGACGTCGGCGCCCTTGGCCGACTCCGGCATGCCGATCGCCGCCGTCTCGACGGACACCGGCGTGCCGGTCGCCTTTTGGAAGGCGAGGGCGGCGGCCGCCGCGCACGGGGCGACGGCGGGGCTCGCCTTGACGCGCAGCGCGCCCGGCGTCGCCGCCAGGACCGTGGCCAGTGTGCACAGCGCGAGGAGAGCGGCGGGGGTCGAGTGGGGCATGGGCGTCCTCAGATCGGCTCGAGCGACCACTGGTGGTCGAGGGCGAACTCGCAGGTCCCGACGGGAGCGCCCGTGGGGTCGGACGAGCGGCTGATCTCGATCTCGCCGAAGGCGGTGCCGCTGGCCCGGGCCCGGCCGCCCGCGGCGGTGGCCGCGGTGCCGTCCAGCACGAGCTGCGCCCAGACGCGGTAAGGCCCGTCGATCGTACGCAGGCCCAGCTCCTGGGTGGAGGCCCCGAAGGCCCCGTGGAGCCGGTCGACCTGGCGCAGGAGGACGAAGCGGCCCTGGTCCGCGACCTCCGATGGGGAGGCCGACTGGCCCGAGACCTCGGAGCCCTGGCTGACCGGCGCCTCCTTCACTTCGACGGCGACCCGGAGCGGACCGACCGAGGCCAGCTCCGTGCAGCCGCGGCCCGCGGTGAGAACGAGGGCGAACCGCCCGGAGAACGCGGGTGCGGCCGCGGCGCGGACTCCGTCCGACGTCGCCTGCGGCGCCGCGCCCGGCGGCACGGCGAGCAGGGAGAGGGCCGCCGCGAACACGGTGCCCGCGGCCCTCACCCTACTTCACTCCCTGGCAGCGGGCGCACACGTCGAGCAGGCGCCCCTCGAGCATGTCCCGGAGCCGGGCGCGGCGCGTCTCGCCCCTCCAGACCTCCTCGATCGAGCTCGCGAAGACGTTCGCGGTCTTGGTCAGGCCCTCGTAGTCGGTGCAGCAGCTCACGACGTCCCCGTTCCACTGGACGACGAACTGGTCGTGGGGGGCGGGGCAGTAGGTGTCGGCGACCTCGGACGTGCGGTGCCCCCCGATGACGTTGCCCCAGCTGTGGCAGCGCTTCCAGACCAGGTGGACGCCGTCGAGCAGCGTATAGCGGCTGCCGTTCTCGTCCTGGTCGAGGAACCGCGCGCTGCGGATCCTGTCCCAGTCGTGCTCGCGGGGAGCGAGAGAGTGGCGCCGCTCGAGCTCCCGGCAGAAGGCGATCCAGTCCTCGAGGAAGGCCAGCGCCTGCTCGTCCTCGCTCACGATCCGGTAGCCGTCCGCGTGCTTGGTGTTCATGATGTCGATCTCGATCGTCGTGCGCGCGCGCCGGGCGACCTTCCGCTCGACGGCGAGTCGCACCTTGTCGCGGTACTCGTCGAAGAGGAGCTTCGGCGCCTTGCGGGTCCGGAACGTCTCGGGGTCGGGGGTCTGGTAGGAGAGGATGAGGTTCGTGAGGCCCGCCCGGTAGAGGGCCTCCACCTTCTCCGCGGTGATGAGGCCGCAGTTGGTGTTGAGCTCGATCCCGACTCCCCTCGACTCCGCGTGGGCCACGATCTCCGCGAGGTCGGGGTGGAGCATCGGCTCGCCCATCTGGTGCAGCTTCACCGGGTGGAGCGGGCCCAGCCAGGAGCGCTTCCCTGCGACCTCGTCGAGCAGGCGGAAGACCCGCTCCTTCTTCATGAAGCCCCGCCTCCGGCCCATGATCTCGTCGGGGCACCACGTGCACTTGAAGTTGCACGCGTTGGTGATCTCGATGAAGAGATAGTCGATCGGGTAGAGCCGGCCCGGCATCTTGCGCAGGTCGACCTGCGGGGCGACGGCGGGGAAGGCGTCGGGGTCCGCGGGGGGGGCGAGGCCCACCGCGACGCGGGAGACGAGCATCTCCCGCCGGAACTCGAGGCGGAAGGACGCGCCGTGATTCTGGACCCGTCCGGGGTCGAAGTCGGGCAGGAGGAACAGCGCGCGCCGGAAGCGGCGCAGGCCGGTCGCCTCGGGCCGCCAGCGCTGCACGGCGGGCTTGTAGAGCCCGTCCCACGGCTGAGAGCGGTCGGTCGAGGCGTACTGCACGCGGAACTCGGCGTGGTGCGGTCCGAAGTACTCGACCTCCACGAAGAGTCCCTGGCCGGCCCGGCGCCGGAAGCCCTCCGGCAGGACCGCGTAGAGGTAGTACGAGGACTCCGTCGGCCGCAGGCAGGCCCGGCCCTGGACGCTCGTCGTCTCCCACTCCCCGTCGCCCGCGGACGGCACCTCGAAGCCCCCCGTCGGGCCGGAGGGAAGGACCTCGACCGAGAGGCGCCCCTCGCCCCGCAGGAGGCGGGCGAGCCCGTCGCCGAGGCGGACGAGGGCGGCGCTCAACGCGCGGGGCCCTCCGCCCCCGCGAAGCGCAAGGTCGAGGCGATGAAGTCGGCCCAGCGGTCCACCCTCGGGAACACGTCGTCGCGCGCCTCGAACGTCAGGGAGCAGCCCTGGCCCTCCTTCGCGAAGGCGTAGCGCTTCACCCACGAGACCGAGATCGGGGTCTCCGTGCGCATCACGTCCACGAACCCGCCGCGGAAGGCGCGGTGGCTCGCGACCTGGAAGTTGTCGCCCAGCTTGCGGCGGCCGGCCTCGTAGTACTCGGCGAGGCCGCCCCCGTCCGGAACCGGCTCGAAGGTGAGGGACAGCGAGGCGTGGACGCTCTGGCCCCCCTCGTCCACGGCGAGGGCGGGGCTCGCGTAGTGCACGAGGAGCGTCTCGCCGCCGGCGAAGCGGCGGGTCTCGCGCCACGAGCGGGGGACCCCGAGGGCCGCGCCGCGCTCCTTCCACTCGGTGACGGGGTAGCGGTCGGGCCGCTCGGGCGTGAAGGAGGTCCACACCTCGTCGAGCAGCGCCCGGTGCGCCTCGGCCGCCGCGGCCTCCGCCTGGGAGTACAGGCCCACCACGCGCCCCGAGGCGCCGAGCAGGAGGAGCCGGTAGGCGGTCTGGCCGTCGGCGGAGGCGAAGGTCCAGGACTTCCCGGCGACACCCTCCCGCTCCTCGTCCCGGCTCGACGCGACCCGGTGCCCGGCGAGGTAGCCTCTCGCGTACTCGTCGAGCGGGGCCGCCGTCGCCGTCGCGAGGAGAGTCACGGACACCGGCGCAGGTCCCCCCGGCGCGGCCGGGCGGGCCAGGAAGTGGCGGTACCAGACGCCGTCCCGCTCGGCCTGGTCGCTCGTCCAGCTCGCCGGGTGGCGCAGCGAGACGGCGTGGTCCCCGCTGAAGTAGGTCACGAGCGTCTCGCGCGGCGCCCGGCCGCAGGCGGCGGCGGTGAGGGCGGCGATCAGCGCGGCGCCGCCCCTACTCCAGGCGGTAGTTCGGCGCTTCCTTGGTGATGATGACGTCGTGGACATGGCTCTCCTTGAGCCCGGCGGGGGAGATCTTCACGAACCGCGCCCGGGCCTGGAAGTCGCGGATCGAGGAGGCGCCGCAGTAGCCCATGCCCGCGCGCAGGCCCCCCACGAGCTGCTGGACCATGGCGGAGAGCGGACCCTTGTAGGGGACCATGCCCTCGATGCCCTCCGGCACCAGCTTGTCCGTCGCCGCCTCGAACTCCTGGAAGTAGCGGTCGCGCGAGCCCGCCTTCATGGCGCCGATCGAGCCCATGCCCCGGTAGGACTTGAAGGAGCGGCCCTGGCGCAGGATCAGCTCCCCCGGGCTCTCGTCGGTGCCCGCGAACAGCGAGCCGATCATCACGGAAGACGCCCCGGCGGCGATCGCCTTGCTGACGTCGCCCGAGAACTTGACGCCGCCGTCGGCGATGATCGGCGTGTCGGAGCGCGCCGCGGCCCGGGCCGCCTCGGCGATCGCGGTGATCTGCGGCATGCCCGCCCCGGACACGACGCGGGTGGTGCAGATCGAGCCCGGGCCCATCCCGACCTTGACCGCGCTCACCCCCGCCGCGATGAGGTCGGCCGTGCCTTCGAAGGTCCCGACGTTGCCGGCCACGAGCTCGAGGTCGGGGTGGGCGGCGCGGATCCTCTCCACGGTGTCGCGGACGCCCTTGCTGTGGCCGTGCGCGGTGTCCACCACGACCACGTCCACCTTGGCCTCGACGAGCGCGGCCACCCGCTCGAGGGTGTCCGCCGCCACCCCGACCGCGGCCCCCACTCGCAGGCGGCCCAGCGAGTCCTTGCACGCGCTCGGGTACTTGATCTGCTTCTGGATGTCCTTGACCGTGATGAGGCCCTTGAGGTTGAAGTCGCGGTCGACGACCAGCAGCTTCTCCACCTTGTGCCGGTGGAGGATCTCCCGCGCCTCGTCGAGGGTGGTGCCTACGGGGACGGTGATGAGGTTGTCCTTGGTCATCAGCTCCGAGACCTTGAGCGTCGTGCGGGTCTCGAAGCGCAGGTCTCGGTTGGTCAGGATCCCGACGAGGCGCGGGCCGACGGTGACGGGGACGCCGCTGATGCGGTACCGCGCCATGAGGGCGAGGGCTTCGGCCACCGGCGCGTCGGGGGACACGGTGACGGGATCCACGATCATGCCCGACTCGGACCGCTTCACCTTGTCGACCTCGGCGGCCTGGGCCTCGATCGTCATGTTCTTGTGGATGAAGCCGATCCCGCCCTCCTGGGCGAGGGCGATCGCGAGGTGGGCCTCGGTGACGGTGTCCATGGCCGCGGAGACGATCGGGATGCGCAGCGAGATCGCCCTCGTGAGCCGGGTCGTGACGTCGACCTGGGACGGGAGGACGTCCGACTTCTGCGGCACCAGGAGCACGTCGTCGAACGTCAGCGCCTCGGTCAGCTTGTCATCGACCATCGCAGTGTCCCGCTTCCCCTGGCATGCTCCCCGCCTCCTCCTTCGCTTTCAGCCTACTCGCAACTGACCGCGCCGCGAACCGGGATTCGCGCCGCAAGCGCCCCCCACCTTCGGTTCAGCTCCCATGGCACTTCTTGTACTTTCTGCCGCTCCCGCAGGGGCAGGGGTCGTTCCGCCCGACCTTGGGTCCCTCGCGCTTCACGGTGCGCACCTCGTCCGTCCCGCCCGAGGCCTCCCGCGGCTGGGCCGCCCGGGCGAACGCCGACGGCGAGGCCGAGGGGTCGTTGAACGAGAGGTTCCGCGGCACGCGCTTCACCCCCGCGAGGCCGACGTCCGCCTCCGGGGCGCGGGCCGAGCGCCCCGCGGCCGCCGCCCGCTCGAGCCCCGCCTCGAGGGCGGGCGCGGGCTCGGGGGCCGCGACCGGCTGGTAGAGGAAGGTCCAGCGCAGGATCTCCTCGTCGATCCGGTCCATGAGGGCCTGGAACATCTGGTAGGACTCCTTCTTGTACTCGACGAGCGGGTCGCGCTGGCCGTAGCCGCGCAGCCCGATGCCCTCCTTGAGGTGGTCGAGCGAGTACAGGTGGTCCTTCCACTGGGAGTCCACGATCTGCAGCATCAGCATCCGCTGGTGGAACAGCGCGCGCTCGCTCCCGATGAGCCGCTCCCTCTCCTCGTAGCGGGCGCGGGCGAGCCCGGCGAGGCGTCCGACCATCTCGCCCCGGCCGAGCGCCTTGAGCTCGGCGAGGGGGACCTCGAGCCCGAAGGTCTCCTTGAGCGCCCCCTGGAGGCTCTCGTAGCTCCAGTCGGAGGGGGTCGCCTTCTCCGAGCAGTAGCTCTCGGCGTACCACTCGACCACCTCGTCGACGAGCCCGAGGACGTGCTCGCGGGTGTTCTTTCCCTCGAGGATCATGCGCCGCATGTCGTAGACGGCGTGGCGCTGCTTGTTCATCACGTCGTCGTACTCGAGCAGGTGCTTGCGGATGGAGAAGTTCTGCGCCTCCACCTGCTTCTGCGCGCGCTCGATGGACTTCGTGACCATCCCGTGCTCGATGGGGACGCCCTCCTCCATCCCCAGGCGCTTCATGAGGCCGCTGATGCGGTCGGAGCCGAAGATCCGCATCAGGTCGTCCTGGAGCGAGAGGTAGAAGCGCGACGAGCCGGGGTCGCCCTGGCGCCCGGCGCGTCCGCGGAGCTGGTTGTCGATGCGCCGGGCCTCGTGCCGCTCGGTGCCGAGGATGTGCAGCCCTCCCAGGGCCACCACCCGCTCGCGCTCGTTCGAGTCGAGCAGCTGCTGGACGTCGGCGAACTCCGGCGTCTCGGCGAGGCTCTCGAGGGTGGCCTTGAGCGGGTGCACGGCGAGGAAGTCCACCGGGTTCTCGATCTCGGGATAGAAGGCCTTGGCGATCCGCTCCTTGGTCGAGCGGGGGAGATCGCGGGCGGTGTCGAGGTACGCGGCGAGCGGCGAGCCGAGAGGCGCGAGCGCGCGGACGGCCAACACGGAGGGGTGGTCGGGGGCGAAGGAGGCCATGAGCCCGAGGTAGCGCCGGGCGAGGGTGTGCCGCTCCTCGGGGGGGGGCTTGCGCTGCTGCAGCTCGCGCTTGAACTCGGCGGCCATCTCCGCTCGCACCTGGTCCGCGGCCGCCTGCATCTGCTCGACGGTCGCCTGCGCGGGGTCGAGCTGCTTCGCGACGAGGACCGCCTTCGCCCGGTGGTCCGGCACGCCGCCGAGGATGATGTCGGTCCCGCGGCCGGCCATGTTGGTGGCGATCGTCACCGCCCCGTAGCGGCCGGCCTGGGCCACGATCTCGGCCTCGTGCTCGTGGTACTTCGCGTTCAGCACCACGTGCTTGATCCCGGCTTTCTTGAGCAGGCCCGACAGCTCCTCCGACTTCTCGATCGAGATCGTGCCCACGAGCACCGGGCGGCCCGACGCGTGCAGCTCCTCGATCTCGCGCTCCACCGCGCGGAACTTCTCGGGCTCGGTGCGGTAGACGACGTCGGGGTTCTCGACCCGGATGAGGGGCCGGTTGGTCGGGATGACCAGGACCTCGAGCTTGTAGATCTTGTCGAACTCCGCCGCCTCGGTCTCCGCGGTGCCGGTCATGCCGGAGAGCTTGGCGTACATGCGGAAGTAGTTCTGGAAGGTGATCGTGGCGAGGGTCTGGTTCTCGCGCTCGATCTTGACCTTCTCCTTCGCCTCCACCGCCTGGTGCAGGCCGTCCGACCAGCGCCGCCCGGGCATGAGCCGCCCGGTGAACTCGTCCACGATCGTGACCTGCCCGTCCTTCACCACGTAATCGACGTCGCGGTGGAAGAGGGTGTGGGCGCGCAGGCCCTGGTTGACGTGGTGGAGGATGTCCATGTTCGAGGGGTCCCAGAGGTTCTTCACCCCCAGGAGGCGCTCCGCGTGGGCCATCCCCATCTCGGTCAGGGTGACGGTCTTGTTCTTCTCGTCGACGATGTAGTCGCCGGTCTTCTCGAGCTCGGCCCGCTCCTCGGCCTTCCTGTCCCCGGTGATCCGGGCCCCGGGCTTGAGCTTCGGGATGATCTGGTCGATCCGGTAGTACTTGTCGGTGGACTCCTCGGCCGGCCCCGAGATGATGAGCGGGGTGCGGGCCTCGTCGATGAGGATCGAGTCGACCTCGTCCACGATCGCGAAGTTGTGGCCCCGCTGGACGTACATCCCGAGGTCGAATTTCATGTTGTCGCGGAGGTAGTCGAAGCCGAACTCGTTGTTGGTCCCGTACGTGATGTCGGCCGCGTAGGCCTGCTGGCGCTCGCGGTCGTCCATGCTGTGCTGGATGACGCCGACCGAGAGGCCGAGGAAGCGGTACAGCCGCCCCATCCACTCCGAGTCGCGCTTGGCGAGGTAATCGTTGACCGTCACCACGTGGACGCCCTTGCCGGAGAGGGCGTTGAGGTACGCGGCGAGGGTGGCGACGAGGGTCTTGCCCTCGCCGGTCTTCATCTCCGCGATCATCCCCCGGTGCAGCGCCATGCCGCCGATGAGCTGGACGTCGAAGTGGCGCATGTTGAGCACGCGCCGGCCCGCCTCGCGCACGACCGCGAACGCCTCGGGGAGCAGGTCGTCGAGGGTGGCCCCCTTCGCGATCCGCTCCCTGAAGTCGGCGGTCTTGGCGGCCAGCGCGGCGTCGGAGATCTCCCGCAGGGGCGGCTCGAGGGTGCCGATGTGGGCGACCACCGGGCGGATGCGCTTGAGCTCCCGCTCGTTCTTGGTGCCGAAGATGCGGGTGAGGATGGAGTTGATCATGCTCGAAGATGGCCCCTTGACGGGTGCGGCCAAGACGCAGTGATCCGGAGAGAATACCAACCCCTACCGGGGATTGCCACCGGGAGGGACGACGCCACTAGGGGTTGTGCCGGGTGCGACCGGATTCACTCCGGCGCAGCGAGCGGGGGGGAGGGGGGTGCGACGCCGCACCTCCCCGCTCATCCAAAGCTGCGGTACTCGTCGATGATGTACTCGATCGGGTTGCGCATCTGGTCGTTCACCCACACCTCGTAGTGGAGGTGGGGGGCGGTCGAGCGGCCCGTGTTGCCGCTGAAGCCGATCACGTCGCCCCGGCGCACCCGCTGGCCCGGGCGGACGTTCCAGCCGTCGAGGTGGCCGTAGCGGGTCACGATCCCGAAGCCGTGGTCGATGACCAGGGCTTTGCCGTAGCCGTTCTTCGTCCCGCAGAAGACGACCACCCCGTCGGCGGGGGCGACGACCCTGGTGCCCACCGGGACCGAGATGTCGATGCCCGGGTGGAAGTCGCGGCGGCCCGTGAAGGGGTCGTTTCGGTTGCCGAAGCCGGCGGAGAGATAGCCCCGCAGCGGCCAGATCGAGGGCGTCGAGGCGAGCAGCTCCCTCTGGTCCTCGAAGTAGGCTTCCAGCCGGCTCGACTTCTCGGACAGGGTCCCGACCGTCTCGTCGAGGCTCTGGAGGGTCCCCGCGATGTCGAGCGAGGGCGGGGTGGTCTCGCTGCGGCCGAGGCCGCCCACGCCGCCGACGGACGCGTCGGGGAGACTCTGTTCGACCCCGGCCATGAGCCCGAGCTTGTGGACGGCGCTCTGGAGCTGGAGCACCTTGGACTGGAGCTGACCGGTGTTTTCCTCGTAGGCACGGGCCTTTGCGGCCAGGGCCAGGTTCTCGGCCCGGAGCCGGCGGACTTCGGCCACCTCGACGGCGATCCAGGTGTAGTGGGCGAGGATCCCGACCAGCAGCAGGCCCAGGACGCCGAACGCGCCCAGGACCCACCGGGTCAGGCGTACCGACACCTGGAACTTCCGGAACCGAGCCTTGGCGTGCGGTACGACGATGAGCGTGTAGAACTCGTTGGCCATCAACTACTCCGAGCTGTCCTCGGGGGCGCCCCACGACGGGCCCTCCCGGCCAGACCTGGCGGGCCCCGCGCTCGAGGGCGCCGCCCATCCCGTTCACGCCGAAGAACGGGGGAGGCTAGCACGTTGTCCGACCACCGTCAAGGTTGCTCCAATCCCTTGAAGTAAGACCTGGCGATTCCGTATCGTCCGTGCAACGCCGGAAGCCGAGGGCCTCGGCCACGTGATCGGACGTAACGTCATCTTCGTCAGCGAGATCGGCGATCGTCCGCGCCACCCGCAGGGTTCGGTCCAGCCCTCGTGCGGAGAGGCCCATGCGGTCCACGGCGCGCCGGAGGAGCCGCTCGACTGCCGGCGAGGATCGCCCGGAGCGCCGGCCCGCCGCCCCGCGCTCCCGGGCGCGCAGGACGCGTTCGCGGACGGGGGCGGACGCTTCGCCGGGGGGTGCGATCGCCTCGTCGAAGGCGAGGGCTCTCACCGCCACGTGCAGGTCGATCCTGTCGAGGAGGGGTCCGGACACCCGGCCGAGGTAGGAGCGGACCTCGCCCGGGGTGCAGGCGCACCCGGCGGAGGTCGAGCCCCGCCGACCGCAGGGGCAGGGGTTCATCGCCGCGACGAGCTGGAACCGGGCGGGCATCCGGAACGAGCCCCGGGCCCTCGAGACGGTCACGACACCCTCCTCGAGCGGCTGTCGCAGGGCCTCGAGGGGCGCACGGCGGAACTCGGGGAGCTCGTCGAGGAAGAGCACGCCGTTGTGGGCGAGGCTGATCTCGCCGGGGCGGGGCCGGTGGCCGCCGCCGACGAGGGCGATCTCGCTCGCCGTGTGGTGGGGGCTGCGGAAGGGACGGACGAGGATCGCCTCCTCCGGCGGAAGCCCGGCCGCGGAGTGGATCGCCGCGGTCTCCACCGCCTCCTCGGGGTCGAGGGGGGGGAGCAGCCCGGGGAGGCGGCGGGCGAGCATGGTCTTCCCCGAGCCGGGAGGGCCCACGAGGAGCAGGTTGTGTCCTCCCGCCGCGGCGATCTCGAGGGCTCGGCGGGCGAGGGCCTGGCCGCGCACGTCCGCGAGGTCGGGCACCGTGGCACCCCGGGGCGCGCCGGGAGGCGGGGGGTCTGGGGCGCGGGGCAGATCCTCGCGAGCGAGCAGCGAGAGCGCCTCCGCGAGGTCTCTCGCCGGGAACACCGGGAGCCCGGGGGCGAGCGCGGCCTCGCGGTGGTTCTCGGCGGGCACCACCGCGGCCCGCAGCCCCTCCCGCCGGGCCAGCAGCAGCATCGGGAGGACGCCCGCCACCGGGCGCACCGCGCCGTCGAGGGCGAGCTCGCCCACGAGGAGCACGTCCCTCAGGCGGGGGAGCGACGCCCCGTCCGCCGCGAGCAGCCCCGCCGCGGTGGCGAGGTCGAACGAGGAGCCGTACTTGCGCAGGCCGGCGGGGGCCAGGTTGACCGTGATCCTGCGGTCCCACTTGAACGGGAGGCCGCAGTTGCGCAGGGCGGCGCGGATGCGGGCCTCGCTCTCCTTCACCGCGGAGTCGGGCAGGCCGACCATCGTGAAGCGGGGGAAGCCCGGGGCCGAGTCGGCCTCGACCCGCACGACGTGGGCCTCCACGGCGAGCACGGCGGCGGTCAGGGACGTGGCGAGCATGGCTCTCTCCTTCGCAGCGGCGGCGGGAGAGGGCCGCGGGCAGGCCGAGCCTACACGACGGGGGGGACGCCGGGGGTCCGGGAGCTGTCCGTCCGCGCGCTGATGCCGATGCCGTGCCGGTTTGCCCGCCCGGACCCGTCTCGGCTATCCTTGGAGGGTTTCGGGCGTGCCCAGCGTCGCTTCTCGCACGCCGCCCCGAGGAGAACGACTCATGACATTCCGCCGGACCTGGGGGCTGGCCCTCGCGGTCGCCCTCGCCGCCGCCGCGCTGCCGGCCTGCAACCGCCGCAAGCCCGCCGAGGTGAACCCGATCGTGCCGTCGGTGAAGGTGAACCGGGTGAAGGCTCCGCTGGGGAGCGCCATCGAGGTCACCTACACCTGGACCGTCGAGCCGGGCGCGAAGAAGCTCGAGCAGGACTACTGGGCGCTCGTCCACTTCCTCGACAACCACGAGGTGATGCTCTTCTCGGACGACCACCAGCCGGAGCCGCCGCCGTCCACCTGGGAGCCCGGCAAGACGTACAGCTACACCCGGACGCGCTTCATCCCGGTCTATCCCTACGTCGGTCCGGTCGAGGTGCGCATGGGCCTGTACCCCCACCCCGGACGCGGCGAGCGGCCCGCCCTCAAGGGCGAGGATCGCGGCTTCCGCGAGTACAAGGTGGCGCAGATCGAGCTCCTGCCCCAGACCGAGAACATCTTCCCGGTCTACAAGGAAGGCTGGCACAACCCGGAGACCCACCCCGAGAACCCCTCCGTCGAGCGCACCTGGACGAAGAAGGAGGCGCTCATGTCCTTCAAGAACCCCCGCAAGGACGTGATCGTCTACCTCGAGGGGGACACCTGCGTGAAGTGCTTCTCCGGGCAGCCCGAGCTCACGATGACGGTCGGCAAGGGGGTCGGGCTGCGGTTTCCGATCGAGGGCCCCCAGGTGCACCTCAAGAAGGTGCGGGTGAAGGCCGCCGACCTCGGCGACGAGGAGTGGGTCGACCTTCGGCTGTCGATGAACGAGTCGTTCGTCCCGAAGAACCTCAACCCGCCCCTCAACAACGACGACCGCGAGCTGGGCTTCAACGTCTACCACCTGTTCGTGGCGGACGCCGAGGCCTCCGGCGAGGTGCCCGGGGTCGTCGACGCCGTGCCCCTCGCGCCCGCCGCCCCGGCGCCGAAGGCCGCCCCCGCGGGGCGCTGAGACCGCGAGGCACGTCCGCGCCGCCCGGCCGCGCCGCCGGCCGGGTGGCGCGGCGAGACGCCCTTGCCCTCCCCGGCGACGTCCCGCAACCGGTTCGAGCGGCACCCCGTCCGCACCGCCCTCCTTCTCCTCGCCATCGTCCTGCTCGCCGCGGAGGGCGCGGCCCGCCTCCTCGCCCCCGAGGCCCTGCGCTTCGCCCGCGAGATGCGCCGCGTCCACCGATACTCGAGGGCGACGCGGGTCGAGCTCGTCCCCGGCGCGGACGCGCGGCTGCGCCTGTCGCGGACGGACGGATCGCCGCTGTTCGACTTCCGCCTCGCGGTCGGGGCGGACGGCTTCCGGGTCGATCCCGGGCATGCGCCGTCCCCTGCGCCTCCCGGGACCCGCTGGGTCCACGCGATCGGCGACTCGTACACGATGGGCTGGGGCGTCGAGGCGCACGCGGCCTGGCCGGCCGTGCTCGAGCGGCTGCTTCCCGCGGAGTGGCGCGTTCTCAACCTCGGCGTCGACGGCTTCGGCGCGATCGGGGCCACGGCCCGCTCGGCGGCGCTCGCCGACCTCTATCCTCCCGCGGTCGCCCTCTACCTGTTCAGCCCCAACGACACCGGCGACGACGAGCGGGCGGCCGCCGTCGCCGCCCGCCCGCGGGCGCTGCACGCGGCTGCGGAGGCCCTCGACACGGTTCGCCGGCACGTCGCGCTCGCCAGCGCGCCGTTCGCCCTGCGCTACCGGCTGCAGTTCAGGAGGGCCGGGCCCGCGCCCGCCCCGGGAGGAGGGGACGGGCTCGAGCGGCTGCTCCGGCCTTCGCCCGGCGGGGCGGCGCTCCCCGCGCCCGACCCCTCCCACCCCACCTTCGCCGCCCTGCGCCGTCACCGCGACGCGCTCGGCGCGCGCCGGGCGTCGCTGCGCGTCATGATCCTCTCGACGCAGGAGGGGTCGCTTCGGGCCCTGCGCTTCTGCCGCGAGGAGGGGATCGAGGCCGTGCTGTTCGACGTGCCCGACGACATGCGCATCCCCGACGAGGGGCACTTCGACGAGGCCGGCCACCGGGCGGTCGCCGCCCTGGCCCGCGCCCTCGTAGAATGACGGCACGAGCGGAGACAGGCCGATGAACGAGTGGACGAGGCCGGACGGCACGGTGGACGTGGCCGAGATCATGTCGCGGATTCGCGAGAAGATCCGCGGCCGGCGCGACCTGGGCCTCTACACCGACGAGGAGGTCGAGGAGCTCACCGCCCTCAAGCTGCAGGCCTTCGCCGACGACGCGGGGATCGACCCCGAGCTGCTCGCGCGCCTCATGGCGCCGAACCACAACTGGAACATCTCGACCGACTACCGCATCGAGACCCACCGGCAGGGGCTCGGGGCGCGGGCGGTCGTGTGGCTCAAGAAGCTGGTGCGGCCGTGGATCCGGCTCTACACCGACCACCCGCTCTCGCGCCAGGCCCAGATCAACCTCTACCTGCACTACCTCGGCCACAACACCGTGCGCGAGCTCGTCCGCCTGCAGGTCGAGACGGCGGCGCTGCGGAACCGGCTCGAGGCGCTCTCGAGGGAGCGGGAGGGCGGGAGGCCTTGAGGGTCGCCTTCGTCGTCCAGCGCTACGGCCCCGAGATCCAGGGCGGGGCGGAGCTGCACTGCCGCTGGGTGGCGGAGCACGTGGCGAAGCGGCACGAGGTCGATGTCCTCACCACCACCGCCACGGACTACCTGAGCTGGCAGAACGTCCTGCCCGCCGGCGTGTCGCGGGTGAACGGAGTCACCGTGCGGCGCTTCCCGGTCGCGCGCGAGCGGAAGGAGGACGTCTTCTTCCCGATCGCGAACAAGGTCTGCTTCTTCGAGCACACCGACGAGGAGGAACGGCAGTGGCTCCTCGAGCACGGGCCGGTCACGCCCGACCTCGTCCTGCACCTGAGGCGCCACGAGGCGCAGTACGACGCGATCGTCTTCTTCTCCTACCGGTACTGGACGACCTTCTTCGGGTTGCAGGTGGCGCCGCACAAGAGCCTCCTCGTCCCCACCGCCGAGCACGATCGCGTCCTCTACCTGCGGCTGTTCCGGCCGTTCTTCCGGCTTCCCGCCGCGATCGTCTTCAACACGCCGGAGGAGCGCGAGCTGATCGAGCGGGCGAGCGGGAACGAGGGCCTCCCCGGCGAGGTGGTGGGCACCGGCATCGACCGCCCGGCCTCGATCCCGGTCGACGAGGTCGCCCCGCGGCTCGACCTCCTCGGCGACTACCTCGTCTACGTGGGGCGCATCGAGCCCGAGAAGGGCTGCGCGGTCATGATCGACCACTTCCTCCGCTGGCAGCGGGAGACGCGCGCGATCACCACCCTCGCCCTCTTCGGCCGCTCCACCATGAGCTTCTCCGAGAACGCCCACGTGCGCCTCATGGGCGTCGTCCCCGACGGGGAGAAGCTGGCCGCGATCGCCCGGGCCCGGGCTCTCCTGATGCCCTCGCGCCACGAGAGCCTCTCGATGGTCGTCCTCGAGTCGTGGATGATGGGCCGCCCCGTGCTCGTCAACGGGGACTGCGAGGTCCTGCGCGGGCAGGTCCTGCGCGCGAACGGCGGGCTCTACTACCGCCGCTACGAGGAGTTCGCGGCGGCGATGGACCTGCTCGTCTCGGAGCCGGGTCTCGCCGACCGCCTGGGCCGGCAGGGCAACGCCTACTTCGAGGCGAACTACGCCTGGGACCGGGTCATGGAGAAGTACGAGCGGCTGCTCGCGACGGCCGCCGCGGGGAAGGCCGCCGCGCGGTGAGGCTCGCCTTCGTCATCCAGCGCTACGGGCTGGAGGTGAACGGCGGGGCCGAGATGCACTGCCGGCTGCTGGCCGAGCGCCTGGCCCGGCGCCACCGGGTCGAGGTCTTCGCCACCCGGGCTCTCGACTACCTCGAGTGGAGGAACCACTACCCGAGGGGCACCGAGGTGGTGAACGGCCTGCCGGTCCACCGCTTCACCGTGAAGCGGACCCGCAACGCCCGCGTCTTCGCCTCCCTCTCCAACGTCTGCTTCCACGAGACCCACACCCGCGAGGAGGAGGAGGCCTGGGTTCGCGAGAACGGGCCCTACTCGCCGGATCTGGTGAAGGCCCTCGCCGCGGCCCGCGGCCGCTTCGACCGCTTCCTCTTCTACTGCTACCGCTACTACCACAGCTACCACGGCCTGCCGGCCGTGCGGGACAAGGCGATCCTCGTCCCGACCGCCGAGGAGGACCCGGCGATCCACCTCGGGATCATGAAGCCCTTCTTCCGGGCGCCGCGGGGGATCGTGTACCTGACCCCCGAGGAGCAGGCGCTCGTCGAGGACGCGAGCGGCAACCGCGACGTGCCGAGCGTGGTCATCGGCAGCGGCCTCGACCTGCCGGACGTGCCCCCGTGCGTCGACTTCGCCGCGAGCCACGGCCTCGAGCGGCCGTTCGTCCTCTACGTGGGGAGGATCGACCGCAACAAGGGCGCGGTGACCCTCTTCGCCTACTTCCGGAAGTTCCTCGCCGAGACCGGCGCCGAGGTCGACCTCGTGCTCGCGGGCAAGTCGGTCGTCCCCATCCCCGACGACCCCCGCATCCGCCACGTCGGCTTCATCTCCGAGGAGGAGAAGGTCGCGGCGCTCCGACAGTGCCGCCTCCTCGTCATCCCCTCGCCCTACGAGAGCCTGTCCGTCATCACCCTCGAGGCCTGGAAGCTCGGGGTGCCGGTGCTCGCCAACGCCCGGTGCAAGGTCCTCATGGGCCAGTGTCTCCGGTCGAACGGGGGCCTCTTCTACGGGGGCTACGCCGAGTTCGCGGGGGGCCTCCGGCTGCTCCTCGAGAACCCCGACCTCGCCCGCCGGATGGGCGAGCAGGGCCGCGCCTACGTCGAGCGCGAGTACGCCTGGGAGACGATCGACGCGAAG
>CAZLRF010000061.1:23094-25824 GCA_964561785.1 uncultured Acidobacteriota bacterium | reverse complement strand
GCACCTCCTCGCGGTTCGTCTCGTGGAGCACGTCGTGGCGCGCCCCGGGGTACAGGCGCAGCGTCACGTCCCTCACCCCGGCGCGGCGCAGCTCGCGCGCGAGGCGGGCGGGCCCGCGGCCGCGGCGGCCCACCGGGTCGCGATCGCCGGCGTACAGGGAGACGGGCAGGGACGCGGGGACGGACCGCATCGCCCGCGGCCGGAAGACCGCGGCGAGCCCGTCGCGCAGAAAGTCCCGCCAGAAGCCGTTCGAGGGCTGGAAGCCGCACCAGGGGTCGGCCACGTACCGCCGGACGACGGCCTCGTCGCGCGAGATCCACGCGAAGCCCGACCCGTCGCCCCCGACGTCCCGGTCGAAGGCGCCCCAGGTGAGGGCGTGCACGAGCCGGCTGCGCCCGGCCTCGCCCCGGCGCAGGCACTCGAGCGCGGCCAGCCGGCCGGCGAGAGCGGCGAACCACGGCGGCTCCCACGAGCTTCCCGCGAGCACGAGCCGGTCGGCCGCGCCCGGCGACCGCTGGACGAGCTGCAGCGCGAGGAACGAGCCCATGCTGTGGCCGAGCACGGTCACCGGGAGGCCGGGGTCGCGGCCCCGCGCGTCCGCGTTCACCAGGGCGGCGTCGGCGAGGAGGCCGCCCCAGCCCGCGCGGGGATCGGCCTCGCCGAGCGCGCCCTCCGCCGCGGCGAGGCCGTGGCCGCGGTGGTCGTGGGCCACGACCGCGTGGCCGGCCGCGTTGAAGGCCGCGGCCACGTCCTCGTAGCAGCCGGAGTGCTCGGCCATCCCGTGCAGCACCTGGACGACCGACCGCGCCGTCGCGATCGGCCAGCGTCGGACGGGGACGCGGTGGCCGTCCTCCGCGACGAGCCAGCCGACGTCCGGGGCGGGGCTCATGGCGCGAGCCGAGGCGCGGGCGTCGGAGCGGGCGGGTCCCTGCGGCTCCAGCGCCAGGCGACCTGCGGCACCAGCTCCTGCGTGAAGCCGCGGATCTCGAAGAACGCGTTGAGCGTGCCGAGCAGCGCGACGAGGGCGAGCGCGACCGCGAGGCGCGTGAGCAGCCGCGTGCGCGAGAGCAGGAGCCACCACGCGAGGAGCAGGACGGAGGCGAGAAGCCCCACCCGGAAGGCGAAGGCGCCCCGGCTCAGGCCCGCGGGGGCCGGGGAGAGCGTGAGGCCCCACGCGAGCGCCGCCCCCGCCAGCGCGAGCACGAGGCCCGCCGGCCACAGGCGCGGCGGCTGCCGGGGGCGTCGGCGGAACACCGGCGTCAGGCGATCCCCAGCCGCCTCTGGATGTCCTCGAGGGGGACGCCCTTCGTCTCGGGCATGACCTTGAGGACCCAGAGGAGCTGGAGGACCATCATCGCCGCGTAGAACGCGAACGCGTGGCCGCCCGAGGCCTCCGCGATCACCGGGAACGTCCACGAGATCGCCGCCGCCATCACCCAGTGGGTGAAGCTGCCGAGGGCCTGACCCCGGGCCCGCGCGCGGTTCGGGAACACCTCGGAGATGAAGACCCAGATGACGGCGCCCTGGCCGAAGGCGTGCGAGGCGATGAAGACGAGGAGGCTCGCGAGGACGACGAGGCCGCCCGCGGGGGTGAAGTCCGTGCCGTAACGGTAGAAGGCCCAGGCGGTCGCGGCGAGGCTCGCGACGTAGCCGATCGAGCCCACGAGCATCAGGCGCCGCCGGCCGAAGCGGTCGATCACCGCCATCGCCGCCATCGTGAAGACGAGGTTGATCCCGCCCACGAGCACGCTCTGGAAGAGCGCCGACTCCGCGCCCGCCCCCGCCATGCGGAAAATCGTCGGGGCGTAGTACATGAGGGCGTTGATCCCGGAGAGCTGGTTGAACGTCGCGATCGCCACCGCGAGCAGGATCGGCCGCCGGTACGCCTGCTGGAAGAAGGGCTCCTCGAGGCTGTGGTGCTCGAGGTCGAGCGAGGCGCGGATCGACGCGACCTCGGCGTCGACCTGCTCCGGCGCCGTCCCCACGCGGACGAGCACCTCGCGGGCCTCGGCGGAGCGTCCCCGCGCCACGAGCCACCGCGGGCTGTGGGGGGTGAGGAACAGGAGGCCGAGGAACGCGGCGGCGGGGAAGGCCTCGACGCCGAACATCCACCGCCACTCCGCCTCGCCGAGGGAGAGGCTCGCGAGCCACCAGTTCGAGAGGTAGGCGAGCAGGATCCCGAGCACGATGTTGAACTGGGTCACCGCCACGAGCCGCCCCCGCAGCGCGGCGGGGGAGATCTCGGCGATGTACATGGGGGAGACGACCGACGCGCCGCCCACGCCGATCCCGCCGAGGAAGCGGAAGAAGAGGAGCGACCACCAGTCCCAGGCGAAGGCGCAGCCGACCGCGGAGACGAGGTAGAGCACCGCGATCGCCACGAGCACGGCGCGGCGGCCGTGGCGGTCCGAGGGCCGGCCGACGACCATCGAGCCGAGGATCGTGCCGACGAGGGCGCTCGCCACGGTGAAGCCGAGCGAGAAGCCCGACAGGCCGAACTCGCGCACGAGCGCGTCGGTCGTGCCCGAGATGACCGCGGTGTCGAAGCCGAAGAGCAGGCCGCCGAGGGCGGCGATGAGCGTGCTCGCGGCGAGCGTGCGGCTGAGGCGGGGGGCGGCCGGAGGATCGCGGTGAAGATCGGCGTGGGGGTCGGGTTGGGGGCTCACGGCGGTGGTCTCCTTCAGGGGCCGCCGGATTCTACCCGGGACCCGGACCCGTGTCGGGGCCGGC
>CAZLRF010000061.1:19962-22994 GCA_964561785.1 uncultured Acidobacteriota bacterium | reverse complement strand
CCATCCGGTAGAATGCCGGGATCTTGTCCCTGACAACCGACACCCGACTCGGGCCGTACGCCATCGTGTCTCCCCTCGGCGCGGGGGGCATGGGGGAGGTCTACCGCGCGCGCGACACGAAGCTCGAGCGCGACGTGGCGGTGAAGGTCCTGCCCGCGCGGCTCGCCGAGGACGAGGAGGCGCTCGCCCGCTTCGAGCGCGAGGCGAAGGCGGTGGCCGCGCTCTCGCACCCCGGCATCCTCGCGATCCACGACTTCGGCCGCGAGGGGAGGACGGCCTACGCGGTGATGGAGCTGCTCGAGGGCGAGACGCTGCGCCAGCGCCTCGCCGGGGGCCCCCTCGCCGCGCGCAAGGCGGTCGAGTACGCGAAGCAGCTCGCCCACGCCCTCGCCGCCGCGCACGAGAAGGGCGTCGTCCACCGCGACCTCAAGCCCGAGAACGTCTTCGTGACCCGCGACGGCCGGGTCAAGGTCCTCGACTTCGGCCTCGCGCGCCGCGACGCGGCCCCGTCCGGCTCGCCGGGCAGCGAGACGAGCTCGCCGACCGCGGCGCGGCCGACGGAGCCGGGCGCGGTGCTCGGGACCGTGGGCTACATGTCCCCCGAGCAGGTGCGCGGCCAGCCCGCCGACGCGCGCTCGGACATCTTCTCGCTCGGCGTCGTCCTCTACGAGATGCTCTCCGGCCGCCGCGCCTTCGCGCGCGAGACGTCGGCCGAGACGATGACCGCGATCCTGCGCGAGGAGCCTCCCGACCTCGCCGAGGCGGTGGCCGGCCTGCCGCCCGCCCTCGGCCGGATCGTCGCGCACTGCCTCGAGAAGCGGCCCGACGAGCGCTTCCAGTCGGCGCGCGACCTGGCCTTCCAGCTCGAGACGCTCGGCGACAGCCAGGTCCGGCACGAGCGCGTCAAGGACGCCTCGCTCCCGCGCCGCCTCCGCTTCCTCGGCGTCCCCGCCGGCCTCGCCCTCGCGTGCCTCTTCGCCGGCCTCGCCGCGGGGCGCCTCTGGCGGGGAGGCCCGGCGACGGCCGCCCCGGCCGCCGGGAAGACGTCGTCCTTCGTCCAGCTCACCGACGCCCCCGGCGTCGAGAAAGAGCCGTCGGTCTCCCCCGACGGCAGGAGCGTCGTCTACGCCGCCGACACCGCGCAGGGCCTCGACCTGTTCTCCCTGCGCGTGGGCGGGCGCAACCCCCAGAACCTGACCCCCGACTCGCCGGCCGACGATTACCAGCCGGCCTTCTCCCCGGACGGCGAGCGGATCGCCTTCCGCTCCGAGCGCGACGGCGGCGGCATCTTCGTCATGGGCTCGACCGGCGAGTCGGTGCGGCGGCTGACCGACTTCGGCTACAACCCGGCCTGGTCGCCCGACGGCCGCGAGGTCGCGGTGGCTACCGGGGCGTTCGTCTACCCGACCAACCGGGCGAGCGGCAACGACTCGATCTGGGCCGTGGACGTCGCGAGCGGCCAGCGCCGCGCGGTGACGCCCCCGGAGGGCGACTTCGACGCGATGCAGCCGGCCTGGTCCCCCCGGGGACTGCGGATCGCCTACTGGGGCCTGCGCGGCAGCGGGGGCCAGCGCGACCTGTGGACGGTGGCCGCGGACGGCTCGGAGGCGGCCACCGGCGGCACCGAGGTCACGAACGACCCCGCGCTCGACTGGAGCCCGGCCTGGGCCCCGGACGGCCGCCACCTCTACTTCTCCAGCACCCGCGGCGGCACCATGAACCTCTGGCGCGTCGCGATCGACGAGGCCACGGGCCGCGTCCTCGGCGCGCCCGAGCCCGTCACCACCCCCTCGCTGTGGAGCGGGAGCCCGGGCCTGACCCGCGACGGGCGCCACCTCGTCTTCGCCAGCCTCGACTGGCGCACGACGCTCCTGCGCGCCCCGTTCGACCCGGCGCGCGAGGCGCTCGCCGGGCCGCCCGTGCCCGTGCTGCGGAGCACGTTGCCCATCCGCGACCACGACCTCTCGCCCGACGCGGAGTCGGTCGCCTTCACCTCGGCCGGCGCGGTCGAGGACGTCCTCGTCGCGCGGCTCGACGGGAGCCCCTACCGCCGTCTCACCGACGACGCCTTCCGCGACCGGGGCGTCTCGTGGCGGCCCGACGGCGCGTCCGTGGCCTTCTACTCCGACCGCGGCGGGAGCTACGAGATCTGGTCGATCCGCCCGGACGGGAGCGGGCTCGAGCGCGTGGCGACGGCGGCCAAGGGCTCGCGGAACTTCCCGGTGTGGTCGCCGGACGGCTCCCGAATCGCTCTCTCGTCCGTCCCGGGCAACTGGTCGATCCTGCGGCTCGGCACGGACGGCGCGGGACCGGGCGGCGCGGGACCAGGCGGCGCGGGACCGGGCGGCATTGCAGAAACAGAGATGCCCGCGCCCGAGGGCGCGCGGTTCTGGCCGATGTCGTGGTCTCCCGACGGGAGGCGGATCGCCGGCATCGTGCTGGGCGAGGACGGGATCCTCCGCGGCGTCGGCATCTACTCGGTCGACTCGAGGCGCTTCGAGACCAACCCCTCCCCGCAGCGTCTCGCGTGGGTCGTCCCGCGCTGGCTGAGCGACGGCCGGCGCCTCCTCGTCCGCGACACGCGCGGGATCGCCGTCCTCGACCCCTCGACCTGGCGCGAGAAGCGGATCGTCACGGTGGGCGGCTACGCGATCGGCCAGAGCGTCCGGGTGGCGGGCGGCGACCGGTTCCTCACCTGGACGGAGACGGCGACCGAGGGCGACGTGTGGATGGTCAGCCTGCAGTGAGGACATCCGCGGCAGGCTGAGACGCGGGACCCGTCGCCCCGTAGGCCCATGTCCGGATGCCCCGCACCGCGCGCCGCGCGCCGCAGACCTCGCGCCGCGGACCTCGCACACGCGGACCTCGCCGGCGTGCCGCCATCAAGGCACCGTGAAGTGCGTCGCTCCGTTCGCCGGAAGCGTCTCTTCGGTCCCTCCTGACGCCGTCACGAATCGTCCGCCCGATTGCCCACCTCCACCGTGCGAGCCGCACCCGCCGCGCCCGCAGACTCCGCAGACCCTGCAGACCCT
>CAZLRF010000061.1:18497-19862 GCA_964561785.1 uncultured Acidobacteriota bacterium | reverse complement strand
CCCCGCAGACCCCGCAGACCCCGCAGCCGGTGCGCCACGACCGCCCGGCCGCCGGAACCGTGCCATCACCACACGGCCGTAGTCGTGCTCTGCCATGAGCGCGTTGTGGGCCCGGCACATCAGGCCGAGCGTCCGGGCTTCGTGGCCGCCCCCGAACCCGAACGGCACCCGGTGATGGAGCTCGAGGCCGTCACGCTCGGGACACCGCCGGCCCGCGGCGTCCCGGTACGTGCACTGCCCGCCGTCGCGCGCGTGGACGGCGCGTCGGATCGCCGCCGGGACGTGGCGCGACACCGGCTTCGTCCGCGCGTCGGCGAGAGACTGCCGTGGCGCCTTCACTCTCGCGAAGCGCCGCGCCTCCAGCCGCTCGATCTTCTCGGTGACGGCCGCATCGATGACCGCGGCCAGGTCCCCGTCGGGGACCGAGGCGCGCATGAGCGCTCTCAACCGCTCGAGCTTGTCGCGCAGCGCGGCGCTGGCCGTGAACTGCACCCTGTAGCGGCCGGGCGCCAGGGGCTCGACGCGAGCGGCGGACGACGACGTCGACGGCCAGCGCGAGGGAGCGGAGGACGCAGTGGAGGGCGCAGCGGAGGGCGCGAGCCCCGCAGTCGCTGACGGCGCCGCCATGAGCCGAGGCGACTCAACTCGGTCTGGACCGAGTTGAGTCGCGAGCACGCAGCCTGGACCCACGTGTGGTTCGGACCCCTGCCGCCTCTCCAGGAACGATGCGGCGGGGGGTGGATCGACCGCAGACGGAGCGACAGACCGCGGATCGGCCCGCGGATCAGACCGCGGATCAGACCGCGGATCGGTCAGGAGCGATCCCGCCCACCGGTCCGGCAGCCTCCGCACGATCGTCGCCGCATCGGGCCGCGGGGCGATCTCGGCCAGCAACTCGTCGATCTGGCGCCTCGTCCGACCCGCCGCTCGGCCCAGCAAACCGACGGCGTTCTCCGCCGTCAGTTGAGGAGCGAGCCGTGCGACTCCGCTGAGGTGGAGCCGTCCGTCGCGCAGCATCCCCAGGATCGCCGGGTGCCGGCGGGAGCAGCGGGCGACCGTGATCCGCAGGTAGGCCTCCTGCTCCGAGAAGCGCAGGACGCGCGTGCAGTACTCGAACATGGATGGGACGGCCTCGCGAGCGAACAACCGCCTTGCGTCGACCTCTCCGAGGTGCGCGACGAGATCGGCTTCGACGCGGCGAGAGTCGGCGACGAGCGAGTGCAACCGGCCGATCACCTCGTCGTCGGGAATCCCCGAGAGATCGGGCGTCGGGGAGGCGGTCGCAAGCAGGCCAGGCGCGAGAGGGCTCGTTCGCGGATGCACTGCGTTCGAAGGACCGACCTGCGAATGGCCGACCTGCGAATG
>CAZLRF010000061.1:0-18397 GCA_964561785.1 uncultured Acidobacteriota bacterium | reverse complement strand
CCGACCTGCGAATGACCACCCTGCGCGGGACTCACGTTCGGGCTCATGTCGAAAGGGTAGGCCCGCGCCCTGCCTCAATGGGTCCGATCGCGCGAGGAGGCAAGCGCGCGCGGTGCGCTACAATGCCCGGCACCTTGCCCCTCACATCCGGCTCCCGGCTCGGGTCGTACGAGATCCTCGCTCCCCTCGGAGCCGGGGGCATGGGAGAAGTCTGGCGCGCGCGCGACACCAGGCTCGGGCGTGAGGTGGCGATCAAGGCCCTCCCCGCCGAGCTCTCCCGCGACGCCGAGCGCCTCGCCCGCTTCGAGCGCGAGGCGAAGCTCCTCGCCGCGCTGAACCACCCCGGGATCGCCGCCATCCACGGCCTCGAGGAGGCCGAGGGCCAGCCGGTCCTCGTGCTCGAGCTCGTGCCGGGGGAGGATCTCGCCGAGCGCCTCAAGCGGGGGCCGATCCCGATCGACGAGGCGCTGGAGGTCGCGGCGCAGGTCGCCGAGGCTCTCGAGGAGGCGCACGAGAGAGGGATCGTCCACCGCGACCTCAAGCCCGCGAACGTCAAGGTCACTCCGGACGGCAAGGTGAAGGTCCTCGACTTCGGTCTCGCCAAGGCGTGGTCGGCGGAGGCGGTCTCCGGCGCCTCGTCCGACCTCTCGCAGTCGCCCACCCTCGCGCAGACCGGCACCGCGGCCGGCATCATCCTCGGCACCGCCGCCTACATGTCGCCCGAGCAGGCCCGCGGGCGCTCGGTCGACAAGCGCTCCGACGTCTGGTCGTTCGGCGTGCTGCTCTTCGAGATGCTCTCCGGCCGCCGCCTCTTCGAGGGCGAGACGGTGAGCGACACCCTCGCGGCGGTCCTGAAGACCGACCCCGACTGGACGGCTCTCCCGAGCGCCACGCCGCCGCACGTCCGCCGCCTGCTGAACCGCTGCCTCGAGCGCGACCCGCGGCGTCGCCTGCGCGACATCGGCGAGGCGCGGATCGCCCTGCAGGCGGGGGAAGGGGCGAGGGAGGGCGCGAGCGGGGGTGCGGGGGAGGGGGGGAGGGCCGGCGAGGAGGGGAGGAACGGGAGCGCCACGCGCCGGGCGCGGCGCTGGCTCGTGCCGGCGGCCCTCGCCGCCGCCGCCCTCGCGTTCGCCGCCGGCTGGGCCCTGCGCCGTCCGGCTCCGCCGCCCGAGCGCCTCGTCGGCCCCGGGACCGTCGTCCGCCAGCTCACCTTCGAGCCGGGGCTGGAGACGGAGCCCTCCTTCTCCCCCGACGGCAACTCGGTCGCCTACACGACCGACGCCCGGGGCTCGCTCGACATCCTGGTCGCGCCGGTCGCGGGGGGGGCGGTGCGGGTCCTCGCCGCGACGGAGAAAGACGAGGCCCAGCCCGCGTGGTCCCCCGACGGCACGCAGGTCGCCTTCACCGTGGCCCGTGACGCGGACGGCCGGCTGAAGGCGACGGGCGGCCTCAGCGCGCTGTCCGCGTTCGTGCAGGGCGAGGCCGGGGACATCGTGCTCGTGCCCGCGGCCGGCGGCACGCCGGTGCGGCTCGTCGAGCACGGCGCGTACCCGGCGTGGTCGCCCGACGGCCGGTCGATCGCTTTCCAGAGCGAGCGTGGCGGCCAGCGGGACATCTGGACCGTCCCCACCTCGGGCGGCGAGCCGCGGCGGATCACGAATGACCCCGACCTCGACTACCAGCCGGCGTGGTCCCCCGACGGCCGGTGGATCGCCTACGGGTCGCTCGGGCTGCGGGTCGTCCCGGCGGACGGCAGCGGCCCGTCGCGCCCCATCGACCTGCCGGTCAACGGGGTCCTCGCCCCGGCGTGGTCTTCGGACGGGAGATGGCTCTACTTCTCCGCGTCCCGCACGCCGGACGAGTCGTGGACGAGCCTGTGGCGCCTGCCCTTTCGGGACGGCCGGAGCGACGGGCCGGTCGAGCGCATCACCCTCGGCGAGCTGGCCGACGTGGATCCCTCGGTCGCCGCCGGGGGGCGCCTCGCCTACGCGCGCGTCTCCTACTCTCCCGACCTGTGGGAGCTCGACGTGCGCAGCGGGGCGCTGCGGCGCATCACCGCGACGAGCTGCCTCGAGGACTACCCCGACCTCTCCCCGGACGGCCGCACGATCGTGTTCCACTCCGACCGCTCGGGGCGGACCGGTCTCTTCACGCTGGGCGCCGACGGCGCCGGGCTGCAGCCGGTCACCGGCCCCGACATCGTGGCCACGATGCCCCGCTGGTCACCGGACGGGCGCACCCTCGCCTTCGTCGAACGCACCGGCTGGAGCATCGCCGTGCGCCCGGCCGACGGCCTCACCGTCCGCCGCCTCGTCTCCGGGCTCGCCGGCCTCCAAGGGCCGCAGTGGTCTCCCGACGGCCGCCGCCTCGCGTACTCGACGGACGACGGGAGCGGCAACTACTCGATCCACGTCGTGGACCTCGACGGGGCGGTGCGAAAGGTCGCCGCCCCCGGAGGCCTCGCGATGTTCCCGTCGTGGTCGCCGGACGGACGGCTCGTCGCCTTCCAGCGCGAGAAGGACGGCCCGCGCCAGATCTGGGTGGCACCCGCGGAGGGAGGAGAGGCGCGGCCGGTCAGCTCGGGCGCCGCCGAGCTCTCGCACCCGCAGTGGTCGAGGGCCGACCCCGACCGCATCCTGGTCGTGGTCGACCACAAGGACCTCGCGTTCCTCTCGGTGGCGAAGGGCACGCTCGAGCCGCTCACCCGGTTCGACGAATCGACCCGCTACGTCGACTACCCCAGCCTGTCGAGGGACGGCACCAGGGCCGTCTTCAGCATGACCCTGCGCACGGGCGACCTCTTCCTCCTGGAGAACCGGTGAGCATCGCCCCCGGCTCCCGCCTCGCGGCATACGAGATCCTCGCGCCCCTCGGCGCGGGGGGCATGGGCGAGGTCTACCGCGCGCGCGATGCGAGGCTCGAGCGCGAGGTGGCGATCAAGCTGCTGCCGCCGGCCTTCGCCGCCGACCCCGACCGCCTCGCCCGCTTCGAGCGCGAGGCGAAGGTCCTCGCCTCCTTGAACCATCCCGGGATCGCCCACCTCTACGGCCTCGAGGAGGCGGACGGCCAGCCCTTCCTCGTCCTCGAGCTCGCGGAGGGAGAGGACCTCTCGGCGCGGATCGCCCGGGGGCGACTCGCGGTCGACGAGGCGGTGAGCATCGCCCGGCAGGTGGCGGAGGCGCTCGAGGCCGCGCACGAGAAGGGGATCGTCCACCGCGACCTCAAGCCCGCGAACGTCAAGGTCACGGCCGACGGCCAGGTGAAGGTGCTCGACTTCGGCCTCGCCAAGGCGTGGGTGGGAGACGCGGCGTCGCCCGTGTCGGGCAGCGGAGCGCTCTCGCAGTCGCCGACCCTCGCGCACGGGGGCACCGAGGCCGGCCTCATCCTGGGCACCGCCGCCTACATGTCGCCCGAGCAGGCGCGCGGCAAGCCCGTCGACAAGCGCTCCGACGTCTGGGCCTTCGGCGTCGTCCTCTTCGAGATGCTGACCGGCCGGCGCCTCTTCGACGGCGAGACCGTGACGGACATCCTCGCCGCGGTCGTGCGCCAGGACGTCGACTGGAGCGCGCTGCCCGCGGACACGCCGCCCCGCGTGCGGCAGCTCCTCGTCCGCTGCCTCGAGCGCGACCCGAAGCAGCGCCTGCGCGACGTCGGCGAGGCGCGGATCGCGCTCGCGCAGCCCGACGAGCCCGCCGCCCCCGCCGACGCCGCCGCCGCGCCCGCCGGCCTCTCCCGCCGCGGCGCGATCGCGCTCGCCGCCGGCGCCGGCGCGGGCGCCTTCGCCCTCGGCTTCGGCCTCGGCCGCCGCTCCGGGCGGCACGCCGGCGCCGAGGGTCCCGGGACGAGCGAGCCGCTCTCGTTCACGCGCATCACCTCCTCGGGCAACGTCATCAGCGCCACGATCTCGCCCGACGGCCGCTTCGTCGCGTACGTCGAGTCGGACCAGGGCGAGCAGAGCCTGTGGCTGCAACAGCTGGCGACCGGCCAGGCGCTGCGCCTCATCCCCGCCCGGCGCGTCGCGTACTGGAGCCACGCGTTCACGCGCGACGGCAACTCGATCGTGTTCGGCCTGCGCTCCCTGTCGGAGCCGGAGGGTGGCCTGTACGCCATCTCGACGCTCGGCGGCGCGGCGCGCCGGCTGGTCGAGGGGATGGACAGCGCGCCGACCTTCTCGCCCGACGGCAAGCGGATGGCGTGGCTGCGCGCCGGCCACCCGGGGCCCGAGGAGAGCGCGCTCGTGGTGGCGGACGCGGACGGCACCGGGGCGCGCGTGCTGTGGGCGGCGAAGCTGCCCGAGCGCGTCGCCCCCATCTTCTACGCGTCGCCCGACTGGTCCCCCGACGGCCGGAGGATCGCGCTCGGCGTCGTGCGCCTCGGGGACGGGGAGGTGGAGAGGAGCGCGAGGATCGTCGCGGTGTCGGTCGCGGACGGCTCCGTCGAGACCCTCGCCGACCCGGGCTGGCGGCTCTGCGCGCAGGTCGCGTGGCTCCCCGAGGGGCGGGAGATCCTGGCCGTCGCCGCCGCCGACGAGGGCCCGTCGGAGCAGGTCTGGCGGGTGCCTCTCGACGGCGGCGAGCCGCGCCGCCTGACGAGCGATCTCCTCCAGTACCGCATCGTCAGCCTCACGAGCGACGGCGCCTCCCTCGTCACCGTCGGCGCCGACATCCTGGCGAGCGTCTGGACGGCGCCGCTTAGCGGCGGCGAGCGGGCGCGGCGCGTGACGACCTCGCGCTACGACGGCATCTTCGGGGTGGCGCTGGCGCCCGACGGGCGCGTGGTCTACACCTCGGACCAGCCCGCGACGCCCGGCGGGCTCTGGGTTGCGAGCCCGGACGGGGCCGAGCGCAGCCCGCTGCCCACCGGCGACGGCGTCGTGCGCGAGGCGCAGGTGACCCGAACGGGGCAGGTGTTCTACGTCCTGCGCACCACGTCGGGGAGCGAGCTGCGGCGGCTGCCGCTCGACGGCTCCTCCTCCAGCCTGGTCGTCCCCGGCGTGTCCGACTCCGCGTTCGCCGTCTCGCCCGACGGGGCCGTCGTCGTGTACGCGGCGCTCGACCGGGGCAGCAGCCGTCTGTTCCGCGTTCGGGCCGAGGGCGGCACGCCGGAGAAGGTGAGCGACGAGGTGGCGTTCATCCCGGCCTTCTCGCCCGACGGGCGCCGCCTCGCCTACTACTGGTTCGACCGGGCCGGCCGGCGCTTCCGGATCGCGATCGCGCCCGCCCAGGGGGGCGCCCCCGCGAGGACCTTCGAGGTCGAGCCGCCGGCCAGCGGCAGCCGGATCGTCTTCGGTGACGACGCCCTGTACCTGAACACGATGCCGGGCGACCGGGCGAACGTCTGGCGCGTGCCGCTCGACGGCGCCCCGCCCCGGCGCGCCACCGATTTCCAGGACGGCAACATCTTCGGCTTCGCCGTGTCCCCCGACGGGAAGACCCTCGCCTACAGCCGCGGCCCGCGCACCCGCGACGCGCTGCTCGTGCGGGGGTTTCGGTAGCGTCGTGCCATCCTCGCCGTCTGGCGGGCGCCGCGCGGTCCTCGTGCGACGGGCTGCTCGAGGATTCCGCGGGGCTCGGCCTCAGCGAAACGGGTCGACGACCCTCACGCCGTCGTAGTCGCGCCCGTGGGCGAGGTCCTCCGAGAGGAGGACCTCGCACCCGAGCGCGCGGGCGGCGGCGACGACCGCCGCGTCCCAGTACGAGAGACGGTGCCGCCGCTTCGTCTCGAGCGCGCCGCGCAGCAGCGCGACGGTCGTCTCCTGAGCCGGGAAGCGCAGCCACGACTCCACGAGGAGGGCGGCCTGCTCGTGGGTCAGCCGGTCCTTGCGCCCGGTGCGGGTGGCCTGCACGTAGAACTCCTGCAGGACCTGGACGGACAGGGCGAGGTCGTCAGCGTCGAGCACCTTGCGCGCCGCCCGGGCCTTCGCCGCCTCCTCCCGCGCCGTGCTCACCGCGTAGAGGAGGACGTTCGTGTCAACGAAGCGCATCGCGGTCGTGGGCCTCGTCGCGCCTCATCCGCCCGCCGGCCCGGAAGCGGGAGACGGACGAGAGCACCTCGTCCTGCAGCCGCCGGCGACGCTCGAAGTCCGACTCCTCGCCCGCGAGGCTCTCGAGGTACGCGCGAACGAGACCGCTGACCGACGTGTCGCGCTCGGCCGCCCGCACGCGGGCCCGGCGGTAGACGGGCTCGGGGACCGACACGGTGATGTTCTTCACGGTTTCACAGTATCACAGCCGGGCCCTCGATGGCGCGCCCCCGGCCCCCCGCCCCGGGGCCGAAGGGTCCCGGAGCGCCTCTCGCGAGGGCGCGGGGACGCGCGCGGCGGGAGTACGATCGGGCATGGCCGGGGGCAAGAACGACCCCGCGTCGCCGCCCACCGTGACGCCGGGCGAGCTGCTCGATCCCACCGTCGCGAACGAGGACGCGGGCCGCGCCAGGCCGACCGGCGCGGGCGAAGCCGGACGCCGGGGCGCCGCGGGCGACGCCGCGAGGCTGCCCGTCGTCGGCCGCGAGCACTACGCGGTCGAGGGCGAGTTCGCCCGCGGCGGCATGGGCCGCATCCTCTCCGCCCGCGACCGCCGGCTCTCCCGCCCCGTCGCCCTCAAGGAGCTGCAGGCCGCGGCCAGCGCCGACGCGGGCCGCTTCGTGCGCGAGGCCCTCGTCACCGCGCGGCTCCAGCACCCGGCGATCGTTCCCGTCTACGAGGCCGGCCGCTGGCCCGACGGCGTCCCCTTCTACGCGATGAAGCTCGTCTCGGGCCGCACGCTCGACGCGCTCCTGCGCGAGGCGGGCTCCCTCGCCGGCCGCCTCGCCCTCCTCCCGCACCTCCTCGCGGTCGCGGAGGCCGTCGCCTACGCGCACTCCCAGCGCGTCGTCCACCGCGACCTCAAGCCCCAGAACGTCCTCGTCGGCCCCTTCGGCGAGACCGTCGTCGTCGACTGGGGCCTCGCCAAGGACCTCGCCGCGGAGGGCGAGGGCATGGCGCCCGCGCCCGGCGAGCCCTCTCCCGCGCCCGCGGGCGCCGCGCCGGCCGTCCCATCGCCGGCACGGGGATCCGCGGGCGGCAGCGACGCGACCGTGGCCGGCTCGGTCCTCGGGACGCCCGCCTTCATGCCCCCCGAGCAGGCGCGGGGCGAGGCCGTCGACGAGCGGGCCGACGTGTACGCCCTCGGCGCGATGCTCTACTACCTCCTCGCGGGCGCGCCGCCGCGCTCCGGCACCACCGTCCTCGAGGTCCTCCGCGCCGCGGCCACCGAGCGCCCGCGCCCGCTGGCCGAGCGCGAGCCCGCGGCCCCGCCCGAGCTCGTCGCGGTCGTCGACAAGGCGATGGACCCCGAGCCCGCGCGCCGCTACCGCGACGCGGGCGAGCTCGCCGCCGACCTGCGCCGCTTCCAGACCGGCCAGCTCGTCAGCGCGCACCGCTACTCGCCGGGCGAGCTGCTCCGCCGCTGGGTGCGCCAGCACCGCGCGGTGGTGACGGTCGCCGCCGTGCTCTCCCTCGCCCTCGCCGTGGCGGTCGTGACCGGTTTCCTCGCCGTGCGCCGCCAGGCGCGCATCGCCGAGGCGGAGCGCGACCGCGCCCGCGCGGCGGCGCGGACGGCCGAGGAGGCGAACGCCTTCCTGCGCGAGATGCTGGGGGCGGCCGACCCGCGGACCGAGGGCAGCGAGGTGACCGTCGTCTCCGTCCTCGACCGGGCGCAGGCGCGGCTCGACGCGATCGCGAGCCAGCCGGAGCTGCAGTCCGCGCTCCAGCTCACGCTCGGCCAGACCTACCAGGGCCTCGGCCTCCTCGAGCCCGCCGAGCGCCTCGTGCGCGCCTCGCTCGCCACGCGCGAGCGCGTCCACGGCCGGCAGAGCCCCGACGCCGCGCGCTCGCGTCTCGTCCTCGCCCAGGTCGTCCTCGACCGGGGGGACCTCGCGGCGGCAGAGCGCCTCTTCCGCGAATCGGTCGAGGATCTCGACCGGGCGGGCCAGTCGGACTCCGTCGAGGGGCTGAGCGCTCGCGCCGACCTCGCCGTCACCCTGCAGAACCTCGGCCGGCTGGACGAGGCGGAGGCGCTGCACCGCGACGTCCTCGACCGGCAGCGGCGGACGCTCGGGGACGGCCGCCCGGAGGTCGCGGCCACCCTCAGCAACCTCGGCGTCGTCCTCGGCCAGAAGGGGCGATGGGCCGAGGCCGAGCCGCTGCACCGCGAGGCCCTCGACATCGTCCGCCGCGTGAGCGGCCCGCGCAGCCCCGACACCGCGTCGGCCCTCGCGACCCTCGGCAGCGCCCTCGAGGCCCGGGGCGACCTCGCGGGGGCGGAGGCCCTCTACCGCGAGTCGCTCGCCCTGCGCCGCGACGTGCTCGGCCCCGAGCACCCCGACACGGTCCGCTCGCTCTACGCGCTCGCCTACCTCCTCCGCTCGCGGGGGGCCGCGGCCGAGGCGGAGGCGCTCAGCCGCGAGGCGCTCGCGCTGCGGGGACGCGTGCTCCCCGACGAGCACCCGATGGTCGCGGCCGTCCTCCAGGTCCTCGGCCTCTCGCTCCTCGACCGCTCGCGCGGCGCCGAGGCCGAGCCGGTCCTGCGCGAGAGCCTCGCCCTGCGCCGCGCCGCGCTGCCCGAAGGACACTGGCTCGTGGCGTCGTCCGAGGGTGTCCTCGGCGACTGCCTCAGCCGGCGCGGCCGCTACCGCGAGGCCGAGCCGCTCCTCCTGCGCGCGCACGAGGCGCTCGCCGCCCACTTCGGCCCCGCCCACGAGCGCGCCGTCGAGGCGCGCAAGCGCCTGGTCGCGCTCTACGAGGCGTGGGGCCGCCCGGCGGACGCGGCGCGGTTCCGGCAGGCGCCGCGGCCCTCGGGCTCGACGTCGTGACCGGGGGACCGGCCCTCAGCGGAAGAGGCCGGCGACGTCCACCGCGAGGCCGGGGACGCTCGGCGTCGTCACGCTCTCGCCGACCGCGAGGACCACCCTCGCGCGGTAGGCGCCGGCCGAGGCGTCCGGGTCCCGGAGCACCTCGACGGTCGAGTCCTCGAGGCTCACGATCCAGTACTCAGGGATTCCCGCGCGAGCGTAGAGGACGGCCTTCGCACCGCGATCGACGCGGAGCGAGTCCGCAGCCACCTCGACGACCAGGAGCGCAGCGCCGGGGTGGCGGTCGCGCGAGAGGTCCGCCTCGCGGACGACCGCGAGGTCGGGCTCGGGCTCGCTGTCGCCCAGGGTGAGGGGGAGCTGAGGTCGCACGACGAGGCCCTCCCCGACCGACCGCACCAGCAGCCGGTTCAGCCGCTGGATGACCTGCGCGTGAGGCTCGCCCTGCGGAGTCATCGCGATCAGGAACCCGTCGATGAGCTGGACGTGCTCGTCCTCATCGAGGATCCCCGCCTCGATCATCCGGTGGTACTCGTCCACCGTGATCCGCCGTTGGCGGTGACGAACCTCGGGGAGCGGCGTGGCCACGGGCATAGCTTAGCACCCGGGGAGTCTCGCACCCGGTCCTGCCGGCCGAGGTCCGTTCGCTTATCGGCTCCGACGCAGCTCCGCGAGCCCGACGCCCGCCACGAGCGCGGCACCGGCCGCGGCCGGCGCGAGGCTCCAGGCGAGCCCCGCGCCGAGCGACACGCGGTCGCCGACGAGGCCGGTCACGTACGGCCCGCTCGCGACGCCGACGAGGTTCACCACCAGCAGCGCGAAGCCGATGACGCTCGCGCGCGCCCCCGCCGGCGCCATCTCGTCGATCGCGGCGAGGAGCGAGCCGTACCAGCCGAGCAGCCACGCCTGGGCGACCACCCACGCGGGCAGGAAGAAGGGCGAGGCCGTCGGGAGCCGGTAGAAGGCGAGGGCGGCGGCGAGGCCGACGGCGCAGAGCGAAGCGAGGGCGAGCAGCCGCCCTCCCGGCCCGCGGAGGCGAGCGCGGTCGGTGAGGACGCCGATCCCGAGGTTGCCGGCGAGGCCGGCGGCGAGGGTGATCGCCGCGGAGAGGATCGCGGCCCGCGCGTACGGGAATCCGCGCTCCTCGACGAGCCAGGTGATCGTGTGCTGAGAGGACGCGCTCGCGTAGACGAGGAGCGTCCCGCCCAGGATGAGGGAGAGAAGCCCCGGCCGCGACCGGACCGCCCGCGCGGCGGCGCGCGCGGTCTCGCGCAGGCCGGGGGCGCCCGCACCCCGCCGCGGCGGGTCGGCCATCCGGCGGACCAGCAGGACGGCGCACAGGCCGGCGAGGCCGAGAACGAGGAAGCACGCCCGCCAGCCGAAGCGGGGGGCCACCGCGGCGGCGAGGGCGAAGCTCAGCGCGAAGCCCACCGGGACCCCGGCGTAGAAGACCCCGTTCGCGAGGCCCACGCGCGAGGGCGCCACGCGGTCGCCGATCATCGACAGCGCGGTCGCGGGCAGCGTCGCCTCGCCGATGCCGACGAGGCCGCGCCACAGGGCGAGCGAAGAGAAGCCGGAGGCGGTCGCGGTGAGGGCGGTGGCCGCGCTCCACGCCACGAGGCCCGTGGCGAGGATCCGGGGACGCGACCAGCGGTCGGCCAGCACCCCCACCGCCAGCGTCCCCGCCGCGTACACCGCCATGAACGCGAAGCCGATCAGGAGGCCGACGCGGGCCTTCGTGAGCCCGAGGTCGGCGATCAGCAGCGGGGCGAGCGCCGCGAGGAGCTGGCGGTCGACGTAGCTGAGGACGTTGAGGGCGGCGAGCGCGGCCACCAGCCGAAAGGCGCCGCGCTCGGCCATCGGGGCTACTGCTTCGCCGCGGACGGACTCACTTCGCCGCCGCCGCCTTCGCCCGAACGATGTCGAAGCTCGTGGGCAGGCCCTCGGTCACCGTCCAGCCCCGCGAGGCCATCTCCTTCTGCGCCACCGCCGACGCCCTTCCCGTCATCCGCAGCTCGAGCTTCGTCGCCCCGAGCTCGCTCTTCGCCCGCGTCTCGATCTCCGCGAGCGCACCCGCGAACGCCTCGGTCCAGCGCACCCAGTCGACCGGGAGGAGCACCACCGCGCGGCCGTCCTTCGTCTTCGCCACGAGGGCCCGCGAGTCGGTGAGCACCGCCGCCACCGGCGTCTTCTCGTGGAACTTGCGGAGCATGAGCGCGCTCTCGACGAAGAAGACCGCCTCGGGCTCGGTCTCCGCCTCGGCCGCGGTCTCGACGTAGTCGCCGCAGCCGGGGACCTTCACCGCGTGGAGCGCGCCCGCGAAGAGCGTGTGCATCGTCAGCGTGAAGCCCTTCGAGAGGTACATCTGCCGGATCGCGTCGCCGGAGGCCCCGAGCTCGCGGAACTTCTGCTCGTTCGCCTTCAGCAGCGCCTCGGGGTCCTGGCTCCAGACGAGGTTGCCGACCTGGGCGGTGGTGCCCACCACCATCGGGATCGGCACCACGATCCGGGCCGCGATCCCGCCCGCGGCGTCGATCTTCCCGAGGTCGGTGAGCGCCTTCTTCAGGATCGGGTTCGTCGTGTACGGGTCGGCGCCGACCTTCTGCGCCCACCGGCGCGCGGCCGAGTTCACGCCGAGCAGCGAGTGCGCCATCCCGGTGCCGGCCTCCGCCGCCTTGTCGGTCGTCGACTTCGCCTCGCCCTCGGCCTTCTTGCCCTCGTCGCTGCCGCTCACCGAGTCGACCGCCTGGTCCCCGGCCCGCTTCGCCTTGCGGCCGAGGTTCGTGCCGAAGCGCTTGAGGCCGCCGCCGATCCCCGCGAGCGTGGCCTTCGGGTCCGTCACCGCCGCGGCGACCCCCTTGCCGACGTTCAGCACCGAGGTGCCGGCCGCCTTCAGGAAGACCTCGCTCTTCGACACCTCGTCGAGCTGGGCGAGCGCCTTCGTCTCGTGGATCCGCACGAGCAGCAGGCTCTTCCCCTCGACGTCCATCGGCCCCCACGTCGTCTGCAGGTCGAACTCGTGGAAGTACCCCTCGGTCTTCACCGTGGGCGAGACCGTGTGGTGCGGGCCCTTGAGCTGAGCGGGCGTGAGCAGCTCCGAGGCCTTGAAGGTCCGCGGCCCCTCGAAGGCCGCGGCCGCGGCCATCGAGGCCGCTGCGAGGGCAAGCAGTGTCGGACGTGCGCCTGTCATGCGGGATCTCCTGTCGACGAGGCGCCCAGCATATCGTAAAGGGGTCAGATCTTGAATTGAGGCGAAATCCTTTCGCCTCAATTCAAGATCTGACCCCTTTACAGCTCGCCGCGGCGGCGAGGCAGACGAAGAGGGCGGGGATGGCCGGGATCTGCAGGTCGAAGTCGACGAAGCTGTGCATGAGGACGCCGGCGAGCGCGGCGAACAGCCACGGGTCGCGCCGGGTCGCGGCGAGGGCGGCGAGGGCCGCCCACAGGCCGATCGCGAGGCCGATCACCCCCGTCTCGACGAGCAGCTGCACGTAGTCGTTGTGGGCCTCGCGGTACCAGGCGAGGCCGGGCAGATCGCCGGGCGCGCGGTAGCCGACGCGCCGGCCGGAACGGAACACCGCGTCGACCGGATCCGGCCACGGCGTCGCCCCCCGCGGCAGCGCCCACGCCGGCACGCGCGAGATCGCCTGGCCGAACGTGTCGAGGCCGTAGCCCGCGGCCCAGCGCGTCCCGCGCATCGCCTCGACCGACTCCCTCCAGACGACCGTCCGCCCCGGCGCGTCGTCGGCCGCGCGCAGGAAGCGCACCTCCAGCCGCTCGAGCCCGAACCACGACAGCGCCATCCCCGCGAACACCAGCGCCGCCGCCCACGCCGGTGTCCCCCGCCGCGCACGCAGCCCGACCGCGGCGAGGGCGAGCGCCGCGAGGAAGGCGAGGATCCCCCCGCGCGAGGTCGAGGCGAGAAGCGCCGCGATCCCGGCGAGCGGCGGGATCGCCGCCCAGATGAGCCCGGTGCCCTCGGCGGTCTGCAGCCCCACGAGCGAGCGCCGGGCGTTCGCGCTCGACCCCACGCGCCGCTGGTACGCGCGCCACGCGTCGGCGAGCAGCGACAGCGCGACGGGGACCGCGAGCAGCATCCACCCCGCGAAGTGGTTGCGGTTGATGAACGGGCCGAACGGCTGGCCCCCCTCGAGGGGCTCGAAGAAGCCGTACACCCGCCGCGCGCCGGTCGCGAGCTGCACGAGGGCGACGAGCGCGATCGCGGCGGCGAGCCAGGCCACGAGGCGCAGGAAGCGCCGTCGGGCCGGGCGCTGCGCGAAGACCGCGGCCGCCGCCTGGTGCAGCAGGACGAAGCCGAGCACGAACGTGAGCCCGCGCCGCGTCGCCTCGGGGGCGATCGAGACCGGCCCCCCCGCGAGCGGGACGAGCTGCGCGAGCGCGAGGGCGACCATCGCGAGGCCGGGGAGGAGCAGCGGGCCGCGGGGCGGGGCGGGGGAGGCGAGGTCGATCGACCAGCCGAGCGCGCGGTCGCCGGGGAAGGGCTCGACCACCAGCCAGCGGCCCGAGGAGTGGAACGCGACGCGGTGCGGCCCGAGCCTCTGCCGCAGGCCGCCCACCGCGACCGCGTGGGCGAGGGCGAGACCGCCGGCGGCGAAGCAGGCGACCCACAGCGCGGCGTAGGCCGGGCCGTGGACGGCGCCGAAGGCGAGGACCGATCCCCCGACCGCGAGGGCGAGGACCGCCTCGATCGCCCACTGCAGCGCCCGCACGAGGCGCGCGGCGCGCAGCATCTCGCGGGAGGACACGGTGACGGCCGACGGCGCGGCGGTGTCGCTCACGGTGACGGCGGCGACGATACCACGACGACGCCGGGGGACGACCAGTGCGAAACGAGCGCTGGCGATGAATCGGACGCGAGGGGAGGCGGCTCGCGGCCCGAGCCCGCGTGGCTCAGGTCGAGATCAGCGGAAGGGGCTGACCGGCGCGGGCGGCTTGTCCTCGCCGCCCGTCGAGATCACGACGGCCGTGCCGACGCCGAGCGCCACCGCCCCGGCCACGATCAGGCCGGTCGTGCCGAAGACGCCGCCGCCGCCGGCCGCGGCCGCCGCGCCGGCGCCGGCCGCTCCGGCCGCGCTCGCGCCGCCCGCCACCACCGACGACACGCCCGAGAAGCCCGGCGGCAGCGCCGTCCCGCCCGTCGTCGAGAACACGCGCACCGGGTCGGCCGGGCCGAGGGCCGCCATCGGCCGCGTCCCGCAGTCCTCCGGCTTGTCGACCACCACCGCCCGCTCCTCCGGCGTCTGGCTCTGCGCGTAGTCGAGGGCCACGCCCTCGACGTAGTACGTGATCGGCCCCGCGTCGGGCCGCGGCTTCGGGAGCACCCCCACGTAGCCCGCGGGCCCCGGCGTCATCTCCACGTAGTAGAAGGCGTCGCCGAGCGCCGACTTGAAGTACACGCGCCCCGCCTGGACGCGGCTACTCGGGCTGATCCCGGCCTCGACCTGGGGGTTCGTCCCCGCGACCATGCAGCCGACCGCGGGCGCGAGCGCCACCGCGAGGGGCGCCGAGGCCGGCGGGTCCTGGGGCGCGGCGGAGAGCGCCGGAAAAGGAGACGCCGCGAGTAGAATGGCGAGCGTCGTTGCGAGCGTCCTCTTCAGAGACATCTCTCCCCTCCGCGGGAGGGATCGCGACGGCGTTAAGATAGAGGTTGAGCCGGCCCGTGTCAATCCGCGAATCGACAAAGAGAACCCGTGTGACAGGGGTCACCCTCCTCCTCGTCCTCGGGGGATGCGCCGTCGAGCCGCCTCCGCGGCCGCTCCCCGGCGGCTTCCGGCTCCTGCAGAAGGGCCAGTTCCAGGCCCTCTACGGCCGCGACGGCCGGATCGTGCGCCTCCTCCAGGACAGAAACGGCGACGGCCGCGCCGAGTCGGTGGTGGTCTACGCCCGCTCGGGTCGACCCGAGCGGGGCGAGCACGACACCGACGAAGACGGCGCCATCGACCGCTGGGAGCACTTCCGCGGCGACGGCTCGCTCGACCGGGTCGATCTCGACGTCGATCGCGACGGCCGCGTCGACCGCACCGACTACCCGCAGTAGCGGCGGCGCCCCAGGACCGAGAGCCGGGGCGGCGCGGTCAACGCCGCTTCGCTGATCGGCGCGAGGGCCGTGGGGCGCTGCTGCGGACGTCGCGGACCTGCCCCCGGGGAGCCCGCCTCGCGCTCGGCCTCTGACGCACGAGGGCGAGGAAGGCCGCGTCGGAGAGCCGCGGGGCGGCGAGGGCCCAGTCGTGGAGCCGCTTCAGGTCCGTCGTGGCCGAGATCAGGGGCGCGACCTTGGGCAGGACCTCCGGGTGATACTGCCGGCAGAACTCCATGCAGAAGCCGCGGGCCGTCTCTGTGAGTCCCGCGGCTCGGCCTTCGGCGAGTCCCTCGGCTCGGCCCTCGGCCCGACCCTCGGCCCGACCCTCGGCCCGGCTCCGCCTCCTCACCATCCGGTACAGGCTCGAACTCATGACCACCTCGTCGGGGACGATTCGCTGCAGCTCACGGGCAGTGTAGCGTCCCTCGGAAAGCGTCCGCAAGATCGCCGCCACGTCCGTGTATTGGTGAGCGGGTGCGGTCTCCCGGATGAGCCGCGCGGCATTCTCCACCGTACGCACGCTTCGCGGGCCCATCAGGCCCACCAGTGCCGCGGCTCCCGGCCCGAGCTTCATCGCGGCAGCCGGGCTCATCCGCCACAGCCGGACCACGCGGATGCGCCGCCAGCACACCACGCGCCCGCGCACGCGCTCCTGGTGCACGAGAGCCGCCGGGGCCGGTGGCCTGAGCAGCACGACCGTCGAAGCCACGGGCAACCCCTGCTCGGCGGCGAGCGCGGCCGCGTACTCGAACACCCGCAGCTCGAGCCCCCGGCGGTACCGCATCTCGAACTCGACGTGGCTGAGGTACTCCTCGGCGCCGCGCTGCAGCTTCATCACGAAGTCCGGCCGCCGCGTCACCGCGGCGATCTCCACCGAACGCCGAGATGCGACACGGGCGCCGCAATCTCCGGTCAACGTCAGCAGATCCTGCGCCCGCAGCTTGAACAGCCTCTTCAGGGCCCGGTCAGCATCCACGGCCCGCAGCGTACGCCGGGCGGCGGACAGGGCAGGTCCACTGGTGATCGGCGCGAAGTCGAAAGTCAAGATTCAAGATCTGACCCCTTCACACTTCGCTATACTCGCTCCACCGATGCCTCGCCCGGGACGCGCCGCAAGAGCGACCGCCGCCGCCCTCGCCCTCGCCGCGGCCGCCCCCGCCGCCGCCCAGTACAACCGGACCGAGCCCCCGAAGACCCGCTTCCGCGTCGGCCCCCTGCGCTTGCAGCCCATGCTCGAGCTGCGCAACGCCGGCCGCGACACCAACACCAACCTCGACCCCACCGACCCCCTCGCCGACACCTCGATCGTCCTGCGCGGCAGCGTCGACGGCTTCGTCCCCGTGGGCCGCCGCGTGCGCCTCTTCGGCGAGGGCTACGTCGACTGGAGCTGGTTCCGCCGCTACACCACCGAGCGCTCGACCGACCCCGGCGGCGAGGGCCGCGCCGAGGTCGACGTCGGCCCCTTCACGTTCCAGGCGGGGGGCGGGGGACTGCAGGCCCGCCAGCTCTACTCGATCGACATCGACGAGCGCATCCTGCGCCAGGAGAAGTGGGTCAACGCGGGGGCCGAGTGGCGCCTGACGACCCGCTTCCGCCTCTCGGGCGGGGCCGAGCACCGCGAGCTGCGCTACGACCCCTCACGCCGCACCGCGGGCGGCAACCTCCTCGCCGCGCCCAGCCTCGACCGCAACACGCTCGGCGCCGTCCTCGCCGCGCGCTACAAGCTCACCTCGATGACCACCGCCGTCGGCACCGCCGAGATGATCGAGGAGGAGTACCGCGTCTCGACCCCCGGCCTCGCGACCACGCGCTCGTACCGCTACCTCGCCGGCGTCGAGCTCGGCGAGAAGGCCTTCCTCTCCGGCCGCTTCCTGGCCGGCATGCGCGACTTCCCGGCCTCGAGCGCCGGCAGCGTCCCGAGCTACCGCGGCCCCGCCTACCAGGGCCAGCTCGCCCTGCCTCTCTTCAACCGCCTGCGCCTCACCGGCGGCTTCCAGCGCGACGTCTTCGTCTCCTCGACCCCCGTCCTCACCGCGGGCGACCGCGCCCGCAACACCTACGTCCTCACCGCCTTCACCGGCGGCGCCGACGTCGACCTCCCGCTCGACCTCGTCGGCCGCGCGAGCGTCGGATTCACCGAGGCGAGCTACCTCGTCCCGACGATCGTCTCCGGCGTCTCCTTCCCGCGCGTCGAGCACCTCTACAGCGCGGGGGGCAGCCTCCTGCGCCGCTTCTCGGACAGCCTCCGCGTCGGCGGCACCGTCACCTACTACCGCCGCGTCAGCACCCTCCCCGGCAACTCCTACGACCGCTGGGTCTACGGCGTCTCCGCCGAGCTCGTCCCGTGACGGCGGGTGTATCGTGGACCCGATGAGGACAGCCCTTCTCGGAGCCGTGCTCCTCGCGGCCGGCGCGCACGCCCTCGCCCAGGCCCCCCGGACCCCGACCCGGCCGGCCGCCCCCGAGGCCGCCCCCGCCGCACCGCAGTCGCCGGCGCAAGCCCAGGCGCAGTCGCCGGCCCCGGCCGGCGAGTCCGACTACCAGATCGGCCCCGGCGACATCCTCAGCGTCACCGTCTACGGCCACCCCGACCTCACCCAGACCATCCTCGTCCAGCCCGACGGCACCTTCACCTTCCCCCTCGTCGGCCGCGTCAAGGGCTCGGACCTGACCCCGGCCGAGCTCGAGAAGAAGCTCGGCATCCTCCTCGCACGCGGCTTCATCCGCAACCCCCAGGTCACGGTCGTCGTCCAGGAGTTCCGCAGCAAGACCGTCTACGTCGTGGGCGAGGTCGCGCGGCCGGGCCCCTACCCCCTCTCGGGCCGGACGTCTCTCCTCGAGCTCCTCGCCAAGGCGGGCGGCACCGCCAACGCCGGCTCCGAGGTCGTCATCGTCCGCCCCCCGAAAGGAGCGGCGGTGAGCGGCCCCGTCCTCCCGGCCGACGTCGCGGCGCAAGCGGCGGGAGCGACGGGAGCGGAAGGCGAGGCGCCCCCGGACGCCCCGAAGGCCGAAGTCTTCCGCGTCGCGATGGGCGCGATCCAGGCCGGCGAGCTCGACAAGAACCTCGCCCTCCAGCCGAACGACACCGTCTTCGTCCCCCCCGCCGCGAAGGCGTTCGTCACCGGCGAGGTCCGCAGCCCCGGCGCCTACGCCTGGTTCCCGGGCCTCACCGCGCGGCAGCTCATCTCCCTCGCCGGCGGCCTCACCCCCGACGGCTCGGACGGCCGGCTCAAGGTCGTGCGCACCGTCGACGGGAAGGCGAAGGAGGACAAGATCAAGCTCGACGAGCCCGTCAAGCCCGGCGAGACCCTCGTCGTCCGGCGGCGGCTGTTCTAGGCCCTCGAGGTCAGGCTCGCTCCGGCTCCGGCCACAGCTCGCCGAGGTCGAGCTCGATCGCGTCGAACGGCTCCGCCCGGACCACGTCGCGCCCTGTGTGGACCGCGGCGATCG
>CAZLRF010000060.1:0-26963 GCA_964561785.1 uncultured Acidobacteriota bacterium | reverse complement strand
CGGCTACCGCGTCGAGCTTCAAGGGGTCGCCGCATGATCAGAGTTTCTTTCTAGGGCCGATTGAGCGGCGAGCGCGAGGACGCCGACGTCGAGACGTCGTCCGACGGCTATGCGCGCCGCTTCGCGGGCCCGGTCGGCCGCTTCTTCCTCGAGCGGCAGGCGGAGGCGACGCTCGATCTCCTGCGGCCCTTCCCGGGGGCGAGCGTCCTCGACGCGGGCGGCGGCCACGGCCAGGTGACGGGGCCGCTCGTCGCGGGCGGCTTCTCCGTCACCGTCCTCGGGAGCGACGCCGCCTGCGAGGCCCGCGTGCGCGAGTGGACGGGGGCGGGCCGCGCCCGCTTCGTGGCGGGGGACCTCCTCGCCCCGCCCCTCCCCGACCGCTCCTTCGACGTCGTGCTCTCCTACCGCCTGCTCCCCCACGTCCGCCGCTGGCCCGAGCTCGTCGCCTCCTTCGCGCGGCTCGCCCGGCGGGCGATCGTGGTCGACTATCCCACGCGGCGCAGCGTGAACGCCCTGTCCTCGCTCCTGTTCGGCCTCAAGAAGGGCGTCGAGGGGAACACGCGGCCGTTCACCGTCTTCTCGGACGCCGAGATCGAGGGCGCCTTCGCGGCCCACGGCTTCGCCCCGACCGGACGCCGGCCCCAGTTCTTCTTCCCGATGGCGCTTCACCGCGCCCTCGGCTCGGCCGGGATCGCGCGCGCGCTCGAAGGCGGGGCGGCGGCGGCGGGGCTCACCCGCGCCCTCGGCTCGCCGGTCGTCCTGCGCCTGGAGCGCCGTGGCTGAGCCGGCCCCCGAGCGCGACTGGGCGGTCCGTCTCTTCCGCCGCTCGGTCCTCAAGCAGCGCAAGCTCGCCGAGATCGCGGCGAGCCTCGGGGACACGGCCGGCCGGCGCTGCCTCGACCTCGGCTCCGACAACGGCGTGGTGAGCCTGCTCCTGCGCGAGCGGGGCGGCTCGTGGGCCTCGGGCGACCTCACGGAGGAGGCGGTCGCCTCGATCCTGTCCCTCGTCGGAGACGACGTCCACCTCGTCCGCGGCGACCGCCTCCCCTTCCCCGACGCGAGCTTCGACCGCGTGGCGGTCGTCGACATGCTCGAGCACGTGCCGGACGAGGCGGCCTTCGCCGCCGAGCTCGCGCGGGTCACGCGTCCCGGGGGCCTCCTCGTCGTGAACACGCCGCACCTCAAGCGGACCGCGCTGCGCCGGCTGCGCCACGCCCTCGGCCAGACCGACGAGAAGCACGGCCACCTGCGCCCCGGCTACACCCCCGCCCGCCTGCGCGAGCTCTTCGCCCCCGCCTTCGACGTGGAGGGCCACCGCACCTACTCGCGCTTCTTCTCGGAGGCGGTCGACGCCGCGCTCAACTGGGGCATGGAGCGCCTCGGCAAGAGCTCCTCGGCCAAGGGCATGGTGGTGACGCGGGGCGACCTCGCCCGCAACCGCAGGGCCTTCCGCGCCTACTCGGCCGTCTACCCGCTCGTGTGGGCGCTCGCCCGCCTCGACGCCCTCGTCCCCGCCTCCGGCTACATGCTGATCGCGTCGCTGCGCCGGCGCGGAGCGGGCTTGCGCCGATCGTAGCACCGGGCTACGCCCCCCGGCGCGCCTTCGCCCGCGTGCCTGAGGCCCGCCCCGAGCGAGGGATCCTCGACACCCCGGTCGTCATCGAGCCCCTACAAATCGAGGGTCGCGAGCAGGCGGTCGAGGAAGATCGCCTGGACCGGGTGGAGGAGGAAGCGGGCGCGGTCGATCGGGACGAACTTCGCCTCGTCGACCTCCTTCCCGTCCGAGCGCGGCTGCGCGTCCTCGGGGGCGGGGCCGGCGAAGCCGTGGATGCGCTTGCGGCTGCGGGCGAGGTCGACGGTGCCGATCGAGTGCAGCCGCCCCGCCTCGACCCCGGTCTCCTCGCGCGTCTCGCGCCGCGCCGCGACCTCCGGCGCCTCGCCGGGGTTGATGCGGCCCTTCGGGATGCTCCACGGGGCCCGCCGGTTGTACGGACCCCACGGGTGCACGATCAGCACCTCGAGCTTCCCGTCCCGGCGGCGGTAGAGAAGGGTCCCCGCGGACTCGATCACCGCCCGGTCCTCCGGGACTCCTTGTCCTCGTACATGCGCTTGTCGGCGAGGCGGACGAGGGCCTCCTTCGTCGCCGCCTCCGCCGGGTAGGTGGCGACGCCGAGCGACACCCCGAGCCGGGCGTTGATCCCCTCCTCCTGGAGGAACGTGTGCCCCTCGACCAGCCGGCGCAGCTTCTCCGCGAGCACCTTCGCCGAGGGGCCGTCGGTCTGGGGCAGGATGACCACGAACTCGTCTCCCCCGTAGCGGGCGGGGATGTCGGTCTCGCGCACCGCGGCCCGGATGAGGAAGCCGACCTCGCGCAAGGTGCGGCTGCCCCGCAGGTGCCCGTACTGGTCGTTGATCGGCTTGAAGCGGTCGAGGTCCACGAACAGCAGCGACAGCGCGCCCCCGTAGCGGTTGACGAGCTTGAGCTCGCGGTCGAGGGCCTGGTGGAAGTAGCGGAAGTTGTGCAGCGGCGTCACCTCGTCGGTGATCGACAGCTCCCGCGTCTTCTGGAACAGCCGCACGTTGTCGAGGGCGACCGCGACCGCCGCCGCGAGCGGGTGGAGGCGGGCGAGGCTCTCCTCGTCGAACCCTCCCTCGCGCGCGGCGCCGAGGGCGAGCACGCCGATCGTCCGTCCCCGCGCCGAGAGCGGGAACAGCGCGTACGAGCGCAGCCCGTCCTCGAGCAGGCGCATGTCCTCGAGGAAGCGGTGCTCGTGGACGAGGTCCCGCTGCAGGACCGGCCGCTCGTCGAGGGCGACGAAGCCGGGGCCGCTGCCGACCACGGGGAGCACCCCCCCCATCCCCCACGAGGTGCCCTCGGGGTGGCTCACCATCTCGATGTAGTCGCCGGTCTCGTTGACGAAGCCGCAGGCGAGGCGGTCGAAGGCCGCCAGCGAGCGCAGCTCCTCGGCGAAGGCGGGGAGGATCGACGGCAGGTCGCTGCCCGCGGAGACGGCGGCGGTGATGCGCCGCAGCGCGTCGGCGCGCACGGAGGACCTCTGCAGCTCGGCGTAGAGGCGCGCGTTCTCGAGGGCGGTGCCCACGAGCATCCCGACGAGGTCGAGCAGCTCGCGCTCCGCGCCGGCCTTGTCCTCCGCCTCGTGGAGGACGAGCGCGCCGATCGCCCGGCGGCGCGAGCGCAGGGGGACCGCGACCAGCCGTCCCGCCCCCGGCAGCGCGCGCCTGACCGTCGCCTCCTCCCGCAGGGCGAGCGCGACGATCTCGCGCGCCGCCTCCTCGTCCGCGGCGAGGTGGTGCTGCGCGGCTTCGCGCAGCGCCCCGTCCTCCCCCGGCAGGAACACGGCCGCCCCCGCGCACTCGAGCGAGGCCACGACGTGCTCGAGCGACGAGCGCAGCAGCGCCTCCTCGTCGCCCCCGACCGACAGGTCGTCCACGAGCGGCGCGAGCGTGCGCAGCACCGGGTCCGTTCGGCTCGGGGGCGGTTGCGCCATGACGGGCACCGGCATTCTAGCGCAGGGCCGCCGGGCCGCCCCCGGGCGGGCTCCGCGAAGCCCGGCGGGCTCAGCGGGCGTAGAAGGCGTCGAGGGCGGCGCGCTCCGCGGCCTCCCGCGCCGCGTCCCAGCCGAGCTCCCGGCCCATCGCTCGCGCCACCACGTCGAGGTCGGCGGGGTCCGGGGGCCCGGCGGTCCCGAGGTCGAGCCGGCGGAGCACGGCGTCGGCGAGGGTCAGCGCCATCTCCTCCCGCACGGCCGTGCGCGCGCGCTCCTCGAGGGGCCCCTCGAGGGGCGCGGCCGCGCCGAGGGGCGTCACGGCGGTGCGGCAGGGCGGCGCCTCCCGCCGCAGCCGGCGGACGACCACGTCCACCGCCCGCTCGGCCACGGCGCGGGCGGTCGTGTACTTCTCCCCCTGGACGCTCACGAGGCCGGCGACGCCGTCCTCGCTCTCGTGGTCGAGCAGCCGCGCGCGCGTGGCGAGCCCCCGCGCCCCGCCGCGCCCGGGCACCAGCCCCTCGTGGACGACGCCCACGTCGGCGGCGGCGAGCCCGGCCCAGGGGAAGGCCCGCGCCGCCTCCGCGAGGAACGCGAGCGGGTCGCTCGGGGGGGCCTCGGCCGGCTCGTACGAGGTGCCGACCATCGTTCGGCCCTCCCAGGGCACGAGGAACAGGAAGCGGCCCTCCTGCCGGGCGCCCACCGCGAAGGGGACCTGCGGGGGGCGGCGCAGGACGAGGTTGCGGGCGCGCAGGAGGGGGGCCGCCGCGCGGGCGGGGCCGCCGCGCGCGAGCAGCTCGTCGGCCCAGGGCCCCGCCGCGTTGAGGACCATCCGCGCGCGCACCTCGAGCGTCCGGCCGCAGAGGCGGTCGCGCACCGCCACGCCCGCGACCCGCCCGGCGGCGCGCAGCAGCTCGATCGCCTCCGCGTGGTTCGCCGGCGCGGCCCCGGCCGCGGCTGCGGCGTGGACGAAGGCGAGGGTGAGCCGCTCGGTGCTGCGGGCCTGGGCGTCGTGCCACAGCGCGGCGCCGGTGAGACGGCGCCGCTCGAGGCCGGGCACGAGCCGCAGGGCCTCGGCGGCCGAGGCCGTCCGCGGGGGCGGCAGGCGCCGGTCGGGCCGCAGCCCCTCGTTGCGGTCGGGGGTCAGCCGGTCGTAGAGGAGGAGGCCGAGGGCGAGGGCCTCGCGCCCCTTCGCCCCGTGGCCGTAGGTCGGGACGAGAAACGGCAGCGGCCGCACGAGCTGCGGGGCGATCGCGAGCAGCGTCCGCCGCTCCCGGGCCGACTCGCGCAGCCGCGGAAGGTCGAGCCTCTGCAGGTAGCGCATGCCCCCGTGGATCGTCTTGAGGCTGGCCCAGGAGGCCCCGGCCGAGAAGTCCTCCCGCTCGACGAGGGCGACCGAGAGGCCGCGCTGGGCCGCGTCCCACGCCGCGGCCGCGCCGTAGATGCCTCCCCCCACGACCACGAGGTCCCACTCCCGCCCGGCGAGCGCGCCCGTGTCCCGCCTCACCGCGCGCTCGCTCCCGCCCGCGAGAAGCGCAGGGCGACCATGGTCGCGTCGTCGGCCGCCTCCTGGTTGCCGCGGTGCGCGCGCACGGCGGCGTCGATCTTCGCGAGCAGCGCCGCGAGCTCGCCCCCGCGGGTCGTGCGCAGGATCGCCTCGAGCCGCGCCATGCCGAACGGCTCGCCCGCCTCGTCCTCCGTCTCGACGAGGCCGTCCGTGAACAGGAAGAGCGCGTCGCCGTCGTCGAGGACGACCTCGGTCTCCTCGTACCCTCCGCCCGGGTAGAGCCCCGGGGGCCGGCCGGTCGACGAGAGCTCCTCCACCCCTGCGTCCGCGCGGACCACGAACTGGGTGTTGTGGCCGGCGTTGACGTAGCGCAGCCGGCCGCTCGTCCCCTCGAGCACGGCGAGGAACAGCGTGTAGTAGGGGGCGAGCGGCTCCTCGCTCGCCATCTCGCGGTCGAGCTCGGTCACGAGGCTCACGAGGTCGCGCTCGAGGGCGATCCGGGCGCGGATCGTGGCCTGCAGGCTCGCCATCAGGAGCGCGGCGGGCACCCCCTTGCCCGCCACGTCGCCGACGAGGATCGCGATCTCGTCCTCTCCGAGGGCGAAGTAGTTGAAGAAGTCGCCGCCCACCTCCCGCGCGGGGATCGACACCCCGCCGACCTCGGCGAACGGCCCCCGCAAGGGCGTCCGCGGCAGCAGCTCCTCCTGGATCCGGCGGCCGATCTCGAGCTCCTTGCGCAGCCGCTCCTGCTCGAGGGCCCGCTCCTGGTTCTCCCGCAGGTCGCGGGCGAGGCGGTTGAACGTCGTGGCCAGGCGCCGGAACTCGCGGCCGTGGGGCACCGGCACCCGCACGTCGAGCTCCCCCGCCCCGAGCCGCTCCGCCGCCTCGGTGAGCGAGGCGAGGTGGCGGGTCATGCGCCGCGAGAGGGGCAGGATGCCGAGGAGGGCGAGCGCGGCGAGGCCCATCCCGAGGGCCAGGTTGTGGGCGGCGGTGCGACGCATCTCGCGCAGGGCGGGGCCGACCGGGCGGGCCACGCCGATCACGATGTCCGTCCTCGCGTCGCGCCGCTCGGCGACCACCCAGTCCCCCGCGTCGGGGCGGGAGACCTCCCGCCCGCCGATCCCGAGCCCGGCGAGCGCCGCCTCGTCGGCGGGGTCCGGGGCGAACAGGCGCCCCTCGCGGTCGTAGGCGAACGGGATGGCCCCCTGGCGCCTCTCCGCCCCGGAGAGGATCGCCCGCAGCAGCAGGCGCAGCTCCTCCCGCTCCGCCGCGGCGAGCGCCTCCCGGCGGGCCTTCTCGAACGCGCTCTCCGCGCCGCCCTCGGGGCGCTCTCCCATCCGCGCGAGCCGGGACTGCAGCTCCTCGGCCACCACGTCCACCCGGGTCGACATCTCCGTGGCGAACGTCTCCGCCTCCGCGGCGACCGCCTGGCGGAAGGCCCGCTGCGAGCCGAGCCACGTGTACACCGTCACCCCGGCGAGGGGCAGCACCGCGAGGACGAAGAACGCCACGGCGAGCTGCGTGCGGAGCCTCAACCGGTCACTCCCCCGCGAGCTCGCTCCTCTGCCGCATGGTCCCGACAGACTATCACGCGGGTCCGGAGAACCGCTCCCGGGCCCGGATCGTGGGAGAATGGCCCCGACATGACGAGCAGCGCCGGAGACGTCGAAGCACGGCTCGTCGAGGCCCTGCGGGAGCTGGGGCGCGAGGGGGTCGTCTCGGCCTATCTCTTCGGCAGCCACGCGGAGGGGAGGGACCACCGCGAGAGCGACGTGGACGTGGGCGTCCTGCTCGACCGCGAGGCGCTTCCCGGCCGTCGCGACCGCTTCGAGGCGGGGCTGCGCCTCTCGTCCCTCCTCCAGTCCGCCCTGGCCAGGCCGGGCATCGACCTCGTCGTCCTGAACGACGCCCCTCCGGGGATCGGACGGCACGTGGTGAGCCGCGGGAGGCGGCTCGTCTGCTTCGATCCCGAGGCGGACCACGCCTTCGTGAGGGACGTCCTTCTCCGCGCGGCCGACCTCGACCCGTTCCTCCGGCGTGCCCGCCGCGCGAAGCTCGAGGCGCTGGCGCGGTGACGTTCCTCGTCGAGAGGCTCTCGGAGCTGCGCCGGCACCTCGATCACCTGAGGGAGATCCGGCCGCGCGTGGGGGGGCGGGAGGACCTGGAGCGGGACCTCTCCCTGCACAACGACGTCCTGTTCTCCCTGCTCACGGTCTGCCAGCTCGTGATCGACGTCGCGGGCGAGCTGGCCGCGCGCCGCGGGGACCGCTTCGAGGACTACACGCAGGCCGTGCGCAGCCTGGCGCGCGACGCGCGCTTCCCCCCGGAGCTGGTTCGGAAGCTCGAGTGTCTCCCCGGCTTCCGGAACGTCGTGATCCACGAGTACGTGACCCTCGACCTCGACCGGGTCGTGGAGGCGCTCGACGACCTCGAGCCCGTGGAGCGGTTCCTCGAAGCCGCCCTTCGGGTCGTGTCGGCCGAGAAGACCTGAGCCCGGACTCCGGGCCTCAGAACCGGAACGTGTGCTGGACCTTGGCCGAGCCGCGGTCGTAGTACCCCCGGTAGGTCCCGTCCTCCTCGCGCACCCAGCCGCGGTTGAAGACGACGAACACGTCGCTGCCCGGGCGCACGCGCCAGCGCAGCCGGCTCTGGAAGCCGAGCTGGCGCGAGTCGGAGTCGTACTGCACGAGGTTCGACCAGGCGAGGTTCGGGTCGACGGCGAGCTCGACCCGCCCGGCCAGGTTCTGCGTGGTGAACTCGCCGGCGGGGAGCGTCCCCCAGCCCCACTCCGCCTCGGCGGAGACGACGAGGTGCGGGCTCGGCTTGAGGGCGAGCGCGGCCTCGAGGCGCGTCAGCTCGCCGTCGTAGAAGCTGCCCCAGCGGGCCTCGAGGCGCGCCACCCAGCGCCGCCGCTCGGCGGTCTCGACCGCCGCGACCCACGCCGCGTAGCGGTAGTCCCCGGCGGGGACGACGATCCCGTCCTGGATCTCGAACGGCTCGTCGAGCCGCTCGAACTGCGGCACCCACGCGAGGCGCAGCGCGTCGCCGGACTCGGTCTCGAGGCCGAGCGGCGCGGCGACGAGCATCCAGTCGAGGGTCCGCCCGTCGAGGTCCGTCACGTACTGGGCGGAGGCCTCGAGGAAGAGCTGGCGGATCCCGGCGCGTCCCGGCCGCGGCATGAAGTCGACCTTGGCGTTCGTCTTGCGGATGCCGGCGCGCCTCACGAAGCCGAGGGCCGGGCGGAAGTCGTCGTCGATCTCCTTGAACGTGAGCGCCGCGTCCCACAGGTCGTTCGGGTAGTCGAGCTTGCCGCCGAAGGCGTGCCCGCTCCGCCCCGTGGCCTCGTCGTCGGTGAAGAACGCGTACAGGTCGAGGCTGAGGTTCTCGCCGCCGCGGAAGCTCGAGGTCGCGAAGCGGGCGTCGAAGCCGGCGAGCGTGTTGTCGCCCGCGCCGGAGGGGTTGCCGTGGGTGAGGAAGCCGCCCACGAAGGACTGGCGGAACAGGTTCCGGCTGACTCGGGCGGCGAGCAGGTTCTGGCGAGAGAGGCCGAGGTCGTCGACCGAGCCGGTCACGGTGTCGAGGAGACCGACGTTCCAGCGCCCGACGCGGCCGGACATCTTGAGCCCGGCGAGGATCGGCACCTCCTCGCCCCGCAGGAGCCCGATGCGGCGGCTGTAGAAGGGAAGGAGGTCCGAGTTCCTGCTGCCGAGGCTCGCCGCCTCGAAGATGCCCGCCCCCTCGAGGAAGAACGACCGCTTCTCCGGGTAGAACAGCGGGAAGCGGGTGAGGTTCACCTGGCGGTCGTCGGCCTCGGTCTCCGCGAAGTCCGTGTTCACCGTGAGCGACGCGGTGAGGTTCGGGGTCACGTTCTGGAAGACGTCGCCCCCGACCTTCCAGTCGGCGCTGCCGTTCGTCTCCCCGCCCGAGAGGTAGGGCCGCAGGTCGAGGCCCCGACCCTGCCGCGCGCCGGCGAGCCCCTCGAGGCGCCCCGCCTCGGACAGGTTCGAGATCCACACGTCCCGGCGCGCGGCCGTCCAGCGCGACGTCTCCTGCCGGCGGGCGAGGTGGCGCTGCACGTTGAGCCCCCACGCGTCGAGGCCCGAGCGGAAGCGCAGCGTCTTCCAGGGGATCTCGAGCTCGGCCGTCCAGCCCTCGCCGTCGATGCGGGCCGCGGCGTCCCAGATCCCGTCCCAGTCGAAGTTGAGGCTCTCGCTGTTGTTCGCGATCTGCCCCTCCGCCCGCGCCCCGCGCGGCGTGACCCCGAAGAAGAAGCCGTTGCGTCGGTCCCCGAACGTGTCGAGCACGACGAGGACGTGGTCGTCGCCGCCGAGCTCCGCGTCGCGCCCGAGCTTCGTCGCCACGATCCGCGCCGGCTCCTTGTCGAAGCAGCGCAACCCCACGTAGAGCGCGTCCGCGCCGACGAGCACGCGCACCTCGGTCGCCTCGGACGGGGGAACACCCTCGTCGGGCTCGGTCTGGGTGAGCGGGCCGATCGCGGGCGCCGCCGCCCACGCGGGCTCGTCGAGGCGGCCGTCGAGCCGCACGCCCCCGGCGGCCGCGCTCGCCGCCACCGCGACCCGCGGGAGCGCCGCCGCTCCCGTCCCCCCGCTCGCCCGGAGGAGAGGCCCGGGCGTCGCGGACGTCGCGAGGCCGCTCACGCAGGCGGCGAGGACCGCCGCCCCGACCGTCGACGCGGGAGCGAGGCGCATCGGCTCAGGCGAGCACGCGCGCGACCACCGCCGCCGCCCGCTCGCACTCGGCGCGGCTCACGTCGCGGTGCGTCACGAGGCGCAGCGTCCGCGCGTCCATCGCGATCGCGAGGACGCCCTCTCCCCGCAGCGCCGCCACCACGTCGGGCGCGGAGCGGCCCTCGAGCGTCGCGACCACGATGTTCGTCTCGACGGGGGCGACCGCGACCCCCCGGCCAGAGGCGAGCGACTCCCCCAGCAGCCGCGCGTTCGCGTGGTCCTCGGCGAGGCGCGGGAGGAGCGTCTCGAGGGCCACGAGCCCGGCCGCGGCGAGGACGCCCGCCTGCCGCATCCCGCCCCCGAGGAGCTTGCGGACCCGCCGCGCCTCCTCGACCCGCTCGCGCGTCGAGGCGAGCACGGACCCGACCGGCGCGCACAGCCCCTTCGACAGGCAGGCCATCACGGTATCGGCCCCCGCCACGAGCGCCTTCGGCTCGACGCCGAGGGCGAGCGCCGCGTTCCAGATCCGCGCCCCGTCGAGGTGGACGCGGAAGCCGCACTCGCGGGCCGCGGCGACGACCGCGCGCGCGTCCTCGACCCGCTGCACCGTGCCGCCGCCGAGGTTGTGCGTGTTCTCGAGGACCACGAGGGTCACGTCCGACTTGTAGTAGGCCTTCGGCGCGGCCGCCGAGCGCACGTCCTCGGGTCGAAGGTGCCCGCCCGGCGCGTCCACCATCCGCGGCATCACGCCCGAGAGCACGCTCATCCCCGACAGCTCGTACTTCACCACGTGGCTGCGCCGCTCGGCGAGCACCTCGTCGCCGCGCTGCGTCAGGATGCGGATCGCGATCGCGTTGCCCATCGTGCCCGAGGGCACGAGCAGCGCGGCCTCCATCCCCAGCAGCTCGGCCGCGCGCTCCTCGAGCCGGCGGACGGTCGGGTCCTCCCCGTAGACGTCGTCGCCCACCTCGGCCTCGGCCATGGCGCGGCGCATCTCCGGGGTGGGCTTCGTGACGGTGTCGGAGCGCAGGTCGATCGGCGTCATGGTCGCCGACGTTAGCACGGGACGGCCGACCGAACCGTTCGCCGCTTGCATCAGGCCCGGCGCTTGTCCGCACGGTCCCCCGTGCACCGCGGGCGTGCCTCCCGGTCCCCGCCCCGGCCCGTTCCCGCGTAAGATGAACGCGGGCGCCCGTAGCTCAACTGGACAGAGCGCCAGGCTTCGAACCTGGAGGTCGGGGGTTCGACTCCCTCCGGGCGCGCCACTCCGCCCCCTGCCGCCCACCGCCCGGCCCAGCCGCCGGTCGGACCTGTGGAAAACCTGTGAAAACTCGGTCTGGACCGAGTTGAGTGGGGCGCACTCAGATTCGAGGCTACGGCCCCGCCGCGAGCCGGCGGCCCTGCGCCACCCGAGCCTCCCGCGGCCGCACGGAACCCCACCGGCGGCGTCCTCGTAGTGTCAAGGTATTGAAGAGGTTCAATTGAGTCCCGAGATCACCACGGTCCCTCCGAGCGACCATTCGCCGAGCGCCGGCCCCTCCGGCCTCGCCCTCCCCGCTCGCGCCCGCGTGGCGGTGGTCGGGGCCGGCATCTCGGGCCTCTCGGCCGCGTACCTCCTCGCGCAGCGCCACGAGGTGCGCCTCTTCGAGAAGGACACCCGGCTCGGGGGCCACGCCCACACGCACACCGTGGCCCGCGCCGGGGGGGCGCTCGCGATGGACTCGGGCTTTCTCGTCTACAACCACCGCACCTACCCCCGCTTCGTGCGGCTCCTCGAGGAGCTGGGGGTGGAGGGACAGCCCTCGGACATGTCGTTCTCGGTGCGCTGCCGCCCGTGCGGCCTCGAGTGGGCGAGCCGCGACCTGAACAGCCTGTTCGCCCAGCGCCGCCGCCTCGCCGACCCCCGCCACCTGTGGATGCTGGCCGAGATCCCCCGCTTCAACCGCCGCGCCCTCGCGCTCCTCGACCGGCCGCAGGGCGAGGACCCGACGCTCGGCGAGTTCCTCCGCGAGGGGCGCTTCTCGGGCGGCTTCGCCCGCCACTTCCTGCTCCCGCTCGTCGGCGCGGTCTGGTCCGCCTCCGCGGTCGACATGGAGGCCTTCTCGGCGCGCTCGGTCTTCCGCTTCATCCGCAACCACGGCTGGCTCACCCTCGACCCGCCGCGGTGGTGGACGGTGAAGGGCGGCAGCCGCCGCTACGTCGAGGCGATCGCCCGGCGCCTCGGCGACCGCGTCCACGCGGGCCGCGGGGCCGCGCGCATCCGCCGCGAGGGAGGCGGCGTCCTCGTGACGACCGCCGACGGCGAGACCCTCCGCTTCGACGCGGTCGTGATCGCGACCCACGCCGACGAGGCCCTGCGGCTCCTCGCCGACCCGGACGAGGACGAGCGGCGGCTGCTCGGCGCCTTCCGCTACTCGGCGAACCGCACCCGCCTGCACACCGACCGCGCGTCGCTGCCGCGCTCCCCACGGGCGTGGGCCTCGTGGAACATGGACCTTCTCGACTGCCGCGACGCCTCGCGCCCGATCGGCGTGACCTACCACCTCAACCGCCTGCAGTCGCTCCCCGGCCCCGCGGAGTACTGCGTCTCGCTCAACGACCCCGCCCCCGACCCGCGGACGGTCCTCGCCGAGATGGACTACGAGCACCCGGTGCTCGACGCGGCGGCGACCCGCGCCCAGCCCGAGCTGCGCCGCCTCTGCGGCCGGCGCGCGACGTTCTACGCGGGCGCCCACCTGCGCCACGGCTTCCACGAGGACGGCCTGCTGTCCGCAGTGAAGGTCGCCGAGGCGTTCGGCTGCTCCCTGGGCGAGGCCCGGACGACGGCGTGGGACGGGGAGCAAGGCGCGCCGAGGGAGGACGCGGCGTGAGCTTCCGATCCGCGCTCTACGAGGGGTCGGTGACCCACCGCCGGGTCCTCGCCCCGGCGCACGCCTTCCGCTACCGCGCGCTGCTGACGCTCCTCGACCTCGACGAGATCGACGCCCTCGAGGCGCGGCTGCGCCTGTTCGGCCGCGCGAAGGCCCGGCCCCTGCGCTTCCGCGACGAGGACCACCTGGCCGGCTCGGCCGCCGGCGTCCGCCGGGACCTCGAGGAGGCCGTCCGACGGGAGGGGCTCTCCCTGCCCGGGGGGCGGGTGGAGCTGCTCACGAGCTGCCGCGTCGCCGGTCACGTCTTCAACCCGGTGAGCTTCTTCTACTGCTACGGCGACGACGAGCGGCTGCGCCTCGTCGTGGCCGAGGTCAACAACACCTTCGGCGACCGCCACGCCTACGTGCTCCCCGTCGAGGACGGCTCCTTCGAGTGGACGCACAAGAAGCTCATGCACGTCTCCCCGTTCACCCGCCCCGACGCCGGCACCTACCACTTCGCGCTCCCCCCGCCGGGCGCGCGCGCCGAGGCGGTGATCGACCTCGTGCGCGGCGGGGGGACGGTGATCGCGACCCGCCTCTCGCTCGAGCGGCGGGAGATGAGCGACCGCGCGATCGCCTCCGCCCTCCTGCGCTTCCCGCTCCACAACCTCAAGGTCGTCGCCGCCATCCACTGGGAGGCCCTGCGCCTGTGGGCGAAGGGGGCTCCCTTCTGGCCGCAGCCGCCCTACGACCCGGCCGCGGCCCGCGGAGGACCCGCATGAGCCTCGCCGCCTTCGACTCCCTCGTCGCCCGCGCCGCGCTGCCCGCGCTGCTGCGCTCGCTCGAGCGCTGGCAGGGCGGGCGGCTCTCGCTCGAGCTGCCGGGCGGGGAGCGCCGCTCCTTCGGCCGGGGCGAGCCCCACGTGCGCCTGCGGGTGACGAGCCCGGCCGCCCTGCGCCGCCTCGTGCTCCAGGCCGACATCGGCTTCGGCGAGGCCTACGTGCTCGGCGAGTGGGAGACCGACGACCTTCCCGCGCTCCTCGCCGCCGCCCTGCGCAGCGAGGAAGCGGTGGGCGCGACGAGCGGCCTCACCCGCCTCCTCAACCTCGGCGACGACCTCGCCCACCGCCTCCGCCGCAACACCCGCCGCGGGGCCCGGAGGAACGTCGCCGCCCACTACGACCTCTCGAACGACTTCTTCCGCCTCTTCCTCGACGAGGAGACGATGGCGTACTCCTCGGCCCTCTTCGCGACCGCGGACGAGCCGCTCGCCCCCGCCCAGAAGAGGAAGCTGCGGACGATCGCGGAGAAGGCCCGCCTGCGCCCCGGGGACCACGTCCTCGAGATCGGCTGCGGCTGGGGCGGCTTCGCCATCCTCGCCGCGCGCGAGTACGGCTGCCGCGTCACCGGGATCACGATCTCGGAGGAGCAGGCCCGCCTCGCCCGCGAGCGCGTGGCCGAGGCCGGCCTGCGCGACCGGGTCGAGATCCGCCTCGAGGACTACCGCGACGTCGAGGGCCGGTTCGACAAGGTGGTCTCGATCGAGATGTTCGAGGCCCTCGGCCTCGAGAACTGGCCGGTCTTCTTCCGCCGGGTGGAGGAGCTGCTCGACCCCGGGGGCCTCGCCGTCGTCCAGGCGATCTCGATCCCCGACCGCCGCTTCGCCGCCTACGCCCGCCACAGCGACTGGATCCAGAAGCACGTCTTCCCGGGGGGGCTCCTCGCCTCGCTCCACCACGCGACCGGCGCGATGATGAAGGCGGGGACGCTCGCCGTGCACCACCTCGAGGACATGGGCGGCCACTACGCGCGCACGCTCGAGCTGTGGCGCGCGGCGTTCCTCGCGCGGCTCGACCGGGTGCGCGCGCTCGGCTTCGACGAGCGCTTCGTCCGCACCTGGGACTTCTACCTCGCCTCCTGCCAGGCCCTCTTCGCCACCGGCCGCACCGGCGTCTTCCAGGCCGTGCTGAGCCGCCCCGGCAACCCGGCCCTGCTCGCCCTGCCCGCGGCCGGGCGGCGCGAGCGACCCTCCCCCGAGGCCGCGGCCGGGCGCCGCGAGCAGGCGGCGTGAGCCGGACGGGCCCGTGAGCCGCTTCGACGCCTTCCTCGAGCGGGACCTCCTCCCCGAGCCGCTCCTGCGCCTCGGCATCCGCCGCCTGGTGGCGCAGCGGGCGCGCGCGGTACGGGAGGGCGGCGTCGAGGCGCAGCAGGAGCGGCTGTCCGCGTGGGTCGAGACGCTGGGCGCGAGCCCGGTCGCGTTCCACGCGCGGGCGGCGAACGAGCAGCACTACGAGGTCCCGGCCGCCTTCTACCGCCTCGTCCTCGGCCGCCGCCTCAAGTACTCCTGCGCCCTGTGGAACGACGGTGTCGACAGCCTCGACGCGGCCGAGGAGGCGATGCTCGCGCTCACCTGCGACCGCGCGAGGCTCGCCGACGGCCAGCGCGTCCTCGAGCTCGGCTGCGGCTGGGGCTCGCTCACCCTGTGGATGGCCGAGCGCTACCCCGCGAGCGCGATCACCGCCGTCTCGAACTCGTCGAGCCAGCGCGAGCACATCCTCGCCGAGGCCGCGCGAAGGGGCCTCGGCAACGTGGAGGTCCTGACCGCGGACGTCTCCGACTTCGTCCCCCCCGGCGTCTACGACCGCGTCGTCTCCGTCGAGATGCTCGAGCACGTCCGCAACTGGGAGACGCTCTTCGGCCGGATCGCCTCCTGGCTCGAACCGGGGGGCCTGTTCTTCGCCCACGTCTTCTCCCACCGCTTCGCCGCCTACCCCTACGAGGACGAGGGCCCCGGGGACTGGATGGCCCGGCACTTCTTCACCGGCGGGCAGATGCCGTCCCACGACCTCTTCCTCCGCTTCCAGCGCGACCTGCGCGTCGTCGCCCACTGGGCCGTCTCCGGCCGGCACTACGCCCGCACGTGCGAGGCCTGGCTCGCGAACATGGCCGCCCGCCGCGACGCGGTCCTCGCCGTCCTGCGCGAGGCCTACGGCGAGGGCCAGGAGCGGCGCTGGTGGGTCCGCTGGCGGCTCTTCTTCCTCGGCTGCGCGGAGCTGTTCGCCTTCCGCGGGGGCGAGGAGTGGGGCGTCACCCACGCCCTCTTCCGCAAGCCGGGCGCCTGATCAGCGAGGCGGGCGGGAGCGCCGCCCGTAGCGTCCGATCTCGTCGTGCGAGACGACGTCGAGAAACGCGATCGTCCCGGCATCGACGCGGAACACGATGCGATCCCCGGAGCTGATGCGTGCCTCGAGATAGTGCTTCTCGGGCAGGATCGGCTTGACGTTGAGGCCCGCGGACTGCATGCCCTTGATGAGCGCCATCACAGCGCGGTCGCACGAAGACTGCCGATCCGGGGAGAGCCGTCCGTAGCTTTCCCACCACTGCTCGCCGAAGAGTGCCGAGCGCGCGGCAGGACGGGTGGCCACGCGACGCTATCGCCGCCGTGCGCGCGAGACGCTCTTGTGGCCATCCAGGAGCGCCTGTGCCCCGGAGGCCGTCCGCGCCGTGTCGACCCTCCCGGCGGCGAGGTCGGCCTCGGCCCTGCGGATCCGCCGCTGCATCTCCGGGTGGTGGAACCAGAGCTGGTCGCGCGGGACGAGCGCCGCCGGCACGAGCTCGAACGTGCCCCGCTCGGTCCTCTCGAGGAGGACGAAGTCGCCCGGCCGGAGGCCGAGGGACTCCCGGACATCCTCCGGGAGGGTGGCCCGCCCCTTGCGGTCGACGCTGAGGTACGAGACGGCGCTGGACATGTCCCATTCTCCCACAGTGGGAGAATCCCGTTCAACAAGCCGCATCGCGCTGTCCGCTCAGTCTGGTCGACCGTCCGATCCGCCGAGTCCGGCAGTCCGATCAGTCGGGCCGGCCGAGCACCAGCGGCGGCGGGGGGGCGCTCGCCGTCCGCTTCCCCACGGATGTCCCGCAGGCCGCGCACAGGTACTCGTGGAGCTCCCCGTCGGGCAGCACGAGGAGCAGCCGCTCGCGCACCGGGCGGGCGGCCTGGCAGCGCGGGCAGAACAGGGCGGAGGCCTGGAGCTGCTCGAACTGTCCCGGCCCGCCCCGGGTCCTCATGCCCCACGTTTAGCCGGCGCCCGCCCCGCCCGTCAAGGCCGTCACGGCCCCGTCACGGCCGGCCGCTCGGGAGCGAGTACGATTAGACCATCCCGAGGAGGGCCCCATGGCCGTCGCGAACGGCGTGATGATGCAGTTCTTCCACTGGTACACGCCGGCCGACGGCAGCCTCTGGGGCGAGGCGGCCTCGCGCGCGCGCGAGCTGGCCGAGGCCGGCTTCACCGCCCTCTGGCTGCCCCCCGCCTACAAGGGCGTGGGGGGCGGCCTCGACGTCGGCTACGGGGTCTACGACATGTACGACCTGGGCGAGTTCGACCAGAAGGGCTCGGTCCGCACGAAGTACGGCACGAGAAAGCAGTACCTGGCCGCGATCAAGGCCCTCCACAAGGCGGGGCTGCAGGTCTACGCCGACACCGTCCTCAACCACCGCATGGGCGGCGACGAGGCCGAACTCGTGCGCGCGACCCCCTACCCCCAGGACGACCGGCTGCGGCCGAAGGGCGAGCCGCGCGAGATCGAGGCCTACACCCACTTCCGCTTCCCCGGCCGCAAGGGCAAGCACTCGAAGTTCGAGTGGCACGCGCGGCACTTCGACGCGGTCGACTACGACCACCGCAGCCCCGGCGAGAAGGGCACGGTGTACCTCCTCGAGGGCAAGCAGTTCGACGACCAGGTCGCCCTCGAGAACGGCAACTTCTCCTACCTCATGGGGGCGGACCTCGACTTCCAGGACGAGGAGGTCCGGCGCGAGGTCACCGCGTGGGGCAAGTGGTACCTCGACACCACCGGCGTCGACGGCTTCCGCCTCGACGCGGTCAAGCACATCTCGGCCTGGTTCTTCCCCCAGTGGCTCGACGAGATGGAGCGCCACGCGGGGCGCGCCCTCTTCGTGGTCGCCGAGTACTGGACGCCGGACGTCTCCACCCTCTACTGGTACCTCGACCGCCTCGGCGGCCGCATCACCGTGTTCGGGGTGCCTCTGCACTACCACTTCCACTGGGCGAGCCGCGCCGGCGGCAACTACGACATGCGCCGCCTCCTCGACGGCACGCTCATGCAGCAGCGGGGCCGCGACGTGGTGACCTTCGTGGAGAACCACGACTCGCAGCCCCTGCAGGCCCTCGAGTCGGTGGTCGAGCCGTGGTTCAAGCCCCTCGCCTACGCCCTCATCCTCCTGCGCCGCGAGGGCTACCCCTGCGTGTTCGCCGCCGACTACTACGGCGCCGAGTACGAGGACCGGGGGAGGGACGGCAACCTCCACCGCATCGTGATGCCGTCGCACCGGTGGCTGATCGACAAGTTCCTCCACGCCCGACGGCACTACGCCTGGGGCCCCCAGGTCGACTACCTCGACCACTGGAACCGGGTGGGCTGGGTCCGCCTCGGCGACGATCAGCACCCCAAGGCGATGGCCGTCCTCATGAGCGACGGCCAGGAGGGGTCGAAGTGGATGGAGGTCGGACGGGCGAACGCCCGCTTCGTGGACCTGACCGAGCACCAGCGGGAGCCGGTGGTCACGAACGACGCCGGGTGGGGCGAGTTCCGCTGCAACGGGGGCTCGGTGTCGGTCTGGGTGCAGGAGTAGCCGCGGTGGCGCCGGCCGGGCGGTTCGAGACCGTCGTCGGCCTCGAGGTCCACGCCCAGCTCCTCACCCGCACCAAGCTGTTCTGCGCCTGCGCGAACCGCTTCGGGGCGGAGCCGAACACGCTCGTCTGCCCCACCTGCCTCGGCCTCCCCGGCGCGCTGCCGGTCACGAACCGCCACGCGGTCACCCTCGCCCTGCGGGCCGCGCTCGCCACCGGCTGCACCGTCCACCCGGTGTCCGTCTTCGAGCGGAAGAACTACTTCTACCCCGACCTCCCCAAGGGCTACCAGATCTCGCAGTACGCGCGACCCCTCGCCACGGACGGCGCGGTGTCGTTCGCGATGCCGGACGGGACCGAGCGCACGGTGCGCCTCCTGCGGATCCACGTGGAGGAGGACGCGGGCAAGCTCCTCCACGAGGGCTTCGCCTGGTCGCGCGAGCGAAGCGGGGTCGACCTCAACCGCGCGGGCGTGCCCCTCATCGAGATCGTCTCCCGGCCCGAGATCGCGGGGCCCGAGGAGGCCCACGCCTACCTCGCCGCCCTGCGCGCGATCCTCGTCTACGCCGGCGTCTCCGACGGCAACATGGAGGAAGGGTCGCTGCGCTGCGACGCGAACGTCTCGCTCCGCCGGCGGGGCGAGGCCGCCCTCGGCACCCGCACCGAGATCAAGAACCTCAACTCCTTCCGCCACGTCGCCCGCGCGATCGAGCACGAGGCGGCCCGCCAGGCGGCCGTCCTCGAGTCGGGGGGCGAGGTCGTGCAGGAGACGCTGCTGTGGAACCCCGACCGCGGCGAGACCTCTCCCATGCGCTCGAAGGAGGAGGCGCACGACTACCGCTACTTCCCCGAGCCCGACCTGCCGCCGCTCGAGGTCGGCGAGGACTGGATCGAGGAGGCGCGCCGCTCGCTGCCCGAGCTGCCCGAGCCGCGCCGCCGCCGCTTCGAGACGGACTACGCGCTGCCCGCCTACGACGCCACCGTCCTCACCCGCGAGCGCGACCTCGCCGACTACTTCGAGGCCGCGGCGCGGGCGAGCGGCAACCCCAAGGCCGCGTCGAACTGGGTCATGACCGAGCTGCTGCGCAAGCTCAAGGAGGACGCGCGCCCGCTCGCGGCCTCGCCCGTCTCCCCCGAGGCGCTCGGCGCGCTCGTGCGCCTCGTGGACGAGGGCACGATCAGCGGCCGCACCGCCAAGGACGTCTTCGAGCGCATGTGGCGGACGGGCGAGGGGCCCCGGGCGATCGTCGAGAGGGAGGGCCTCGAGCAGGTCTCGGACGAGGGCGCCCTCGAGGCGGCCGTGCGCGAGGTCGTCGAGGCGAGCCCCGAGCAGGTCGCGAGCTACCGCGGCGGCAAGGCGGCGGCGCTCGGCTGGTTCGTGGGCCAGGTCATGAAGAGGACCGGCGGCCGGGCCAACCCCAGGCGCGTCAACGAGCTCGTCCGCCGGGCCCTGGACGGCCAGCCCTAGTCGCGCCCCGGGGGGCTGCGCCCGGCCCGGGCGGGTGTAGAGTGTTGTCCGGGAGGCCGGACGGTCGCCACGCCGCCGGACGGCCCCGAACCTCGTCCCAAGGAGCAACCCGGCATGAAGACGCAGACCACCCTCCTCACCCTGGCCGCCGTCGCGCTCGCCGGCGCCGCCCTGGCGCAGAACCCCCGCGGGGCCGCCGTCGGGACCATCGGCGGGAAGACGGTCACGATCGACTACGGGCGCCCCGCCCTCAAGGGGCGCACGCTCGACTCCCTGCTCAAGATGCTCCCCCCGGAGCGGATCTGGCGGGCGGGCGAGAACGAGGTCTCGACGCTCACGACCGAGGGCGACGTCAAGATCGGCGGCAAGACCTTGAAGGCCGGCAGGTACAGCCTCTATCTCCACGTGCCCGAGTCGGGGAAGTGGGCCCTCGTCCTCAACTCCGACCTCGGCCAGCCCCTCGGGGCGATGTGGAAGGAGGCGCCGGAGAACCTCAAGAACGCGCCTTACCCCTACCTCGGCGACTACGAGCAGAAGGTGAAGGCGAAGGAGGTCCTTCGCGTGAGCCTGAAGCCCGGCAAGGCCGCGAAGCCCGCCGAGAACTTCACGATCGCCTTCGAGGGGGCGAGGCTGACGTTCGCCTGGGCCGACCAGGTCTGGTCGACCGAGCTCCTGCCGGCCCGCTGAGGCGGCGCGAGCCGGCCGGGCGGGAGGGGCACGCGCCCCTCTTCAGACGCCGGGCTGCGCGTTCTGCTCCAGCCAGTAGCGCTCGACCCCGGCGATCAGCTCGACGAAGCGGGTGAAGTCGCCCGGCTTCACGAGGTAGCTGTTCGCGTGGAGCCGGTAGGCGTTGACCATGTCGCCCTCGGCCCGCGACGTCGTCAACACCACGCAGGGGATGTCGGCGAGCTCGGGGGCGTTCTTCATCTCGCGCAGCACCTCGAGCCCGTCCACCTTGGGCAGCCGCAGGTCGAGCAGCACGAGGTGGGGCCGGCCGGGGGCGCCCCGGGAGGCGCACGAGGTCAGGTACTCGAGGGCCTTCTCCCCGTCGCCCACGTGCACGAGGTCGATCCGCGACCCGACCTGCTCGAGGCCGCGGCGGACGAGCTCGGCGTGGTCCGGGTCGTCCTCCACGAGGAGAACCCTCAGCTCCGAAGACGCCCCCTCGGCTCCCGCGGGCACGGCACTGTCTTACCAGACACGCGGGCGGCGGTAAAGCGGGAAGCGGTGAAGAATGAGGCATTGCCTCCCCGGGGGCGGCGGGTGGATGATGCGCTCGTCACTGCACTGGGAGGTGCCCCATGCCGCGCACCCGAGGTTTCGCCCCCGCCGTTGCCTGTCTCGTCCCCCTTCTCCTCGCCGCTTCCGCCGAGGCCGCCTCCTGGCGCATCCCCGGCCACTTCCCCACGATCCAGGCCGCGATCGACTCCCCGCGGGTGAAGGACGGCGACACCCTGCGCGTGCGCGCCGGGCGCCACGCCGGGGCGACCGTGACCAAGGCGCTCGAGATCCGCGCCGAGGGCCACGCCGTCATCCGCTCGGGACCCGTGCTCAACAGCGCCGGAGAGGCCGGCTTCCTCTTCCCCGGCGAGGGGCGAGGCTCGGGCGCCTCCATCCTCGGCTTCGTCTTCGAGGGGGTGGCGTTCCCCGTCTTCGGCCGCCGGGCCGACGACGTCACCGTCGCGCACAACGTCCTGCGCTGGCCCGTCCAGGGCGTCTCCAACTGGGGCGGGTCCGGCTGGGAGATCGCCCACAACCTCGTCCTCGGCCTGCGCACCGCGTGCGGCGGCGGCATCGGGATGTTCGCGGGCGACTACCGCGGGGGCACGGTCTCGGCGAACCGCATCGCCCACAACGACGTCCGCGGCCCCGTCTTCGTCCCCGCGGACGACTGCGGCGGCTACGGGGCCTCGGCCGTCGCGCTGCTCGCCGACTTCCGCTGGGGCGCGAGCGGCGCGGCCGCGATCGAGCACAACCGCGTCGCGAAGAACCGCGTCCGGCTCGACAGCATCCGGCCCGAGCTCGTCCCCGCCTCGGGCGTCGAGCTCGCGGAGCTCGTCGAGCCGGGCGGGACCGCGCCCGCCGAGCGCGTCATCCGCGGCAACACCGTCGTCTTCAACGACCTGCGCAGCGTCGACACGCCCGTCGAGCTGAGCCCCGAGGACCTCGCGGACGTCAACCGCGTCGCGCGCAACCTCACGCGCGCGCCGGGCGGCCGCCGGCCGACGAGAGAAGACGCGGGTGCGGACCCGGGCGTGACTCCCGATGGGCCGGACGTCCCCGCGGGACAGGGGCCCGGCCCGAAGCCGATCCGCTGAGGCGACCCCCTCAGGACTCGAGCGGCGTCACGAAGCGGCCGAGCAGCAGCTGAACGGCCCCGACCAGCCCCACCGGATCGAACGTGAGGCCGTTCTCGCCGCGCGCCATCGTCACGATGGCGACGCGCCGGCCGCGCAAGACCACGTCGAAGGCCCAGTTGGCCCGGCCCGCCGCCCCGCCCCCGGGCGCCTCCGAGTACCACCGCGGCACCACGCTCTCGTGGGCCGGATCGGGGATGAGGCGGACGTTCACGAAGCCCAAGGCCCAGGCCGTCTCCCCGAGCCGCCGCCAGCCCTGCTCGAGCGTCTCCACCCGGCCGAGGTCGCCCTCGAGCCGGCGGACGAGGTGGTCCCCCGACGGCTTCACGAGACCCACGAGCTCGGCGATCGGCCGGATCATGCCGACAAGATGGGGCAGGCCGGGCCCGGGGCGGTAGCGCCACAAAGCGCCACGGCCCGCGTGTCGCTGCTTGGCGTCCCCCGCTTCCCTACGTCCGGCCCGGGGCGGCCACGGCGGCGGCCTCGACCGCAGCGTCCGGATCCTCGTCCGGGAGCGGCGCGCCGTCGCGCCCGATCTGCGCCTCGGGCAGGAACGCCGCGAGGAACGCCCGCACCTCGTCCGCCGTGCCGTGGGCCACCAGCTCCCGCAGCCGCGCGAGGCCGCGCCTGAGCTCCTCCGGCGGCATCGGCGCGATCCGGCCCACGAAGATCTTCGGGTGGCGCGTCCTCTCCGCCGCCTCGTCCGAGTACTGCAGCTCCTCGAACAGCTTCTCCCCCGGCCGCAGCCCGGTGAAGACGATCTCGACGTCCCCCGCCCGCCGGTGCCCCGACATCTCGATCATGCGCTTCGCGAGATCGAGGATGAGCACGGGCTCGCCCATGTCGAGCACGAAGATCTCGCCCCCCCTGCCCATCGCCCCCGCCTGCAGCGTGAGCACCGCCGCCTCCCCGATCGTCATGAAGTAGCGCTTCATCGCCGGGTGGGTCACGGTCACCGGCCCCCCGCGCGCGATCTGCTCGCGGAACAGCGGGATCACCGACCCCGCCGACCCCAGCACGTTCCCGAACCGCACCGCCACGTAGTGCGTCGGGAAGCGCCGCCCGAGGTCCTGGGCCACGAGCTCGGCCAGGCGCTTCGTCGCCCCCATCACCGACGAGGGCCGCACCGCCTTGTCCGTCGAGATGAGGATGAACGACTCCGTCCCCGACTCGCCCGCCACCTCCCCGAGGACCTCGGTCGCGAACACGTTGTTCCGCACCGCCTCCGGCGCATTGTGCTCCATGAGCGGCACGTGCTTGTGGGCGGCCGCGTGGAGCACCACCTCGGGCCGGTGCTCCCGGAACACGGCGCGCATCCGGTCGCGGTCGCCCACGTCGGCGACGAGCGGGACGAGCTCGATCCCCGGCCGCGCCCCCCGCAGCTCCTGGTCGACCGCGAACAGGGCGGGCTCGGCCCGGTCCACGAGCACGAGAACGGAGGGGGCGAAGCGCGCCACCTGTCGCGCGAGCTCCGACCCGATCGAGCCCCCGGCGCCCGTCACCATCACCGAGCGGCCGCGCAGGAACGCCCACAGCTCGCTCTCCTCGAGCGACACCTGCTCGCGGTGGAGCAGGTCCTCGGCGCGCACCTCGCGCAGCTGCGAGATCGACACCTTGCCCTGCAGCAGGTCGTAGAGAGCCGGGATCATCTGCGCCCGGACCGGCACCCTCTCGCAGATCGAGAGGATGCGCCGGAGCTGCTCGGGCGGCGCGGAGGCGATCGTGATGATCACCTGGTCGATCCCGAGGGCGGGCACGAGCGCGGGCAGCGCGTCCGTGCCCCCCAGCACCCGCAGCCCCGCGATCACCGCCCCCTGCTTGAGCGGGTTGTCGTCCACGAAGCCCCGGAGCTTGAGATCGCGCTCGCCGCGGCTGCGGATCTCGCGGACCGCCATCACCCCCGCCGCCCCCGCCCCCACGAGCAGCACCGAGGGCCGCCGCCGCTTCGCGTTGCCGCGCGCCCGCCGCCGGGAGAGCCGGCCCTCGAACACCGAGCGGCGCAGCACTCGGATCCCGAGCAGCCCCCCGAACGCGCCGGCCGTCGTCAGCACGATCACGGAGATCGGCACCCGCAGCTCCCCGAGCGAGTCCGGGACGAGGAAGCGCAGGGCGAGCAGCACCGCCCCCGAGCCCGCCGCGGCCCGCGCGAAGGCCGGCACCTCCTCGATCCCGACGTACTTCCACACGAACGACAGCGCCCCGCTCATGTACAGCGCGGCGAACTGCACGCCGAGCACGAGCGGCAGGTTGAACGCGGCCCGCCGCAGCTCGGCGGGGGGCACGTGGAACTCGAAGCGGAGCAGGTACGCCCCGGCGAACGCCAGCGCCATCACGAGGAGGTCGATGGCCGCGGTCGTGCGGCGGTTGAGGAGCCCCGCCGGGATGCGCGGGCCCGGCACGTCGGTCACACGCCTCGGCAGCGCGGGCGACGCCCGGAGGCTCGGCGCGGGGGGCTCGGGCGTCGTCTCAGGCTTCACTTCGCAGTGGCCCTCGTTCCTCGGGTGGACCGCCCATTCTACTGTGACCGCCGGGAGGGCTGCGGGGTTGGGTCCCCGGCCCTACGCCACGTCCTGGCGCGCCCCCACCGCCTCCGGGGCCGCCTCGGCCCCCTCCCGCTCCGCCAGGTGGCGCCGCACCAGCTCCCGGACCAGCCGGACCAGGCGCTCGGGGTCGAAGTCCATCCGGACGAGGGGCCGGCGCGCGGTCACCTCGGCCACCACCTCCCCCTCCGCCTCCACGTCGATCGACCACGTCGCCACCGCCACCGGCGGCGCCTCGCCGAACACGGGAGGGGCGGCGGCCGGGCCGAACCGGTGCAGCTCCGGGATCGCCCTCTCCCACCCGTCGACCGGCGTCAGGTGCAGCTCCGTGATCCCCAGTTCCCAGGCCGTCTCGCACAGCCGGTCCCACGCGTCGCGAAGCGAACCGAGCCGCGCCACCTCGTGCTCTGCCCCGCGCAGCGCCGCGTCCCCCGACGCCCGCAACCCCGCCACCAGCCGGCTCACGAACGACTTCTGGAACTCCGTCACCTCCCAGTACCCGAGCGCCCGCACCCCCGCCCCCACCGCGAGCAGCACCACCGCCGCCACCGCCCAGATCACGTTCTGCGGCCCCATCGCGACCGCGAGGGCGAGCGCCACGAACAGCGTCGCCACCCCGTAGAGCGTCACCACCGCCCGCCGCGGGGTGAGCCCCATGTCGACCAGCCGGTGATGGATGTGGTCGCGGTCCCCCTCGAACACCGGCCGCCGCCGCACGATCCGCCGCACCACCGCGAGCACGACGTCGAGGATCGGCAGCGCCAGCGCGAGCAGGGGCACCGCCACCGCGATCGCGGCCGAAGCCTTGATCGAGCCCTTCACCGCGATCGCGGCCAGCACGAACCCCACCGGCAGCGCCCCGCAGTCCCCGAGGAACACCCGCGCCGGGTTGAAGTTGTAGGGCAGGAACCCCGCGAGCGCCCCCGCGAGCGCCCCCGCCACGAGGGCCGTCTCCCACCGCCCCGACGCCGCCGCCGCCACCAGCAGCCCCAGCGTCGACACCAGGGCGAGCCCCGCGGCCAGCCCGTCGAGCCCGTCGATGAGGTTGAACGCGTTGCTCATCCCCACGAGCCACAGCACCGTCACCGGCAGCGCGAGTGGCCCGAGGTCGATCGCCCCCCCGAAGGGGTTCGAGATGCCCTTGATCTGGAACCCGTTGAGAAACAGGTACAGGGCCGCCGCGATCTGCACCGCCAGCTTCGACAGCGGCCGCACCCCCCTCAGGTCGTCGAGGAGCCCGATCGCGCACACCGCCGTGGCGGCGATCGCGATCGGCGCCCACAGCCCCCGGAACGCCGTCAGGTCGGTCAGGAAGCGCCGCTCGGAGAGCTGCAGCGCCGCCCCCGCGACGAGCAGCGCGGCGAACACCGCCACCCCCCCCACCGCGGGCACCGGCGACACGTGCCGCTTGCGCCCCCCGTCGGGGCGGTCCATCCACCCCCAGGCCACCGCCAGGCGCCCCACGACGGGAGTGAGCCCCGCCGCCGCCACGAAGGCGACGGCCGCCACCAGGACGAGGCTCTGGACGGGCTCAGGCAAGACGGCTGCGGTCCCCCGCGGGCACGAAACGCGCCCGGTCGATTGTAAGGCTACGCCCCCCCTCCCGCCGCGCCAAGCGTCATCTCGCGTCACCGCCCGAATGGCGCAATCTGGCGCGGGGGTTTACCCCTCCCCGGTGCGGCCGGTCATCGCGAGTGGCTCGCGACAGCGCCATCATCTCGAGGCGCGCGCAGCGCAGCCCGGACTCGGTCACAGGGGCATCGTGGCTGGCGAGCGGGATGTGGCTCGGCCGGCGGCTGCCCGAGGGACGTCGCCCTCGTCAAGGCCGCATCGCGGCGCGCCCGACGCGCGGGACGCGGCGCTCGCCGGGCGGGGGGCGCGAGGAGGCCGCGAGGTCGCGGGGACCCGACCGCAGGAAGACGACCGTGGTGAGCACCGATTGCCGGAGCCGCACCACGAGCCGCGTGGCGTACTCGAAGCAGCGCAGGGCCAGGTTCCGCCTGTAGCGGGCCTCGAACTCCACGTGGCGCACATACCGTTCGCCGCGACGTTCGAGAAGAAGCACGAGATCCACGTCGCGCCTGGCCTCGGGCACCTGCAGCACTCCCGCCGAGAGAACCCGAGCGCCCCAGTCCCCCGTCAGCGGCAGCAGGTCCCGGGGCCGCGTCCGGAACAGCACCTTCAGGGGTTGGTCAGCATCCATGGCCACGGAGGGTAGCGCCGCGGTCGGACAGGACAGGTCCGAATCGGGGTGATGCCGGCACGTTCCCTCACCGCAAGAGCGCGGCGAGTGCGAACCCGCGACACCCGTCAGCGACGGCGCCAGTATCCGAACCGCCTGCGCGCATGCGCCACGGCGACGATACAGATGCCGGAGTCCTCGATCCGGTAGAC
>CAZLRF010000059.1:0-28380 GCA_964561785.1 uncultured Acidobacteriota bacterium | reverse complement strand
CATTCTCGCTCGTTTCGTCCCATGGGACCGGCGAAGCCGGTGGGCAACTCAGTCCGCCTTCCCCTGCGCCTCCCGCAGCACGTCCACGAGGGCCCGGATGAGGTCGTTGTCGGTGAGGATGCCGACCACGCGGCCGCCGGCCACGACGGGCAGGGCGCCGTACTTCGTGTTGAGGAGGACCTCGGCCGCCTCGAGGAGCGGGGCGTCGGCGGTGGTGGTGACCGGGTTCTGGATCATGATCCGCGAGATCGGGGTCTCCTCCATCACGCGGTTGAAGTCGGCCTCGGAGTCCGTGAGCGTCGAGGGCTCGGCGCGCTTGAGGTCACCCTCGGTGACGAGGCCGACCAGCAGCCCGCCGACCGTGACCGGCAGCCGGCGGACCCCGCGCAGGCGGATGGTCTCGAGCGCGCGCATGAGGGGGTCCTCGGGCTCGACCACGATCGGGTTCGGCGTCATGTAGTCCGACACCGTCAGGCTGGCGAGCTTCATCCGTCGATGGTACCCGAGGCCGGCGTGGGGGCGGGCGCCGGGGGCTCGTCGTCCCCGGGCGGCTCCTCGGGCGGGGGCTCCGGGGGAGGCTCCACCCCGAGGCCGGCCGCGTCGCGTCCGATGTAGCCGGCCATGCCCATCAGCCACAGCACCCGCTTCGTGGCCCGCTCGTGGCGGGCCGCGCTCGCCTCCGGGTTGATCCTCCTCGGGTTGGGGATCATCGCGGCGAGGCCCGCCGCCTCGGCGACGGTGAGGTCGGAGGCGGGCCGGCCGTACCAGCGGCGGGCCGCCGCCTCGCAGCCCCAGACCCCGTCGCCCCACTCGATGAGGTTGAGGTAGAGCTCGAGGATGCGCGCCTTCGAGAGGTCCTCCTCCAGCCACCGCGCGACCACCAGCTCGCGCAGCTTGCGCAGGGGGGTCTTGCGCGTCCCGAAGTACAGGTTCTTCGCGAGCTGCTGGGTGATCGTGCTCCCGCCGCGGGCGAAGCGGCGCCTCTCCACGTTGCGCTCGAGGGACTCCTCGATCGCCTTCCAGTCGACCCCCTCGTGCCCGAAGAAGCCCTGGTCCTCCGAGGCGATCACGGCGTGGATGAGGTGGCGCGAGACGCGCGAGAGCGGGACCATGGCCTGGCTGAAGCGCGGCTTGCGGCCCTTCGCGCGCGCCTCCTCCGCCCGCTGCTCCATGAGGCGGGTCCTCCGCGGGGTCGTCCTCGCGAGGTCCCGCACCGCGGAGCGCGGAGGCAGGCCCCACCACGTCCAGGCCCCGAGGAGAAGGGCGGCGGCGAGGCCGGCCGCCGGGAGGAGCAGGGCGAGGCGCCGCATCGGGGAGCGGTATACCATGATCGGCATGGACTTCGAGCTCACCGAGGAGCAGAAGGAGCTGCGGCGCACGGTCCGGGCGTTCGCGGAGAGGGAGCTTCTCCCCCACGCGCGCGAGCGCGACGAGCGACAGGAGTTCCCGCGCGAGGTGTTCGCCCGCCTCGGGGAGCTGGGCCTCGCCGGCTGCTGCTGGGAGGAGGAGCTCGGGGGCTCGGGGCTCGGCGCCATCGAGTGGGCGATCGTGATGGAGGAGATCGCCCGCGCCGACGCCGGCGTCGCGCTCTCCCTCGCCGCCCACCACAGCCTGGCCTCCGCCCACGTCCACCTCGCGGGCAGCGAGGAGCAGAAGCGGCGCTTCCTGCCGCCCCTCGCCCGCGGAGAGAAGGTGGGCTGCTGGGGGCTCACCGAGCCGGGCTCCGGCTCGGACGCGGGCGGCATGCGCACGACGGCCGTGCGCGACGGCGACGGCTGGGTCCTCCACGGCTCGAAGTGCTTCATCACCAACGGCGGCATCGCCGACACCGCGGTGGTGATGGCGGTGACCGACCGCGCGGCGGGGAAGAAGGGCATCTCGGCCTTCGTGGTCGAGCGGGGGACGCCCGGCTTCCGCTCCGGGAAGAAGGAGGACAAGCTCGGCGTGCGCTCGTCCGACACCTCGGAGCTCGTCCTCGAGGGCTGCCGCGTGCCGTCGGGGAACCTGCTCGGCCGCGAGGGCATGGGCTTCGTGGACACCCTGCGGATCCTCGACAAGGGGCGGATCGGCATCGCCGCCTTCTCGGTCGGGATCGCGCGGGCCGCCCTCGAGGCCTCGATCCGCTACGCCCGCGAGCGGAGGCAGTTCGGCCACCCGATCGCCGACTTCCAGGCCGTGCAGTTCAAGGTCGCGGACATGGCGACGAGGACGGAGGCCGCGCGGCTGCTGACCTGGCGGGCGGCGGCGATGGCCGACCGGGGGGAGGAGCACACCGCGGAGTCCTCGATGGCCAAGCTGTTCGCGAGCGAGGCCGCGGTCGAGGTGGCGCTCGAGGCGATCCAGGTCCACGGCGGCTACGGCTACGTCAAGGACTACCCGGTCGAGCGCCACCTGCGCGACGCCAAGATCGGGACGATCGGCGAGGGGACGAGCGAGGTGCAGCGCCTGGTGATCGCCCGCCAGCTCCTGCATGTGCGCCCGGTGGTCCGGTAGTGGCGGAGAAGGACGCGGCCCTCGCCGGGCGCGTCCTCGCCGGGGACGTCCGCGCGATCGCCCGCGCGATCACCCTCGTGGAGGACGGCCGGCCCGAGGCGCGCGCTCTCCTCGCCGCGCTGTTCCCCCACGCGGGCCGATCGCTCGTGGTGGGGGTCACGGGGCCCCCGGGGGCCGGCAAGTCGTCGCTCGTCGACCGCCTCGCGGCCGAGCTGCGGCGGCGGGAGAAGACGGTCGGGATCGTGGCCGTCGATCCCACCTCGCCCTTCAGCGGGGGCGCCATCCTCGGCGACCGCATCCGCATGCAGGCCCACGCCACCGATCCCGGCGTCTTCATCCGCTCGATGGCCACCCGGGGCCACCTCGGCGGGCTCACCGCCGCCACCGCCCACGCCCTCGTGGTGCTCTCCGCCTCGGGCAAGGACGTGATCCTCGTCGAGACGGTGGGCGTGGGCCAGGACGAGGTCGAGATCGCCGGCACCGCCGACGTGAGCCTCGTCGTGCTCGTGCCGGGGCTGGGCGACGAGGTGCAGGCGCTCAAGGCCGGGATCATGGAGATCGCCGACGTGTTCGTCGTCAACAAGGCCGACCGGGACGGCGTCGAGCGGGTGGTGGCCGAGATCGAGTCGATGCTCTCCCTCGCGGGGGAGGACGGGGCGCGGCCGGCCGTCGTCCGGACCGTGGCCACCCGGGGCGAGGGCACGGGGGCGCTGCTCGACGAGGTCCTCGCCTTCCACGCCCGGGCCGACGCCTCGGGCGCGCTCGGCCGCAAGCGCCGCGCGCAGATGCGCCGGCAGCTCGAGCAGGCGGTGCGCGAGCGGGTCATGGGCCACGTCTTCGCCCGGGTGGTGCCGCCGGGGGAGCTCGACGCCACCGTCGAGCGGCTCCTGGCCCGGGAGGAGGACCCGTTCTCGGCGGCCGAGCGCATCGCGAAAAGGATGGGCATCGCATGAAGCACCTGAAGATCGACCACCTGGGGATCGCGGTCCCGAGCCTCGACGCCGCGGTCGCGGCCTGGGAGGCGCTCGGCTTCGCGGTCGAGGCGCGCCACGACGTCCCCACCGAGAGGGTGAGGACCGCGTTCCTCCCGGTCGGGGAGTCGCACCTCGAGCTGCTCGAGCCGACCGACCCCTCCTCGGCCATCGCCCGCTTCCTCGAGAAGCGCTCGGGCCTGCACCACGTGTGCGTGCTCGTCGACGACATCGACGCCGCCCTCGCGGAGATGAAGGCGCGCGGGGTGAGGCTCGTCGACGAGAGCCCCCGCGTGGGGGCGGGCGGCTGCCGGGTCGCCTTCGTCCACCCGAAGGGCGCGTCCGGGGTGCTGCTCGAGCTCAAGGAGCGGGAGCGGGAGTAGCGCTGGCCTCGGCCCGCCGCCGCGCGGCCAGCCGCTCGGCGAGGCCGGTCTGCCGCAGGTGCGCGGCGAGCGCGTCGGCGATGATCGCGTGGCCCGCGGGGGCGGGGTGGGGGTCGGCGTCGGTCACGGTGAGCGGGGGGCGCTGGAGGTCCACGATCCCGCGCGCGCGGGCCCACTCGCGCACGGCGGCGCCGGTCTCGACGAGGGGCAGCGAGAGCTCCGTGGCCGCGTCGCGGGCGTAGCCGAGGACCTCGGGGTGGGCGATCACCACGACCTCGAAGCCGCGCTCGCGCGAGAGCGCGCGCAGGCGCTCGAGGGCGGCGCGGAACGGCCGCGGCCCCACCAGGTGGCGGAGCCGCTCGGGCACCCGCGCGAGGTCGGCCTCGCCGCCGAAGCGGCGCATCTCCGGGCCGACCCCCACGAGGCGCGGCCCCGGCTCGGCCTCGCCCCCGAGGCGGGCCCTCACGAACTCGAGGAGGAACGAGCGCCGCAGCGAGAGCGCGTCGGGCCGCTCCTCCACGAAGTTCGGCAGGCCGAGGTCGTTGCCCACGAAGTTCAGGACCACGAGGTCGGGGTCGAAGCGCAGCCCCTTCGCCTCGAGGGTCTCCACCTCCATGACCGTGTTGTAGCCGGGCACCGCGGTGTTCACGACCTCCCAGGCGACGCCCGGTGTGGCGGGCTCGAGGAGGGCGGGGAGGAGGGAGAGGTAGGCGTCCTCCTCGCGCACCCCCCAGCCGAACATCACCGAGTCGCCGAGGCCGACCACCCGGACGGCGGGGCGGGTCCGCTCGGCAGCGAGCCCGGGCCCGCGGAAGCCGTCCGCGTTCGTCCGCAGGGGCTGGCCGAGGAACGTGACGTCGAGGCCGGGCACGAGCGCGTAGACGATGCGGGGATTGGGGCTCGGGCGCACGATGTCGCCCAGGCGCACCCGCGATCCCGGGGCCGGGCGCGGAGCGGCCGCGTCTTCGAGGCTCCCCGCGTCGGCGAGGCGGGCGCGGACGCGGAAGGCGGCCTCGAGCCCGGCGAGGCCGACGAGCGTGGAGACGAGGGCGAGGGCGAGCGGCGCGGCGGCGCGGCGAGGGGTCATGGGGAGAGCGGTTTGCCCGGCCGGATCGGGAGGGCATAGTATCCCGACTTCGCGGGACGGAGGGCGAGCGGATGGACGAGCGGGCCGAGATCGGCATCATCGGGGGAACGGGCCTCTACCAGATGGAGGGCCTCACGGACGTGAGGGAGGTCCCCGTCTCCACCCCCTTCGGCCCGCCCTCGGACAGCCTCATGGTGGGCGCGCTCGAGGGCCGGCGCGTGGCCTTCCTGCCCCGCCACGGCCGGGGGCACCGCATCCTCCCCCACGAGCTGAACTTCCGCGCGAACGTGTTCGCGATGAAGCGGCTCGGCGTCGAGTGGATCCTGTCCGTCTCGGCGGTGGGCTCGCTCAAGGAGCGCTACGCGCCGCTCGACGTGCTCGTGCCCGACCAGTTCATCGACCGCACGACGCAGCGGCCCTCCACGTTCTTCGGGCGCGGCCTCGCCGCCCACGTCGCCTTCGCCCACCCCTTCTGCCGCAACCTCTCGAGGGTGATGGCGGACGCGTGCGCCGAGGCCGGGGCCCGACACCACGTGGGCGGGACCTACGTGTGCATGGAAGGACCGGCCTTCTCCACCCTCGCCGAGTCCGAGCTGTACCGCTCGTGGGGGGCGGACGTGATCGGGATGACCAACCTCCAGGAGGCCAAGCTCGCCCGCGAGGCCGAGATCTGCTACTCGACCCTCGCCATGGTCACCGACTACGACTGCTGGCATCCCGACCACGACCACGTGACCGCGGAGCAGATCCTCGGGGTGCTGGGGAAGAACGCGGAGACGGCCCGGGCCGTGCTCCGCTCGGCGGTGCGCCGCCTGCCGATCCCGCGGGGCTGCGAGTGCGCGACCGCCCTCAAGTACGCCCTCGTGACGTCCCCCGACCTCGTCCCGGATGCGCTGAAGCGGGAGCTCGAGCCGATCATCGGGCGCTACATGGAGAGGGGCTAGGCCATGTCCATCCTCGTCGTCGGCTCCGTCGCGTACGACACCGTGGAGACGCCGTTCGGGCGCGCGGAGCGCGTGCTCGGCGGCAGCGCCTCGTTCTTCTCGGTCGCGGCGTCCTACTTCAGCCCGGTCAACCTCGTCGGGGTCGTCGGCGAGGACTTCGGCGAGGAGCAGCTCCGCGCCTTCCGGGGGCGGCCGATCGACCTCGAGGGGCTCGAGCGGATGGAGGGCAGGACCTTCCACTGGCAGGGCAAGTACTCGCTCGACCTCAACTCGCGCGAGACGATCTGCACCGACCTCAACGTCTTCGAGCGGTTCCAGCCGAAGATCCCCGCCGCCTACCGGGGCTCCGAGGTCGTCTTCCTCGGCAACATCGACCCGGTGCTCCAGCGCCGGGTGCTCGCCCAGGTGGAGCGGCCGCGCGTGGTGGCCTGCGACACGATGAACTTCTGGATCCACGGCAAGCCGGTCGAGGTGAAGGAGACCCTCCGGAAGGTGCAGATCCTCCTCGTCAACGACCAGGAGGCGCGCGAGCTCTCCGGCGAGTGGAACCTCGTGAAGGCGGCGCGCGCCATCCGGGCGATGGGGCCGGGGACGCTCGTGGTCAAGAAGGGCGAGCACGGGGTGCTGATGTTCGACGAGGCCGGGATGTTCGCCGCGCCCGCCCTGCCGCTCGAGCGGGTGTTCGACCCGACCGGCGCCGGGGACACGTTCGCGGGCGGCTTCCTCGGCTACCTCGCGAGCACCGGCGAGACGGGCGACGCGGCGCTGCGCCGGGCGGTGATCATGGGCAGCACGATGGCCTCGTTCTGCGTCGAGGCGTTCAGCCTCGACCGGCTGCTCGAGCTCGACCGGCCGGCGATCGACGCGCGCTACCGCGAGTTCGAGCGGCTGACGCGGTTCGAGAGCCTGTAAGGCTCTACGCCGGGGGGGCGGACTGCTCGAGCATCGTGTTGACGATGGTGAGCAGCTTGTTGGCGGTGAAGGGCTTGTTGATGTACATCACCGCCCCCGACTCGAAGCCCTCGGCGAGCGCCTCGCCCCCGCCCTTGGCGGTCAGGAAGATGACCGGGATCGCCTTCGTGCGCGGGTCCTGCTTGATGACGCGGCAGACCTCGAAGCCGTCCTTGTCCGGCATCATGACGTCGAGCAGGACGAGGTCGAAGGCGCGCTCGCGGAGCAGGCGCAGGGCCTCCTCCCCGCCGCCGGCGGTGGTCACGTCGAACCCCTTCTGCTCGAGGATGGTGCGCTCGAGGCTCAGGATGTTCTCGTCGTCGTCCACGACAAGGATTCGCTTGGCCATCGCCCCTCCGGCCCAGGAGCCGCGGCAGTGGTCCGGGATTCTAGCACCCTGCTAGGGCAGGGAGACCTCCCCGCAGACCCCGTTCGCGGCGCAGGCCCGGAAGCGACCCGCGCCCCACGCGAGCGCGAGGAACTGGTTGTCGGGGTGGTTCTGGCAGGAGGCGCCCGCGGCAGGCCCGCGGCAGGGCTGGCCGTTCGCGGACCACGTGGGCCCGGGGCGGCCGGTGTCCGCGGCGCGCCCGACCCGCGCGGCCTCGCACGCCGCGCGCTCGGGGTGGCCCTCGCCGCGCACCGGGCAGTACGAGCGGCCGTCCGTGTAGCCGATGCGCCGGCAGTACTCGGCGTCGGGGCCGACGAGGGGCGTCGCGTCGAGCTGCGTGCGGTCGCCCTGGCGCCCCAGGCTCTTCACGTTGATGCGCGAGACGGGCGGGGGCACGGGCTCGCCGCAGTCGCCGGACGCCCCGCCCCCGCCGCCCGTCGCGGGGTAGGGCGCCTCGTCCCCCTGGGGGCCCGGGGTCGGGGTGGGCGTCGGCTGTGCGAGAGGGGCGGACGGGATGTAGGAGGCCGCGTTCGGCAGCCGCTCCTTCGGCTCCTCGGGCTTCTCGCCGCCGCCGCACGCGACGAGCGCGACGAGCGCGAGCGACACGGCGTGGACGAAGGGGCGGGGGCTCGGCACGTGGGCACGCTCCCACGGGCCCGCCGGCCCTGTCAAGCGGCTACTTGTCGACCTGGACCTCGCCGCAGGCCCCGTTCTGGCCGCACGCGCGGTAGAGGCCCCCCGCGTAGGCGTAGACCTGGTACTGGTTGTCGGGGCTGTTCTCGCACCCGCGCGCGCGGCCCGTGCACAGGCTCCCGCCGAGCGTCCACGTGGGCCCCGGACGCCCCGTGTCGCTCGCGCGGCCGGTCACGAGCAGCTCGCAGGCCGCGCGCTCCGGGTGTCCCTCGGGACGGACGGGGCAGGTCGCGCGGTCGGGAAAGCCGATCTTCGCGCAGTAGACGGCGTCGGTGACGAGGGGCGTCGAGTCGAGGACCCAGCGGTCGCCCCCCCGCAGGTGCACCTTGACGTTGAGCGTCGCGAGCGGCGGGGGCACGGGGCTGCCGCACCCGGAGGACCCCTCGGAGCCGGGGGGCGGGGTCGTGGGGTTCTCGCCCGGCGGCGTCGGCTCCGGCGTGGGCGTCGGCGCGGGGGCCGGGCCGGGCAGCGTCACGTTGGGCGTCGCGGTGGGGTTCGGCGCGGGGGTGGGCCCGGGGGCCGGGGCGGGGCCCGCCACGGGCTCCGGGTCGGGCCGGGTCGGGGAGTCGTTCGGAAGCGAGCCGCACGCCCACGTCAGGAGGACGGCGAGCGCGAGGCCGGTCCCGAGAGCCGCAGCCGAGGTCCGCCGCACGCGGACACGCTCACACGCCGGCCGGCTCGTGTCAAGGACCTCGCGCACGCGCCCCGCGCTCAGCGGACGACCTCGACGTAGCCGCAGACGTTGTCCTTCGTGCAGGCCGCGTAGGTCCCGTTCGCCTTGGCGAGCACCAGGTACTGGTTGTCCTCGTGGTTCTCGCAGTCGTCGCCCTTGCAGAGCTTCCCGTCGCGGAGCCACGTCGGTCCGGGCCGCCCGGTGTCGCGCGCGCGGCCGATCGCGTACTCCTCGCAGGCCGCGCGGTCCTTCGCGCCCTCGGGCCGCACCGGGCAGGCGGTGCGGTCGGGCATCCCGATCTGGATGCAATACGCGTGGTCCTCCACGAGCGGCGTCGCGTCGAGGGTGTAGCCCTTCGGGCCCTTGAGGTGGACCTTGACCTTCATGCGCGTCACGACGGGCAGCGGGTTGCCGCAGCTCTTCCCGCTCGGAGGCGGCGTGGCCTCGGGAGTCGGCGTCGGGGCGGGAGTCGGCGCGGGCGCGGGTCCGGGGGTCGCCGTAGGGGCGGGCGCCGGGGCGGGCGTTCCCGGGACCGGGATCTTCGGGATCGGGACGTTGATCACGCCGCCGCCGGGGGTCTTCGTCGGCTCGGTGGGCAGCTCCGAGACCTGGTGACATCCGGCGAGCACGAGGAGCGCGCCACACAGGCCATACAGACTTCGCTTCATCGGCTCTCCTTATGCCTAGAATCCACCTCAGAGACTCACATATAACCGCCTTTCGTGTCAATCTTTTTTCGCATCTGCCAACATCCTGGCCACGATCTCGGCCGCCCGTGCCGAGGCGCCGGGGCCCCCCAGGCGCTCCCGGACCTCCCGGAGGCCCCTCCGGACGGCCTCCCGGCGGCTCGCGTCCTCGAGCAGGGAGAGCGTCTCGGCACACACGGTCTGCGGCTGGAAGTCTCCCTGGATGAGCTCGGTCACCACCCGGCGGCCCGCGATCAGGTTCGCCATCGCGTAGTGCGGCACCCGCACGAAGGGCCGACCGAGCGCGTAGGTGAGCGGCGCCAGGCGGTAGACGACGACCATCGGGAGGTCGAGCAGGGCCGCCTCGACGGTGGCGGTGCCCGACGCGACGATGCCCGCCGTGGCCGAGCTCAGCAGCCCGTGGGTGTCGCCCTGGACGCGCACGGCGGGGAGCTCGGCGAGGGCGGCGTCGAACGCGCGCGGGTCGAGGCCCGGGGCCACCGCGAGGGCGGCCTGCACGTCGCCGCGCCGCTCGCGGAGGAGGCGCAGCGCCCCGGCGATCGCGGGCAGGTTGTGAGCGACCTCCTGCGGCCGGGAGCCCGGCAGCACCGCGAGAACGGGGCGCAGCGGGTCGAGCCCCCGGGCGGCGAGGAACGCGGCGGGGTCGGGCGCGGGCCGCGCGAGATCGACGAGGGGGTGGCCCACGAAGCTGACCGGCACGCCCGCCTCGCGGTAGAGCGGCTCCTCGAAGGGGAAGATGACGATCATCCGGGCGACGCGCTCGCGGATCGCGCGGACGCGCCCGCGGCGCCAGGCCCACACCTGGGGCGAGACGTAGTAGGCGACGGGGATGCCGCGCCGGCGCAGCTCCCCCGCGAGACGCAGGTTGAAGTCGGCGTAGTCGACGAGGACGGCGATGTCGGGCCGCGCGCGGTCCGCCTCCGCCAGCACGGAGCGGAAGACGCCGCGGATGTGCCGGAGGTGGCGCAGGACCTCGAGGAGGCCGACGACGGCGAGGTCGCGGACGTGGGCGAGGAGACGTCCCCCCTCGGCCGCGACCCGGTCGCCGCCGAGACCGAACGCGTCGAGGCCGGGAAGCCTGTCCCGCAGGTGGCGCAGCAGGTCGCCGGCGTAGAGGTCCCCCGACGGCTCCCCGCACGAGACCAGAACGCGTGCGGGCCGGCCGGGGCTGGACGGGATGCTCACGCGGGGCGAGTATATAGGGGACGTCGTCCCGCGGGGTCGGTGATGTCCCCGCGGTGAGACGGTCCGCTCCAGCGTCGCGCTCGAGGTCGATCCCGTCAAGTGGCCGGTCTCGAGCGACTTGCATGGGCGTGACGGGTCCCGGGAGAGGGGCACGTGCGTTGCATGAGGGACGGTCAGCGGACGTTCGACCACGGAGGCCACGATGACTGCTCGGCTCGCGACACGGATGCTGGCGGCGAGCCTCGCGCTCGCTCCCGCGCTGCTCGCGCAGGACCACGCCGTCCCTCGCGGCGGTGGCGGCGGGGGCGGGGGCCACACGGGGGGGAGCCATCCCTCGCCCGGGGTGTCCTCGAGCGGCGGCGGCACCTCCGGCTCGGGGTACAGCGGAGGCAGCTCGTCGGGCGGCTGCTCCGGGAGCGGCTACAGCCCTTCGACCGCCGAGCGACGGAACCCGAGGGCGGGGACGGGCCGCGGCTCGGGCTCGGGCGGGGGCTATTACCCGGTCTACCCCGGGTACCCCGGCTACTATCCGCCCTACTACCCCGGGTGGGGCTACTGGGGCGGCTACTGGCCCTACGGGTCGTACGGGTGGTACGGCGGGTACTGGGGCTATCCCTGGGGCTGGGGGTGGGGGGGTGGAGGGGGGACCGTCTACTACCACTCCGTCCAGCGGGAGAGCGGCTCGGTTCGAGTCCTCGTCGACCCGGCCGAGGCGAGGGTGTACGTCGACGGGTACTACGCCGGCACGGTGGACGACTTCGACGGGCTGTTCCAGCGCCTCAACCTCTCGCCGGGGCGCCACGAGATCGCGCTCAAGCTCGAGGGCTACAAGACCCACCGCGTGAGGATCTACGTCGCACCCGACTCGACCGTGAAGCTGAGCTACGACATGGAGAAGGGCTCGGGCGAGACGTTCGAGGACCTCGCGAAGGGGGCCCCCGAAGGGGAGCGGCCGGTCGAGCGCGGGGAGCAGGAGGACCGCTGGCGCGAGAGCGAGTCGCGCGCGAGGGAGGACGAGGCGCTCGCCACGGGCGGGCGCCTGCGGCTCTCGGTGCGGCCCGAGGACGCGTCGGTCTACGTGGACGGGGCCTTCCGGGGCTCCGGCCGCGAGGCGTCGGAGCTGCGGCTTCCCCCGGGGCGCCACCGGATCGAGATCGTGCGGCCGGGCTACAAGACGGTCGAGCGCGAGGTCGACGTCGCGCCCGGGGAGGCGACGACGCTCGAGGTCGAGCTCGAGAGGCCCGTCGTCTAGGCGCTACGGCATGCCGGCGGCCGTCGCGCCGGCGCCGCCGCCCATGAGCTCGCGGAAGAGGCGGCCGGCCACCGCGGAGGCCCCGTGGCCGCTGCCGCCGCGGAGGAAGACCACCACCACGAGCTGCGGGCGCTCGGCGGGAGCGTAGGAGGCGAACCACCCGAGCTGCGAGCAGGTGCCGGTCTTGCCCGCGACCGCCACGTCGGCGTCGAAGGCGGCGCTCGCGCTGCCCTCGTTGACGGCCGCGACGAAGCCCTCGGCGAGGCCGTCGAGCCGCGTCGAGCCCGGCAGGCGCCAGCGCTCCTGAGCGCGCATGCCGTCGGGGCCGGTCACCTGCGGGCGCAGGACCACGCCGCCGTTGACCGTGGCCGAGACGAGCACCGCGAGCTGCACCGCCGAGGTCTCGATGCCCGCGGCGTGGCTCGAGAGGTGTCCCACCGCGGAGGGCGGCACGAAGAGCGGCAGCTTGCCCTTCGCCTCGCCGGTGAGGTTGATGCCGGAGGCCTCGCCGAGGCCGAGCAGCCGCGCGTAGCGCTGCACGGTGTCGTAGCCGAGCGCCTCCCCGACCTGCTCGAAGAAGGGGTTGCACGACACGGCGAGCGCGCGGCGCAGGTCGATCGCCCCGTGGCCCGCCCAGCTCCAGCAGCCCCGGTCGCAGCGGAAGGTGGTCTGCGGGGTGATGACGCCCTCCGACAGCCCCGCGATGCCGACCACGATCTTGAAGACCGAGCAGGGCTGGAAGGCGCGCTGCATGCCGAGCGCGGGGTTGACGAGGGCGTGGACGCGGCCGGTGTACGGGTCCATCGCCACGACCGCGCCCGGGGAGCGGCCGAGCGCGTTTCGCGCCGCCCGGCCGACCGCGAGGTCCCACTCCGAGGCGCCGGCGGGGAGCAGGACGGCCGGGGCCGTCGCGCGCGCGGAGCGCCCCTTCGTCCGGCCCGCCGCGTCGGCCGGCGCCGCGACGAGGCCCACGCACGCGGCGAGGGCGAGAAGAGAAGCGAACCCCCGCGCCCGCGGCAGGCGGCGGGGACGGGCGGGGCGAGGGCGGCCGTGGCGCACGAGGGCGAAGCGTAGCACGACGCGTGCCGGCGCCCGAGTCGGGCGGCGAAGGGATGCATCGAGGGCCGTGGCGCAGCCCGGTCCCGAGGGCGTAAAATCAGCCGCTCGAAGTCGCTAAGGAGACCACACGATGCTCACCCGGTCGAGCCGGTTCACGATGCCCCTGGCCCTGGTCCTCGTCGTCGCGGGGCCGGCCGCCGCCCAGAAACTGGACAAGGACGAGAGGAAGTGGTTCGACGAAGCGAGACCGCTCATGCTCCCGGACGAGGAGAAGGTCTGGAAGGGCATCAAGGACAAGGGCGACCGCCAGGAGTTCCAGAGGATCTTCTGGGGCCGCCGCGACCCCGACCTCGCGACGCCCGAGAACGAGTACAAGGCCGAGTACGACAGACTCCGGGTCGAGGCCGACCAGAAGTTCCGGGTGCCGGGTCAGCCCGGGTCGACCACGGATTGCGGCCGGACCTACATCCTGCTCGGGCCGCCGGCCGAGGTGCACCAGGACTCGGCGGGAGAGGGCGGCGTGCGCGCGCCGGAGACCTGGACCTACCGCGGCGACAGCTTCCAGGGCGGCAAGGCGCTCGTCTCGTTCGACTCGGACTGCCGGGCGCCGGTGGGCTTCTCCGGCCAGCTCGACCAGGTCGCCGCGTCGAAGGTGGCCTGGCCGGGCATCGACTACCGCCGGGGCAAGGACGGCCGCATCGTCAAGCTCGCCGACCAGCTCCCGCGGGACACGGCGGCGCGGGCGCTGTTCAAGCAGCCCCGCCAGGACTTCCCCCTCGCCGTGCAGCCGTACTTCCTGCGCGCGGTGGACGGCAGCACGGCGCTGCTCGGCCTCGTGCGGGGCGAGGCGGCCGGCCTCGCCGCGAGCGGCGAGCCGAAGGCGGTCGAGGTGTCGGTCGCGGCGAGCGCCCTGGGGGACGACGGCAAGGAGAAGAGCTTCGCCGAGCAGACGATGAGCGTCCCCGTCGGGAAAGACGGCGCCTTCATCGCGTCGTTCAAGCTCGGGGTCAAGCCGGGCTCGTACACGCTGCGGACGGGGGCGGTCGACCTCAAGGGCGGCAAGGCCTCGCTCGCCACGATCCCGATCGTGGTCCCGGACTTCGGCAAGGTCGAGACCGCGGCCGACGGCACGACCGCGAAGGCGCTCTCCACGGGCTCGCTGATGGTCGTCCGCGCGATCGAGAGCCTGCCTCCCGGCGGATCCGACCCCGCGCATCCCCTCGCCGCGTTCGAGCTCGGGAACTTCCGCTTCGTTCCCCTGTTCGACGGCCAGGTGAAGGCCTCGGAGCAGATCGAGATCATCTACTGGGTCTACAACCTGAGGGTCGACCCCGCCACCGGCAAGGCCGACGCCGTCGCCGAGGTCTCGATCCTCAAGGACGGCAAGACGCCGACGGCGAAGGCCCCGCCGATCACGATGGACCAGGAGACGGGCAGCTCCTCCGTCGGGCCCGTGCCGCTCACGGGCTACGCCCCCGGCAAGTACGTCGTCCGGCTCAAGGTGACGGACAAGCTGGCGAAGCGGGACGTCGTGCAGGAGGCGCCCCTCGAGGTGCTCCCGTAGGGGCGAGGCCTTGAACAAGGCGGAGCTCGTCGCGCGGGTGGCCCGGGACACCGGGCTCACCCGCCGCGCCGTCCTGCGGGTCATCGACGCCGCGCTCGACGCGATCGCCCGCTCGCTGAAGAAGGGCGAGGCGGTCAAGCTCGTCGACTTCGGGACGTTCCAGGTGACGCGGCGTCGCGCCCGCGCCGCCCACGATCCCCACCGCGGGGAGGCGATGAGGGTGCCCGCCCGGCGCTGGCCCCGCTTCCGCCCGGGCAAGGGCCTCAAGGCGATGGTGCGCGAGCGACCGGAGCGGGCGGCGCGCGAGAAGCGTCCGGTCTAGCCCTTCGCGACCTCGGCCCGCACGACCTCGAGCCCCTTCTCGAGGACCCGGTCGGGCGCGGCCTCGCCCTCGGGCCGGTCCTCGTCGTCCTCCTCCAGCGCGGAGGCCACCGCGACGGTGGGCTGCACCCCTTCCCCGTGGATGGACGTGCCCTTCGGGGACATGTACTTCGCCACGGTGAGCAGGAGGGCGCCCTCGGGCAGGGGCACGACCTTCGACACCGCGGCCCGGCCGAACGTGCGCCGGCCGACGAGGGGGGCGCGCCCCGCGTCGAGGAGCGCGGCGGCCGCGATCTCCCCCGGACCCGCGGTGCCGTTGTCGACGAGGACGACGAGGGGCTTCGCCCACGCGGTGCGCGCGGGGTCGGCCTGGAGGAGGCGGTCCTCCGCCCGGCGGCCCACCACCTTCGCCACGGGCCCTCCCGGCAGGAACAGCTCGGCGAGCCGCGCCCCCTCCTCGTTCGGGCCCCAGGCCGCGGAGCGCAGGTCGAGAATGAGCCGCTCGGCCCCCGCGCGCTCGAGGGCGGCGAGCTCGGTCCGCACGTCCTCCGCCGTCGCCGGGGTGAAGTCGCTCACCCGCACGAGGCCCGTGCCCGGCTCGATCATCCGGCTCGTCGGGGCCGCGGGCAGCACCCGCTCGCGCACCAGGGTCACGTCGAACGGGTCGGTGCCCGCCCGCAGGATGCCGAGCTTCACGGACGAGCCGGGGGCCCCGCGCAGGAGCCGCTCCGCCGCCACCGCCGGCATCGACCGGGTGTGCCGCTCGTCGATCGAGCGGACGAGGTCGCCGGGGCGCAGCCCCGCCCGCTCGGCGGGGGTGCCGGGGCGCGACGCCACCACCATCACGAACGCGACCCTCCGGGTGAGGACGAGGCCCACCTCCGCCGCGTCCTCCGGCGGCTTCTGCTGGAAGAGGCGGTACTCCTCGGGGTCCAGGTAGGAGGAGTCGCCGTCGAGGGCGTCGGCCATCCCGAGGCGCGCGCCCGCCATCGCGCGGTCGACGTCGACCGGCTCGACGTACGAGTCGAGCACGAGGCGGATGACCTCGTTGAAGATCGCGAGCTGGCCGTAGCTCGAGTCTCCGAGCACCCGCCCGAGGAGCGAGCCCGCGGCCACGTAGCCGATGAGGCCCGTCGAGACGAGGGCGACGAGGAGGCGTGCGCGGTGGCTCATGGGGCCAGCATACCACCGGCCCCGGCCTCAGCGCCGGGCGAGCCACTCGAGGGGGTCCTCGGGGCGCCCCTGGAAGCGCATCTCGAAGTAGACGCCGGGCGCGTCCCCCGCGTCCGCCCGCCCCACCGCCGCGCCGCCCGCGACCTCCTGCCCCGGGACGACCGAGGCCTCGGCGAGCTGCGCGTAGAGGGAGTGGCGCTTGCCGCCGTGGTCGAGGACGACCATGAGGCCGTAGCCGCGGAAGCGGTCGGCGAAGACGACCCTCCCCTCGTGGACGGCCCGGACCTCGGCCCCCGGGGCGGTCTCGATCTCGAGCCCGTTGTGCACGGTGTAGGTGTCGTAGCGGGGGTGCTTGCGCCGCCCGAAGCCCGCCCGGATCCGGCCCTCCACCGGCCACGGGAGGCTCCCCCGGAACGCGCCGAGGGGCACGGCCGCCGCCGCCCCGGCGTCGTCCCCGGACGGGTCCGAGAGCATCCGCTGCAGGCGGGACTCGGCCTGCGCCAGCTCCTCGAGGTACGCGGCGTTCGTCTCCTTGCGCTCGACGAGGGACGTGAGGAGCGCGGTCTGGCGCTCCCGCTGGGCGTCGACGCTGCGGCGGGCGGCGGCGAGGCGCGTGCGCAGCGCGATCGACTCGCGGGTGCGCTCCTCGAGCGCCGCGCGCTCGGCGGCGAGGGCGGAGAGGTCGGCGCGGAAGGCGGCCACCCGCGCGTTGTCCCGCCGCGCGAGGGTGGAGACGAGGCGGTAGGCCCGGAAGAAGTCCGCGGGCCGGTCGATCGAGAGCAGCAGGCGGAGATAGCTCACGTCGCCCAGCTTGTACAGCGCGCGGGCGTGGGCGGCGAGCGCGGGGCGGGCGGCGGCGAGGCTCGTCTCGAGCCCGCGCACCCGCGCGACGGTCTGGTCGAGGCGGGCGCGGGTCTGCTGCAGCTCGATCTGGACCTCCGCGAGCTCCTCCGTGCGCAGGCGCAGCTCGAGCTCGAGCCGCTCGACCTCGCCGAGCAGGCTCTTCTCCTCCCCCCGCAGGCGAGAGATCTCCTGCTCGAGGGCCGCCTTGCGCTCGCGGACGCGGGCGAGACGCTCCTGCTCGCCCGTCGTCGCGGCCGGAGAGGCGGCGAGGGCGAAGGCGAGGAGGAGCGCCCCCGTCACCAGAGCGGCTCGCCGTCGTAGTCGGAGGGGATCGGCGCCTCGAGCGCCTTCAGGACCGACGGGGCGAGGTCCATGATGTGCGGGTCCGTCTTCGCGATCCGGCGGTTGCAGAAGAAGACCCCGTGGCTGATCTCGGTGGCGGTCGCGCAGTGGTCGCCCGACCACTTCTTGTTGTTGTTCTCGATGACCGCCCGGCGGATCGTGCCGAGCGTGTCCTGCCAGCCCACCCGGTAGCCGTCGAGGAAGCCGACCTGGAGGTCGGGGGCGTACTGGATGTACTCGCCCCGGTAGATGTCGTCGCGCTTGTAGACGTCGGAGAAGACCCGCTCGCCGGTCTCGGGGTCGGTGAGGGGGAGCAGCTTCGAGCGGATCTCGTCCTGCAGCGCCCGGTACTCCTCCCCCGCGGAGACGATGCCCTGGCCCTCGCGGCCGCGCAGGTTGAAGTAGATCTGGCCGAGGCCCACCGCGTAGGCCTTCGTCCTCGACCAGTCGACGCCCTCGAAGAACTTGCCCCGGCCGAAGAGGTCCTGAAGGGTCTTCTCGGTGCTCGCGCCCTTCACCACCATGTAGCCGTTCTGGACGAGCCAGGTGTTGAGGTTGACCTCGCGGCGGAAGGAGTGGAAGCCGTGGTCCGACATGACCATGAAGATCGCGTCCTTCGGGACCTTCTGCCGCAGCCGGCCCACGAAGTCGTCGGCCCGGCGGTAGACCCTCTCGATCGAGTCGCCGTACTTCGCGGCGAGGGCCTCGTCGTACATGGGGTGGCGGGCGTCGATGAGGCGCCACATCATGTGCGAGATGCGGTCGGTCGTCTCGATGGCGGCCACGAAGAGGTCCCAGTCGTCGCTCTTCAGGCTCTCGAGGATGATCCGCTCGCGGTCGTCGAACGCCCGCTCCGAGTCGAAGAGGAACTGCGCCTCGTCGATCCGGCCCTCGTTGAGGGGCTTGTCGCCGGACTCGGCCCAGCCGAGCGTGCGGTACAGGCCCAGCGAGTCGGCGAGCGTCTCCGAGAAGTCGGCCGGGTAGGAGATGGGGACAGGAGGGTCGCGGGGGTCCATGTTGACCGGGGAGCCGTAGATCCGCAGCTCGCGTCCCGCCTCGAGCACCGCGAACTGCGTCATGCCGTGGACCCGCACGAGCGGGTTGACCTTGAACGTGAGGGGGACCCAGTCGCTCCACTGGCCCTGCCGGAGGGCGAGGCGGTGGCCCTGGATCTCGATCTCGGCGCGGCCCGATCCCTCGGTCCAGCGCACCGTCATCGGCAGCGTGATGTCCTTGCCCTTCGCGAGCTCGTCGAGGCGGGCCTGCTCACGCTCGGAGAGAGCGCCCGCCTTCCTCTTCTCCCGCAGGGCCGCCTCCTCCTGCTTGAGGACCGGGTTCTCGGGGCCGACGAGGACGGTCTCGGAGACGCCGCCGTCGAACAGGAGCCGCTTCAGGAAGCCGCCGAACTCGGTGTTGCCCTCCTCGTACGAGCTGAGGTCGCTCGCCCAGTAGTAGAACGTGCCGAGGGTGCCGCGGACGTCCGGCAGGGGGAGGCCCCCGAGCATCGCCCCGTGGTGCAGCTCCTCGGGGGGGAACGTCACGGGGACGGTGAGGACGAGGGACTTGACGCCGTCCGCGGAGGCCGTCTTCCAGAACGAGGTGCCGCCCCGGGTGGACAGGATCCGCGGCTTCTGCGTCGGAAAGAGGCCCCAGAGGAACTTGGGCGGCTCCTTGCGGATCATGTTGAAGTCGGGGAGGTAGGTGGCGAGGTCGCGGGTGAGGAAGTCGTAGATGTTGTGCTTGCCCGGGTTGACGCCGGTCGCGAAGCTCGACCAGGCGGTGGGGGACTCGGAGGGCTGGGTCGAGCCCAGCCGCGCGAAGACGCCCTCCTCGGCCAGGGCCTTGAGGTTCGGCAGCTTGCCCTCGTCCATCCACTTGCGCGAGAGCGTGGGGTCCATCCCGTCGAAGCCGATCACGAAGACGCGCTGCTTCGTGCGGCGCAGGGGCTTGCCGCCCTCCGGCCCCTTGCGGCAGTCGACGAGGGGGAGGGCGAGGGCGAGGACCGCGAGGACGGAGACAGAGGCGACGAGGGCACGACGGACGCGGAACGAGAGCATTCGGGACACCTGCCTCGACGAGAGGACGTCGACCGGGTAACCAGACCAGTCTACCCGAGCGGCGGCGCCGGACGGTAGGGCGAGGGCGCTCCAGAGCGCTTCGTACGTGGCCTCCACGGTAAGATGTCGTCTGCATGTCCCGCCCCTCGTCCGTCCTCTGCCCCTCCTGCGGCACGCTCGTCGGTGTCAAGGACCCCGTCTGCCTGAGCTGCGGCCGCCGCAACCCCGGGATGTGGGGCTTCGCCCACGTGCTGCGCGGTGTCGGCGACGACATGGGCTTCGCGACGCTCGTAGTGTGGGCGTGCGGCGCCCTCTACCTCGCGAGCCTGGCCGTGAACCTCGAGGGGGTGAGGACGGGGGGGATCTTCTCCTTTCTCTCCCCGAGCCTCGAGGGCCTCTTCCTCTTCGGGGCGAGCGGAGCGGTCCCCGTCTTCGGCTTCGGCCGCTGGTGGACGGTCCTCAGCGCCGCCTGGCTCCACGGCGGGGTGCTGCACATCCTGTTCAACATGATGTGGGTGCGCGACCTCGCCCCGCCGACCGCGCGCCTGTACGGGCCCGGGCGGACCGTGATCATCTACACTGCGGCGTCGGTCGCCGGCTTCCTCGCGAGCAGCGCGGCGGGCGCCTTCCTCCCGGCGATCCCCTTCCTGCGCGGGGCCGGCTTCACGGTCGGGGCCTCGGCCCCGGTCTTCGGCCTCATCGGGGCGCTCCTCCACTACGGCCGGCGCGGGGGCAGCTCGTACATCGGCCAGCAGGCGAAGAGCCTCGCGATCGCGATGCTCGTCTTCGGCTTCATCCTGCCCGGCGTCGACAACTGGGCCCACCTCGGCGGGCTCGCCGGAGGGTGGCTCGCGGCGAAGGCGCTCGATCCGCTGAAGCCGGAGCGCGGCGACCACGTCCTCGCCGCCTTCGTCTGCCTCGGCGCGTCGCTCGTCGCGATCCTCGCCTCGGTCTTCGAGGGCCTGAAGCTGTTCGGGGGCTAGCGCTCGGGCTCCTTCGGCGTCTTCACCGCGCCCGGCCTCGGGGTGACCGCGGGCACGACGACCTTCTTGAGGGGGGAGACCACCCGGGTCGGCTCGCCCTCCTCCGCCCGCCGCATCTCGTCGCGGATCGGGATGAGCGTGGGCTCGTGGGCGCGGACGTGGGCGGAGGAGTCGTTGTCGAGGCCCTGCCCGAACACCGACGCGAGGTAGTGCTTGAGGGTGAGGTTCGTCGGGCCGTAGCCCTTGTCGTAGAGGTGGTGCTCGCACGCCTCGCCCATCGCCGCCGCGGAGACGAAGCGCCGGCCCGGGTGGCGCTCGAGGGCGCGGGCGAGGATTCTCTCGACCGCCTCCGGGACCGCGGGGTTGATCGAGCCCGCCCGGGGGATGTCGCCCGCCACGACCTTCTCGAGGACCTCCGCGGTCGTGTCCCCCGCGAAGAGGCGCTCCCCGGTCAGCACCTCGAACATCACCGTGCCGAGGGAGAAGATGTCGCTCCTCTGGTCCGCCCGCATCTCCACGACCATCTCGGGGGCCATGTAGGAGGGCTTGCCCGCGAGGTAGCTCTCGCGCACCCCGCTGCGCGCGGCGATGCCGAAGTCGATGAGCTTGACCGTGCCCTCGGTCGTCATCATCACGTTGCTCGGGCTGACGTCCCGGTGCACGATGCGGGCCTTCTCGAAGACGTACTGCAGCCCCCGGCAGACGCGGCTGACGATGAAGACGGTCAGCTCGACGTCGGGCAGGCAGCCGAGGGCCCGGTGGCGCTCGAGATACTCGACGAGGCTCCAGCCGTCGATGTACTCGAGGACGATGCACAGCTCGCCGTCCACCCGCTCGAAGTCGAAGATCCGCCCGATGTTCTCGTGGTCGAGGACGGCGTAGCGGCGCGCCTCCTCGACGAAGAGGCGCAGGTGCTCGGGCTCGGGCGTCTTGAGCTGCTTGACGACGATCGGGCGCTGGAAGCCGGCCTGGCCGAGGAGCAGCCCCTTGCGGACGGTGCCCATGCCCCCGGCGCCCAGCTGGTGCAGGATGCGGTACTTCTCGGCCAACGCTGGCGTCCACCCCCCGGCTGCGCGGAGGATTGCAGCCCGGGCCCGGGGTGTCAAGGAGCGGGAGCACGGCGGGGCGCGGGCGAACGCTATACTGGCGGAGGTGCGCATCCTGGCCCTCGACCTGGGCGACGCGCGGATCGGGGCGGCCCTGTCCGACGAGACGGGAACGCTCGCCTCGGGCCTCGCGACGCTCTCCGCGTCGGGCCCCCGAAAGGACGCGCAGCGGATCGCCGCCCTCGCGCGCGAGCACGGGGTGGGCGAGGTGGTGGTGGGCCTGCCCCTGCGCCTCGACGGGAGCCTCCCGCCGCGGGGGGAGGCCGTCCTCGCCTTCGTCGAGCGGCTGCGCCGCGTGCTGCGCGTGCCGGTCACGACCCGCGACGAGAGGCTCACGTCGGTCGCGGCGGCCGAGCGGCTCGCCGAGGCCGGCGTGCGCGGTCGCGAGCGCAAGGCGCGGCTCGACCGGGCGGCGGCCGTCCTGATCCTCCAGGAGCTGCTCGACGAGCGCCGGGCGGCCGCGACCGCCGGGGACGGCGCGCGGCCGTGAAGGGGCGCCGCGCGTCCCCGCCGGCCCGACGGCGCCGGCCCACCGCACGCCGGATCGCGCTCGCCGCCGGCGCGGCCGCCGTCCTCGCCGCCGTGGCGTGGGCGGGGTGGCGCCACGAGACGACCGGCACGAAGATCCCCGCGTCGAGCCTCCCGGTGCGGCTCGTCGTCGCGCCCGGGGCGAGCGCCGACGACATCGCGCGGGAGCTCCACGCCCTCGGCGTCGTCCGGCACCCGCTGGCCTTCCGCCTGCTCGCCCGCAGCCGCGACGCGGGGGGGCGGCTCAAGGCCGGCGAGTACGCGCTCTCCGGCCCCCTCAGCCTCGAGGGCATCCTCGAGGCGCTCCTGCGCGGCGACGTGGTCCGGCGCAGCCTGACCGTGCCGGAGGGGCGCAACCTCGATGAGATCGCCGCCCTCGTCGCGGCCGAGGGGCTCGCCCTCGAGGCGTTCCTCGAGGCGGCGCGCGACGCGTCGCCCGTGCGCGACCTCGACCCCGAGGCCTCCGACCTCGAGGGCTACCTCTTCCCCGACACCTACGACGTGCCCCAGTCCCCCGACGCGCCCCGGGCGCTCGTGCGCCGGATGGCCCAGCGCTTCCGCGAGGTCGTCTCGCCCCATCTCGAGGCGATCGCCGGGCGCGGGCTCACCCTCCGGGAGGCGGTGACCCTCGCCTCGATCGTGGAGCTCGAGACCGCCCACCCCGAGGAGCGGCCCCGGATCGCCGCGGTCTTCCTCAACCGGCTGCGGATCGGGATGCCCCTCCAGACCGACCCCTCCGTGATCTACGCCCTCAAGAAGGCGGGACGCTGGGACGGCAACATCCGCAAGCGGGACCTCGACGTCGACTCCCCGTACAACACCTACCGGCGGCCGGGGCTGCCCCCGGGGCCGCTCGGCTCCCCCGGGAAGGACGCGATCCTCGCCGTGCTCGAGCCGGCGGAGACGAAGGAGCTGTACTTCGTGAGCCGCAACGACGGGACGCACGAGTTCAGCGAGACGCTCGCCGAGCACAACCGCGCCGTGAACCGCTACCAGCGCCGGCGGGCGAGCTCCTGATGGGCGTCCGCGCACACGCCGCGGCGCCCCCCGCGCGCCGTCCCCGCTCGGTCGGACCCGGGCCGGGGGCGACGCTGCTCGTGGCCCTCGCGAGCTTCCTTTTCCTCGTCGCCAACGGCCGGCCGGTCGGGACGACCGAGGCGACGGGGGCGGCCGGGGCGCTTCTCCGCGGTGCGACCGGGCTCGCCTCGCTCGCGCTCAGCCTGGACGCGGCGGGCGAGGCGCTCGTCGGCAAGGCGCTTGCCGCGCTGTTCGCCGCCCTCGCCGCCTCGCTCCTCTTCTCGGCCGTCGCGCGCCGGCACGGCCTCGGCGAAGGCCGGTGGACGGGCTTGCTCCTCGCCCTCGGCACGACGCTCGCGGCCGCGGCGCAGGCGTGGTCCGGGGAAGCCGCCGCGACCTGCGCCGTGGCGTGGGCCGTTCTCCTCCTCGTCGCCTCCGAGGAGGAAGGCGAGCCGGGGAAGGCGGCGCTCGCCGGCCTCCCGCTCGGCCTCGCGGTGGCCCTCCAGCCCTCCGCGGCCGCGCTCTCGCTCGTGCTCGTCGCGGCCGTCCTCGTCCGATGGCGCCGCGCCGGTCTGCTCGCGCTCGCGTGGGCGGCGCCGGGCCTCGTCCTCGCGGCCGTGCTCTCCGATTCGCGCCCGCACGTGGCCGGCCCGGGTCCCCTGGCCCTCCTCGCCTCGCCCGCCAAGGGCCTGCTCGTGTTCGCGCCCGTGCTGCTCGTCGGCCTCGCCGGCCTGCTGCGCGCGCTCGGCGCTCCGCGCAGCCGTCTGTGGGACCAGGCGGCGCCGGGACGCTTCCTGCCCGCGGCGTGCGGCCTGGGGTTCGCCGCTCATCTCGCCGCGGTGGCGGTCGCGGGCGCGTGGTCGGCGCCGGAGTTCTGGGGCCCGCGCTGGCTCGCGCCGGCCGCGCCGCTCGTGCTGCTGTTCCTCCCCGAGGGCTTCGCGCTCCTCGGCGTCCTCGCGAGCGTCCTCGCGCTCGCCTCGGTCGTCGTGCAGGCCCTCGGCGCGCTCGCCTACGACGGCCGATGGGACCGGCTCCACCGCTCACCCTCGGGCGATCTCGGCGCGGCCACGTGGGACCTCGCGCGGAGCCCGATCGCGTTCCAGGCGCGCGAGAGGACGCTGCGCGTCGCCGTGCCCCGGCTCGAGGACGGGCGGCTCGTGGCGCGGCCGCGGGTCCTCGCGCCCTCCGGGGCCTCCGGCTCGTTCGTGTCCTTCGCGAAGGCCCCTCCGGCCCCGACCGGCGTCGAGCGGACGATCGGCGGGCTGCGGCTCGAGGCGGGCGCCCGTGTCGAGGGCGGGCGGCTCGAGCTGCGCGAGCCCGGCGACGGCCTCGTCTTCCGGGTGCCGGAGGTCGCGGCGGCGCGGACGCTGGAGCTGCGCGTGGTGGGCCGGGGATCGGGCACCCTCGGCCTGGGCGTCGGGGAGCCGGGCCGCGAGGCGCGCTTCTGGCAGCGCGCGGTGTCGGGCGCGTTCCGCTTCGCCTGGCCCTACTCGCGGTCGGGCGGCACCGAGGTGCGCCTCGTGCTCCGGGGCGGCGGGCCGCTCGGGATCGACTCGATCGCGCTCGTGCCCCCCGGCGAGCCGGAGAACGTCCTGCGCCTGCCGTGAGCCTCAGGCCCGCGCCTCGGGGAAGAGGCTCGAGCCTTCCAGCTCAGCCAGGAACGCGGCGACCGGGAGGAGGTCGATGCCGTCTGCCGTCCGCTGGGGCCGCTCGCCCCGGTGCACGACCACGCGGCGCCGGAGCCCGGGCAGCTCCGCCACTGCGCGCAGGCCCCTGAGGTCGGCCTCGAACACCTTTCGCCCCGAGCGCACTTCGACGGCGACGAGCTCCTCGCCTCGGCGCAGCACGAAGTCCACCTCGAGGCTCGATCCCTTGCCCGGGGCCCAGTACCCCCAGTCCTCGAAGAGCCCGCGGTAGTCCCGGTAGGCCCGTAGCACGCTTGCGACCCAGCCTTCGAACAGGGGGCCCCTCTCCTCCGGACCCGGCGGCCCCAGGTGGCGCTTCATGGCCCGCGGCAGGCCCGGGTCGGCCCAGTAGAGCCTCGGGTGGCTCTGCTCCCTCACCCGCAGCCGCGCCTCGAACGCGGGCAGCCGGAAGGCGAGGAGCGTGTCCTCGAGGACCTCGAGATAGCCGTTCACCGTCGTGCGCGCCGCTCCGGCGTCGCGGGCGATCCCGGCCACGTTCACGACCTGGCCGTGGAAGAGCGCGGCCACCGGGAGGAACCGGGCGAAGCCGGCCAGGTTCCGCACGAGGGCCTCCGCCTGGACCTCTTCCTTGAGGTAGAGCTGGGCGTACGCGGCGAGCGCGTCGCCGCGGTCCGGCGCGGACCACACGACGGGGAGCGTGCCGTGCTGAAGGGCCGCGTCGAGATCGAAGGCGCGGCCCAGCTCCTCAGGGACGAGCGCGTGGAGGTGGCGCCGAACAGCCCGTCCGGCCAGCAGGTTCGTGCCCGCGGTCTTGAGCTTGCGCGCGCTCGAGCCGCACAGCACGAAGCGCAGCCCGCGGTCCTCCATGTGACGGTGGACCTCGTTGAGCAGGCCCGGGATCCTCTGGACCTCGTCCACGACGACGAGCGAGGCCGGGGGGAGCGCCGCGATCTCCCGGGCGAACGCACCGGGATCGACGAGATAGGACTGGTAGAGCGCCTCGTCCAGGAGGTCGACGCGGTGGGCCCGCGGGAAGGTCTGCCGCAGCCAGGTGCTCTTCCCCGTCCCTCTCGGCCCGAAGAGGAAGAACGACCCCGAGGGCGGGGCCAGGAGACGCGGGACCAGCATGCTCATGTCGCCGTCATTTTGTCCGAACAAACGACGGCGAGCAAGTCACCCCCGCCGGGGCGGGGCGCCGGCGTCGCCCCACTTGAGCTTGGTCCGGAGGACCGCGTAGTAGTCGCGCCCGGGGGCCTTCACGAGCTGGAGCCGGCGCGGGCTGCCGGTCACGAGGACGTGGTCGCCGTCCGTGAAGGCGAACGTCTCCTGCCCGTCGAGGGCGGCGTAGACGTCGACGTCGCGCGCCGCGCGCAGGCGCACCTCGATCTTCGCCTCGTCGCCCACCACCAGCGGCCGGTTGGTGAGCATGTGCGGGCAGATGGGCGTGACGACCACGGCGGGCAGCGTGGGGTGGAGGATGGGCCCGCCCGCGGCGAGGTTGTAGGCGGTCGAGCCGGTGGGCGAGGAGACGATGATCCCGTCCGCGCGGAAGGACGAGACGAACTGCCCGTCCACCGCCACGTCGACGTCGATGATCCGCGACGGGCCGGCCTTGGTGATGACGACGTCGTTGAGGACGTCGCTCGTGACGTCGGGGCGACCCTGCCGCCGCACGACCACGCGCAGGAGCCGCCTCTGCTCGTGCTCGTAGCGGCCGGACACGACGCCCTCGAGGGCGGGGTACAGGTCGTCGAGGGTGATCTCGGTCAGGAAGCCCAGGCTGCCGAAGTTCACCCCGAGGACGGGGATCGGCTTCTCGAGCAGGCGGCTCGCGGCGAGCAGCGTGCCGTCGCCCCCGAGGACGACGAGCGCGTCCGCGAGGCCGGCCATGTCTCGGCCCGAGGCCACGAGGCACGACGCCGCGAGGTCGCCCCCGCCGAGGGCCGCTGTCGCCTCGTCGAGGCAGACCCGCCGCCCCCGGCCGGTGATCCACCGCACGAGCCCGGCGATGGTGGGGCCGGCCTCCTCGAGGTCGGGGCGGGCGAAGACGCCGATCGTGTTCATGGGGACACTGCCTTTCCGAGGATCGACTCGAGGGTGGCCTCGTCCAGTATCGCCGCGGCGGGCGCCACGTGCAGGAAGAACTCCCGGTTGCCCTCGGCCCCCGGGACCGGCGAGGGGCACGCGCCGCGCACGCCGAAGCCGAGCCGCTGGGCCTCGCGCGCCACGTCCCGCAGGGCCTGGAGGTGGAGGGCGGGGTCCTTCACGACGCCGCCGCGGCCCACCTGGAAGCGCCCGACCTCGAACTGCGGCTTGACGAGGACGAGCGCTTCGCCGGCCGGCGCGAGGACGCCGAGCAGCGCCGGCAGGACGAGGCGCACCGAGATGAAGGAGACGTCCACCACCGCGAGCGAGCACCGCTCCCCGAGCACGTCCGTCGAGAGAGCGCGAGCGTTGACCCGGTCGTGGACCACGACCCGCCCGTCGCGCGCGAGCCGCTCGTGGAGCTGGCCGCGGCCCACGTCCACCGCGTGCACGCGAAGGGCGCCCCGCTCGAGGAGCGTCTCGGTGAACCCCCCGGTGGAGGCCCCCACGTCCACGGCCACGCGCCCGGCAGGGGAGACGCCGAGCGCGTCGAGCGCGCCGGCGAGCTTCAGCGCGCCCCGGCCCACGTGGGCGGGGCCCGGCTCCACCACGATCACCGCCCCCGCCTTCACCCTCGTCCCCGGCTTCGCCGCGCGCCGTCCGTCCACGCTCACCCGGCCCGCCATCACGAGGGCCTGCGCCTTCTCGCGCGACCCCGCGAGGCCGGCCTCGGCGAGCCACACGTCGAGGCGGGTCATGGTCTCACGAGTGGCGGTCGACGATCAGGCGGGCGATCGCGGCGAGCGTCTGGCCGGGGGACCCGAGGGGAGAGACGGCGTCCTCGGCCTGCCGCCGCAGCGAGGCGGCCATCGCCCGCGCCGTCTCGAGCCCGTGGACGCTGACGTAGGTCGCCTTGCCCGCCGCCGCGTCCTTGCCCGCGGTCTTGCCGAGGCTCTGGGCGGTCTCGGTGGCGTCGAGCACGTCGTCGACCACCTGGAAGGCGAGGCCGATCGCCGCCGCGTAGCGCGAGAGCCGCTCGAGGTCCTCCTCGTCCGCGCCGCCGAGGATCGCCCCGCCCCGCACGCAGGCGGAGAGCAGCGCCCCCGTCTTCGCCCGGTGCAGGCACTCGAGGTCCGCGGCCCCGATCGCCCGGCCCTCCGACTCGAGGTCCATCACCTGCCCGCCGATGAGGCCGCTCGTGCCGCACGCCTCGCCGAGCACCTCGATCGCGCGCAGGCGGCGGCGCAGGCGGGCCTCGTCGAGGCCCGGCGCAGCCTCGGCCAGCAGGTGGAAGGCGCGGGTCAGGAGGGCGTCCCCGGCGAGGATCGCGATCGCCTCGCCGAACACCTTGTGCGAGGTGGGCTTTCCGCGCCGCAGGTCGTCGTCGTCCATCGCCGGGAGGTCGTCGTGGACGAGGCTGTAGGTGTGGACCATCTCGACCGCGCAGGCGAGGGGCATGAGGTCCTCCTCCCCGCCGCCCACCGCCTCGCCCGCGGCGAGGACGAGCAGCGGCCGGATCCGCTTGCCCCCCGCGAAGAGGCTGTAGCGGACGGCCTCGTGGATCGTGGCCGGCCAGGCCTCCCTCGGCGGCAGGGCCCGGTCGAGCGCCTCCTCGACCGCGCGGCGCATCGCGTCCAGGCGAAGGGCGGCGTCGCTCACCGCTCGTCGTCCCCGGGCGGCTCGACCGGCGTCGTCCGGGGTCGGCCCTGCGCGTCGACGACCGGCTCGCCCCGGGCGTCCTTCAGCAGCATCTCGATGCGCCCCTCGGCCTCCTCGAGCTTGCCGTGGCACAGCCGGGAGAGGCGGATGCCGTCCTCGTAGAGCCTCAGCGACTCCTCGAGGGGCAGCTCGCCCCGCTCGAGCTTCTGCACGATCTGCTCGAGCTGAGCGAGGGCCTGCTCGAACGTGGGCTCGTCGGTCTTCTTCACT
>CAZLRF010000058.1:0-29223 GCA_964561785.1 uncultured Acidobacteriota bacterium | reverse complement strand
CTCAGTCGTCGCTGTCGCCGTCCTCTTCTTCGTCGTCGTCCTCGTCGTCCTCGTCCGGGTCACGGTCGCCGGGCTCGGCGGGGAGCGCCAGCTCCTCGGTGTCGTGCTCCTCGGCCCAGCGAATCCGGCCTTCCTCGTCGACGTAGCCTTCCGCCATCGGTCCTCTCCTCGACCGGGAATTGTGTGTGCGGTCGGCGACGCGGCCGAGGAGGCCGTGCGACGCCAGCGCGACAGGTGCGAGGCGCGAGCGCGCCTACCCGAAGACCGTGACATCCTTGTGTCTTCTCGCTGCCATTCACGTGACGCGTGCTATTCTGGGCTGCTGGCGAAGGAGGTGCCCGTCCGAGATGGCCCGGTCGTCCCGTTCGTTTCTCGTGTGCGTCCTGCTCTGCCTCGCCCCCGTCGTCGTGCCGACGCCCGCGGCCGCCGCGCGAGGTCCGCTCCCGGGCCCTCTCGGCCCCTCCCGCGAGGAGCGGCTGGACCAGCAGGTGGACCCCCGGATCGCCTACCGAGCCGTCCTGTCGAGCCCGCTCGCGGTCGTCCCTTCGCCCGCGCTGCCGAGCGGCCTCGGGCTGGGGCCGGCGAACAACAACCTCTCGATCGCCCTCCACGAGGGCCGCCTGTTCCTCGCGTTCCGGACCGCGCCCACCCACTTCGCCTCGGCGCAGGCGAGGCTGGTCGTCCTGTCCTCCGACGATCTCGGCCGGACGTGGAGCTTCGAGACGTCGTTCGCGACCGGCCGCGACCTGCGTGAGCCCTTCCTCCTCGAGGTGGCCGGCCACCTCCATCTCTACTTCGCCGAGCTCGGCTCGCGGATCTACACCTTCGAGCCTCAGTCGCTGTGGCGCACGTCGCGCTGCGGCCCTCGCTGCTGGACCCCTCCGCTGCGGTGGGGCGCCCCGGAGGAGGTCGCGTGGGACTTCAAGGTGCGACGGGGCCGGGCGTGGATGACCTCGTACCGCGGCAAGCGCTACGAGCTGGGCTCGCGGCCAGTCGAGGTCCGCTTCCAGACCTCGACCGACGGGGTCGACTGGACGGACGCCGCGGAGGGACCCGTGTACCGGGGCGGGGCGACGGAGTCGAGCTTCGAGTTCGACCTCGACGGCCGCCTGTGGGCGGTCACGCGCAACGAGGACGGCGACGCCTCCGGCTTCGGGTCCCACCTCGTGAGCGCGCCGCCCGCCTCGCCCGGTGAGTGGCGCTTTCCGGATCGGAGCGACCCCTCCAAGTACGACTCGCCTCGTCTGTTCCGGCACGGGAAGGACCTGTACCTCCTCGCCCGGCGCGACCTCGGCCCCCCGCCGGGGACGCGCTTCGCGGCCGCACCGAAGGAACTGCGGCGGCTGCTGGTCTGGACCGCCTACTCCCTCCAGCCGAAGCGCACCGCTCTCTACCGCCTCGACCCCGACTCGCGACGTTTCGAGGCGGTACTCGACCTGCCCTCGGCGGGGGACACCGCGTTTCCCTCGGTCGTGCGCCTCTCGCCGCACGAGTTCCTCGTCGCGAACTACAGCTCCGCGTTCCGCCACGAGGATCGCAGCTGGCTCTGGGGACAGCTCAACGGCACCGGGATCTACCTCGTCCGGCTGCGGTTCGAGCCCCTCGGCGGTGACGGCCCGTCCGGCTCGACGGCAGCGGCCTCGACGCCCGGGAGCGGGATCGAGGAGGACTGGCCGGCGAGAGAGAGCCGGGCCCCGCGCCTCGCCGGCGCGGGTGCGCTGTCGCTCGCCGCGCTCGTCGTCGTTCGACGGCGCCGGCGCCGCCGGGGGTAGACCTCCCCGTCACCCTTCCGTCACCGCGCCGCAGTAGCGTGCCCGCGGTGCGGGGAGGATGCGCATGAAGCTCGACGCGTTCCGTATCGTGCCGGCGCTGCCCGAGCGGCTGGCGGGGCTGCGGGAGATCGCCTACAACCTGCGCTGGTCGTGGGACGACGACCTGCGGACGGTGTTCAGCCGTCTCGACCGCGATCTGTGGGACCGAACGTACCAGAACCCGGTGCTCCTGCTCGGCACGGTCGCGCAGGAGAGGCTCGAGGCGCTCGCGCGGGACGACAGCTACCTGGCGCTGTACGACCGCGCCCTCGAACGGCTCCGGTCCTACCTGAAGGAGCCCACCGCGTGGGACCGCCGGTGGGCCGAGCGGCCGCTCGTGGCGTACTTCTCGGCGGAGTACGGCATCGCCGAGTGCCTGCCGATCTACTCGGGGGGCCTGGGCGTCCTGTCCGGTCACCACCTCAAGAGCGCGAGCGACCTCGGGGTGCCCCTCGTCGCGGTCGGCCTCCTCTACCAGCAGGGCTACTTCCGGCAGTACCTCGGCTCGGACGGCTGGCAGCAGGAGTCGTACCCGGTCAACGACTTCTACAACGTGCCGGTGCAGATGGCGACGCGGGCGGACGGCGCGCCGGTGCGGGTGGAGCTCGACATCGCCGGCCGGCCGCTCGTCGCGCAGGTGTGGCGGGCGGACGTGGGGCGCGTCCCGCTCTACCTCCTCGACACGAACGTCCCCGAGAACCCGGGCGACCTGCAGGACATCACCGACCAGCTCTACGGCGGCGACCACGAGAACCGCATCCGGCAGGAGATCGTCCTCGGGATCGGGGGGCTGCGCGCCCTGCGCGCGCTCGGCCTCGAGCCCGCGGTCTGCCACATGAACGAGGGCCACTCGGCGTTCCTCGCGCTCGAGCGCATCCGCGTCCTGATGCGCGAGAACGGGCTCTCGTTCCGCGAGGGGCTCGAGGCGGCGCGCTCGGGCTGCGTCTTCACCACCCACACCCCGGTCCCGGCGGGGTTCGACGTCTTCCCGCCCGAGCTCATGGAGCGGTACTTCGCCGCTTTCCGCCAGGAGCTCGGGATCACCCGGGCGGAGCTCCTCGCCCTCGGGCGTCCCCCCGGCGCGGACGACTCCACCGGCTTCAACATGGCGGCGCTCGCCCTGCGCACGTCGGAGTTCGCGAACGCGGTGAGCGCGCTGCACGGGGAGGTCTCGCGGCGGCTGCTCGGCGCCTACTTCCCCGGACTCCCCGAGCACGAGGTGCCGATCGGGCACGTCACCAACGGCGCCCACACCCGCAGCTGCGTGTCGCGGGAGATGGCGTCGCTGTTCGACCGCTACCTCGGCCCGGGTTGGACGCGCCGCCCCGGCCAGGAGGAGGTGTGGGCCGGCGTCGACGCGATCCCCGACGAGGAGCTGTGGGCGACCCACGAGCGGCGGCGCGAGCGGCTCGTGGCCTTCGCCCGCCGCCGCCTCGCCCGGCAGCTCGAGCAGCGCGGCGCCTCGCCCCGCGACGTCGAGCGCGCCCGGGGCGTCCTCAACACCCGCGCGCTCACGATCGGCTTCGCCCGTCGCTTCGCGACCTACAAGCGGGCCGACCTCATCCTGCGCGACCTCGAGCGCCTCGAGAGGATCCTGCTCTCGGCCGAGCGCCCGGTGCAGATCCTCTTCGCGGGCAAGGCCCACCCCGCCGATCGGGAGGGCAAGGAGATCCTCCGGGCGGTGGTCGGGTTCTGCCAGAGGGAGAAGTTCCGCCGGCACGCCGTGTTCATCGAGGACTACGACCTCGTGGTCGCGCGCTACCTCGTGCAGGGGGTGGACGTGTGGCTCAACACCCCGCGCCGCGGGATGGAGGCGAGCGGCACCTCCGGCATGAAGGTGGTGCCGAACGGCGGGCTCAACCTCTCGATCCCCGACGGCTGGTGGTGCGAGGGCTACGCTCCGGGGGCGGGCTGGGCGATCGGCAAGGGCGAGGACTACGCGGACCACGCCTATCAGGACGCGGTCGAGTCGAGCGCGCTGTACGACCTGCTGGAGCACGACGTGGTGCCGCTGTTCTACGAGCGCGAGGCGGACGGGCTTCCCCGGGGCTGGATCCAGCGGATGAAGCAGTCGATGAAGCGTCTCGCCCCCGCGTTCAGCACGAACCGGATGCTCTGGGAGTACTCGGAGCGCTACTACGTGCCGGCCGCCGCCTGCTACGAGCGGATGAGCAGGGACTCTCTGGCCAGGGCCCGGGAGATCGCGGCGTGGAAGGAGCGCCTCCGGCGGGAATGGGACGGGGTCAGGATCGAGTCGGTCGAGGCGGTCCGGCCCGGTGTCCACCGGGTGGGCGAGACCTTCGCCCTCGCGGCCACGGTCCGGCTCGGCGCGGTGTCCCCGGACGACGTCACGGTCGAGGCCTATCACGGCCCCCTCGACGCGACCCGGGCGGTCCGGCTCGGCCGCGCGGTCCCGCTCGCGCTCGAGCGGTCGCTGGAGGGCGGCGTCCATCGCTACGCGGGGACGATCCCCTGCGAGCGCAGCGGGATGCAGGGCTACTCGGTGAGGGTGCGACCCTCGCACCCGGAGGCCTGTGACCTCCTCGGCACCGGGCTCGTCACCTGGTGGCAGGGCTGAGGCGGCTCAGGCCGCCATCTCGCCGGTGACGAGGCGTTGCCGGAGCCGCTCGAGCTCCGGCCGCCGCGCGGCGAGCTCGCCGGCGCGGATGCGCAGGCGCCGCAGCCGCCGCAGCCGCACCACCGCCGGCCCGCGGCGCAGGACGGTGCGCAGGAGCGAGACCTGGGTCCAGGCGGTGAGCGAGCAGGCGACGGCGACCGGCCCCGGGCGCGACGTCCGGAAGCCGAGCCTGCGCGCCGTCTCGTCCCTCAGCAGGTCGGAGGTCCCGACGAGGACCGTGTCGGGGGCGAGGCGACCGCAGTCCACGTCCTCGCACAGGGCGAGCAGGCCCTCGGCGAGGCGGGCGAGGAGACGGCGGCGGCAGGAGTCGCCGTGCGCCAGGAAGTCCCGCGCGGTCCCGAGGTGGATCTCGCGCCGCCGCCCGATCCCCGTCGTGTACAGCACGGGCGAGTGGTAGCGACACAGGCCGAAGCGGACGAGCAGCCGGTGCGACGCCGACCGCGCCAGCCGGAAGGCGACGGCCGCGCCGACGAGCCAGGCGACCAGCCAAGCGAGCGCCCCGAGCACGTGCAACCTCCGCGACCAGGCTACGAAGGGCGCGCGACAGCGGCGCGACCGTGTTGCGACGGGGCGGCGCGGGATCGCCCCCGTCGCGGGGCCGCCACCGCGCGCGCGGCGGAGGGCGGGCGTGGCCGTCACACGCCCGTCACAGGGCCGCCGTTCCGGGGAAGCGGCGCGGCGGGAAACTCCCCTCCGTGACCGCGCAGACGGCGATCGCCTCGAGCCCGGCGGACCACTCTGCACCGAGGCGGCGGATCCTCCTCGTGGGCGGCTCGCTGAACCAGACCACGATGGTGCACAAGGTGGCCCGCCAGCTGGACGAGCACGAGTGCGTCTTCACGCCCTACTACGCGGACGGCATCCTGCGCTGGGCTGCGGAGCGGGAGTGGCTCGGCTTCACCATCCTCGGCGGGCGGCCGCGGGCCATGAGCGAGGCCTTCCTGCGCTCGGAGCGGGCCGCGATCGACTACCGCGGGGAAACCGGGCGATGGGACCTCGTGGTGACGACGAGCGACCTCGTCGTGCCCCGCAACCTACGCGGCGTCCCGATGGTCCTCGTGCAGGAGGGGATGACCGACCCCGAGGACTGGCGGTACCGGCTGGTGCGGTCGACGGGGCTCCCCCGCTGGATGGCGAACACCTCGATGACCGGGCTCTCCCACGCCTACCGGGCGTTCTGCGTGGCCTCCGAGGGCTACCGTGACCTGTTCGTCGCGAAGGGCGTCGACCCCGCGAAGATCGAGGTGACCGGCATCCCGAACTTCGACGACTGCGCCTCGTTCCTCCGGAACGACTTCCCGCACCACGGGTACGTCCTCGGGGCGACGTCGTGCCTGCGCGAGACGTGGAAGCCCGAGGACCGCAGGGGCTTCATCCGCCGCTGCCTCGAGGTGGCGGACGGACGGGAGCTGCTGTTCAAGCTGCACCCGAACGAGGACCACGACCGCGCCCGGCGGGAGATCGAACGGCTCGCCCCGCGGGCCCTCGTCTTCGAGTCGGGGAACACGAACCACATGATCGCAAACTGCGCGGCGCTCGTGACCCGCTACTCCTCGGTCGTGTACGTGGCGGTGGCCCTCGGCAAGGAGGTCCACGCGGACGTCGACGAGGTGACGCTGCGGCGGCTTCTCCCCCTCCAGAACGGGGGGACCTCGGCCCGGAGGATCGCGGACGTATGTCGGCGCTTCCTGAGCTGATTCCCGCGCCCGCCCCGGCGCTCGAGGGGGGCTTCCTCGTCGCCGGCTCCGGCTCGATCGGCCGCCGTCACCTCGCCAACCTGCGCCGGCTCGGGGAGAAGGAGGCCACGCTCTACCGGACCGGCCGTCGCGACCCCGCCGCTCCGGCGGCCGACGCCCCGGAGGAGTTCGACCTCGCGCGAGCGCTCGCGGCGCGGCCGCGGGCCGTGCTCGTGTGCAACCCGAGCGCGCTTCACCTCGAGGTGGCGCTCGCCGCCGCCCGCGCCGGGGCGAGCCTCTTCGTGGAGAAGCCCCTCTCGCACACGCTCGCGGGCACGGACGCGCTGGCGCGCGAGGTGCGGGAGCGAGGGCTCGTCGCGCTCGTCGGCTTCCAGTACCGGTTCCACCCCGGGCTCCGGCGGGTGAAGCGGTGGCTGGACGACGGCGCCCTCGGGCGCGCCCTGAGCGCGCGCGTCCACTGGGGGGAGGACCTCTCCTCCTGGCATCCGGGCGAGGACTGGCGACGCAGCTACGCGGCCCGGGCGGACCTCGGGGGGGGCGCGGTGCGGACCTTGTGCCACCCCTTCGACTACCTGAGGTGGCTCCTCGGCGAGCCGGTCTCGGTCCAGGCGGAGGTCTCGTCCGCCGCGCTCGGTCTCGATGTGGAGGACCTCGCCCACGTGACGCTGCGCTTCGAGGGCGGAGCCGTCGCGAGCGTCACCCTGGACTACGTCCAGCGGCCGCGCACCCACGGCCTGGAGATCGTGGGGACGAAGGGGCGGACCTGCTGGTCGGACGAGGACGGCGCCGCCTACCTCTACGACGCCGAGCGCGGGCGAGCGACGCCGTTCCGACCCCCGGCCGGCTTCTCGCGCAACGAGGTGTTCCTCGACGAGATGCGCCACTTCCTGGCCTGCCTCGACGGCCGGGAGGAGCCCGCGTGCACGATCGAGGACGGGCGGGCGGCGGTCGAGATCGCGGAGGCGGCCCTGCGCTCGTCCGAGGAGGGGCGGCGCGTGCCGGTGGGGAGGGGCGCGTGAGCGGGATCGGAGTGGTCGCGATCATCCCGGCGCGGGGGGGATCGAAGGGGCTGCCGCGCAAGAACCTGAGGCCGCTCGCCGGGCATCCGCTCATCGCGTGGACGATCGCCGCCGCGCGCGCCGCCGCGACCGTGACCTCGGTGATCGTCAGCACCGACGACGAGGAGATCGCCGACGTGGCCCGGGCGTTCGGGGCGGATGTGCCCTTCCTCCGCCCGGCGGAGCTCGCCCGCGACGACACCCCCGACCTGCCGGTCTTCGAGCACGCGCTCGGCTGGCTCGCCCGCGAGCGGGGCGAGCGGCCCGAGCTGGTCGTCCAGCTGCGCCCCACCTCCCCCTTCCGGCCGGTGGGGCTCGTGGACGACGCGGTGGCGCTCCTGCGCGCCCACGCGGGGGCGGACTCGCTTCGGGCGGTGACCTCGCCCTCGCAGACGCCCTTCAAGATGTGGCGGCTCGAGGGCCACCGCCTCGCCCCCCTGCTCGGCACGATGGAGGAGGAGCTGTTCAACGCCCCTCGTCAGCGCCTGCCCCCCGTCTACTGGCAGACCGGACACATCGACGTCGTCCGCCCGGCGACGATCCTCGCCCAGCGCTCGATGAGCGGGCGGCGGATCGTTCCCTACGTGGTCGACCCGCGCTACGCCGTCGACATCGACACGCTCGACCAGCTCGAGCTCGCGGAGTGGCTCCTCGCGCGGGACACGGTCACGCTCGTCCGCCCCGAGATCTTCCGGAGGTGCGCGTGAGCGACAGGGCACGCGAGTTCCGCGACCGCGGGTTCGTCCTCGCGAAGGGGCTGCTCGCGCCGGAGCGGGTCGAGGAGCTGACCCGGCACCTCGAGCGGCTCTCCGGGCGGACCCGGGCGTCCTTCGAGGACTTCCGCGTCGGGGGGATTCTCCGCCGGCGCGGGGTCTACCGGGGGTGGACGCTGCCCGACGGGGTCTCGAAGACCCGCGAGTTCTGGGACCTCGTCTTCCTCCCCGGGCTGCTCGGGATCGTGCGGGAGGTGCTCGGAGAGGACGTCCGCTTCCTCCAGCACACCGACCTGCACGTGGGCTTCTCCGCCGTCAACTGGCACCGCGACAGCGTGAACCGTGCCCTCGGCTCGAGCGGAGACTGGGACGAGTCGCAGGAGCCCTACCGCCTGGCCCGGGTCGGCTTCTACCTCCAGCGTCACGCCGAGAGCCGCTTCGCCCTCGGCCTCGTCCCGGGCTCCCACCGGCACGGGGGCGCGATGGACGAGGCCGCCCTCGCCGACCTCGAGCGTCGGACCGCGCCGTGGCGGCAGGCGCTGGCGCTCGCGCTCGGGAGAGACCCCGTGGCGGGCCGCGCGGAGTGGGTCCCGGCGGAGGCCGGGGACGCGATCGTCTTCGACCCGCGCATCGTGCACTCGGGGAGCTTCATCCAGGGCCCCAAGTACTCGGTGTTCCTCGCCTACGGGATCCCCGGCCGGCACTTCGCGCGGCACCTCCACTACTACCGCCACGTGCGCTCGGAGCTCGGCTACGAGGCGCTCTCCCCGGACCTCGTGGCGCGCCTGCGCGCCGCCGGTCTCCTCGCCGAGATCGACCACCTCCCGCACCAGGCGGACGCGACCACGTACGTGCCGGGCCTCCTCGAGCGCGTCCTCGGCCGGCGGATCCGGCCGGGGGTCGCCCGGGGCTGAGCCCCGCGGGACTAGCCGCGCTTGAGCTGCAGCGCGCCGGCCATCCCGAACGCGTCGTAGACGGCCTTCTGCATCGCCACCGCGGCTTCGTTGTAGGGTTCGAGGGCGGCGCCCATGCCGAGGCGATCGACGACCGTTCGGAACGGGCGCTCGCCTCGCGGCTTCGCGACGAGGTCGGCGACGGCGTCGGCCACCCAGCGCGGGTCGGGCGCGTTCGGGCCGTGGAGCACCTTCTCGAACGCGGCGAAGGCCTGCTGCGGCGCCTGGGCGGCGGGGCCGTAGGACGCGGTGCGCGGCTCGTCCGAGGCGGGCACGAGGTTCCTCCCGAAGTCCGTGCCGTAGCCGCCGGGCTCGACGATGACCGACTCGATGCCGAGTCCCGAGAGCTCCACCCGGTAGTTGTCGGCGAGGGCCTCGAGGGCGAACTTCGAGGCGTTGTAGGGCCCGTAGAAGGGGATGACCATGCGGCCGAGGATGCTCGAGACGTGGACGAGGAGACCCGTGCCGCGCGCGCGCATGTGGGGCAGCACGGCGCGATTCACCCGCTGCACGCCGAACACGTTGACGTCGAAGACCTTCTTCCAGTCCTCGACCGTGAACGCCTCCTGCCAGCCGATGACGCCGACGCCGGCGTTGTTCACCACGACGTCGAGCCCGCCCGCGCGGGCGAGCGCCTCGTCGACGCCCTTGTCGACGCTCGCGCCGTCGGTGACGTCGATCTCGACCACGTGGGCGCCCTTCGCGCCCATCTCCTCCGCGGCCCGGCGGTTCCGCCCGGAGACGCCGCGCATCGAGGCCACCACCACGTGCCCCCTCGAGAGGAGCGCCTCCACGACGAGCCGGCCGAAGCCCGCGCTCGCCCCCGTCACCAGAACCCGCTCGGCCATACTGCCCCCCTTCGGGACTCTCGCCCGCTTGCGGAGTCTACGAGAGCGCGCCGGGTGCCGTCCCGGCTCGTCGCGCTGCTTGACGACTTTTCACGCTTGCGGCGCCGGAGCGACGCCGGGAGTCGCGAGCCCCCGACCGTCACACGCCCGTCACAGGGCACGGCGAAGCTCAGGTGTTCCCGTATCGGGACCCTCTCGACCACAGGAGCCTGTTCGGATGACGATCGAGACGAAGCGACGCTTTCTCGCCGGCCTCGCCGGCCTGCTGCTGCTCGGCCTCGCGCCCCTCGCCCGGCCGCAGGCGCGCGCCGCGGCGACCCCGGCGCCCCGCGCCGAGCGCCCCGCCCTCACCGTCGTGCTCTCGCTCGACGGGGTCTCCTTCGCGCGGCTCGAGGAGTACCGTCCCTGGTACGTCGCGGGCCTCAAGCGGCTCCTCGACGAGGGGCAGCTCGAGACGGGCGCGCGCTACCGCCATCTCAACACCGAGACGAGCCCGGGCCACGCCGCCCTCTCGACCGGGGCGCCGCCCCGGGTGACGGGGGTCGTGGCCAACCGGTGGATCGAGCAGCGGCCGGACGGGTCGATGCGGTCGGTCGGGGCGGCACAGCAGTGGGCGACGGACGCCGTCCCCGGCCAGCCGCCGCTGTTCTACCGCGAGGTCGCACGAGACGGGCGGCTCTACGTGTTCGCCCTGTCCCGCGAGCTCGAGCTGTGGGAGCGGTCGGGCGAGCTCGGCCGATCGATCGTGCGGATGGGCGAGGGTCCGAACGGGGAGACGGTCGTCTTCGACAGCGAGGACGCGATCACGCTGTTCAACCTGCGCCACGGGCGCCCGGCCGAGAGCTTTCCGCCTTCGACCACGATCCCCGGCCCCGGAAACCTGCGCGTGCCGACCCTCGGCGACCGGCTGGTCGAGGCGAGCCCCGCCTCGCGGGTCGTCGTGGTGTCCGGCAAGGACCGCACGACGGTGTTCCTGGCCGGGCGCGACCGCCGGCACGTGGCCTACTGGTACGACCAGGACACGGGGCGCTTCGTCACATCGGCGGCCTACGACTCGTTCGGCCTGAGCGGCTCGGCGGGACGGGCCGTGGTCAGCCGTTTCAACGCGACGAAGGCGGGGGCGCAGGTCCCGGTCCGGTTCGGGACGCTGTGGGAGAAGCTCCCGGCGCCGCCGGCGCGGGTCGGCTTCGGGGATCCCCCGCTGCCCGTACCGGCCCCCGCCGCCGCGATGTGGGACTTCCAGCTCCCCACGAACGGCCTCGGCTTCCCCCACGACCTTCGCCTCAGCGAGCGCGGCTACTACTACGGCGTCTACGTGAGCCCGATCGTCGACGAGCTCACCGCGGACCTCGCGATCGAGTTCATCCTCGACGAGCCCTTCCGCCTCGGCCGCTCCACCGCCCCCGACATCCTCATGGTCGGCTTCTCCGCCCAGGACACGGTCTCCCACAGCTACGGCAACGAGTCCGAGGAGAACCTCGACACGATCCGCCGCCTGGACGTGCAGGTCGGCCGCGTGCTCGACGCGCTCGAGCGGACGCTGCCGAGGGGCTCGTACGTCGTCGCGCTGTCGGCCGACCACGGCTTCGCGGTGATCCCCGAGGCGGAGCGGGCCCGCAACCCCCTCGCGACCGGCGGGCGCCTCGTGAACACGAGCCGGGTGAGCCCGAACGCCTACGAGCGGCTCAACCGCTACCTCGGCGACCAGCTGTGCCTGGCCCCCGGGAGCCGCCCCGTCTTCGGCGGCGAGGGCTGGAGCGTGGCGTACAACCGGCCGGCTTTCCCGATGCGCACGGTCGAGGGACCGTGCGGTCCCGCGGACCGGCCGGTGACCCTCGCGGACCTCGACCGCGCGCTTCCGAAGGCGGTCGCGGCGCTGTTCTCGGAGGAGATCGAGGCCGTGCTCCTCGTCTCGGAGCGCGAGCGCTGGCCGGCCGACCTCCCCGCGACGGAGTACGCTCGGAACGACTTCGACCCCGAGCGATCGGGCGACGCGTTCCTCGTCCCCCGCGCGAACGTCCTCATGCACTGGGACCCGGGGCGCGGCTCGCACCACGGCTCGCACCACGCGTACGACACGCACGTGCCGCTCGTCTTCTGGGGACGACCGTTCCCGGCGGGCCGCCGGGACCGCGAGACGACGCCCTACGACCTCGCCCCGACGCTCGCCGAGCTGCTGGGGATCGCGCTGCCGGACGCGACCGGACGCAGCCTGTTGGGGCGCTGAGCTACTCGACCGGCTTGCCGGCGGCGCGCAGCGCGTCGACGAGCCGGACGCGGTACGCCGCGGCGTAGTCCGGCTTCGCCACCGCGGGCCCCGAGGCGTCGAGCTGCCAGCGCAGCCGGTCCTCCGCGAAGCGAAGGCTGACGTCCAGGCCGTCGATCCCCTCCCCCAGCTCGAAGCGGATGATGTTCTCCCACTGCGCCTTCTTGCGCTCTTCGGGGACGAGGGGGGGCTGCCAGCGGATCTTCACGGCCATGGGACACCTCGAATACCGGGTAGGCTAGCCCAGGTCCGGCGGGCTTGTCCATAGGCCGTCGGAGCTTTTCTTGTCGCTTCGACCGGGTCGGCGGGACGGGCGGGTTTCCCCGCGTCGGGCGTTTCGTCTAGCGTACAGGTTTCCTGTACGCCTGGATCGGAGTATGATCCGCTCGTGGAGGTCAGCTACACGGAGGCCCGGGCGCGTCTCGCGCACCTGCTCGACCGCGCGACGGAGGACCGGGAGATCGTCCGGATCCGGCGGCGCGGCCGCGAGCCGGTGGCGCTCCTGGCGGCGCAGGAGCTCGACGGGCTCCTCGAGACGGCCCACCTCCTGCGCTCGCCGAAGAGCGCGCGGCGTCTGCTCTCCGCCCTGCGCCGGGCGGTGAAGGGCACGGGCCGCGCGCGCTCGGTCTCGTCGCTGCGGCGGGACGTGGGCCTGCGCAAGCGCTGAGGGATGGCCGAGCGGCAGGCCGTGTTCCAGCGCGAGTTCGTGGAGGACCTCGAGTCCTGGGCGGAGGAGGACCGCGCGGTGGCCCGCCGGGTGCTCGTCCTCGTCGAGGCCGCCCTCGCCGACCCCGCGTCGGGGCCGGGGCGGCCGCGGCCGCTCGGCGACCTCGCGGCGGGCGTCTTCTCGCGTCGGATCACCCAGGAGCACCGCCTCGTGTACCTGGCGCGGCGGGGCCGGGTCGACTTCCTCCAGGCACGCTACCGCTACTGACGGGCGGCGCGGGCGCTCTCGCGCCAGGCGTCGACGGCCCGCCGGATCGCGCGGACGTGCTCGGGCGTCGTGCCGCAGCAGCCCCCGACGATCGCGACGCCGAGGTCGAGCAGCTCCGCGACCCGCGCCGCCATCGTCTCCGGCGTCTCGTCGTACACGAGCGGCCCGTCGCGGGTCTGCGGCAGCCCCGCGTTCGGCTGGACGAGGACGGGCCGGGCCGTGGCGGCCCTCAGGAGCCGCGCGATCCCCACCATGTCCGCGATGCCCGTCCCGCAGTTCGAGCCGACGACGTCCGCCCCCGCGTCCTCGAGGCCGCGGGCCGCACGCTCGACGCTCACGCCCATCACGGTGAAGTAGCCCCGCGGGCCGGGCTCGAAGGTCATCGTCGCCATCACCGGCAGCCGGGGCGCCACCGCCCGGGCCGCCCTCACCGCGCACGTCGCCTCGGTGAGGTCGGACATCGTCTCGATGCACAGGACGTCGGCGCCGGCGGCGGCGAGCGTGTCGATCTGCTCCGCGAACGCGGCCTCGACGGCGTCGGGAGAGGTGTCGCCGTAGGGCTCGAGGATCTGGCCCGAGGGCCCGACCGAGGCAGAGACGAGGGCACGCCCGGCGACCGCCCGCCTGACCGCCTCGACCGCCTGGCGGTTGACCCGCGCCCGCTCGGCGTCGAGCCCGTGCAGCTTCAGCCGGAAGGACGTCCCGCCGAACGTGTCGGTGGTCACGAGGTCGGCCCCCGCCTCGACGTAGAGCCGCGCGACCTCCTCGATCACCTCCGGCCGCTCGAGGGCGAACCACTCGGGGGGCCGGCCCGGGGGCAGCCCGCGCTGCATGAGCTGCGTGCCCCACGCCCCGTCGCCCACCAGCACCTCGCCGCGCGCCAGCCTCGCCCGCAGGTCGTCCATCTCACGCCCCCAGGAGCGCCTTCACGGGGGCGACGAAGCCGACGAGCGGCATCGCGACGTGAGCGCGGCCGCGGCGTCGTTCGGGACCGCGACGCCGACCGTGGCGAGAACGTGGCGGGCCTCGTCGAGGCTCCGCGCGAGGAGAGTGTCGTCGTCGAGCAGGCGCAGGCGGGGGCGCACGGACTAGCTCGCGAGGCTCCCGGCGAGACGCCGGAAGAAGCGATGGACGCCGTGGACGAAGCCCGTCCGCGGCAGGAACATGAACGGGCACTCCCCGTCCACGACGTCGATCCCCTTCTCGCGGCACAGCGCGACGGCCTCGGGGAGGACGGCGCCCTGGCCGGCGCCCCGGTGCATCCACACGCGGGGGACGCCCGCGTCGACGCACTCGCGCACCGCCTGCAGCGTGGCCGCGGGCGGGGTGAGGAGGAGCGCACCCTCGACCGGCGGCGCCACCTCGGCGAGCGCGCGGGCGCAGGCCCGCCCCTCCGCCTCCCCGCCGTGGGGGTTCACCGGCACCGCGTCGTAGCCGCGCTCGACGAAGACCCGGAAGAGAGACCGGCTGAAGTCCCGCGGGTCGCGCGAGACGCCTAGGACCGCGATCCGCCGGCACGAGAGGAACGAATCGATCGATCGCTTCGACGCCATCCGGGCTCCTCGCTCGACGAGGAGTCTACGCCCGGAAGCACGACGGGCGCACATGGTTCGAACGGCTCAGTATGGCCCATTGAGCTTCGGCGGCGACGTGGCGCCAGAATCGGGGAGAGCTCAACGCACCGCATCACGACCGGGAGGAAGACATGCGGCGCAACGACGGTGTCCTCGGTGACTGGACGTTCGACGCCCTCGCCTGGAGCGCGCGTACGCTCGGGGGCTTCGGCCCGCTCCGCCGGAGGGTGGCGGACCGCGCCGAGCAGAGGCTCCGGGCGCGGGCCGATCGACCCGCGTCGGAGCTGCGCCACCCGCCCGCGGTCGAGCAGGACAAGGTCTCGCTGGGCCTCGCGCTGCTCCACACGGCCGAGCGCGCTCTCGCCGAGCGCAGGCTCGGCCGGCCGGCCCTGCGGGCGCTTCTGAAGACGCTCTACGCGGACGTCCTCGTGCATCGCGGCGACGAGAGCGCCAAGGACCGCTTCCGCGCGCGGCACCTCGGGATGACCCCGCCCGACTTCCTCGCGATCAGCCCCGGCAAGGCCTGCAACCTCGCCTGCGTCGGCTGCTACGCGAACTCCGGCGAGCACCGGGAGCGGCTCGACTGGGCCACCGTCGACCGCCTCGTGCAGGAGGCGCACGACGAGTGGGGCAACCGCTTCTTCGTGATCACCGGCGGGGAGCCGCTCGTGTGGAGGGACGGCCGGCGGGGCCTCCTCGAGCTGGCCGAGGCGCACCCCGACTGCTTCTTCCTCGTGTACTCGAACGGCACCCTGATCGACGACGCCCTCGCCCGCCGCCTGGGCGCGCTCGGCAACCTGAGCCCCGCGCTCTCGATCGAGGGGATGAGGGAGCGCACCGACGCCCGTCGGGGAGCGGGTGTCTTCGACCGGATCGTGGCCGCCGCGGAGCGGCTGGGGCGCGAGGGTGTCTTCTTCGGGATCTCGCTCACCGCGACGCGCGAGAACGCCGACGAGATCCTCTCCGACGAGGTGCTCGAGCTGTTCGTGGACCGATTGGGCGTGCTCTACGCGTTCGTCTTCCACTACATGCCGATCGGGCGGGCCTGGACGCTCGACCTCATGATGACCGCCGAGCAGCGCTTCCGGCTCTACGAGCGCACGTGGGCGCTCATCCGCGAGCGCCACCTCTTCGTGGTCGACTTCTGGAACGGGGCGACGGGCTCGAACGGGTGCCTCGCCGCCGGGCGACCCGGCGGATATTTCCACGTCAACTGGAACGGCGACGTGAGCCCCTGCGTCTTCTTCCCCTACTCGCCGGTGAACGTGAAGGACGTCTTCGCGCGGAAGGGCTCGCTCGACGACGTGTGGGCGCACCCCTTCTTCGCGGACATCCGGCGCTGGCAGCGCGAGTACGGCTACCGCGAGTCGCACGAGCGCTGCCCGAGCTGCCGGAACTGGATCGCCCCCTGCCTCATCCGCGACCACCACGCGGACTTCCGGCGGATCATGGCCGTCCACGACGCGCGCGCGACCGACGAGGACGCCCGGGAGGCGCTCCTCGACCCGCGGTGGCACGAGGGGCTCGAGCGGTTCGATCGGGATTTCTGGGCGCTCACCGACCCTCTGTGGGAGGCGCAGTACACGAACGGCTCGAAGGGCGTCCCGCCGGGTCCGATGAAGCGACTCTGAGGCACCCTCGAGCGGGCAGTACAATCCTGCCGCGACCGGCCCACGTCGAGCGCCGGCGCAGGAGGGCATCATGGCCAGGCGCGAGAGGCCCCACGACCCCAGCCGGCGGCGATTCCTCGGGCAGGCCGGGGCGGCGTCCCTCGCCGGCCTCGGCTTCCCCGCGATCGTGCCCGCCTCGGCCCTCGGCGGGGCCCGGGGGACCGGCCCGAACGAACGCATCGGCGTGGCCCTGATCGGCTCGGGTCCCCAGGGCCAGGGCGTGATGAAGGGCTTCCTCGTCGAGGAGACGGCACGCGTGGTGGCCGTGTGCGACGCGAAGGCCGAGCAGCGCCAGGCGGCCCGCGAGATCGTCGACGCGCACTACCAGGACCGCTCGTGCGCGTCCCACGCCGACTTTCTCGAGGTGCTGGCCCGGCCGGACGTCGACGCGGTGATCGTCGCGACGCCCGACCACTGGCACGTCCCCATCGCGATCGCCGCGGTGCGCGCGGGCAAGGACGTCTACCTCGAGAAGCCGATGGGGCTCCGCGTGGCCGAGGACCAGGCCCTGCGGGCCGCGGTCCGGGAGACGGGCCGCGTCTTCCAGTTCGGGACCCAGCAGCGCTCCGGCGAGTTCTTCCGCCGCGCCTGCGAGATCGTCCGCAACGGCCGGATCGGCCGGCTCACGGCCATCAACGTCTGGTGCATCGGGAGCGTGCCGGGTGGCGCCACGCACGAGACCCCCGTCCCCCCCGGCTTCGACTACGACCGCTGGGTGGGGCCCGCCCCCTGGAAGCCGCACCGCGGCGAGATGTGCTCGAACGACGGCGCTCGCAAGACCTGGTGGTTCAACTCCGACTACACGCTGGGCTTCATCGCGGGCTGGGGCGTCCACCCGATCGACATCGCCCACTGGGGCTACCCCGGGATGATGGACGGACCGCTCGAGGTGAGCGGCACGGCCACGATCCCCGCGGAGGGGGCCTGCGACACCCAGACCGCGTGGAACGTCGACTACCGCTTCGCGAGCGGCGTCACGATGAGCTACCGCGGCCTCCCGATCGCGGCGAACGTCGGCGAGGAGATCCGCAAGGCGCGGCTGTGGGGAGAGAGGTACGGCCGCACCCTCGACCACGGCACCGCGTTCGAGGGAACGGACGGCTGGGTGCTCGTCGACCGCGAGCACATCGCGTCGCAGCCCGCCGGGCTCGTCAGGGAGCGCGAGGACGCCTACGCGGTCCAGCTCCCGCGCAGCACCTACCACGCCCAGGACTTCCTGGAGGCGGTCCGCGCCCGCCGGCCGGCCATCGCTCACGTCGAGGACGCCTTCCAGGCCGACGTGCTGTGCCACCTCGCGGACATCGCGACCCGCACCGGCCGCCGCCTGACCTGGGACCCGAAGGCCGAGCGTTTCGTGGGCGACGACGACGCGAACCGCCACCTGCCCCTGCGCGAGATGCGAGCGCCCTGGCGGCTGTGATGAGCGAAGACGAGAATCCGACTGAACCGTCGGAAGAATCCCTGAGGGAGATCCCGGAGCAGGACTTCTCGGGCGCCATCCGGCCCAACCGCTAAGCGAACCTGCGGGGCGCCTTCCAGCACGCCGTGTTCGTGGACGGCGAGATCTGGGAGCACTTCTGAAGCGCGGAGCGCATTCTCGAGACGCTGCGCCTGCTGGTCGACATCGCCAAGAAGCGCACCGCGTAGGGCGTCGCCCGACGCCCCGAGAGATGTGACCAGCTCCTCGGCGCTCAGGCATCCAGCCGGGAGCGCTCGGCCCCCACCGCCGGGAGGTGCCCCACCTCCGGGCGCCCGCCGGGGGCATGCACCCGGGCGCCTTCGTCCACTCTTGACCGTCGTCCACGACGCGTGGACAATGGGAATGCGTGGACGACACGCCCGACGGACCGATCCTGCTACGGAAGGCGCTCGACGCCCTCGGCCCCGTCGGACTGCGGTTGCGCCCCGTGAACCGGCCGCGCCGCACCGCCGACCGCGGAGGCGATGCGGAGCTGGAGCTGCGCGTGGGAAGGGACCGCGTCCGATTCGTCGCCGAGCTCACGCGGGGACTTCGCCCCGTCACGCTCGGACCGGTGATCCACCGGCTCCGCGCGCTCCGCGGCAACCCGCTGCTGGTCGCAGATCACGTGACGCCTCCGCTCGCCGACGCCTTGCGAGCTCACGGCGTCGAGTTCATCGATGCCGCGGGAAACGCGTTCTTGAACCGTCCGCCTCTCTTCGTCTTCATAAAGGGGCAAAGGCCACGCGAGCGGCGCATCGCCCATGAGCGGGGGCGCACCTTCCAGCCGGCGGGACTGAAGGTCGTCTTCGCGCTTCTGGCGAGGCCGCAACTCGTGGGCCAGCCATACCGGGCGATCGCCGCCGCTGCCGGCGTCGCGCACGGCGCCGTGGGATGGGTCATGGCGGAACTGCCCAAGCTCGGGTTCGTTGCGACCGTGGCCGGGCAGCGGCGCCTGATCGACGGCGAGCGGCTCCTGGGACAGTGGACGGAGGCGTACGCGCGAACGCTGCGACCTCGCCTTCTCCTCGGACGCTTTCGAGGCGACGTGCCGGCCCTGCAGGGCAGCGTCGCCGGGGACCCGGAGGTCCTCGTCGGCGGAGAGCTCGCTGCCGCGCGGCTCACGGGACGGCTGCGGCCAGCGACCGCGACGTTCTACGTCGCCGAGCTGAAGCCGCCGCTCGTCGTCGGGCTGAAGCTGAGGGCGGACCCGGACGGCAACGTCGAGGTGAGGCGACGCTTCTGGACGTTTCGAGGGGAGAAGCCAGGACTGGTGCCGGACCTGCTCGTCTACGCGGACCTGCTGGCGAGCGGAGAGGCACGCTGCCTGGAGATTGCGGGGCTGCTGCGTGGCGGCATCGCCGATCGACTTGTCTGACCGGGCCGCCCTGCAGCCGCTCGCTCGGCTGCTGGCCGCGGTGCGGAAGCAGGCGGGAGGCGCCACGATGCTCCTCGTTAGGGCGGCCGCGCGGGACGTGCTGCTCGTCCACTTCCACGGCGTCGTCGTTCTGCGCGCCACGGAGGACACCGACGTCGCCGTCGCCGTCGCCGTCCGGGACTGGGACAGCTTCCTCGCGCTGAGGCAGCGCCTCGTCGACTCTCGTCTCTTCCGGGCGGAAGGCCCCCCGCATCGCCTGTACTTCGGAGACCATCGCCTGGACATCGTCCCCTTCGGCGGTGTGGAGCGAGGGGACCGGACCATCGAGTGGCCCATCGGTGGTTTCGAGGCGATGCGGGTCTGGGGCTTTGCGGAGGCGCTGGCGAGCGCACTGCCGGTCCGGCTGCCGGGAGGAGAGGCGGTCCTCGTCGCGCCCCTGCCCGCGTTGGCGCTTCTGAAGCTGTGGGCCTGGGACGATCGACGCTACGAGACACGGAAGGACGCATCGGACCTCTGGACCCTGCTCCTGTACTACGCCGACGCGGGCAACCACGATCGACTGTACGGGCCGGAGTGCGAAGCCGCCCTGGCCTCCTTCGGATACGACCTGGACCTGGCGGCGGCACGGATGCTGGGCCGCGACGCCCGCCAGGTTGTGTCGCATGGTGGCGAACCGGCGCTCGCGCTCCGGGAGATCTCGCGCATCCTGCTCCCGGAGACGGACGCTGACGGTCCGCTCCGCCTCGTCTCTCAGATGCCTCCCGGCGACCGGGACCGGCAGCTCGCGTGCCTCGTCGCCTTCCGCGACGGCTTGTTCGAAGAGAGGTGACGTCGGCGCTCAGGCATCCAGCCGGGAGCGCTCGGCCACCACCGCCAGGCGGCGCCCCATCTCCGGGCGGGCGAGGAGGCTCTCGAGCGCCGGGTCCGACTCGAGCGCGGCGAGCGTGGCCTCGCCCGAGCCCGCGGCGGGCTCCTCGCGCCCCTTGGCGAGGCCGAAGTCGAGGAGCTTCGCCCCGTGTCCGGTGAGGACGAGGTTCGCCGGCTTGACGTCGCGGTGGACGATCGCGCGGCGGTGGGCGGAGGCGAGCTCCCGGGCGACGCGCAGGGCCTGCGCCGCGTCGAGGGGCCCCCGGGCGAGGCGCCGGGCGAGGGTCTCGCCCTCGAGCCGCTCCATGACGAGGAAGCGGTGGCCCTCGTGCTCCCCGTCCCCGCGGCGAGCTCCATGCGCCCGGTGATCGTCCCTCGGATCGCCCCGCACGCCCCCCCGGGTAGAATCGGAGGGTTGGCCGAGAGCACCGCCTCACCCGCCCTCGCGGCGCCGCGGCCGGGGCCCGGGTCGCACGTCTGCGCCGTGGCCGGCGGCGTCCTCCGCCTGTCGCTCGCCGCGGTGGTGGTGGTCGGGCTGCTGGCGGCCAGCGCCGAGCTGGTCCTGCGCGCGGGCGGAGCGCGGCCGCGCGGCGCGGCCGAGCTGTCCCGCGCCATCCCCGACGGCTGGACCGGCTTCCGCCTCCGGCCCTCCGTGTCCGGCGAGGAGGAGATCGTCACCAACGAGCTGGGGATGCACTCGCCCCGCTCCTACCCGCTCGTGCCGCCGCCGGGGTCGCTGCGCGTCGCCGTCCTCGGCTCGTCGGTCGCGTACGGCATGGGCCTGCGCTTCGCGGACACGATCCCCGCCGCCGTCGAGCGCGAGCTGCGGGCGGCCGGCCACCGCGCCGAGGTCCTGAACTTCGGGACCCACGCGTTCACGATCGTCAACGTGTCCGCCCAGCTGCAGGCTTACGTGCACCAGTTCCGGCCGGACGTGGTGGTGACCGTGCTGGACCTCCAGGTGGCCCTGCCCGCGTGGCCGTCCGTGGAGCCCCTCGCGCCCGAGGCGGGGACCGAGAGGCCCGGGCCGTGGAAGAGCCTCCTGCGGCGCGGATCGGAGACGAGCGCCCTTCTCGCGCTCCTCGACGATCCCCGGCGGGCGCGCCGATGGGTCCGGCGCGCGACCGGCCTGCCGCTGCGGCCCCGCTCGCTCGAGGCGAGCGAGCGCGGGCCCGCGCGCAGGCCGGCGCTCCCCCGCTCCGCCGCCGCCCCTCCCGAGGCCCCGGCGGCGGCCCCGCCGGAGGACGTGAGCGCCTGGGAGGCGAGGCGCGAGAGCGAGCTCGCCGCCCCGCTCGCCGCGATGGCGGCCTTCTGCGCGGAGCGGGGCATCGCCCTGTACTTCGTGACGCCCTACGGACCCTACTTCGACTTCACCGACGAGGAGTACGAGAGCATGAGCGCCCGGGACTTCCTCGCTGAGGCGGCACGCGTCCACGGCAGCGAGAGGGCGGCCCTCGCCGCCGAGGTCCAGCTCGTGACCCGGGTCGTGCGACGGGTGGCGGCCCGGGGCTCGGCCGGGGTCGTCGACATGTTCGAGGCGTCCCGGGCCGCGTCGCCGCGGACCTCGCCCGACTTCACGCCGGACGGGGTGCACCTGACGCCCGCGGGCAACGCCACCCTGGGCCGTCTCGTCGCGGCGCGCATCGACCGCGACCTGCGCCGGCCGCGCGGCGGGGGCGACTAGACGGTGCTCTTCCACACCCCCGACTTCGCGATCCTCTTCGGCGTCGTCGTCCTGCTGTACGCGCTCCTGCGGGGCCCGTGGCTGCTGAGCGCGCTCACGATCGCCTCCTACGTCTTCTACGGCTACATCCAGCCGTACTACGTGGTCCTGCTGCTCCTGCTGACGCTCTCGGACTGGGCGATCGCCCTGTTCGCGGACCGGTTCCGCTCGCGGGGGCACGCCGTCCTCCTGAGCGTCGCCGTGAACTTCGGGACCCTCGGCTACTTCAAGTACGCGAACTTCGGCCTCGAGACGGCGGGCGCCGCCCTCGACCTCCTCGGCCTGCCCGTGCAGCTGCCCCGGGTGGACGTGCTGCTCCCGATCGGCATCAGCTTCCACGTCTTCCAGTCCTTCGCCTACGTGATGGACGTGCTTTACGGGCGCATCCCGGCCTGCCGCAACCTCGTCCACTACGCTCTGTACGTGTCGTGGTTCCCGCAGCTCGTGGCGGGCCCGATCGAGCGGCCGGCCCACCTCCTGCCCCAGCTCGTCTCGGTGGAGGAGCGCAAGGCGGGCTTCGGGGCCCGCCTGCCCCACGCGGCGGCGCTGTTCGCCGAGGGGTGGATCCGCAAGCTGGCCGCCGACGTCCTCTCCCACACCGCCGACGCCTTCTTCGACGCCCCGAGGGGCGCCTCCTCCTCCGACGCGGTGCTCGGCATCGTGGCCTTCGGGCTTCAGATCTACGGCGACTTCAGCGGCTACAGCCGGATGGCCCAGGGGGCGAGCCACGCCCTCGGCGTCTCGCTCATGGAGAACTTCGACCGGCCCTACGCGGCGCGGGGCTTCCGGGACTTCTGGCATCGCTGGCACATCTCGCTCTCGACGTGGTTCCGCGACTACGTCTACGTGCCGCTCGGCGGGAACCGACTCGGTGCGGCGCGGCAGCGGATGAACGTCGTCCTCACCATGGTCCTGAGCGGCCTGTGGCACGGCGCGGGCTGGACGTTCCTCCTCTGGGGGGCGATGCACGCGGCGCTCGTCCTGCTGGAGGGCGCGACACGCGGCTTCTGGCGGCGAGCGCCGGCGGCGCTCGCCGTGCCGCTCGTCTGGGTCGCCGTTTTCCTCGCCTGGGTCCCCTTCCGGGCGGACGGCCTCGCCGCCGTCGTCGACTGCTACCGCGCCCTCGGCCAGGGGGAATGGGCTCCGCCGTCCCTTGGCTTCGTGTTCGGGGCGGCCACCCTGGTGCTGGTCGACGTTCTCAGGGTCCCCCTCGCCGCGACCCCGCCGGAGCGGACGGCAGCCGGACCGGGCTGGGCGTGGGTCGGCCGGGGCGCCGTCTGGACGGCCTGCGCCGTGGCGTTCGCCACGGTCACGAACCTCCTCTGGGGGGCGACCGAGAAGGCGTTCATCTACTTCCGGTTCTGAGCGGGGCGTCGCCCCGCCGCGGCCTCAGCCCGCCCGTCGCGCCCGCTCGAGCGTGCGCAGAGCCTCCTGCGCGTGAAGCGCCTCCACCATCTCGCCGTCCACGGTGGCGACGCCGCGGCCCTCCTTCGCCGCCGCCTCGAGGGCCGCGACGATCCGCCGGGCCCGATCGAACTCGGCCTCCGTCGGTGAGAAGACCCGGTTGAGGACCGGCACCTGGGCGGGGTGGACGGCGGTCTTTCCGTCGAAGCCGAGGGTGCGGGCCCGGCGGGCGCTGCGCTCGAGGCCGGCCGCGTCGCGGTAGTCGAAGAAGGGCGTGTCGAAGACCTCGACGCCGGCGGCGCGCGCGGCGAGGACCAGAGTCGCCCGGGCCACGAGCAGCTCGGTCTCCTCTGCGTCGCGCGAGGCGCGGACGCTCGCGCGGTAGTCGGCCCCGCCGAAGAGGAGGCCGGCGACGCCGTCCAGGCGGGCGAGCTCGGCGGCCGCGAGGACTCCGCGGGCCGTCTCGATCATGAGGAACAGCGGGATTCCGTCGAGGCGCGCCGCCACCGCGGCCACGGCCGAAGGCTCCTCGCACTTCGGCAGGACGAGGCCGGCCGGGCGGATCCGCGCGGCCGCCGCGAGGTCGTCCTCGTGCCAGGGCGTGAGCGGCGCGTTCACGCGCAGCAGCACCTCGCCCGCGGCGAGGTCCACCTCGAGCCAGAGGCGCTCGGCCTGCTCGCGCGCCGCGGCCTTCGCGTCCGAAAGGACCCCGTCCTCGAGGTCCACGATCAACGTGTCGGCCCCGCGGGTGCCGGCCTTGCGCAGCATGGCCTCGGAAGACGCGGGCACGTAAAGGAGCGAGCGACGGAGGGAGGACATGGCGCATCGTAGCGCGTCGCCGGTATGGACTACACTCGAGCGCCATGGAACGACTCCCCGGCGGCGCGCGGCTCGAGACGGGCAACGGCGGGCTCGAGCGGCTGGTCCTCTCGGCCTTCGAGGGCGAGGCCCTCGTCTACCTCCAGGGGGCGCACGTGGCCCACTTCCAGCCGAAGGGCGAGAAGCCCGTCCTCTGGATGAGCGCACAGAGCCGCTTCGAGGCGGGCAAGCCGATCCGGGGCGGCGTGCCGATCTGCTTCCCGTGGTTCGGGCCGAAGAAGGACGCGCCCGAGGCGCCGCTGCACGGCTTCGCCCGCATCCTCCCGTGGGCGCTCGCCTCGGTCGACCGCGCGGCCGACGGCGCCCTGCGAGCCGTCCTCGAGCTGACGCCCGAGGCGGCCGCGCGGGGCGGCTTCCCGCGCGAGCTGGGGCTCGCGCTCACCCTGACGGTGGGACGCGCGCTGCGGATGGAGCTCGCGGTCCGCAGCGTCGACTCCGCTCCGGCGACTTTCGAGGCCGCGCTCCACTCCTACTTCGCCGTGTCCGACGTCCGGCAGGTGCGCGTCCACGGGCTCGAGGGCGTGGGCTTCGTCGACAAGACCGCGGCCATGGCCCGGAAGCCCGGCGAGCCGGGGCCCATCGCGATCGCGGCGGAGACCGACCGCGTCTACAACGCCGCGACGGGCACGGTGAGGATCGAGGACCCGGGTTGGACGCGGCGCCTCGTGGTCGAGAAGACGGGCTCCTCGACCACCGTGGTCTGGAACCCCTGGGTCGCCAAGGCGAAGGCGATGCCGGACTTCGGCGACGACGAGTGGACCGGGATGCTCTGCGTCGAGACGGCGAACGCCGGGGACGACGCGGTCACGCTCGCCCCCGGCGCTGCGCACGTCATGACGGCGACGCTGCGCGCGGAGGCGCGGGAGTATGATCTCGGATAGAGGCATGATGACTCGGGTAACCTGGCGCGACCGCGTCACCGTCGATCCGGAGGTGAGGCACGGTGAGCCGTGTATTCGGGGGACACGTCTGCCGGTCGCGCTGATCGTCGGCAGCCTCGCAGACGGCATGTCCACCGAAGAGATCCGGCGCGCGTACCCCCAGCTCACGCTGGAGGACGTCCGGGCGGCACTGGCCTACGCGGCCGAGGCTCTTCGGTTCGAGATGGTGGCGCCGCTCACGTGAGGATCAAGGTCGACGAGGATCTTCCACCCGCGGTGGTCCACGGCCTGCGAGAGGCGGGTCACGACGCCGTCGGTGTCGTGGAGCGGGTATGTCGGGCTGGAAGGACGCCGCCCTGTGGGTGGCCGTGCAGAGAGAGGGGCGCTTCCTGGTGACGGGTGACAAGGGGTTCGGGGATATCCGTGCGTATCCTCCCGGCACCCACGCCGGGGTCCTGGTCCTTCGGCCCGACCAGGATGGGATCCGACCGCTCGTGGAGCTGACGGACCTGCTGTTGGCTCGGACTCGGCTCGAAGATCTCGCGCGACTCGTATCGGTGGTCACGCCACGGGGCGTCCGAACGCGCAGGCTGCCCGCGTCGTAGCGCGTGAATCAGGGCGCGCCGGTGGCCACGCGCTCCGGCCACGTGCGGGCCATCTCCTCGTAGAGGGCCCGGGTCCTCTCCGGCTCGGCGAAGCCCACGAAGACGAAGCCGTCCCGCACGCGCACGAGGAGGTACGGGGCGTGGCCCTGCTCGACGTAGAGCCGGCCCTGTCCGAGCCCCTCGAGGCGGAAGTGGCCGCGCAGGCTCCCGCCGGCAGCGAAGCCGTTCGTCCGCGCGAGGACGCGCGGCAGGCGCGGCTCGAGGGAGACGGCCTCGATCTCGGAGGCCGCGAAGCGCGCCGCGTAGAACGGGGTCGAAACCTCGAAGCCCTCGGGGGACACCGACACGCCGGGGGGTCTCATCTGGAACCAGAAGAGCGGGACGAGGACCGCCGCGAGCAGCCCCAGGACGGCGAGCAGCGGCAGCCAGCGGACGAGCGCACCGCGCTCGCCGGGAACGGTGGACGGGGGCGGAGAGGCCGCGACGCCGCGCGCGCGGGAGATCGCGGCCACGAGCTCGGTGGGCTCGTCGGTGCCGACGCGGAAGCGCCGTCCTCCCGGCAGGTCGAGCTCCACCGCGTCGAAGCCCGAGACGTTCCACAGCACGCCGCGGGGGCCCAGCCGGATGCCCCAGCCCGAGTACCAGGGGTTGCGCACCGCGCGCCAGGCGAGGACGTCGGCGAGGGGGATGCGCTTGCGCACGAGGCCGACGCCGAAGCGAAGGCGGATCGACTCGTGGTCGACCTCGACGGTGAGGGCCCCGAAGACGAGGGCGACCGCGGCGAGGATGCCCCCCATGAGCGCGAGACCGGCGCGCCCGGCGCCAGGGGGAAAGGTCGCCACGGCCAGCAGGGAGCCGATCCCGACCGCGCCGAGGATCACCCAGCCCGGCTGCGTGTGGCGGTAGTGCATTCCAGTCGAGGATTCTACGCCCGTCGAGGCGGCGCTATAGTGGCGGGGAGGCCCTCCCCGTGACGTCCCCGCCCGCGTTCGAGACGTTCGAGCACGACGCCGACATCGGCGTGCGCGGCCGCGGGGCGACCCTCGCCGAGGCGTTCGCCAACGCGGGCCGGGCGCTCACCTCGGTGCTCACCGACCCCGCGGGCGTGCGCGAGGTCCTCTCCGTCGAGATCGCGTGCGAGGCCCCCGACGCCGACACGCTCCTCTTCGACTGGCTGAACGCGCTCGTCTACGAGATGGCGACGCGCCGCGTCGTCTTCGCGCGGTACGAGGTGTCGATCGAGGGAAGGAAGCTGCGCGCGCGCGCGTTCGGCGAGCCGGTGGACGTCTCGCGCCACCACCCGGCGGTCGAGGTGAAGGGCGCCACGTGGACGGGCCTGCGGGTGGCGCGCGAGGGGCGGGGCCGGGTGGTGGAGTGCGTGGTGGACGTGTGAGCGGAGGACGGGCGTGGACCTCTCTCTCCTGAGGCGGCGGTCGGAGTTCGAGTGGGTGATCGAGCCCCGCGGGAGGATGCGGGTGCCGGGGGTTCTGTTCGCCAGCGAGGCGCTCGTGCGGGACATGGACCACAAGGTCTTCGAGCAGGTCACGAACGTGGCGACGCTGCCCGGCATCGTGAGGGCCTCGATGGCCATGCCCGACGCGCACTGGGGCTACGGCTTCACGGTCGGCGGCGTCGCCGCCTTCGACCCCGACGAGGGCGTCGTCTCCGCGGGCGGGGTCGGCTTCGACATCTCCTGCGGCGTGCGCTGCCTGCGGACGCGGCTCTCCCGCGCCGAGGTCGAGCCGCGCAAGAAGGACCTCGCCGACGCGCTGTTCCGCGCGATCCCGGCCGGCGTGGGCAGCCGGGGGCGGATTCGCCTCTCCGCGGAGGAGATGGACCGCATGCTGCGAGGCGGCGCCCGCTGGGCGGTCGAGAGGGGCTGGGGCGAGCGGGGCGACCTCGAGTGGATCGAGGAGGGCGGGCAGATGAAGGACGCCCGCCCGGAGGCCGTGTCGGAGCGGGCGAAGACGCGCATGCGCGACGAGGTCGGGACGCTCGGCTCCGGCAACCACTACCTCGAGGTGCAGGAGGTCGCCGAGGTCCACGACGCGGCGGCGGCCGAGGCGTTCGGCCTCGCGCGGGGCGACGTGGTCGTCTCGATCCACTGCGGCTCGCGGGGGCTCGGCCACCAGATCGGCACCGAGGCCCTGCGCGAGATGCTCGACGCCGGCCGCCGCCACGGGATCGATCTGCCCGACCGCGAGCTCGCCTGCGCGAGCGTGCGGTCGAAGGAGGGCGAGCACTACCTCGGCGCGATGCGTGCCGCGATCAACGTCGCCCTCGCCAACCGCCAGGTCCTCACCCACCTCGCGCGCGAGGCCTTCTCCTCGGTCGTCCCGCGGTCGGACCTCACGCTCCTCTACGACGTCTCCCACAACACCTGCAAGGTCGAGACCCACGAGGTGGACGGCCGCTCGCGCGAGGTCTACGTCCACCGCAAGGGCGCGACGCGGGCCTGGGGCCCGGGGCACCCCGGCCTCCCCGGCCGGCTCCGCGCGGTCGGCCAGCCGGTCCTCATCGGGGGCACGATGGGCACGTCGAGCTGGGTCCTCGCGGGGACCGCGGCGGGAATGCGGGCGAGCTTCGGCTCGGCGTGCCACGGCGCGGGCCGGGCGATGAGCCGGCACCAGGCGCTCAAGCACTGGCAGGGGAAGAAGGTGGTGGAGGACCTCGAGGCGCGCGGCATCCTGATCCGGAGCCCCTCGCTGCGCGGCGTGGCCGAGGAGGCGCCGGGGGCCTACAAGGACGTGACCGAGGTGGTCGAGGCCACCGAGAGAGCCGGACTCGCCCGGCGGGTCGCGAAGCTCCTCCCGGTCGTCACGATCAAGGGGTAGCCAGGACGCGCGCGATGGCGTCGAAGTCGCCGTCGGCGTGCTCGATCTCGGCTCCGTTCCGACGTGCGCAAGCGGCGATCAGGATGTCGGTAGCCGGGACGGTCACGCCGGCGCCACGACAGCGGCGCGCCAGATCGCAGGCCTCCCTCCACGTCTCCGCGTCGATCGGGAGATCCGGTATGAGGCGCTCGAACTCCCGGAGGACCTTCCTTTCCCGCTCGCCGCCCGCCCCGTTCCACAGCTCCAGGCGGACGAGGGGACACCAACGGGCGCTGCCAGCCCGCAGGGCCGCCTCGACGCGCGTCCGGACTGCGGCGTCGCCGTCGGGCCGCAGGAAGTGGATCCAGGACGACGTGTCGACGAGGACCACGGCTATCCCCGCCGGCGCAGGTGCGAAAGCTCGCCGGTGGTCATGAGGCCGGGGCAGGACCCGGCCTTCTTCGCGAGCTCCGCCATGCGACGGCGCTGGTTGAAGTCGGCTATGGCCGTGACGACGGCCTCCTTCTTGGTGCGGGCGCGGGTGAACCGCATGGCATCCTGAAGCTCACTCTCAGGAATATCCACGGTCGTTTTCATGATTCCATCTTACTCAGATCTGGAGGGCGGTACAAGGCCGATGAGCAGCCGCCCCGGCCCGCGCCGTCCGGGACATGAGCTCTCGGCTGATCCGCCACGCGAGTCGCAGCAAACGTCGCCGGAGTGGCGTACAGTGGGCGCGTGACGAGATCGAGGCGCACGAGCCGTGAGCCGGCGAAGGGGAGCGTCCCGCGCCGACGCCTGCTGGTCGCGGTCGCCGTCGTCGCGGTCGCGGCGGCGCTCGTCTGGGCCACCTGGCGCCCGTCGCCCCCGATGGCGACGGGTCCCGCCGCGGGGAGCGCCGCGGCCGGCGGCTCGACGCCCGCCGAGTACGCTTCGCTCGTCGGCAACTGGGTCCGTCCCGACGGCGGCTACGTGCTGTCCGTGTCCGGCGTGAGCGCCGACGGCACGGCGACGGCCTCCTACTTCAACCCCCAGCCGATCCGTGTGGCGAG
>CAZLRF010000057.1:0-29667 GCA_964561785.1 uncultured Acidobacteriota bacterium | reverse complement strand
TGTTCTCCGGGTTCGTCACCGCCTGGCGCTTCGCGACCTGGCCGACGAGACGCTCGCCCGTCCCCTTGGCGAAGGCCACGACCGACGGGGTGGTGCGCCCGCCTTCGGGGTTGGTCACGACGGTCGGGGAATCCCCCTCCATGACCGCGACGACCGAGTTGGTGGTCCCGAGATCGATGCCGATGATCTTGCTCACGCGAGGTCTCCAGGGGCCGCGTCAGAGCGACCGGGAATATCCTGATGGCTTGAGTGAGGTCCTGTCAAGTCTGCTGAGCAGAAGGCCGCTCGTCATTGATGGACAAGCAGTTAGGCCGACTCGTCGACCGACCACGGTCTCGGTCCCACGGGGGCTCGTGGGGACGAAGCCCTCGACAGGGCCTTGCTCGGGCCTTCCTCTGGGCCTTGCGAGACGGACCAGAGATCGGCTGACCGTCGCGTTCAGCGGGCGACGGTCAGCCGATAGACGGTCGTCTGCCGGTACGTCTGCCCCGGCCGCAGGACGACCGGCGGGAACGACGGCTGGTTCGGCGAGTCGGGGTAGTGCTGGGCCTCGAGGCAGAAGCCGCCGCGCCTGACGTAGGGCCGGCCGGACTTGCCCTTCACGGAGCCGTCGAGGAAGTTGCCCGAGTAGAACTGCAGGCCGGGCTCCGTCGTGTAGACCTCGAGGACGCGGCCGCTCTTCGGCTCGGTCACCCGGGCGGCGAGGCGCAGCTCGCCCGCCTTGCCCCGCAGGACGTAGTTGTGGTCGTAGCCGCCGCCCGCCCGGAGCTGCTCGTCGGCCGCGTCGATGCGGGCGCCGATCGCGACGGGCTTGCGGAAGTCGAAGGGCGTGCCGTCCACGGGCGCGACCGCGCCCGTGGGGATGAGCGTGGGGTCGACCGGCGTCGTGGCGTCCGCCTCGATCTGCATCTCGTGGCCGAGGATCGTCCCTTCCCCCTCCCCCGCGAGGTTGAAGTAGGCGTGGTTCGTGAGGTTCACGATCGTGGGCGCGTCGGTCGTGGCCGTGTAGTCGATGACGAGCCCCCCGTCCGCGCGCAGCGAGTAGACGACCTTCGCGGTGAGCGTCCCCGGGTAGCCCTCCTCGCCGTCCCGGCTGACGTACGTGAGCTCGACGGCGTCGCCGTCGGGTCCGGCGACGACCCGGGCCGCCCAGAGGCGCTTCTGAAACCCGGTCGGTCCGCCGTGGAGGGCGTTCGGGCCGTTGTTGGTGACGAGGGAGTACGGCTTGCCGTCGAGGGTGAAGCGCCCCTTCGCGATGCGGTTCGCGTAGCGGCCGACGATCGAGCCGAAGTAGCCGGTGTCGGCGACGTAGCCCGCGGCGTCCGCGTAGCCGAGGGTGACGTCCCTGGCCCGGCCGTCGCGGTCGGGGGCGACCATCGAGACGATGTGCCCGCCGTAGTTCGTCACGGCGACGACGGGCGCGCCGGCTCGGGTGAGGGTGAACAGCTCGAACGGCTCGCCGGCGGGGGTCTTCCCGAACGGCTTGCGCTCGACGCGGGTGGCGGCGGTCGTGTCCATGGCGGCTCCGAGGCTGAGAAGGGCGACGAGGGCGAGGAGGCGGGGGGAACGATCGGGCATCGCGAGGTCCTCCGGGAGCGGAGTCTAGCAGAGAGCGGGGCGGGGCCGTCCGGTGCGAAGATGGGACGGTGAGCGAGCCGCGCGTGGTGACCTGGGAGGCGACGGAGGAAGGGCTCGTCCCGGGGGGCGTCCACGCGAGCCTCGCCGAGGCCTCGCGGGCGCTTCCGGAGGGGGCCTACACCACGCTGCGGACCTACGGCGGGCGCGGGGTGGTGCGGCTCCTCCAGCACCTGCACAGGCTCGAGGAGTCCGTCGCGCTCCAGGGGCGCCCCGGCACCGTCGACGCCGCCCTCGCCGCGCGCTCTCTGGCCGCCGCTCTCGACGCGGCCGGCCACCCGGAGTCGCGGGTGCGGCTCACGTTCGCCCCGCCGCGGCTGTTCGTCTCGGTCGAGCCGTTCTCCCCCCGGCCCGCACGGCTCTACGAGGAGGGCGCCGCCTGCGTCACGCTCGACCTGCGCCGGAAGAACCCGCACGCCAAGGACACGCGCTTCGTCGCGGCCGCGCAGGAGGCCTACGGTCGGCTGCCGGCGGGAGTCGAGGAAGGGCTCCTCGTCGGAGAGGACGGCGCGATCCTCGAGGGCCTGTCGAGCAACTTCTTCGCCGTCCTCGGCGGGGTCCTGCGCACGGAGGAGGAGCGGGTCCTCCTCGGCGTCACCCGCGCCCTGGCGCTCGAGGTGGCGCAGACGGTCCTGCCGGTGGTGCGCCGGGCGGTCCACCGCGAGGACCTCTCCCGCATCGAGGAGGCGTTTCTCACCAGCGTCTCGCGCGAGGTGCTGCCGGTCGTGCGCATCGACGGCCGTCCGGTGGGGGACGGCCGGGTCGGCCCCAGGACCCGCCGGATCATGCAGGGATTCGCCGCGCTGTCGGAACGGGAGCGGACGATCCTGGCGGACCCGTCGGGACGAGCCCGCCCGGGAGCGGGGTGAGTCACCGTGCCCGCCTCCGCGGGTGCGATCCGAGCCCTCGCCCCCGCAGGAGGGCGGCGGCCCGGTGCTCGGACCACCAGGCCATCCAGGCGAGGGGGGCGTTGCCGTCGATCGCGACCTCCCGCGCGGCCCACCCGCGTCCCTTGACCGGCATCATCTTCATGCCGGGGAGCGAGCCGAAGGGCGGCATGTCGGGGTCGCCCGCGTTCGTCCAGTTGTTGGGGCCGAGGGCCAGGCGGCCGGGCTCGCCGTCGGGGACGATCGAGTCGTGCAGCCGCTCGACGGCGTGCTCGCCGAAGCCGCTCACCATCGACAGCGCCATCGCGTTCGTCCCGAGGATCCAGTCCATGATCCGCACGGCGGACCCCGCGTACGCGGCCGCCGCGGCGGCGTCGCCCGCCGCGGCCTTCTCCTCCGCGGCGTAGGCGAGGACGACCGCGTCGTCGAGGAGCATCCGGCTCGACCCCCACCGCCAGTTGTTGTCGACGTCGTCCCGGTCGCCGCTGTCCCACCGGTCGGACCGCACGTCCTTGCTGACGCCGGGGTAGCCCACCGCCATCTGCCGTGCGCAGTCGTCCGCGTAGGCGAACAGCCGCTCTCGGATCGGCGCGAGGTCGATCCCCTCCGGGCGCAGGGCGAGGAGCGACAGGTTCGCGGTGGGCGCGACCGACATCCACCAGAACTCGCCGATCTCGCCGAAGCGCGGGTGGGCGACGACTTCCTTCGCGAGGCCCGCGGCGCCGGGGTCGGACAGGGCGCGCGAGGCCAGGAACACCTCGACGAGAGCGGCGTACGCGTCGTCCTCGACGTTGTCGCGGCCGGGGTGGCAGGGCTCGCGGTTCGCCTTCGGCTCGCGCCACAGGGCCCAGACGTCGTTGTCGGGGTAGATGCCGCCCTCCCCGCCGAAGTCCGGGAAGTCCCGGCAGAGGTGGGGCTCGCTCCGGGCGTTCTCGAAGGCGGTCTTCGCGAGGTCGAAGGCGCGGCGCGCCTCCGCGGGCTGCCTCTCCGCCACGTGGAGCCGGGCGAGCTGGGCGAGCGTCCGGGCCATCGCGTAGGTGGCCTTGGTCTCGGTCTTCGAGACGCAGGGGCCCGTGGTGTGCGGCGGGCAGGGGCCCCAGGGCGGGACGTTCGTGTGGAGCTTGGCGACCGCCAGCCTCTGCCCGGGGAGGATGAGCTGGTGCATGAGGTGAGCCCCCAGCTTCACCTCCTCGTACAGGGTGACCTTTCCGATCGTGGCGTTGGCCTCGGGGTAGCGCTCGTAGAGGTTCATGAGGAGCCACGCGGCCATCGCGGTGTTCGTCGGGTAGCTGCCCTTGTCCCCGGCGTCGTACCAGAAGGGGCCGGCGATGCGGCCGCTCGTCCAGTCGTGGAGGAACCTGTCGAAGACGGTCTCCGGCGCCCGGTGGTCCTCGAAGTAGTCGAAGCTCTCACGGGCGAGCTCGCCATAGGGGCTCGTGGCGGAGACGTCGAAGGGCTCGGAGTCCTTCCCGTCCACGCGGAGCCGGAAGCCCGCGCCCGTGCCCGTGAAGGAGGAGAAGTCGATCCGGAAGAAGCTGTCGCCGGAGGCGAAGTCGGAGGCGACGTGGTCGCGCGAGGTCCCCGAGGCGACGGTCTTCCCCGCCGCGTCGACGAGCGCCCACGGCTTGTCTCCGCCCTCGGCCGAGAGATACACGGCGATCTTCGGCCCGTGCTGGAAGTAGCCGAGGTAGTTGAGGCGGAAGGGCGAGAGGAGCTGGGTCCCGTCGTCCGCCGCCCGGCCGGAGGCCGCGACGCCGAACGAGCCGAGCACGAGGAAGAGGACGCCGGGCACTGCGAGTCGCTTCATGTCGGGCCTTTCGGTCGGGGCGGGCCGTACGCACCATGGCCCGCCGGCGACGCAGTGTAGTAGGTTCGGCGTGTCCGCCGGGAGGTCCGAATGTCTCAGGTCCGCACGAGCGCCCTCGCCCTTCTCGTCCTCGTCTCCCTCGCCCCTGCCCCGGGGGCGGACGCGCCCGAGGAGTGGCAGGACCCGACCGTCTCCGGCCGCAACCGCGAGCCCGCGCACGCGACGATGCTGCCCTACGCCACCGTCGAGCAGGCGCTCCTGGGCACGCGCGAGGCTTCCCCGTTCTTCCTCTCGCTCGACTCCGGGAGCGGCGGCGAGTGGCGCTTCCACTACGTGGACCGGCCGGCCGACCGACCCCGCGACTTCTTCCGGGAGGACTTCGACGCCTCCTCGTGGGCCACGATCCGGGTCCCGTCGAACTGGCAGCTCCAGGGGTACGACAAGCCGATCTACCTGAACGTTCCCTATCCTTGGGCGCCCGAGAACCCCGACCCGCCCCACATCCCTCCCTCCTGGAACCCGGTCGGGTCCTACCGCCGGACGTTCGAGGTGCCCGCGGCGTGGGCCGGGCGGCGGGTGTTCCTCCACTTCGCCGGCGTCAACAGCGCGTTCCACCTCTGGGTGAACGGGCGCTGGGTCGGGTACAGCGAGGACTCGATGACCGCGGCCGAGTTCGACGTCACGCCGTTCCTGAAGGCGGGGAGGAACCTCCTCGCCGCCCAGGTCTTCCGCTGGTCGGACGGCAGCTACCTCGAGGACCAGGACACCTGGCGGCTCTCGGGGATCTACCGCGACGTCTTCCTGTTCTCGACGCCGCAGGTGCGGATCTCCGACTTCGCCGTGCGCACCGACCTCGACGCGGCCTACCGCGACGCCACGCTGCTCGTGCGGCCGCGCCTGCGGGCCCACGACGGGGCGAAGGCCGACGGCTTCACGGTGGAGGCGCAGCTGTTCGACGCCGACGGCCGGCCGGTCCTCGCCGCGCCGCTCGCGAAGGACGCTAAGGCGATCCTCGAGGAGAAGTACCCCCAGCGCGACACGAACCCCTTTGGCCTGCTCGAGGCGAAGGTCGCGGCGCCGCGCCTGTGGTCGGCGGAGACGCCGTACCTGTACTCGCTGGTGCTGTCCCTGAAGGACCCGAACGGCGCGCTCGTGCAGGCGACGAGCGCACGGGTCGGCTTCCGCGAGGTCGAGGTCCGCGGCGGGCGGCTCCTGCTGAACGGCCGGCCGATCCGCTTCCACGGCGTCGACCGCCACGAGCACGACCCCGACCACGGCCAGGCCGTGCCGTACGAGCGCATGGTCGAGGACGCCGTGCTGATGAAGAGGAGCAACATCGACGCCGTCCGCACGAGCCACTACCCGAACGACCCGCGGTGGTACGAGCTGTGCGACCGCCACGGCATCTACGTGCTGGACGAGGCGAACCTCGAGACCCACGGCGTCACCGGGCGGCTGACCAACGACTCGCAGTGGCTGTCGGCCTTCGTCGAGCGCGCCCGCCGCATGGTGGAGCGCGACAAGAACCACCCGTCGGTGGTGATGTGGTCGCTCGGCAACGAGTCGGGGATGGGCCCGAACCACGCGGCGATGGCCGGCTGGATCCGGGAGAACGACCCGACCCGGCCCATCCACTACGAGGGCGCGGCGGCGAAGCCGAAGGACCCCGCGTGGGTGGACGTGGTGAGCCGCATGTACACCCGCATCCCCGAGCTGCGGGAGATGGCGAAGGACACCGCCGACGACCGGCCGATCGTGCTCTGCGAGTACGCCTACGCCCGCGGGAACGCGGTCGGGAACCTGAAGGAGTACTGGGACCTCATCGAGTCGGAGGACCGCCTCCTCGGCGGCTTCATCTGGGACTGGGTCGACAAGGGCCTGCGCAAGGCGCACGCCTCCGGGCGCGAGATCTGGGCCTACGGGGGCGACTACGGCGACGAGCCGAACGACGGCACGATGGTCTGCAACGGGATCGTGCTGCCCGACCGCCGGCCGGAGCCGGAGCTCTTCGAGGTCGCGAAGGTCTACCAGAGGATCGACACCGCGGCGGTCGATGCCGCGGCCGGGCGGCTGCGGGTGAGGAACGACTTCGACTTCCGCCCGCTCGACTTCCTGGAAGTCGCCTGGAGCGTCGAGCACGACGGGCGCGTCGTGGACGAGGGGCGGCTCCCCGCGCCGGCGCTGCCTCCGAAGCAGGAGGGCGAGCTGCGCCTGCCGCTCACGGGCGTCCCGGCGCCGCCGGGGAAGGAGGCGTTCCTGAACGTGCGCTACGTCCTCGCGAAGGACGAGCCCTGGGCGAAGGCGGGCCACGTGGTGGCCTGGGAGCAGCTGCCGCTGCCGGCCGGGCCGCCGGCCCCTGCCGTCGCGCCCCCGAGCCCGGTGGAGGTCGAGGAGACGCCGGCCGCGTTCGTCGTGAAGGGCGCGGGCTTCACGGTCTCGATCGGCCGATCGAGCGGCGCGGTCGAGTCGTTCCGGCACGGCGGCCGGGAGCTCGTGTCCGCGCCCCTCGTCCCCAACTTCTGGCGCGTGCCCACCGACAACGACATCGGCTACCTCCTCCTCAACGACATGCCGACCCGGTGCGCGGTGTGGAAGGCCTCGGGGCCCGGGCGGCGTGTGGGCGCGGTGAGGGCGGAGCGGCTCTCGCCGCAGGCCGTGCGGGTGACCACGGAGGCGACGCTTCCCGCCGGGGGTTCGCGGTACGTGACGACGTGGACGGTCCTCGGCAGCGCCGACGTGATCGTGGAGGCCCGCTTCACTCCCTCCGGGACCCTGCCCGAGCTGCCGCGCTTCGGGATGCAGATGGCGGTGCCGGCTTCGCTGTCGACGATGACCTGGCTCGGCCGCGGCCCCCACGAGAACTACTGGGACCGCCACACCGGGGCGCCGGTCGGCCGGTACTCGGGCCGCGTGGCCGACCTCGTCCACGACTACGTGCGGCCGCAGGAGAACGCGAACCGCACCGACGTGCGCTGGATCGCCCTGACCGGGCCCGACGGGAGCGGCCTCCTCGCCTCCGGCCTCCCGCTGCTCAGCGTGAGCGCCTGGCCCTACACGATGGAGGACCTCGAGACGACCACCCACGCGGGGCTCCTCCCGCGGCGGGACACGATCACGCTCAACCTCGACTACCGGCAAACGGGGGTCGGCGGCGACGACGGGTGGGGGGCGCGCCCCCACCCGCAGTACACGCTCGAGCCGAGGCCCTACGAGTACCGCTTCCGCCTTCGTCCGTACGCCCCGTCGATGGGCCGCCTCGACGACGTGGCCCGCCGGCCGGTCGACCTGCCGTGAGGTCACGAAGGAGACCACGCATGAGCTGCCGAGGCGTCCTGCCGCTCGCGTCCGCCGTCCTCGTCGGCGCGATCCTCGGGGGAGCCGCCGCCGCAGAGGAAAGGCTCGCCGAGCGTCCGCCGATGGGCTGGAACTCCTGGAACTCGTTCGGCGTCACCGTGAACGAGGCGCAGGTGAAGGCCAACGCGGAGTACATGGCGCAGCACCTGAAGCGCCACGGGTGGGAGTACGTGGTCGTCGACCTCGGCTGGTACCTGCCGCCGGAGATCGACACCCCGGGCTTCAAGATCCCGAAGCCTCCGCAGGAGATGGACGCCTTCGGCCGGCTCCTCCCCGACCCCCGCAAGTTCCCCTCGGCCGCGGGCGGCCGCGGCTTCAAGCCGCTCGCCGACCACGTCCACGGCCTCGGCCTGAAGTTCGGCATCCACATCATGCGCGGGATCCCCTGGCAGGCGGGGAGAGACGGCGTCGTGGTGAAGGGGACGAGCGTGCCGGCGCGCGAGGTCATGGACCCGAGCCGGCGGTGCGAGTGGTACCACGGCCTCGTCGGCGTGCACGTCGCGAAGCCGGGGGGCCAGGAGTACTACGACTCGATCGTCGCGCTCTACGCCGAGTGGGGCGTCGACTACATCAAGGCCGACGACATGAGCCGGCCCTACGACGCCGCCGAGATCGAGGCCCTCGCGAGGGCCATCCGCAGGTCCGGCCGGCCGATCGTCCTCTCGCTCTCCCCGGGGGCGACGCCGATCGAGCGGGCGGAGCACGTGAAGGCCCACGCCCAGCTATGGCGCATCTCCCCCGACTTCTGGGACCTGTGGAAGCTGCTCGACCGCCAGTTCGAGCTGTGCCGGCAGTGGCAGCCGCACGTCGGCCCCGGCCACTGGCCCGACGCCGACATGCTGCCGCTCGGCAAGCTGCGCATCAGCCCCGACGACTACGTGGCGGAGCAGATGGGCCTCGAGATGGAGGAGATCACGAACGAGTACTCCCGCTTCACAACCCCCGAGAAGCACACGCTCCTCACGCTGTGGAGCATCTTCCGCTCGCCGCTGATGATGGGGGGACACCTGCCGGAGAACGACCCGCTCACCCTCGAGCTGCTCACGAACGACGAGGTGATCACGGTCAACCAGGCGAGCGCGCGCAGCCGCGAGGTCCTCGCCGAGGGCAGGGCGGTGGCGTGGGCGGCCGACGCCCCGGACGGCGGGACGTACGTGGCGCTCTTCAACCGCGCGGAGGCGAAGGCGCGGGTCGAGGTGCCGCTCGCGAAGCTGGGGCTCTCGGGCACCTGGGCGGTCCGCGACCTGTGGAGGCGGGCGCCGCGCGGCGAGGCGCAGGGCGCGGTGTCCGCCGAGATCGAGCCGCACGGCGCGGCGCTGCTGAAGCTGACGAGGGCCCGCTGATGGGCGACGCCCCCGGAGCCGTCCACTACCGCTACGGCAACGACCTCGACCTCGAGCTGGTGAGAGAGCTCTACCGCGCCTCGACCCTCGGCGAGCGGCGGCCGATCGACGACCCCGAGATCGTGCGCCACATGATCGAGCACGCGAACCTGGTCGTGACCGCCTGGGACGGCGATCTCCTGGTGGGGATCTCGCGGACGCTGACCGACTTCCTGTACGTGGGCTACCTGGCCGACCTCGCGGTGCGGCAGACGCACCAGCGCCGGGGCATCGGCCTCGAGCTCATGCGCAGGACCCGCGAGCGCATGGGCCCGCGCTCGATGCTGGTTCTGCTGGCCGCGCCGAAGGCGGTCGATTACTACCCGCGGGCGGGCTTCCGGCGGCACGAGAGCGCGTGGGTGCTCCGCGCCGGCGAGCCGCTGGCGGGGGACGCGTGAGGCGCGTCGTCTACTCGGTCGCGTCGAGCCTCGACGGCTTCATCGCGGGGCCGGGGGGCGAGTTCGACTGGATCCCGGCGGACCCCGACGTCGACTTCGCCGCGCTGTTCGCGCGGTTCGACGCCGTCCTCATGGGCCGCCGCTCGTACGAGGCGGCGCGCGCCCAGGGCGAGGGGGGAGTGCCGGGTCTCCCGACGTGGGTCGTCTCGACCACGCTGCGGCCGGAGGACTGTCCGGGCGCGACCGTGTCGCGTGACCCCGGAGCGGTCGTCCGCGCTCTCCGGGCACAGCCCGGCAGGGACCTGTGGCTCTTCGGCGGCGGGAGCCTCTTCCGCAGCCTGCTCGAGCTCGGTCTCGTCGACGAGGTCCAGGTGGCGGTCGTCCCCGTCCTCCTCGGCGGCGGGCGGGCGCTGCTCGAGCCGCCTGCGCCCCGGTCGAGGCTCCGCCTCGCGCGGCACCGTGTCTACCCGCGCACCGGAACCGTGCTCCTCGAGTACGAGGTCGACGCGAATCGGGGCACCGTCGAATCCCCGGGAGGCAAGGCCCGATGAAGCGCACCGCCCTGCCGTCTCTCCTGCTCGCGCTCGCCGCCGCGGCCCCGTCGCTCGCCGCCGAGCACCACGTCGCGCCGAGAGGGAACGACGCCGGCCCCGGCACGCGCGAGGCCCCGTTCCGCACGATCCAGCGCGCGGCCGAAGCCGCGCAGCCGGGGGACACGATCACGGTCCACGCCGGCATCTACCGTGAGCGCGTGAACCCGCCGCGCGGCGGCCGCTCGGACGCGGAGCGGATCGTCTATCGAGCGGCGCCGGGGGAGACGGTCGAGATCCGCGGCTCGGAGGTCGTGACGGGCTGGACGCGCGCCCGGGGAGACGTGTGGACGGTCGAGGTCCCGAACACGCTGTTCGGCAGCTTCAACCCGTTCGCGGACGAGATCCGCGGCGACTGGTTCGACCCGAAGGGGCGCACGCACCACACGGGCGCCGTGTACCTCGACGGCGAGTGGCTGGTCGAGGCGGCGAGCCTCGCCGAGGTGCTCGCGGGTAGGCCCTCCCCGCACGGCGCGCTGTGGTTCGCCGAGGTCGCCCCGGCGAAGACCACGATCCACGCCCAGTTCCCCGGCACGGACCCGAACACGCGCCTGACCGAGATCAACGTCCGCCGGACCGTCTTCTACCCGGACGCGCCGGGGCGCAACTACATCACCGTGCGCGGCTTCGCCCTGCGCCACGCGGCGACACCGTGGGCGCCACCGACGGCCGAGCAGGTGGGGCTCGTCGGCACGCACTGGAGCAAGGGCTGGGTGATCGAGGACAACACCGTCAGCCACTCGGTCTCGTCCGGGATCGCGCTCGGCAAGCACGGCGACGAGCACGACAACACGTCCGCCGACACGGCCGAGGGCTACGTGGAGACGATCAAGCGCGCTCACGCGCACCCGATCCCGTGGACGCGCGAGAGGATCGGCGGCCACGTCGTGCGCCGGAACCGGGTCTCGCAGTGCGAGCAGGCGGGCATCGTGGGCAGCATGGGGCCGGCGTTCAGCGTGGTCTCCGACAACGAGATCCACGACATCCACGTGCGGGCCCTCTTCACGGGCGCCGAGATGGCCGGCATCAAGTTCCACGGGGCGGTCGACGCGGTGATCGCGCGCAACCACGTCTACCGGACGGTGCGCGGCCTGTGGCTCGACTGGATGGCGCAGGGCACGCGGGTGAGCCGGAACGTCTTCCACGACAACGCGGCCGAGGACCTCTTCCTGGAGGTGAACCACGGGCCGTTCGTGGTCGACAACAACCTCTTCCTCTCGCCGACGAGCCTGCTCGACGTCTCCGAGGGCGGCGCCTACGTGCACAACCTTTGGCTGGGGAAGATCACGAGCGCCGGAGAGCCCAGCCGCGAGACGCCCTACCACCCGGCGCACTCGACGAAGGTGGCCGGCCTCGTCACGACGCGCGGCGGCGACGACCGCTTCTTCAACAACGTGTTCGTCGGCCGGGGCGACGTGCCGGTCGAGTCGCGCGAGAAGGACTGGCACCGCGGCACCTCCGGCTACGGCCTGCAGGTCTACGACCAGCGGCCCCTTCCGCTCCTGACCGGCGGCAACGTCTACCTCGCGGGCGCGAAGCCGTACCGCGACGAGACGGACGCGGTCGTGCGCCCGGAACTCGATCCCGGCGTGCACCTCCTCGAGGAGAGCGGCGCCCGGGCGGTCGTCTTCGCCGCGCTGCCGCCGCTCGAAGCCGCGGCGACCCGCCTCGTCACGACCGCGCTCCTCGGCACGGCGCTCGTGGCCCGTCTGCCGTTCGAGAACGCCGACGGCACGCCTCTCGCCGTCGATCGCGACCTCCTCGGCCGGCCGCGCGACGCGGCGAAGCCGACCGCCGGCCCGTTCGAGCGGCCGGGCGCGGGCGAGGTGCGGATCGAGCTGCGCTCGCCGGTGGAGTACGATCCCGGCCCATCACGGAGGTGACCGTGCGCGTCCGACCGCTCCCCGCCCTCCTCGTCCCGGCGCTCCTCGCCGCTCTTCTCTCCCCCGCCGCTCCCGCCGTCGCGGGAACGCGCCTCGAGCTCGGCGGCCCCTGGCAGTTCAAGATCGACGCCGACGGCCGCGGCGAGGCCCGCGGCTGGGCGAAGGAGGCGCCGCCCGACGTCGAGACCGTGAGCGTCCCCCACACGTGGGGGATCGGAGAGCACGCCGAGCACGAGGGCGTCGCGTGGTACTGGCGCGAGGTGACGGTGCCGCCCGCGCTCGCCGGGCGCCGGATCGAGCTGCACTTCGGGGCGACGTTCTACAAGGCCCGCGTCTTCGTGAACGGCCGGAAGGTGGGCGAGCACGAGGGCGGCCACACGGCCTGGCGCGCCGACGCGACGGCCGCTCTCGCGGGCGGCCGGGGGCTCGTCGCGGTCGAGGTCGACAACCGACCAGGCCTCGCCACGATCCCCGGCTGGGCGATGAAGCTCGAGTCGAGCGGGAACGTCTGGTACGACTGGTGGCACTACGGCGGGATCGTGCGCGACGTCGCCCTGGTGGCCCACGAGCGGGCGGCGATCCGCCGGCAGGAGATCCGGACGCGCCTCGGCGCCGGCCCCGCGGAGGTCACGACGCGCGTCCTCGTCGAGCGCTTCCTGCCGGGCGGCCGGCTGAGGGTCGACGCGCGGGTCCTCGACCCCGGGGGCCGCGCCGTGGCGCGCGCGGGCGAGACGGTGGCGGGCGAGGCGGGAGAGCTCGCGGTCCCGATCCGCCTGCAGGTGCCCGACCCGCAGCCGTGGCACTTCGACCGCCCCCGCCTCTACCGGATGGTCGTCGAGATCCAGGACGAGAGCGGCGCGGCGCTCGACCGGCTCGAGGAGAGCTTCGGCCTGCGCACGGTCGAGCTCCGGGACCGCGGCCTGTGGCTCAACGGCGAGCGGGTGCGCTTGACGGGAATGACGCGCCACCAGGAGTCGCCCCAGGAAGGCCTCGCCGAGACGCGGGGCACGATCCTGCGCGACTGGGACGACATGAAGGCGCTCCAGGTCGTCCTCACGCGGCCCGTGCACTACCCCCAGCCCAGGGAGGTGCTCGAGTACGCGGACAGGAACGGCGTCCTCCTCGTGCCGGAGATCCCGATGTGGCAGTTCAGCGAGGCGCAGATGAAGGACCCGAAGGTCCTCGCCCTCGCGAAGCAGATGATGCGGGAGATGATCGAGCAAACGTTCAATCACCCGAGCGTCTTCGCCTGGAGCGTGTGCAACGAGAGCGCGACCTCGACGCCCGGCGGCAAGGAGTACGTGAGGGCGATGGTCGAGCACGTGAAGGCGCTCGACCCCGACCGCTTCGTGAGCTACGCCGACGACGGCCTCGGCGCCTTGACCGATCCGCAGGCGAACGCGAACCAGCACACCGATTTCCTGATGATGAACCAGTACTTCGGGAGCTGGCACGGGCCCGCGGAGGGTCTCGGTCCGGCCCTCGAGCGGGTCGGGCGGATGTTCCCGGACAAGATGGTGGTGATCTCGGAGTTCGGCCTCAACGGCCCGTTCGCGCCGAGCTCCGCCGAGGCCGACGTCCTGCGCTCCCGCACGATCGAGTCGCAGCTCGCCGAGTTCGCCCGGCACCCGTTCGTGGGCGCCGCCGTCTTCTGGTGCTACCAGGACTACAAGTCGCACCGCAACCTCTGGCCCGGGGAGACGACCGGATTCGTCGAGATGGGGCTCGTGGACGAGAACCGCCAGCGCCGGCCGTCGTACGACGTCTGGCGCGAGCGGACGAGCCCGGTCCGCCTGGGCGTGTCCTGGGTCCGGGAGCCGTGGGCGCCGCCCGCCGGCTTCCGGGCCACGGTCGAGCGCCGGGCGGCGACCGAGCTGCCGTCTCACGAGCTCCGCGGCTACCGGCTCGAGTGGGAGGCGCGCGACCACGTCGGGGCCCTCCTCGCGAGCGGCGCGCGCGACCTGCCGGTCGTCGGCCCGCCGGCCGTGGTCGAGGGCTCCTGGTCGGCCCCGAAGTCTCGCGCGGTGCGACTGCACGTGCGGGTGGTCCGGCCGACGGGCTTCGTCGCCGCGGAGAGAAGCGAGCTGTGGTGGGACGCCGTCCAGGGGGGCATGACCCCGGAGGAGGCGCGGCGCCGGGGGCTCGCCTTCCCTTAGGACTGCGTCGGGGAGCCCACCCGGCGCGAGACCGCTCGGGGCCTGGATCCAGTCGGTCCTCCCGCGTTTGACCGGGCGGGACGTCGCCTTTAGGCTAGCGTCCCGGAGGCCAACGCTCCTTGCCCATCAGCTTCGGGAAGTCGAAGGAAGAGGACGTCGTCTCCCTCATCGCGGCGAAGAAGTACGCCCGCGCGATCGAGGTGCTGAAGGCGCAGCTCCAGAGGAAGGGCGCGAACCCGAGCCTGCGGATGCAGCTCGCCGACGTGCTGATCCTCGCCGACAAGAAGCAGGAGGCGGTGGCCCTGCTCCTCCCCCTCGCCGACCAGTACGCGCGGGACGGCTTCGCGGCCAAGGCGGTCTCGGTCCTCAAGAAGATCCAGCGGGTGGACCCGGGCCGCCGCGACGTGGAGGAGCGCCTCGCGCGGCAGATCGAGGAACGCCAGCGCGAGGCGGTGGTGCTCCCGCTGTCGCGCTCGGGCCCGCCGATCGGCATGGAGGAAGTCCCGGACGCGGGGCCCGCCCTCGAGATCGGGTTCGAGATGGCCCCGATCTCGGCCCCCGTCACCGAGCCCCTGCCGCCCGCCGAGCTTCCCCCGCCCCCCGCCGTCGCTCTCGAGCCCACGGCCCCCGCGCCGGCTTTCGCGTCGCCCGACGCCACCCTCCCGGTCGACTCCCCCGTGCTCGCCGCGGTCCCGCTCGAGGCTCCCCGAGCGGAGGCGCCGGCGGCGTCCGCCTCCGCCGTCGAGGCGCCGGTCGAGGACTACGACCTCCTCTACGCCGGCGAGGAGGAGGAGGAGGACGTCGAGGTCCCCCTCGCGGCGGAGCCGCTCGAGGAGGCGCCGGCCACGGAGCCGATGTCGGCGGGGCAGTTCGCGGACGAGCTGATGGGCCTCGTGGACAGCGTGTTCCAGGAGTTCCCGGGCGCCGCCCCCGCCGCCGCCCCCGCCGCCGCCCCCGCGGCGGCCGCAGCGGGGCCGGCCCGCGGCGGAAGCCAGATCGTCGTGAGCCCCCTCTTCCGCGACTTCTCGGTGGACGAGATGGTGGCGGTGATCCAGGGCCTGAAGCTGCTGACCTTCGAGCGAGGCGAGGTCATCCTGCGCGAGGGCCAGCCCGGCGGGAGCCTCTACACGCTCACCTCGGGCCGCGTGCGCGCCTTCAAGAAGGACCCCGCGAGCGGGAAGCAGAACGCCCTCGGCGACCTCAAGGAGGGGGCCTTCTTCGGTGAGATGTCGATCCTCACCGGCCAGCCCCGCATGGCGAGCATCGTGGCCCTCACCCGCTGCGAGCTGCTCGAGCTCGACCGGCCGACCCTCGACGAGATCACGAGGACGCACCCCCACGTGTGGGACGTGCTGCGCGAGTTCGCCCAGAAGCGCGCGGCCCGGCGCTGAGCGGACCTACCTTCCGACGAGGACGACCGTCGAGCGCGGGCCGGCCCCGTAGGTGCGCCTGGGCGGGATCGGCGCCTCCGAGCCCGGCTCGAGCGCGTCCTCGCCCGGCGGCAGGCTCGTGTCGACGAAGCGGCGCCACGCCTTCCCCGCGGGAAGCCGGGGCAGCTCGAACGAGCGCGCCTCCCAGTGGGCGTTCGCGAAGAGGTAGATCGGCTCGTCCCCGTCGGACCCGAGCAGGTGCATGCCCAGCGCCCGGGACTCCCCCGTCCAGTCGGGCTTCCCGAGGCGGGTGCCGTGCCAGGCGACCGACGGGCGCGCGTCGTCCTCGAAGAACGTGCGCCGCCGCAGCGACGGGTGGACCTTGCGGAACGCGACGAGCCTCCGGGTGAAGACGAACAGGGAGGCGTCGCGCTCGAGCCGCGACCAGTCGACCCAGGAGATCTCGTTGTCCTGGCAGTACGCGTTGTTGTTGCCGCGCTGGGTGCGGGAGAACTCGTCCCCCGCGAGGAGCATGGGCACGCCCTGCGAGAGGAAGAGGATCGCGAGGAAGTTGCGCTGCTGCCGCGCGCGCAGGGCGAGGACGTCGGGGCGGGTCGAGGGCCCCTCCTCCCCGCAGTTCCAGGAGAGGTTGTGGCCGTGCCCGTCGGTGTTCCCCTCCCCGTTCTCCCAGTTGTGCTTCTCGTTGTAGGAGACGAGGTCGGCGAGGGTGAAGCCGTCGTGGCTCGTCACGAAGTTGATCGAGTGCCAGGGCTCGCGGTCCTTGCCCCAGTAGAGGTCGGGGCTGCCCGCGAGCCGCGCGGCGAGGGCCCGGGTGGCCCCGGGGTCGCTCTTCACGAAGCGCCGCACGTCGTCGCGGAACTGGCCGTTCCACTCGGCCCAGCGGCCCCAGCTCGGGAAGCTCCCCACCTGGTAGAGCCCCGCCGCGTCCCACGCCTCCGCGATCAGCTTCACGTGGGCCATCACGGGGTCGGCGGCGATCGCCTCGATGAGCGGCGGGTTCGGCAACACCTCGCCGTCGCGCCCGCGCCCGAGGATCGAGGCGAGGTCGAAGCGGAAGCCGTCGACGTGCATCTCGGTGACCCAGTAGCGCAGGGCGGCCAGGATCTGGAAGCGCACCACGGGGTGGTTGCAGTTGAGGGTGTTCCCGCAGCCCGAGTAGTTGAGGTAGCGCCCGGTCTTCGGCTCGAGCAGGTAGTACGTCGGGTTGTCGAGGCCGCGCCAGCAGAACGTGGCCCCCCGCTCGTCGCCCTCCCCGGTGTGGTTGAAGACGATGTCGAGGATGACCTCGATGCCGGCCTCGTGCAGCGCCTTCACCATCGACTTGAACTCGCGGACCGCCTCCCCGCTGCTCCCGTTGGCCGCGTACGACGCCTTGGGGGCGAAGAAGGAGACCGGCTGGTAGCCCCAGAAGTTGCGCAGGGGCTCCCCGGTGAGGAGGTTCGTCCGCGGGTTGTCGCACTCCTCGAACTCGGTCACCGGCATGAGCTCGACCGCGGTCACGCCGAGGCGCTCGAGGTAGGGGATCTTCTCGACGACCCCGCGGAAGGTGCCGGGGTGCGCCACCCCCGAGCTCGGGTGGCGGGTGAAGCCGCGAACGTGGATCTCGTAGATCACCGAGTCGGCGAGAGGGATGGCCAGCGGGTGCTCGTGCCCCCAGTCGAACTCCTCGTCCACCACCCGCGAGCGCAGCCGCTCGAGCCGCCCCTTCTCCGCCGCGACCTCGCCCCACCGCTCGAGGCCGACCACCGCCCGGGCGTACGGGTCGAGGAGCACCCGCGAGCGGTCGAAGCGCAGGGTGGCGGGCGAGGGGTTGGGCTCGCGGTCGGCGCGGAAGCCGTACTCGACGCCGGGGTCGATGCCCTCGACGAGGACGTGCCAGACGTCGCCCGTCTTGTTGTAGCGCGGGTCGAGCGGCAGCTCGAGGACCGGCTCGCTCTCGCCGGGAGCGAACAGCACGAGGCTCATCGCGGTCGCGTGGCGGGAGAAGACCGAGAAGTTGACGCCCTCGCGCCGGGCCGCCGCCCCGTAGGGGAGGGGGTGCCCCCGCCGGACCCGGAACTCCCCGCTCACGATCCGGAACAGCCGGTCCCGGGCCGACTCGGTGGCCTCGCTCACGGGGGGAGGATATGCGAACGGCCGGGCGACCGGAAGCCGGGCTGTAACGCCGGAGCGTCGCCTCCTTCTTCTCCGGCAGTCGAAGCCGAGAAGATCCTGAGGAGGGAAGACGTGTCGAGAGACAGAGGCATCGGCACCCGGCGGCAGGCCGTGTTGGCGGCGGCGGCGGCCCTGGCGCTGGCGTGGACGCTCGCCGGCTGCAACGACAGCACCACCCGGCCCTGCGATCCGCCGAAGACCGGGTCGCCGCCGAACTGCAGGTGCCCGGAGGGCACGGTGGAGCCGGACTGCCGGCCCGGCTGCACGACCACGAGCGTCGTCCAGGACTCGGGGGGTATCCCCGCGAGGACCGTGGTGTTCGAGGACTTCTCGGTCCCCGACACCGGCCGGCTGGACGTGACGCTCGACTGGACCCTCCCCGCGAGCCCGATCGGCTTCTACCTCGTTCCCGCGAACACCTGCACGTCGATCGAGGAGTTCAACGCGCGCACCTGCAACTTCCTGGTGCGCTCGGAGCCGTCCTCCACCAAGCCCCGGAAGATCTCGACCCCGAACTTCGCCGCCGGCAACTATCGGTGGCTGGTGGCCAACTACGCTCAGGAGCAGGAGTCGGTGTCGCTCCAGATCGTCCTGCAGAAGGGTTCGGGCTGCGCGCCGCTCACCGGGGGCGCGCCGGGGACGGCGTCGCGAGACGACGGCTCGCTGCCCCCGCTGTCGCTCCTGCGAAGGCGGTAGCCGGGACCTGCGCGGGGCCGGCCCGTCCGGCCCGGCCCCGCGCGGCGGCAGGGCGCGGGCCGGTGCTATGCTCGCCGCCATGAAGGGCATCATCCTCGCCGGGGGCTCCGGGACGCGCCTTTACCCCATCACGCTCGGGGTCTCGAAGCAGCTCATCCCGGTCTACGACAAGCCGATGATCTACTACCCGCTCAGCACCCTGATGCTGGCGGGGATCCGGGACGTCCTCGTGATCACGACCCCGCACGAGCAGGACGGCTTCCGGCGCCTCCTCGGCGACGGCTCGCAGTTCGGCCTGCGCCTCGCCTATGCCGCGCAGCCGCGCCCCGAGGGGCTCGCCCAGGCGTTCCTCATCGGCCGCGACTTCGTCGGCGCGGACGGGGCCGCCCTCGCCCTCGGGGACAACATCTTCTACGGGAACGACCTCCCGGGGCTCCTCCAGCAGGCGGCGCGCCGCGAGCGGGGGGCGACGGTCTTCGCCTACCGCGTGCGCGATCCGCAGCGCTACGGCGTCGTCGAGTTCGACGCGGGCGGCCGGGCGATCGGGCTCGAGGAGAAGCCGGCCCGGCCCCGATCGCCCTACGCCGTGACCGGCCTGTACTTCTACGACAACCGCGTCCTCGACGTCGCCGCCTCCCTGCGGCCGTCCCCGCGCGGCGAGCTCGAGATCACCGACGTCAACCGCGCCTACCTCGCGACGGGAGACCTGCACGTCGAGGTGCTCGGCCGCGGCATGGCCTGGCTCGACACGGGGACGCACGAGGCGCTCCTCCAGGCGTCGACCTTCATCCAGGCGATCGAGCAGCGGCAGGACCTGAAGGTCGCGTGCCCCGAGGAGGTGGCCCTCAAGATGGGCTACGTCACCCGCGACGACGTGCGGCGCCTCGGGGAGGCGATGCGCAACAACGAGTACGGCCAGTACCTGCTGCGACTCGCGGCGGAGGCCTGAGGGGGCCTACGGGCCGGGGCCCGACCCCGCCGCCGCCGCGCCGAAGCGGGCCTCGATCTCCTCTTCGCCGACCGGCCGCGAGAAGAGAAAGCCCTGGCCGAGCGTGCAGCCCATCTCGCGCAAGCGCTCGACCTGCACGGGCTCCTCGATGCCCTCCGCCACGACGAGCTTGCCGAGCGCCCGGGCGAGGTCGAGGATGCCGCGGGTGACGAGGCGCGAGCGTCCCTCCCCGCGGAGGCCGTCGACGAAGAGCTTGTCGAGCTTCAGCACGTCCACCGGAAGGTCCTGGAGGTGGCTCAGCGAGGAGTAGCCGGCGCCGAAGTCGTCGATCGCGAGGCGGACCCCGAGCGTCTTGAGACGGCGCATCGTGGCGAAGGTCGAGGCCGCGTCCTCGACCGCGGCGCCCTCCGTCATCTCGAGGACGAGCCGTCCCGGGGGAAGGCTCGACCCGGCGACCGCCGCCTCCACCCGGGCCACGAAGTCCCGCGTGGCGAAGAGTCGGGGTGAGACGTTGACGCACACGAGGGGAAGGCGGCCCGGCATGTCGGCGATGGGCCAGCGCCGCGCGGCGCGGCAGGCCTCCTCGACGACCCACGCTCCGAGGTCGAGCGCCACCCCCGCCGCCTCCGCCGCGGCGAAGAACTCCGCCGGGCGCAGCCGGCCCCGCCGGGGGTGGTCCCACCGCACGAGGGCCTCGGCCCCGACGATGCGGCCGGAGGCGAGGAGCACGATCGGGTGGTAGAGCAGCGAGAACTCCCGGCGGCCGAGGGCCCCCCGCAGGTCGGCCTCGAGCTCGAGCCGCTCGCGGACCGCGGTCTGCATGCTCGCCTCGAACACGACCACCCGCCCCTTGCCGGACGCCTTGGCCCGGTACATCGCCACGTCGGCGTTGCGGAGCAGGTCCCCCGCCGTGTCAGAGCTCCCCTCGCTCGAGGCGATCCCCAGGCTCGCGCCGAGCACGATCTCGCGGCCGGCGAGGAGGAATGGCGCGCGGAGCGCCTCGCCGACCCGCTCCGCGATCTCGCGCGCCGCGTCGACCCCCGCGCCCTCCTCGAGGAGCACCGCGAACTCGTCGCCTCCGAGCCGGGCCGCGGTGTCGCCCGCGCGCACGCAGGCGACCAGCCGCCGCGAGAGCTCGACGAGGAGCTGGTCGCCCGCCGCGTGGCCGTAGCTGTCGTTGACCGCCTTGAAGTTGTCGAGGTCCACGAACACGACGGTGACCGCGCGGCCGCCGCGGCGGGCCCGGACGAGCGCGTGCTCGAGGCGGTCGGCGAACAGCACGCGGTTGGCGAGGTGGGTCAGCGGGTCGTGGAAGGCCTGGTGGGCGAGGCGCGCCTCGAGCACCTTGCGCTCGTGGACCGAGCGCAGGGTCAGGATCGCGCCGCCGAGGGTGGGGTCGGCGGCGGGGGCGCTCGCCCGGACCTCGACGAAGCACCAGTCGTCGCCGGGGCGGCTCGCCCGCCACTCGGCGGAGGCGGTGGTCCCCGCCTCGCGCAGGGCGTCCGCGACGAGGGCCCCCGCCGCCGGCCGGTCGTCGGGGTGCACGAGGTCGAGGAGGCTCGCCCCGTCGAGCTCCGCCCCCGAGCGCCCGAAGAAGCGCTCGGCGGAGGGGGTGTGGAAGCGCAGCCGCAGGTCCTCTCCCACCACGAGGACGATGTCGGAGGCGTTCTCGACGAGCGTGCGGAAGCGCGCCTCGTTCGCCCGGGCCGCCCTCTCCGCGGCCAGGCGGGCGGCGGCGCGCACGGCCACGAGCTGACGGAGGAGCACGGCCACGGTGAGGCCCATCCCCGCGAGCACGAGAACCGCGAGGTCGAGGGTGAGCTGGCCGAGAAGGCCGAGACCGAGCACCGCGTACCCGGAGGCGGCCAGGAGGGAGGGCAGGGTGGACACGGCCTCGGCCGCGCCGGGCACGGGAGGGGGCGCGGCGGGATCCTCCCGCTGCACGAGGGCGGCGAGCCCGAAGGGGAGCCAGGAGTAGTGGAACAGCACGGCGGCCACCGTGCCGGGCATGCCCCTCTCGCCGACGAGGACGTCGTACCAGTAGAGCGTGTCGGCGGCGAGGCGGACCAGGAGGCCGAGGGCGAGGGAGCCGACGACGCGGCGGGCGGCGCGGCCGCGCTCGGGATCGAGCGCGGCGATCGCGAGCACGAGAAGCAGCACGGCGTCGCCGACGACGTAGGCGACCGCCGAGAGGCCCTCGACCGTCCGCCCCGGGTCGGCGAGCGTGGGCCGCACGAGGCTGATCCACGCGACGAGGCCCAGGGCGATCGCCATGATCGCCGCGTCGATCCAGAAGGCCGCGCGTTCGCCGGAGCGCAGCGTCCAGCCCCGCAAGCGCAGGACGCCGGCGAGGGCTACGGGGTAGCTGGCCAAGTACAAGAGGTCCGCCGGCGAGGCCCCCAGGAGCGCGCCGGAGTGCGCGAGCTTCAGCGAGAAGAAGGCGACGTCGCCCAGCAGGTACAGGGCGAGGGAGGCGGCGAGCCAGCGCCACGCCCCGCGCAGCTCGGACGTCAGGCGGGGGTCGCGGGCGGTCCGGGCGGCCACCCACACGACGGCGAGCCCCGGCACCAGCATGAGGGCGTTGCTCACGACGTTGGCGAGCGGGTCGTCGAGGGGGACCGAGAGCTCCCAGACCGACAGGCCGAGGGTGAACGCGAGGACGGCGAGGAGGAGGCGGGCATCGCCGGATCGCGCGAGACGGCTCGGCCCTGTCACACCTCCGGTCGTCATGAGTGCCCGTGAGCGGCCGAATCGCGGCCATGCGATGGCCGCCGAACGACCCCTCGCCCTTCCTTTCCCCGGGAGAAGCATCTCACATGCCAGCGGGAGGAACCGCGGCGCGTCGTCCGGGGTCGAGAAGGCGACGAACGATGGCCGGGAGAACGGCTAAGTGTGTTGATCCCTGGAAGTTATCGAGCGATCTCGAAGCATAGGATCTCCGACAAGACGCCCGAAATCAATGGTCGACACGAAGCGACCAGGTTTGGCAGAGTTGCCTCCATGCCCATTCGACGTTTCACGCGGATCGCGCCCGCGGGGATGGTCCTCGTCCTCGCCGGTGGGGCGGCCGCCCAGGCCCCCGTCCCCCCGGCGAGCGAGACGGCTCGCCTCGAGACCGTCGAGGACCTCTCCGAATCGCTCGCCAACGAGGTCCTCGACCTGTCCGTTGCGGTGCGCGACCGCGACCTCGCGAGGGTCGGCGCGTACTTCGCCGACTCGATCGAGGCGCCGCCGTTCCCTTCGGCGCCCGGGGAGCCCCGCCCGCAGGTGAAGTGGATCTCGCTTCACGGCTGGGCGCCCCCGTCCGGCGCGCCGCCCGACCCGCGCCAAATCCCCCACCGCGAGTTCCTCGCCTCGTTCGCCGCGTTCCTCGACCACTTCTCGGAGATCGAGGACGTGCGCTTCAAGGTGCGCGGCGCCACGTTCGACGCCGACGCCCGCTCGGTGCCTGGCGCGAAGGAGCCCACGGCCGCCCCGGGGGCGTCCGGGAGCGCGACGATCGCGTTCTTCGTCTGGGGGCGCGACGGGCAGGGACGGCGCGAGTGGGCGCGCGGCACGGCCGACGCGCGGGTGAGGAAGCCCGAGTCCGGGCCCTGGCAGTTCACCGCCTTCGAGGTGACGAAGCTCGACTCGCAGCTCTCCGCGACGGATCTCTTCTCCGAGGTGGCCGTCCCCGCGGGGGTCGGTGCGACGCTCCCGGCCTACGGAGAGCCGCCGAACACGGGCTTCACCTGGCACGGCGCGGCGGCCTCCGACTGGAACGGCGACGGCTGGCTCGACGTGTTCGTGACCGGCCCGCAGCGCAACTGGCTCTTCCTCAACGACGGCAAGGGCCGCTTCCGCGACGCGAGCGAGGAGGCCGGGATCCTCGCCGCGGCGAGCGGGGTGGGGCCGCTCGGGGTCGACCACGACAATGACGGCGACACGGACCTCTTCATCGCCACGGTCGGCGAGCAGATCCTCCTCGAGAACCGCCTCGTGCCGGACGGGAAGCTCGCGTTCGTCGACGTCTCGCAGGAGGCGGGGGTCGCCGTTCCGGCCATCGGATTCAGCGCCGCCGCCGGCGACGTGAACGGCGACGGCCGTCCGGACCTCTACGTCGCCTCCTACAACCGCTACGGGCAGGTGACGCCCGACGTCTGGTACAAGGCCACGAACGGCACGCCGAACCTCCTCTTCGTGAGCCGGCCGGGCGGGGGCTACCGCGAGGAGGCGCGCCTTTGGGGCGTCGACGACCGGCGCTGGAGCTACGCCGCGCAGTTCCTCGACGTCGACGAGGACGGCAAGCTCGATCTCTACGTCGTCAACGACTTCGGCGAGAAGGCGCTCTACATGCGCCGAGGCGACCGCTTCGTCGACGAGGCGGGCGAGCGTGGCGTCCTCGACGCCGGCAACGGCATGGGGGTCTCCTTCGGCGACTACAACAACGACGGCCGGCTCGACCTGCACGTGACGAACATGTCCTCGACGGCCGGCAACCGCATCCTCGGGCGGCTTTTCCCCGGCGCGACGCCCGACCAGAACGTCCTCAAGAAGCTCGCCTCGGGCAACTCCCTCTTCGAGAACGTGGGCGGGGGGCGGTTCCGCGAGGTCACGGCCGAGGCGGGCCCCTTCGGCGGCGCGTGGGCCTGGGGGGGCGGCTTCGTCGACTTCGACAACGACTCGCACGAGGACGTCTACTCCCCGAACGGCTTCATCTCCGGCAAGTCGATGAAGGACACCTGAAGCCAGTTCTGGCGTCAGGTCGTGACGCAAGACACGCAGAAGGCGAAAGGGTCGCTCCGCACCGACCAGGACCAGCTGATGTTCGGCCAGGGCTTCTCGTTCAGCGGCTACGAGCGGGACCCCCTCTTCCTCAACCTCGGCAACCGCAAGTTCGTCGACATCTCGGGCTCGTCCGGCATCGACTCCGTCTCCGACGGGCGGGCCGGCGTCTTCGCCGACTTCGACAACGACGGCGACCTCGACGTGTTCTCGACCACGATCCAGGGCCAGTCGCACCTGCTCTTCCGCAACAACGTGGGCCAGGACAACCGCTGGCTGCGCGTCGTGCTCGAGGGCGGGAGGTCGATCGGCCGCGACGCGTGGTCGGCCGTCGTCCGCGTCCGCACCTCGGCGGGCACGCTCACGAAGACGAAGGCCGGAGGAAGCGGCTTCATCTCGCAGCACGACCCGCGCCTCCTCTTCGGCCTCGGGACCGACGAGAGCGCCGCCTCCGTGGAGGTGACCTGGCCGGACGGCACGGTCGAGCCCTTCGCCGGGCCCTTCGCGGCGGGGACGACGCTGCGCCTCGTCCAGGGGAAGGGGCGGGCGGAGCCCGTCCGGCTCGCCGCGGCGCGGTTGCCCGACCCGCTGACCCGCGCCGAGGCGATGGCGTCGGAGCTGCACGCGAAGGTCGGCCTGCCGGTCCCCGACCTCCGCGTCGTGGGTCTCGACGGACGGGCGACGACGCTGCGCGCCCTCGCGAGGCCCGGCCGACGCCTCCTGGTCAACGTCTGGGCCACCTGGTGCATCCCGTGCAAGGCGGAGATGCCCGAGCTCGAGGCAATGCGGGAGCGCCTCGCGGAGCGGGGCATCGACCTCGTCGGCGTCAGCGTCGACACCGAGGCGGATGCCCCGGTCGCGGAGTATGCGAAGGCCCGGGTGAGCTACCCGATCTACCGGCTCGACCCGGCGGAGATGGGAAGGCTCTACACCAGCGACGAGGTGACGGTCCCGCTCTCCTTCCTGATCGAGCCGGACGGGCGCGTGGCGGAGCTCATCCCCGGTTGGTCGGATGCCTCGCGACGACGGTTCGAGGCGATGCTGGGCGGCGCTGCCGGAGGCCGGTGACACCGGAGGTGGACGTGAGGCCCCCCAACTGGAGGCGAGCATCGCTCGCCTCCCTGCTCTTCCTCGCCCCCGCGCTCGCGGGCGCGCAGGCCCCTCCCCCCGCGCCGTCGCCGCCCGCCGCCCCGGCGAAGGCCGAAGCGCCGCCTCCCTACCGGATCAGCGGCCTCGTCTACGGCGACTACTACTACGTCGCCAAGAGCCACCGCGAGGATCTCGAGGGCCAGAATGGCTTCTGGATCCGCCGCCTGTATCTCACGTACGACCACACGCTGTCGAAGTCGTTCTCGCTGCGGGCGCGGCTCGAGATGAACAGCAAGGGGGACTTCCGCTCCTCGGGCGTCAACACCCCCTACGTCAAGGACCTCTGGCTCAAGTGGGCCTTCGGCCGGCACTCGCTCATGTTCGGCATGGCCCCCACCGCGAACATCGACTTCGTGGACGGCTTCCAGGGCTATCGCTCGATCGAGAAGAACCCGTTCGACCTGTACCGATGGGACAGCTCCCGGGACCTCGGCGTGGTCGTGCAGGGCGGCCTCGGCGGGCAGGCCCGCACCCGCTACTGGTTCCAGCTCGGCAACGGCTCGGGGACCGGGTCGGAGGTCGATCGCAGCAAGTCGGTGCGTGGCCAGATCGTCCACCGTTTCGCGAGCGGCCTCGTCCTCGAGGGCTACGCCGACTGGCAGGACCGGCCGGACGGGCGCGACGTCTCGACGCTCGAGGCGTTCGCCGGCTGGCAGGCGAAGTCCTGGCGCGCCTCGCTGCAGTACGGCCGGCAGGAGCGACGCGAGGCGGGTCCCGGCGGAGCGGACCTGTCGCTCGACTTCCTCTCCGCCTTCGCCGCCGCGACGGTCTCCCGGAGGGTGACCCTGGTCGGCCGCGTCGACCGCAACTTCGACCCGATCCCGGACGGCGAGACGACCGACTACGTGCCCTTCGCGGACGATGCGACGTCGGTCTTCGGGTACGTGGGCGTCGACCTCACCCTCCACGAGAACGTCCACCTCGTCCCGAACGTCCTGATGACCGTCTACGACGAGGCCTTGGACGGCACGACACCGGGCACCGACGTCATGCCGCGTCTGACCCTCTTCTTCAGCTGGTAGCGCGGCGCCCGCGCCGCATGACCGCCGTCATGGCGGCGGCCCCCCGCGCGTGCGAAGATGAACATGCGTTTCATTTTCTCGGGGAGGACGCGCGTTGGACCCTGGCGGCCGGACGTCCCCGCAGTGGAAGGCCCTGGCGCTGCCCGCCGAGCACGGCGGCTGGGGCTTCCTCGCCGAGCCGATCGTGCTCGGCCTCGTTCTCGCGCCCTCCGCGGCCGGCCTCCTCCTGGCCCTCGCCGCCGTGGCCGCGTTCCTCATGCGGCACCCGCTCCGCCTCGTCCTCGTCGACCGTCGCAAGGGCACCCGCTACCCCCGCACCGCCCTCGCCGCTCGCATCGCCGCCGGGTACGCGGCGCTCGCCCTCGTCGCGCTCGCCGGGGCCGTCGCCCGGGGCGCCTCACCCTGGGCACCCCTCCTGCTGGCCGCACCGGCCGGCCTCGTGGCCATCGGCCACGACGCGTTCGGCCGCAGCCGCGAGGCCCTTCCGGAAGCGGCCGGCGCCGTGGCCCTCGGCGGCTCCGCGACCGCGATCGCCCTCGCCGGCGGTGCGAGCGCGGGCGCGGCCTGGGGCGCGTGGGCCCTGCTCGCCCTGCGCGCGGTCACGTCGGTCCTCTACGTGCGCGCCCGCATCCGGCTCGACCGCGGCTTGCCCGCAGGCCCGCGCGCCGTCCACGCCGGCCACGCCGCGGCCCTCCTCGCCGCGACCGGTCTCGCCGCGGCCGGCTGGGCGCCCTGGCTCTCGGCCGTCGTCTTTCTCGTCCTGTTGCTGCGCTCGGCCTGGGGGCTGTCCTCGCTGCGACGTCCCGTCCGGCCGCAGGTCCTCGGCTTCCAGGAGCTGGGCTACGGTCTGCTGACCCTGCTGCTCCTGGCCGTCGGGTACCGCCTCGGGGCATGATGGCCGCACGAGGCGCGGGGAGGAGGCGAGGATGAGCACCGAGGCCTGGCTGGAGGGCCCGATCGAGGGCGTGGACGCGTACCTGATGCCGGTGGCGCAGTCGCTCGTGCAGGTGGGTCGGGACGTGGGGTCGCTCGCCGACCTGACCGTCGAAGCGCTCTGGGCGCGGCCGGGAGGGGCCGCCTCGGTCGGCTTCCACCTGCGGCACGTCGCCGGCGTCCTCGACCGCCTGCTCACCTACGCGCGGGGCGAGGTGCTCTCCGAGGAGCAGAAGGCCGCGATGCGAGCCGAGGGAGAGCCGGGCGAGCCGCCGGCGGACGCCGCCGCCCTCGTCGCGGTCGCGCGGGCGGCGTGCGAGCGGGCCCTCGTCCAGGTGCGAGCCACTCCGCGCGAAGCGCTCCTCGAGCCGCGGGGGGTCGGCCGCCGGCAGCTCCCGAGCACCGTCCTCGGCCTCCTCCACCACGCGGCCGAGCACGCCACCCGCCACGCGGCCCAGGCCCTCACGACGGCGCGGATCCTGCGGGCCGGGGCATGAGCGAGCCCCTGACGGTCGACGAGGACGGCCGCTGCGAGCGCTGCGGCGGCTTCTTCCCCCTCGACCTCGGCGACGTCCGCCTCTGCGAGGAGTGCTGCCGGCTCCGCGGGTCCTGCTGCCCCGAGTTCGGCGCCGACGACCTGTGGCCGCGGGAGGAGGAGCCGCCGCGGACCTGAGCGCACCGGGTGCGTCGCCGCTCCGAGCGCCGGGCTCGCCGCCTCGCCCCATGACGGCGGTCATACCCCTCGCGCCCGGCCCGGGGGAAGATGAACTCACGTTTCATTTTCTCCCCGGGGCCCCCGGAAGCACGAGGACGGCCATGAGCGAGCTGATCGACAACCGCGCCCACCGCATCCGCACCCTGAAGGAGGTCATCCGCCACCTCCACGAGGGCGAGGCCCCCGCCGAGGTGAAGTCGCGCCTCGCCGCGCTCGTGCGCGAGTGCGACGCGAGCGAGATCGCGGCCATGGAGCAGGAGCTCATGGCCGAGGGGGTGCCGGCGAGCGAGATCATGGGGATGTGCGACCTGCACTCGCAGGTCGTGCGCGACATCCTCGTCGAGCGGGCGAGCGCTCCCCCGCCCCCGGGACACCCCGTCGACACCTTCCGCCGCGAGAACAAGGCCCTGCGCGGGCAGGCGAAGGCCATGCGCGAGGCCCTCGCCGCCCTCGCCCCGGAGGCCGCCGACCCGGACGCGGCGGTCGACCCCCGGCTCCTCCTCGAGTGCCGCCGGACCTTCGCCGGCCTCATGGACGTCGAGAAGCACTACCAGCGGAAGGAGCACCTGCTCTTCTCGATGCTCGAGCGGCACGGCATCACCGGCCCCTCGACCGTCATGTGGGGCAAGGACGACGAGGTGCGCAGGCTCCTGAAGGAGCTGGGCACGGCGCTCGCGGAGAACGGGGGAACCGCCGGCGAGTGGAGGCTCGTGGCCCAGACGGTGGCCGAGCCGGCGCTCGCCGCCCTCGAGGAGATGATCTTCAAGGAGGAGCGCATCCTCCTCCCGATGTCGCTGCAGAACCTGACCGAGACCGAGTGGGGCGAGGTCTTCACGCAGTCTCCGCAGTTCGGCTACTGCCTCGTGGACCCGCGGGAGGGCTGGGCGCCGCCCGCGGCGAAGAGCGACGTGCCCGAGGCGGCGGCGCGAGAGGCCGTCCGCACCGGGGTCGCCTTCGCGCCGTTCGCGGCCGGGGACCGCGCCGTGCCGCTTCCGATGGCGGGGTCGCCCAAGCCGCCGCGGGCGGAGAGCCCGGTCGCGGTGAGCCAGGGCCTCGTGGTCCTGCCCACCGGGGCTCTGAGCCTCGAGCAGCTCAAGGCGATCTTCGCCACCCTGCCCGTCGACATCACGTTCGTCGACGCCGAGGACCGCGTGCGGTTCTTCAGCGAGGGGGAGCGCCGGGTGTTCGCCCGGCCGAAGGCGATCCTCGGCCGCCTCGTCCAGCACTGCCACCCGCCGTCGAGCGTCGACGTGGTCGAGCGCATCCTCTCCGACTTCCGCTCGGGGCGGCAGAGCGTCGCCGAGTTCTGGATCGACTTCAAGGGCCGCTTCGCCCACATCCGCTACTTCGCGCTCCGGGACGAGAAGGGGAACTACCTCGGCACGCTCGAGGTCACCCAGGACCTCACCCGCGAGCGCGCGCTCCAGGGCGAGCGGCGCCTCCTGCAGTACGAGGCCTGAGCGTGGCCGCAGACAGGCCCCGCGTCCCGATCCTGCCGTCCACGAAGGTGGCCGATCTCCTCGACTCCTGGCCGGAGCTCGAGGAGACGCTCGTCGCCCAGGCCCCGGCGTTCCGCCGCCTCAAGAACCCCGTGCTGCGACGGACCGTGGCCCGCGTCGCGACGCTCCAGCAGGCGGCGGGCGTGGGCGGGGTGGCGGTGCGCGACCTCGTGGCCGCGCTGCGCCGGGCGGCGGGGATCGAGGGCGACACGTCCCCGGCCGGCGAGGCCGGAGCCACGGCGGACGAGCCCGGGGCCTCGCCCGACTGGCTCCACTCTTCCCGGGTCGTCGCGACTCTCGACG
>CAZLRF010000056.1:0-30093 GCA_964561785.1 uncultured Acidobacteriota bacterium | reverse complement strand
CGACCTCTCGGTCTTCAAGGTCATGTTCACCGCGATCGTCACCGCCATGCTGGGCGTCACGTACCTGGCGTGGACCGGCTTTCTCGACCTGGGCCTGGTGTACCTGGTGCCGACCTACTGGATCGCCCAGGTCGTGGGCGGGCTCCTCCTCGGGGTGGGCTTCGTGGTCGGCGGGTACTGCCCCGGCACGTCGGTCGTCTCCACGGCCACGGGGAAGCTCGACGGCCTCGTGTTCGTCCTCGGGTTCGCCGCGGGGACGCTGGGCTTCGCCCTCGCCTTCCCGCTCGTGAAGGGCCTCTACACCGCGGGCGACGCCGGCACGAAGACCCTCCCCCAGGTCCTCGGGGTCCCCTACGGGGTCGTGGTCTTCGCGGTCGTGCTGATGGCCGTCGGGGGGTTCGCGGGGGCTTCGTGGGTCGAGAAGAGGATGGCCGCGAAGGCCGCCCCCGCGGCGCAGTAGGAGCCAGACGATGCACGTTCTCTCGAAGCTCACCCTCAACCAGAAGCTGGGCGCCCTCGCCCTCGCCCTGGGCGCCCTCGCCGTGTTCGCGAACGTCGCCCCCGGCCACACGGTGAAGGTGGACGCCCGGGAGCTGCTCACCGGCGTCGAGCGGCAGGAGGACCACGTCACGCCGCCCGAGCTCGCGTCGTGGATCGTGGAAGGGCGCGCCGGCTACCGCCTGGTCGACCTGAGAGACGAGGGGGCCTTCTCGCAGTACCACATCCCCGGCGCCCAGAACGTCCCCCTCCCGACGATCCTCGACGGCGCCCTGGCGCGGACGGACGAGATCGTCCTCTACGGCGACGGCGGCGTGCACGCCGCACAGGCGTGGATGGTGCTGAGGGGCCGCGGCTACCGAAAGGTCAGGACGCTGCGGGGGGGCCTCGACGCCTGGAAGGACGAGGTGCTCTTCCCGGTCGCGCCGGCGAGCCCGACCGGCGAGGAGCAGGCGCGCTTCGAGCGCGCCGCGCAGGTGGCGAGGTTCTTCGGCGGCGAGCCCCGCTCGGCCGCGACCGCGGGCGCCTCCCCCGTGGCCCTGCCCAGGGCGGCCGCGGTGCCGGTCGCCCCCCCCACGCTCCCCGCCGGCGCGGGGGGCGGGCCCCGGAAGCGGCGCGAGGGCTGCTGAGCCGCGCTCAGGGCGCGACCGTGAACGGCGCGTCGCTCGTGTCCGAGGCGAGGCAGGCCGGGCTCGGCGTGCCCCTCGTCCGCCGGGTCACCTTCGAGGGCGCGGCGTCCGCGCAGAGCTTGATGCGCCACGAGGCGCCCGGGGCCACCGAGACCGTCCAGCCGTAGGAGCCGGCGGCGGCGGCGACCGTGCCGAGGTACCGGGTGCCCCCGGGCGAGACGGCGGAGAGGTGGACGACGGACCCGGCGGGGAGCCCGCTGGTCGTCCAGGTCACGGCCTGGGACGAGCCCGACGCCCACGCCTCGCCGCCGTTCGGCGCGGTGACGCGCACGCTCGCCTGGTTCGAGTCGCGGAAGCCCGCGACGGTCGCGCGCGTGCCGTCGAGGCTCAGCGCGTTGTGGGCGGAGCTCGGGCTCGCCGCGCTGACGCCCGTCGCCTTGCCCGCGTAGCTCACCGCGGGGTTCGAGAAGTGCAGCACGCGCGGGCAGCTCGCCGGGCAGTTGTAGGCCATCACCGTGCGGAAGGCGCTCCCCGGGTCCTTGTACCCGTAGGAGTAGTCGTACGCCCCCGTCCCCGTCGGGTCGCTGCGCGCGTGGTTGAGGCCCATGTTGTGCCCGAGCTCGTGGCCGAAGCTGTAGTACCCGGTCATGCAGGTCCGCTCGACGACGGAGTAGCCGTAAGGGGCGAACGAGGGGGAGTTGCCGCCCATCAGCCAGGCGATGCCGCAGTACGAGCCACCCGGGGTCTCGGTGATGAGCGAGACGAGGTCGGCCCGCGCGGCATCGCGCAGGGCCTGGGCCTCCTCGAGGTAGCCGGTCGGGTCGAGCACGGCGCCGTTGCAGACCTGGCCCTTCGGGCAGGTGACCCGGTCGAGGTCGACGCCGATGTCTCCGGACTCGACGTAGCTCACCTCGCTCGCCCCGACGAGGCGCAGCCGCTGGAGGACCCCGCTGTTCTGGTAGCCGGTGTTCGTCTCCTGGATCGCGAGGTTGACCTGCGACAGCATCGCCGCCGTCCCGCCCGCCGCCGCGCGGGCGGCGGGGGTGTACAGCACGAGCACGTCGATCAGGGAGCCGTCGTCGGCGGCGGGAGCGGCGTCTCTCGGCACGTCGCCGTCGAACGACGCCGGGGCCTCGCGGAAGCAGTCGTCGTCGGGAAACGCCCCATGGTCGATCTCCTCGACCACCTGCGCGCCGCCGCGGGCGAGGATCCGGAACGCCCCGCGGGACGACGAGACGCTCCCCGTCAGCACGCCCCCGTAGACGGAGAGCACCACGCTGCCGAGCGGCTCGCCCTCGACCGAGCCGACCCACGTGTACCACTCGCCCTGCCGCTCCGAGCGGGTCATCCGCGCCCGCACGACCACGTCGTCGAACAGCGGGAGAACGAGCCGGTGCCCGGCCGGCGGCAGCACGCCGCGCGCGGCGTCGCGCGCGAGGGCGCCCGGGAGGCGGCCGAGGTGGACGCGCACCGCGCGAGACCGCACGACGCCGGGCCGGGGGTCGTCGTGGACCGCGGCGGCCCGGACGGGCCGGAAGAGGTCCTGTCCGGCGGCGGGGGCGGCTGCGGTCGAGGCCAGCAGGAGCAGGGCCAGGGAACGGGTCATCGACACGGCTCTCCCTTCTCGCCTCATCGTACCCGCAAGCCCCGGACGCGGCGCGGCCGCGGTGTGCGCCCGCTCACAGAGGCCCGCCCTGCCGGTCCCGGCGGGAGGATCTCAGGGGTACAGGACGGCCGCCTCCCCCTTCTCCCGGACCCGCCGCTCCGCGAGTGCGAGGATCTTGTCCCGGCGGACGAGGAGCGTCTCGATCTGGGGTCCGGTGAGCCACGTCCCGAGCTTGGCGTCGAGCGTGGGCCGGTCGAGGGCCCGCATCCGATCGAGGGCCGCCCGCGAGAAGCGGGTGAGCTCGTCCTCGGAGCGGACGTACGCGTAGGCCGCGAACGCGCGGGAGAAGTCCACGGCGTAGATCCGGAACGACGGGTCGAACAGCACGTTGCGGATGTTGCGGGCGTCCGTGTTGTAGGTGAGCTGGTGGAGCAGGCGCACCTTGTACATCTGGTCGTTCCAGGCCGCGGGGTTGGGAGGCCGGATCTTCTTTTGCTTGCGGTCCGCCTCCGTCATCGCGCCCTCGACCCACAGCTGCAGCGACCCGGTCGTGCGGTTGAGGGTGCGCTCCACCGTCGGGGGGACGAGCGAGAGGCCGAGGAGCTTGTCGAGCTCGTAGGCGGCCACCTCGAACTTCCACGAGTCGGCGAAGTCCACGATGACCCCCCCGCCCTCGAGCCGCGTGAGGCCGCGCTTGAACTCGTCGATCGTCTTCCACACCGCCCGGTGGGTGCGCGTGCCGTCGCTCAGCGTGAGGCGCTCGGAGCGCGTGATCCCGGTCCCGAGGCCCTTCTTGTCGACGACCTCGGCCGTGCGGAGGAACGCCTCCGCCTCCTCGCCGGCGAGGGGGAGACCGTACGGCTCCTCGGCTCGGGCGGGAAGCGCGGCGAGGGCGCCGGCAACGACGAAGCCTGCCATGAGTCGCATCGGTCGTCTCCTGCGGGCCGCGCGGCCCGCCTTCCAGGGGGTGCGGTAGCCAGAAACCCTACGCCCGCCTTCTCCCGCCGTCAAACCGGCCGACCCGGCCGTGTAGACTCGCCGGGTGAGGAGCTCCCCCGACGCGCGACTCGGTGCCGCCGCCCTCACCCTCGTCGCGGCCGCGGCCACGCCCGGCGCCGCGCAGACGCGGCCGCTCCTCACCGAGCCCGCCCTCACCGCCCCCGCCGGCACCCTCGTCCTCGAGACGGGCCTGGACGCGATCGCGGACGAGCCGAGCTTCGTCACCGGCGCCCGGCGGACCCGCTGGGACGGACCGCTGCTGCGCCTCGTCTACTCTCCCGCCTCGAACGTCGAGCTCGACGCCGAGTGGGTCGTCCGAACGGGGGTGCTCTGCGAGGAGGGCCGGGGCGACGTCGCCGCGTCGGAGTGGGGCGACGTGACGCTTCGGGCCAAGTGGAGGATCGCGGGCGGCGAGCGAGGAGCGGTGGGTGCGCGCTTCGGCGTGGTGCTGCCCCAGACCTCCTTCGAGGACGAGCAGTTCCGCCCGCTCGGGCTCGGCCCGAACACCCTGCGGGCCTTCGCGGAGGCGCTCCTCACGCAGCCGCTCGGGCCCGCCCTCGTCCACGCGAACGCGGGCCTCTTCCTCCACGACGAGGTGTACCGCCCCCACGAGCAGCGCGACTTCTTCTCCTACGGCCTCGCCCTCGAGTGGCCGACGGGGCCCGTCACGCTGCTCGCCGAGGTGGCGGGGCGCGCCGGCGACGGCATGCCCGGGGCCGAGGCGCGCGCGGAGGCGCGTGCGGGCCTGCGCTTCGGACGCGGGCGCCTGCGGGCCGACGCCGCCCTGCGCCGGGGTCTCACCGAGGCGGACGGGACGTGGGGGGCGACGGTGGGCCTGTCCTGGACCGCACGCGGACGCTAGAGGCCGAACCCCACGCCCCAGCTGAAGAGGGCCGACGGCCCCGCGGAGCCCGACACCCTCCAGAGGACGCCGACGCTCAGGTTGGCGCGGAGGATCGAGAGGTCGAGCTCGGGCCCCAGGTAGGTGAGCCCGGGCTGCGTCCCGACCGGCGAGCCCCAGGTCCGGGCGAGGGAGACCTTGAACCCTGCCCCCAAGGTCCCCTGAAAGTCATCGTCCTCGACTCGCGCGCGAGCGCCGACGCCGAGGCTGAGCTTTCCCCCGCCGGTGCCGACGTCCGCCTGGAGGAGGAACCCGTTCGCGCAGTGCGGGGCCGGGAGGGCGCAGACGGCCTTCACCCGCTGTCCCTCGTCCGTGACGTCGGCCCCGAGGCCGTGGAGGAGGCGCAGGCTCGCCGCCGCTCCCAGGGGCCCCCCGAAGCCGACCCCCCCGTTGACCTGGTTCGCCCGGTCGAGGGTGACCTCTGCCTCCGATGGAGAGGCTCCGGCCGGAGGGGCCTGCGCCACGGCCGGGGCCGCCCAGAGGGCCCAGACGAGAAGAACGGCCGCCGCCACTCGTCCGCGCATGCGTCCCCCCGGGTTCGCGTCGCCACCGGTGAAAACGCACGGCGCCGGCCCGGGGTTCCCCCCTTAGAATGCAGCCGACGACGGGGCCGACCGGCCCCGGGGAGCGTTCCATGGCCGCAGCACTCGATCGGCGTCGCTTCCTGGCTGCCGCGGGAGCGGCCGCGGCCGGCGCCGCCTGGGCCCGGTCGGCCGAGGGGGCCCGGCTCCGCCTGGGGGCCCCCGTCGGCGGCGCCGAGGATCCCGAAGCTCTCGCTCGCGCCCACCGCGCCAAGGGCTACCGCGCGGCGTACTGCCCGCCGCTCCGGCTCGACGACCGCGAGCGCATCCGCGCGACGGCCGAGGCCTTCGCCCGGCACGACGTGGTCATCGCCGAGGTCGGGCGGTGGGTGAACCTCCTCGACGCCGACCCCGACGCCCGCCGGAGGAACCTCGCGACGGTGACCGAGGGCCTCGCCCTCGCCGAGGCCGTGGGGGCCCGCTGCTGCGTCGACATCGCCGGCTCGTTCAGCACGACGAGCTGGTTCGGCCCGCACCCCGACAACCTCTCGGCCCGGTTCTTCGACGCGGCGGTCGAGAACGCCCGGACGATCCTCGACGCGGTGAAGCCGACGCGGACCACGTTCTGCTACGAGATGATGGCCTGGTCGCTGCCCGACTCGCCGGACGCCTGCCTGCGCCTCGTGAAGGCCGTCGATCGACCCGCATTCGCCGTGCACCTCGACCCGTGCAACCTGGTGAGCTCGCCCGAGCGCTACTACCGCTCGGCCGACCTCGTGCGCGAGTGCTACGCGAAGCTCGGCCCGCGCATCGCGAGCGTCCACGTCAAGGACCTGGCGTGGGAGGTCGAGATGGCCGTCCACTTCCGCGAGGTCCGACCCGGCCAGGGCTCGATCGACCACGCGGCCTGGCTCGTGGAGCACGCGAGACGCTGCCCCGACGTCCCGCTGATGCTCGAGCACCTCCCGAGCGAGGCCGAGTACGACGCGGCGCGCGACCACGTGCGCGGCGCGGGCGAGCGCGCCTCTCTGCGCTTCGAGTGAGGGGGCCCGTGAGGAAGGCGCTCGCCGCCCTGCTCGCCGCGCTCGCCGCCGCCTGCTCGGGGGGCAAGGACGCGGACCGTCCCCGCGTCGTGGCCGGGAACGGGACCGAGGGGTTCGCCGACGGGACGGGGGAGGCCGCCCGCTTCCGCAAGCCGATCCGGCTGGCCCCGCTGGGGCCCGAGTCCGTGGTCGTGGCCGACATCTTCAACCACGCGATCCGCGAGGTGACCCTCGACGGCCGGGTGAGCACGATCGTGGGCGGCCCCGAGCGCGAGGGCTTCCGCGACGGGCCCGCGGAGGAGGCGCGGATCGCCTCGCCCCACGGCGTCGCGGTCTCCCCCTCCGGCGTGATCGCGGTGGCCGAGGCCACGAACCACACGATCCGGCTGCTCAGCCCGGCATCCGAGGGAGGCGGGGGAAGGCGCTACGTCGTCTCGACCCTCGCCGGCGCGCCCGGGCAGGAGGGCGACGCCGACGGGGACGCGCGCGCGGCCCGCTTCCGCTCGCCGCACGCGGTGGCCTGGGAGCCCGACGGCTCGCTGCTGGTGGCCGACATCGGCAACGCGCGGATCCGCCGCGTGCGCGGCCGGCGGGTGGAGACGGTGGCGGGCGCGTCGAAGGGCGTGTTCAGGTACCCCATGGACATCGCCCTGCGGGGCGACGGGACGCTCCTCGTGGCCGACGCGGGGGCGAACCTCGTCCGCACGTGGACGGCGCGGGACGGAGTGGGAACGCTGCGGGTCGTGGGCCGGACGCTGAAGACGCCCCACGGGGTCGCGGCCGGCCCGCGCGGCCGCGTCTACGTCGCGGAGATGGACGCGCACGAGGTGGTGGCGATCGCGCGCGACGGCCGGGTGGGCCACGTGGCGGGCACGGGGCAGAAGGGGGCGGGGAGGGGCCAGCTCGCCCGGCCCGCGGCGGTCCTGGTCCACGCCGGGCACGTGTGGATCGCCGACCTCGACAACCACCGGATCGTGGTCGTGCCGCTCGGGTAAGATCCGGGGCCCGCCCGGGATGCGGGAAGGAGGAGGAGCTCGTCGGCAACGGGAAGACGTACTTCACGATGCCGCGCATCGCCGTCCTGCGCGGCTTCGTGATGAACCACAACGTCCACCACCGCGCCCAGCTCGGGGCCTACCTGCGCCTGCTCGACGTGCCCGTGCCGGGGCTCTACGGCCCGAGCGCCGACGAGCAGTAGCGTGGCGCCGCACCTCGTGCTCGCCCTCGCGCTCGCCAGCCTGATCGGCGTGTCGCTGGGGGTCCTCGGGGGAGGCGGCTCGATCCTCGCCGTGCCCGTGCTCGTCTACGTGGCGCGGATGGACGTGCACGCGGCGATCGGCTCCTCGCTCGCGATCGTGGGGGCGACGGCGCTCGTCGGCGGCGTCGTCCACGCGCGCGAGGGGCGCGCCGACCTGCGCGCGGCGGCGCTGTTCGGCGGAGCGGGGATGATCGGCGCGCCCCTCGGCGCGCAAGCCACGCACGTGGTCTCGCCCCGGGTGCTCCTTGTCCTCTTCGCCCTGCTGATGCTCGCGGTGGGCGGCCTGATGCTGCGGGGGCGCGCCCCGGCGAGGCCGGCGGTCCGGCCGCATCCCGCGGCCGTGCCCTTCGCCGGCCTCGGGGTCGGGCTCCTGACGGGCTTCCTCGGCATCGGAGGCGGGTTCCTGATCGTGCCCGCCCTCACCCTCCTGGGCGGGATCCCGATCCACCGCGCGGTGGGGACGTCGCTCCTGGTGATCGCCGCGAGCGGCGGGGCCGGCCTCCTCGGGCACGTCCGGCAGGGCGGGATGGCGCTCGGACCGACCGCCGCGCTCACCGCGTCGGCCATCCTCGGGGCCCTCCTCGGCGTCCGGGTCGGCGCGGGGCTCGACCCGGGGCGGCTGCGCCGGGCGTTCGCCCTCTTCGTCGTCCTAGTGGGCCTCGCCCTCCTCGCGCGCAACGCGCTGCCCGCCTGAGGCGGTCAGCCGCCCGTCACCGCCTCGTGCACGGCGCGGCGGACGCGCTCCTGCAGCTCGGGGGGCACCGCCTCCCCGGGGGCGGAGCGGCACGCCCGCAGCACCTCCTTCAGGACCTCGCAGCGGGCCGCGCACCGCGGGCAGCGGGCGAGGTGCTTCTCCATGGCGGCGCAGGTGCGGGCGGAGACCTCGCCCTCGAGGTGCCGGGAGAACAGGCGCACGACGTCGGGGCAGCCGCGGGGGCGCCCCCCGGTCTCGCCGGGGGGCAGGACCAGGGGAGCGAGGGCCTCGCGCAGCTTCCCGCGCGCGCGGTGCAGGCGCGTCTTGACCGCCGGCTCCCCGAGGCCGGTGATCCGCGCGACCTCCGCCGTCGTGAGCCCCTCGACGTCCCGCAGGACGAGGACCTCGCGGTAGGGCCGGTCGAGGGCGGCGATCGCCCGCTCGAGCGCCGCCTCGATCCGCGAGGCCTCGAGCGCGTCGTCCGGGCGCGGCGAGGGGTCGGCGACGGCTCTCGCGGCCGGAAGCTCGGCGTCGAGCGACACCTCGGGAGGGGCGAACACGCTCCTTCGCCGCTTCTTGATGCAGAAGCTGCGCGCGATCGCGTAGAGCCAGGTGCCGACCGACGAGGCGCCCCGGAAGCGCCGCAGCCCGCGGGCGGCGGCGAGGAGCGACTCCTGCAGGACGTCCTCGGCGTCCTCCCGGTGGCGGCAGAGGCGGCGGGCGAAGCGGTACAGGCGGGCCTCGTGCCGGGCGAGCAGGGCCTCGACCGCGGGGGCGCTCCCCGCGCGGGCCGCCTCGACGAGGTCGCTGTCGGCCGGCTGGCCTGCGCTCACGCCGGGACCACGTCGGCGAGCCGGCGCAGCAGCTCGCCCTTCCCGCGCGCGCCGACCATGCGTGCGACCTCGTGCCCGTCCCGGAACACGATCAGGGTGGGCACGCCGTGGATCCGCAGCCGTCCCGCCGCCCGCGGGCTGCGGTCGAGGTTCAGCTTGGCCACGCGGACCCGCCCGTCGAGCGACGCCGCGAGGTCCCGGAGGACCGGCTCCATGCCCCGGCAGGGCACGCACCACGGCGCCCAGACGTCGAGGAGCACGGGGAGCGGGGAGGCGAGCACCTGCTCGTCGAAGCGCGCGTCCGTGACCTCGAGGACCACCGGCGGCGGCACGGCCCAAGTGTGGCACTTCTTGTCCGCAAATGCGCGCCTCTGCTAGGCTTGCCGCAAAGGCCCAGCGAGGGCGGGGGAGAGCATGCCCAGCGAACCCGGGTCGCAGAAGGCGCGCTGCGTCCACTGCCGCGAGGAGGTCTCGGTCCCCGACCGCTACGCCCACGGCGACCACATCAAGTGCGGGGCGTGCGGGACCAAGCACAAGGTGGTGCGCGCCGACCGCCTGCGGCTGGTGCTCGCCGACGTCGGCCCGCTTCGCGACGCGCTGGCGCAGAATCAGCAGCTCGTGACCCGGCTCGAGGCGGAGCTTCGGCACGCCCGCGCGAGCTTCGGGATCGGGGTGAACGGCGTCGGGCTCGGGGTGGTGTACGCGCTCTACCAGGTGGGCATGAAGGGGGCGCCCCTCTCGATGGGGCTCCTCGCGAACGCGGTGGGGATCGCGATCGTCTCGGGCCTCCTCCTCGAGGCGGCCAACTGGTCGTTCCTCGCCAAGCGCAGCGCGATCACGCGCATCTCCGGCGAGCTCGAGGAGGCCCGCGCCGAGGGACAGCGGATCCGGCAGCAGATGCGCGAGGCGACCCGGGTGTGAGGGCCGCCGCCGCGGGCGGCTACTCGGCCTGCCCGCCGTCGAGCAGCTCGACCAGCGTGCGGTAGATGAAGTAGGACGCGCGGGGGATCTCGCGCTGGAGGTCCTCGACGCTCGCGCCCCGCTTGAGGCGCGACCACACCGCGGCCGCGAGCTCGATCGTGTCCGGGTCCTCCCAGGAGAGCTGGGTCGCCTTCTGGCGGTAGACGCGGGCGGGATCGGGAACGCGCTCCTGCAGCACGGGCAGCTCGTCCTGGAGGCGGACCGACTCCATGAGAAGCGAGATGGCGGGCATGGAGATCTCGCTCGGCCCGCCGCCGTCCACGCCCTCGCGGCCGGTGAACGAGAAGTCCCCGCTCAACGGGCTCTGGAACAGCTGGTAGACCGCGTCTTCGCCGCTCAGCTGCCGGTAGCGGGCCCGCGTGAGGTTCCCGCGGAGGAACGTGATCTCGGCCACCTTGTGCTTGTCCTGGCTGACGACGAGGGCGCCGGTCTGGTGCGAGCCGATGAGCGTCTGGATGACGGTGGCGAGGTCGAAGTACTTCAGGTTGCCCTGCAGCTGCTTGCCCGAGGCGCGCGGCACCTTGAGCGTGGTCGTCTCGAGCCGCCGGGCGAGCAGAACGCACAGGTTGCGCGAGAAGGCGGGCAGGAGGTCCATCAGGTCGAAGAAGACGGACTTCTCGATCGCGAACAGCTCGGCGTGCTCGGGCGAGCGGACCGTGGCGCTGCGGGGGGAGCCCGTGATGAGCGCCAGCTCCCCGATCACCTCTCCGACCCCGAGGTAGGCGACGACCACCGGGTCCGAGCCGTCGGAGGGAGCGGCCACCACCTCGAGGACCCCGCTCTTCACGACGAAGAGCCGGTCCCCCTCGTCACCCTGGCGGAACACCGTGTCGCCGGGGCCGAACTCGACGAGCTGCCCCTGGGCGAGCACGGCCCGGATCACCTCCGAGGGCTGGTTCTCGAACAGCTCGGAGTTGCGCAGGAACGCGGGATCGATGGGGACGTCCATGGCGGGGCGTCGATTATAGCCCCCGGCCCCGCCTCGGGCCGGCCCTAAACCTGTGCTAGCATTTGGGCAAAGCCGGGACGGGGCGGGTCGCCTCCGTGCGGGGCGATTGGGCTAAAGCGTTGAATAGAGGACTCTTGTCTCGATACGACCGGGAAGTGGCCTCCATCGCCCCTTCCGACGTCCACCGCCTGCTCGCCCGCCACATCCTCGCCGACGGGTTCGACCTCGTCTTCGACTTCGAGAGGAGCCACGGGGCCTGGCTCCACGACTCGCGAAGCGGCCGGGAGTACCTCGACTTCTGCTCGTTCTACGCGTCGAACCCGATCGGCTACAACCACCCCAAGATGAAGGACCCGGACTTCCTGAGCGTCCTTCACCGGGTGGCGCAGCTCAAGCCGGCCCTGTCCGACATCTACAGCGTCGAGTACGCCTGGTTCGTGGAGGTCTTCTCTCGCCTCGCGATGCCGGCGCACCTGCGCTACGCCTTCTTCATCGAGGGCGGCACGCTCGGGGTCGAGAACGCCCTCAAGGTCGCCTTCGACTGGAAGGTCCGGCGCAACCGCGCCCGGGGCATCCCCGGGGACAAGGGCCAGCAGGTCATCCACTTCCGGCAGGCGTTCCACGGCCGCTCGGGCTACGCCCTCTCGCTCACCAACACCGACCCCGCGAAGACGGACCTCTTCCCGAAGTTCCCCTGGCCGCGGGTCAGCAACCCCGGCCTGCGCTTCCCGGTCACGCCCGAGGTGGAGCGGGAGGTGGCGGCGGCGGAAGAGCAGGCCCTCGACGAGGTCGAGCGGGCCTTCGCCGCGAACCCCGACGACGTCGCCGCGATCATCATCGAGCCCGTGCAGGCCGAGGGGGGGGACATCCACTTCCGCGGGGAGTTCCTCCGCGCCCTCCAGGCGAAGGCCCGGGAGCACGAGGCCTTCTTCGTCCTCGACGAGGTGCAGACGGGCGTCGGCATCACCGGAAAGATGTGGGCCCACGAGCACTTCGGCCTCGAGCCGGACGCGCTCGCCTTCGGCAAGAAGATGCAGGTCTGCGGCTGCCTGGTCGGCCCGCGGGTCGACGAGGAGCCGCAGAACGTCTTCAAGGTCTCCTCCCGGATCAACTCCACGTGGGGCGGGGGCCTCACCGACATGGTGCGCGGCGCCCGCTTTCTCGAGGTGATCGACGAGGACCGCCTCCTCGACAACGCCCGGGTGGTGGGCGAGCGGCTGCTGGCCGGCCTGTGCGAGATGCAGCGCGAGCTCGGCGGCCTGATGAGCGGGGCGCGCGGGCGGGGGCTGATGATCGCCTTCGATCTGCCCCGCCCCGAGCTGCGCAACCGGGCCCAGGACCGGATGCTCGCGAACGGTCTCCTGCTCCTGGGCTGCGGCGTGCGGTCGATCCGCTTCCGCCCGCCGCTCAACCTCTCCCCCGCCGAGGCGGACGAGGCCCTGTCCATCGTGCGCAAGAGCCTGAAGGAGCTATAGCGATGATCGAGCGCGAGGCGACGGTCAAGATCAGCAGCGACCTCCTGGCGAACCTGCTCGGCGGCACCAAGGCCGCGAACGGCCGGCTCGTGCGGATCTCCCCCGAGGGCTACTACGAGGTCACGCTCGCCCTCCAGGGGGGCAGCTACACGACGCTGCTCCCCATCTCCTCGACGGTGATCATCGCGACGAGGCCAGAGCCGGAGGTGCCGGCGATCGAGGTCGAGCGCTAGCCGGGAGAGCGAAGCGAGGATGGCTCGAACCACGAAGGTCGCGATCGCGGGCCTCGGCCCGGTGGGGCAGGCGGTGGCCCGGGCGGTGCTGCAGACGCCCGGGCTGAAGCTGGCGGCGGCGGCGGACCCCGCTCCCCTGCACGCGGGCAAGGACCTGGGCACGGTGCTCTCGCTGCCGAGGAAGCTGAGGATCAGGGTCGAGGGCGACCCCGACCGCTTCTTCCGCAGGGTGAGCGCGGACGTCGCCTTCCTCTGCACCTCGTCGCTGCTCAAGGACACGAAGGCCCAGGTCATGGCCCTCGTCTCCCGCCGCGTCAACGTCCTCACGACGTGCGAGGAGCTGGCGTGGCCGGTCCCGCCGCGAGCCGCCGCGATGCGCGAGATCGACCGCCTCGCGAAGCGGAAGAAGGTCTCGGTGCTCGCCACGGGCATCAACCCCGGCTTCGCGATGGACGCGCTCGCCCTCGCCCTCACCGCGCCGTGCGCCCGGGTGCGGCGGATCTCGGTCACCCGGGTCGTGGACGCGGCGACCCGCAAGCTCCCCCTGCAGCGGCGCGTGGGGGCCGGGCTCAACCTCGGGCAGTTCCGCCGCGCGGTCACCGAGGGGACGGTGCGCCACGTCGGGCTCGTCGAATCGGCCCACCTCATCGCGGGGGCGCTCGGCTGGAAGCTCGACCGCGTGGACGAGACGCTCGAGCCCGCGATCGCCCCGCGCGACCTCGACACCGAGTACCTGCGCATCCCCGCCGGCGCCGCCGCCGGGATCCGGCAGGCCGTGCGCGCCTACCGGGCGGGCGAGCTCGCGATCAGCCTCGACCTGCAGGTCTACGTGGGCGCCGAGGCCCCGCGCGACCACGTGCTCGTCGACGCAGACCCGCCGGTCGACGCGACCATCGCCGGCGGCGTGAACGGTGAGGAGGCGACCGCGGCCGTGCTCCTCAACAGCCTCCCCGGCCTGCTCGCCGCGCCCGCCGGCCTCCTCACGGTCAAGGACCTGCCGCTCGTGCACGCCCTCAACCCCCAGGACCTCGCGACCCCCTTCCCCCGGAAGCGGTGAGGGGCCGGGGCGGGAGACATGAGGGGCGATCTCGCCGAGGGAGCGGTTCCCGGGCTCCTTCGGGAGATCTACGTCGGACGCCGCAGCGGTAGCCTGGTTCTCGCCCGGGGAGGCGAGCGGCACAGCCTGCGCTTCCGGCGCGGTCACATCACGAACGCCCAGACGAACGTGCTCGAGGAGCGGCTCGGCGAGATGCTCGTCCGGCAGGGCCGCCTGTCACGGGAGGACCTCGACCGCGCCACCGAGGTCGTGACCCGCGACGGGCGCCGCCTCGGCGAGGTGCTCGCCGAGATGGGACTGATCGACGAGGCGGGCCTCGAGGAGGCGGTGGCCCGCCACGTCCGCGAGACGCTCGCCCGGGTGTTCGCCTGGACCGACGGCGCCTACGAGTTCTCCGAGGAGCCGGACGACGCGGGCGGGGGCGAGCTGACGCTCCGCCTGTCGATGGGCGAGCTCCTGCTCGAGGCCGTCCGCGCCATCCGCGACCCCGATGTCGTGCGCCTCGCCCTCGGCGACCTCGAGCGCCTGCTCGCCCCCTCGGGCGACCCGCTCCTGCGGTTCCAGAAGCTCACCCTGACGCCGGCCGACGGCTTCGTCCTCTCGCGGGTGGACGGCGCGACCAGCGCGCGGGAGATCGTCCAGATGATCCCGCTGCCGGCGGAGGAGGTGGAGCGCAGCCTGTTCGGCCTCCTGTCGACGGGCGTGATCGAGTTCACGCAGGCGCGCCCGCGCCGTGCGCCCCCTCCGCCGACCACTGCGCCCCCGCCCGCTCCCGAGGCGCCGTCCCCCGCGCCTCCGGGGCCCCCGGAGGCGGCGCCCCCGCCGCCGCCCCCGCCGTCTCCCCCGCCGCCGGCGCAGGCCCCGCCCTCCTCCCCCGCCGACGACGAGGCGTCGGAGCGCCGGCGCGAGATCCTGGACGCGTGGGAGAACCGCAAGACCCGGACGCACTTCGAGGTGCTCGGCCTCGCGCGTGCCGTCGGGGAGGCGGAGGTCAAGGAGGCGTACTTCCGCCTCGCCAAGCGCTTCCACCCGGACGCGCAACACGACGCCTCCCTCGCCGACCTGCGCGACAAGCTCGAGGCGGTCTTCATGCGGCTCGGCGAGGCCTACGACGTCCTGCGCGACCCGCGCAAGCGGGCCGACTACGAGGAACGGCTCGGCCGGGCGCGTCCGAAGCCGGTCGAGCCCGCCGCGGGCGCCCCTCCCCCCGGGCCGGCCGCCCCCGAGCCGCCCCCGGAGCGCGACCCGGAGGAGCTCGCCCGCGAGGCCGAGGAGGCCGTGCGCAAGGCGGCGAAGCTCCTCGACCAGGCGAGGGCGCTCGAGCAGGAGAAGCCCGGCGAGCCGGAGCACCAGCGTCTCACCTTCGACGCGATCCAGCTCCTCGCGCCGATCGTCGACCAGGCGACGGGCAAGGTGCGCCTGCGGGCCCAGCTGCTCCTCGCGCGGGGCAAGGCCAAGAACCCGAAGTGGGCCAAGGAGGCGGAGGAGCTGCTCCTCGTCGCCGGCCGCGAGAACCCGCAGTCGCACGAGCCGTGGGCGCTGCTCGGCGCCATCTACGCCGAGCGGGGCCTGCGCACGCGGGCGACCAGCATGTACCGCAAGGTCCTCGAGCGCAAGCCGGACCACGAGGAGGCGCTCGCCTTTCTCGCCCAGGTCGCGCCCGAGCCCGATCCGCCCGAGGAGGAGAAGGGCGGAGGGCTGCTCGGCAAGCTCTTCCGGCGATGAGGACGAAGCGGCTCCTCCCGCTCGCCGTGCTCGCTCTCGCCGTCGCGGCGCAGGCCGCGGACGACGTGGTCCTCCTCCTGAACGGAGACCGGATGAGCGGGCGCGTGGTCGGCCGGATCACGCGACGCGTGCGGCTGCAGACGCCCTACGGCGTCCTCGTGATCCCCGCGGACAAGGTGGAGCGGATCAAGAGGGCGGACGGCAGCGAGGAGGTCCTGAGCGCGCCTCCCGCGCCCCCTCCCGCGCCCGCGCCGCCGCCGCCGCCCCCGGTCGTCCTCGAGGTCGTCTTGAGCGGGGCCACGTTCTGGCAGGCGTGGGACCCACGGTCGGCGCCTCCGGACCCGAGCCTGCGCCTCGAGGTCCGCCTCGACGACCGGGCGGTCGCGGCCTTCACCGACGCGAACCTCGACCCCGAGGACCTCCCCGGGGCCGTCGTGAACTCGTTCGTCTTCGCCCCGGGGCGCCTGTTCGTCGCGGCCGGCGAGGGCGCGACCGCCGCCCCGCCCGTGCTGACGGGGGGGGAGATCCGCCTGCCGATCACGCTCCCGCCGTCCTTCGCGGGGCGACGCCGGCTCGCCCTCGCCTACCAGGTCAACGACGCGGGCTCCGCGGCCCCGTCGTGGCGCGACGTGGTCCTCGCCACGGGCGAGATCGTTCTCGACCCCGCCGCGCCCGCGCGGGTGCGCGTGCGCCAGGACCGGGGGACGATGGAGTACGCGAAGCGGCGCATGCGCAACGTGGAGAGCTTCCGCGCGGTCGTGGGGGACGAGCCTCCCGCTCCTTGACACCCCCCGGGGGGGGGCCTAGTCTCGAAGGATGGACGTCTCTCTCGTCGTCGAGTTCCTCCCCGCGCTCGCGCTCGCGATCGCCCTCGCCGCCTCGGCCGGCCTGCGCGCGTGGCTGCCCCTCCTCCTCGCCGGGGGGCTCGCCCGCCTCGGCGTCCTCGACCTCGGCCCCTCGTTCCAGTTCCTGTCCTCGAGCAAGGCCCTCGTCCTCTTCGGGGTCGCCACCGCGATCGAGGTCCTCGGGGACAAGGTCCCGGCGGTCGACCACGCCCTCGACGTGATCGGCACCCCGCTGCGGCCGGCCGCGGGGGCGCTGCTCGCCGCCTCGGTGCTCGGCACCGTGGCCGACCCGCTCACCTCGATCGTCCTCGGGACCGCGGTCGGCGCCCCCTCCGCCCTCGTCCCGCACGCCGCCAAGTCGGCCCTGCGCGCCGCCTCCTCCGCCGCGACCGGCGGCCTCGCGAACCCGGTCCTGAGCCTCGTCGAGGACGCGGTCGCGGTCGTGACCTTCATCCTCGCCGTCCTCGTGCCCCTCCTCGTGGTCGCGCTCGTGGTCCTCACCCTCCTGCTCGCCTCGCGCTGGCTCCGCCGCCGCCGCGTCCCGGCGGTCGCCTGATGCGGGACGCCGCCGTCGCGCTGCTCCTGCTCGCCGGCGCCGCCGCCTCCGCCCAGGAGGCGACGCCGCCCGCGGTGAAGCCCTTCACCCTCGAGGTCGACGTCGACGTCGTCTCGGTGACCGCGGTCGTCTTCGACAAGGCGGGCAAGCCCGTGCGCGGCCTCGGGCCGAAGGACGTCGAGCTCTTCGAGAACGGCGTGCGGCAGGAGGTCTCCTACTTCCGCGAGGCCTCCCGCGACGGGGAGGCGGGCGAGGAGGTGCCGCTCTCGGTGGTGCTCGTGCTCGACACGAGCGGCAGCATGAGCGAGAACATCCGCTTCCTCCGGGAGGCCGTGCTGAACTTCGTCTACAAGCTCGAGGAGGTGGACACCGCGCTCGTCGTCAGCTTCAACGAGAGCGTCAAGGGCAGCGCGGAGTTCACCGGGGACGTCGACCGCCTCGAGCGCTTCGTGGAGGGGCTGCAGGCGTGGGGCGGGACGAGCCTGTACGACGCGATCCACTACTCGCTCGGCCGGATCAAGGACCAGCCCGGCCGCAAGGCGCTCATCGTCTTCTCCGACGGGGCGGACACCACGAGCTCGATCGAGGACCGCGAGGTCGTCGACTACGCCCGCTCGGTCGAGGCCACGGTCTACAGCATCGGCTTCAAGGGTTCGGGCTTCTCCGCCTCGAGCCCGCGGGGCTTCCTGCGGAAGATCGCGAGCGAGACGGGCGGGCAGTTCTTCTCTCCCGACAAGGTGGGCGAGCTCATCAAGGTCTTCAGTGCGATCTCCGAGGAGCTCAAGAACCACTACCTCCTGGCCTACACCCCCTCGAAGCCGCCCGACGGCAGCTGGCGCGAGATCGCCCTCAAGGTGAGCCGCCCGGGGACGGAGGTGCGTGTCCGCAAGGGCTATTTCGCCCTGAAGCGACGCCGGGGCGCCGGCTAGAGCCGGCGCAGGTCGCCGAGGGAGAGGACGGCGGCCGCGCCGGCCGCGACCAGCGCGACCCAGCCCGCCGCGGCGAGCGAGCGCGGGTGGCGGTAGCCGCCGAGCAGGTCCCGGCGACGAGCCGCGACGAGGGTCACGAGCAGGGTCGCGGGCAGGACCAGCCCGTTGAGCGCCCCGGCGAGGACGAGCAGGCGGACCGGGCGGCCGAGCAAGAGAAACAGCCCGAGCGACACCGCGAGGAACGCCGCGACCGACGCCGCGCGGGCGCCGGCCAGAGCGGGCCGCACGCTCTCGGCGAACGAGAGCGAGGTGTAGGTGCAGCCGAGGATCGAGGTGAGCGCGGCCGACCAGAGCACGACCCCGAACAGGCGAAAGCCCCACTCCCCCGCGCCGAGGCGGAAGGCGCTGGCCGGCGGGTTCGCCGGGTCGAGGCTCGCCCCGCCGGCCACGACGCCGAGGACGGCGAGGAAGAAGAGGACGCGCATCGCGGTCGCGACGCCCACGCCCAGCACCGCGGCGCGGGTGAGGCGGGAGACGGCCGCCGGCCCGCCGACGCCGGCGTCGAGCAGCCGGTGGGCGCCGGAGAAGGGAATGTAGCCGCCGACGGTCCCGCCGAGGAGGGTGACGACCGGCAGCATCTCCAGCCGGCCGGGCCACGCCGCGGCGCGCGCCGCCGCGGCGGCGTCGGGCCGGGCGGCGACGACGACGCCCGCGGTCAGCAGGATCATCAGCAGGCCGAGGGCGCGGCTGAGGCGGTCCATGGCGTGCCCCGCCCGGGGCGAGGCGAGCACGAGGGCGACGAGCGCCGTCGAGAGAACGGCCCCCGCCGGCTCCGGCACGCCGTAGACGGCGAGGCCGAGGCCGCACCCGGCGACGTTGCCGACGTTGAACGCGAGCCCGCCCAGGAACACGACGGCGGCGAGGGCGCCCCCGAGCCCGGGCCGGACGGCCGAGGCGAGCTCGGGCGCGCGGCGCCCCGATGCGCCGAGCACGCGCCAGACGTTGAGCTGCACGGCGAGGGCGAGCAGCGTCGACGCGAGGATCGGGAACGCGAAGTCGGCTCCGAGGCGGCCGGTGAAGACCGCGGTCTGGGTGAGGAAGCCCGGCCCGATCGCGGACGTCGCCATCAGGAAGGCGGCGCCCGCCGTGACCCCGGACGAGGCGGCGCTCGGTGCTGCGCGAGGCATGGTCTTGGCCTGCGCAGTCTAGCCGCCCGCGGGCGCGATGTAGAATCCCCCGAAATCCGCCCATGCCCGAGATCGCCATCCAGACCGCCGGTGGCACCCGCGAGCGCTACCCGCTCGCCAAGGCCCGGGTCACGGTCGGCCGCTCGCGCGAGAGCGACATCTTCCTCCCCGACCAGTGGCTCTCGCGGCACCACGCCGCGATCGAGGAGCGGGGCGACGGCTACTGGGTGGCCGACCTCAACTCCAAGAACGGCACGCTGCTCAACGGCGAGCCGGTCCGCGAGTGGCGCCGCCTGCGGCCGGGCGACGTGATCACCCTCGGGGAGCACACGCTCACCTTCTGCTCGGAGGGCGAGGCGGAGGAGGACGAGGCCGACCGCGAGCCGGAGGGCACGCGGGTCTTCTCGGTCAAGGAGCTCTCCGCGATCAACACCCGCCCCGCGGTCGACCCCGCGGAGCTGCAGCGGCAGAACCGGGTCCTCGCCATCCTGAGCAAGGCGGCGAGCGAGCTGGTCGTCCACCGCCCGCTCGGCGAGCTGTTCGACCTCGTGCTCGAGCTGCTCCTCGAGGCGGTGGCGGCGGAGCGGGGAGCGATCCTGATCCTCGAGGGCGGGCTTCCCCACCCCGTGATCAAGGCCTCGCGCTCGCGCACGGGGGACCCGCTCGTCCGCGTCAGCCGCTCGATCGCCCGGCGGGCGATCGAGGAGCGGGTGTCGTTCCTCCTCCCGAACGTCCTCGAGGACGTGCGCTTCAAGAGCGAGGACTCGATCCTCGCCTCCGGGATCCGCACCGCGATGTGCGCCCCGCTGTGGTTCACCGCCGCCGGGGAGGGGCGCGACCAGGTCATCGGCCTCGTCTACGTGGACTCGCTCCAGCAGGCGCACGCCTTCACCGAGGACGACCTGCGCGTCCTCACCGCTCTCGCGAACGTGGCGGCGGCGAAGATCGAGAACGTGCGGCTCCTCGAGGAGAGCCTGGAGAAGCGCCGCCTCGAGGAGGACATGCGCATGGCGGCGGAGATCCAGACGGGGCTCCTGCCCCGCGACGCCCCGCACCTGCCGGGGTGGGACCTCGCCGGCTGCAACCGGCCCTGCCGCACCGTGGGCGGCGACTACTACGACTTCGCGATCGAGAACGGGCGCCTCCTCCTCGCCCTCGGGGACGTCTCGGGGAAGGGCACGGGGGCGGCCCTCCTCATGACCGTGCTGCGCGCGGCGGTGCGCGGGCACTGGACCGAGCCCCGGCTCTCGGAGGGGGTGGCCCGCATCAACCGCACGGTCTGCCAGAACGTCCCGTCCTCGAAGTACGTGACCTTCTTCCTCGCGAGCCTCGACCCCGCCACCGGCCGGCTCGACTACGTGAACGCGGGCCACAACCCCCCGCTGCTCGTGCGGGCGGGGGGCGAGGTCGAGAAGCTCACCGAGGGCGGCCTCGTCCTCGGGATGTTCGACACCTACGGCTACGACGGGGGGACGGTCGAGATGCGGCGGGGGGACACGCTCGTCGTGTACTCCGACGGGGTCACGGAGACCTGGGACCCGGGCGGGGAGGAGTTCGGCGAGGAGAGGCTGGTCGCGCTCGCGGTCCGCGAGAGGGCCCTCGGGGCCGAGGAGCTGCAGGACGCGATCATCCGGGAGATCGAGCGGTTCGAGGAGGGCGCGCGCGCCACCGACGACCGCACGCTGGTCGTGCTCAAGCGAGCCTGAAGGGAGGAGCGTTGACCCGTCGCCCGTCCCGTCCCCCGGTCTCTCCCCTCGCCCTCCTCCAGCAGGAGGTGAACGAGCTGTTCCACCGCCTCTCGGCGATCGACCGCTCCGACCGGCTGCCGGGCACCGAGTGGTCGCCCGCGCTCGACGTGTTCGAGGCGCGCGACCGGCTGGTGGTGGTGGCGGAGGTCCCGGGCCTGCCCCCGGAGTCCCTGCGGGTCGCGTTCCGCGAGCGCGAGCTCGTCCTGTCCGGGGAAAGGCGCGCGCGAAGGGTCGGTCCGGGCGGGAGCTTCCTCTGCCTGGAGCGGCCGCACGGCCGCTTCGAGCGCCGGGTGCCGCTCGACGTGCCGGTGGACGTGACCCGCGCCCGCGCCACCCTGAAGGGCGGGCTCCTCACCGTGACCCTGCCCCGGCTGCGCGAGCGCCGCGGCCTCGAGACCGCCATCCCCGTGGAGAGGGAGCCAGCCGAATGAGCGAAGAGCGCAAGGACGAGGAGCAGCCCAAGGTCCCCGACGTGCTGCCGGTCCTGCCCCTGCGGGACATCGTGATCTTCCCGTACATGATCGTACCCCTCTACGTGAGCCGGGAGCGCTCGATCAGGGCGGTCGACCAGGCCCTCGCCGAGAACCGGATGATCCTGCTCGCCGCGCAGCGAAGGCAGGACGAGGACGACCCCGGGCCCGACGACATCTACCCGGTGGGCACCGCCGCCCTCATCATGCGGATGCTCAAGCTGCCCGACGGGCGCATCCGGGTGCTGGTCCAGGGGCTCTCCCGCGCCCGGATCACCGGCTACGAGGAGGCCCTCGCCCACCTGCAGGCCCGGGTCGAGACGGTGGCGGAGCCGGGGGCCGGGGAGAAGCCCTCCCTCGAGGTCGAGGCCCTCATGCGCAACGTGAAGGCGGCGCTCGAGAAGTCGCAGAACCTCGGCAAGCCCATCTCCCCCGAGGTCATCGTCATCGCCAACAACATGGAGGAGCCGGGCCGCCTCGCCGACCTCACCGCCTCGAACCTCGACCTCAAGGTCGAGGGGGCGCAGGCGATCCTCGAGGCCCTCGACCCCCTGGAGCGGCTGCGCCGCGTCCACGAGCTCATGACGAAGGAGCTCGAGGTCCTCGCGATGCAGCAGGAGATCTCGTCCCAGGCCAAGGGGGAGATGGACCGCTCCCAGCGCGAGTTCTTCCTGCGCCAGCAGATGAAGGCGATCCAGTCCGAGCTCGGGGAGGGCAACGAGCTCGCCGAGGAGAGCGCCCAGCTGCGCGACAAGGCGCAGAAGGCGAAGATGCCCCGGCCGGTCATGGAGGAGGTGGAGCGCCAGCTCAAGAAGCTCGAGCGCATGCACCCCGACGCGGCGGAGACGGCCACGCTGCGCAACTGGCTCGACTGGATGGTCACCCTGCCGTGGAGCAGGTCGACCCGGGACAACCTGGACCTCGCGGAGGCCCAGCGGATCCTCGACGAGGACCACTACGGCCTGGAGAAGGTCAAGGAGCGGATCGTCGAGTACCTCGCGGTGCGCAAGCTCAAGGAGAAGGCGAAGGGCCCGCTCCTGTGCTTCGTGGGCCCCCCCGGCGTGGGCAAGACCTCCCTCGGCCGCTCGATCGCCCGCGCCCTCGGCCGCAAGTTCGTCCGCCTCTCGCTCGGGGGGGTGAAGGACGAGGCCGAGATCCGCGGCCACCGCCGGACCTACGTGGGCTCGATGCCCGGCCGCATCGTGCAGGGCATCCACCAGGCGGGGTCGAACAACCCCGTCTTCATGATGGACGAGGTCGACAAGATCGGGGCCGACTTCCGCGGCGACCCCAGCTCGGCGCTGCTCGAGGTGCTCGACCCCGAGCAGAACAACTCCTTCCGCGACCACTACCTCGGCGTGCCGTTCGACCTCTCGAACGTCATGTTCATCTGCACGGCCAACCTCACCGACACCATCCAGCCCGCGTTCCTCGACCGCATGGAGGTGATCCGCCTCGCCGGGTACACCGAGGACGAGAAGCTCGAGATCGCGAAGCGGCACCTCGTCCCGAAGCAGCTCGACGAGAACGGCCTCACCCCCGAGCACCTCGTGTTCACCGACAAGGCGCTCAAGGCGATCGTCGACTCCTACACCCGCGAGGCGGGGCTGCGGAACTTCGAGCGCGAGATCGCGACCGTCGCCCGCAAGGTGGCGCGGCGCGTCGCGGGGGGCGAGACGGCCACGGTGCGCGTCCGCCCCTCCGCCCTCCAGAAGTACCTCGGGGCCCCCAAGACGCTGCCTGAGGAGCGGCTGAAGAAGGACACCGTCGGCATCGCGACCGGCCTCGCCTGGACGGCCACGGGGGGCGACGTGCTCTTCGTGGAGGCGGGGCTCATGAAGGGCAAGGGGCGGCTCACCCTGACCGGCCAGCTCGGGGAGGTCATGAAGGAGTCGGCGCAGGCCGCGCTGTCGTGGGCGCGCGGCCACGCCCGCGCCCACGGGATCCGGGACGAGACCTTCGCGACCCACGACCTCCACGTCCACGTGCCGGAAGGGGCCATCCCGAAGGACGGCCCCTCGGCCGGGATCACCATCGCCGCCGCCATCCTCTCCGCCCTCACCGGGCGGGCGGTGCGCAGCGGGGTCGCGATGACCGGCGAGATCACCCTGCGCGGGCAGGTCCTGCCGATCGGCGGGCTCAAGGAGAAGGTCCTCGCCGCGCGCCGCGCGGGCATCGACACGATCGTGTGCCCGAAGCTGAACCAGAAGGAGCTCGACGAGGTGCCGCCGCACCTGCGCCGGGGCATCTCGTTCCACCTCGTGGAAGACGTCGAGGAGGTGCTGAAGCTGGCCCTCGTGCCGCCCCCGGAGCCGAGGGCGCAGCCGGGGCCCAAGAGCGCACCGCGCCCCTTCCCGGGGCGGCCGCGGCGCCCCGTCACCGTCTAGCAACGACCGCGCGGGCGCGGCGCGAGTCGAGATCCTGACGGTGTTCGAAGGCGGGAAGAGTGAGGCTCGTTTGACCGGCCCGGACGCGGCGGATAGCCTGTCCGGATGAACATCCTCATGATCGGGGACGTCGTGGGCAGCCCCGGGCGCGCGATCCTGAAGAAGGCCCTGCCCGTCGTCTTCAGGAAGTACGACGTCGACTACTGCGTCGCCAACGTGGAGAACGCGGCGGGGGGCTTCGGGGTCACCAAGGAGGTCTGCGACGAGATCCTCGACATGGGGGTCGACTGCCTCACGTCGGGCAACCACATCTGGGACAAGAAGGAGATCCTGGGGATGGTCGACCTCATCCCGCAGCTCCTGCGCCCGCTCAACTACCCCGCGGGCCAGCCGGGCCGCGGGTCCCACGTCGGGAAGGGGAAGCGGTCGGGGGTGCCGGTGGCCACGATCAACCTCAGCGGCCGGGTGTTCATGCACGGGGCGATGGACGACCCCTTCGCCCTCGGCCTGCGCGAGGCGGAGCGGCTGCGCTCCGAGGCGAAGGTGATCCTCGTGGACATGCACGGCGAGGCCACCTCGGAGAAGACGGCGATCGCGAACCACCTCGACGGGCTCGTCTCGGCGGTCGTGGGCACCCACACCCACGTGCCCACCTGCGACCACCGCGTCCTGCCCCGCGGCACGGCCTACTGCACCGACCTCGGCATGACCGGGCCCTACGACTCGATCATCGGCGTGGAGAAGGACGCGGTCATCCACCGCTTCCTGACCGGGATGCCGAGCCGCTTCGAGACGGCCAAGGGCGACCCGCGCTTCGCGGCGGCGGTCGTGGACGTGGACGAGCAGACCGGCCGGGCCCGCTCGATCGACCGCATGCTCCTCACCGAGCAAGACATCCGGGCCTCGTAGGCCGGCTATACTCTCGGCGTGCCCCGGCCCTCTCCGGCCTCGCCTCCGCCCGGCCTGCTCTCGCCCGTCCTCGACGCGCTGCCGATCGGGCTGTACGTCGTGGACCGCGACCTGCGCCTCGTCGCCTGGAACCGGGGGCGCGAACGGGGCCCGATCGGCCGCCCGCGCTCGCGCGCGGTGGGACGGCCGCTGCGCTCGGTGCTCGGCGCCGCCGGCTACCGTGCCACCGAGCCCGTGATCCGGGAGGTCCTGCGCACGGGACGGGCGATCGAGGAGACGGTCGAGGCGAAGGGGGGGGTGTTCCACGTGCGCCGGCTCCCGGTCGCCCGGGGTCGTGAGGTGACCCACGTCGTCTCCGTCTTCGAGGACATCACCGCGCGGCGCGAGCTCGAGCTGCGGCTCATCGCCTCCGACCGCCTCGCCTTCCTCGGCCAGCTCGTCTCCGGCGTGGCCCACGAGATCTCGAACCCGCTGGCCGGAATCGCCGGCTGCGCGGAGGCGCTCGCCTCGCTGGCCGCGAAGGCCGACCGCCGCTCGGCCCGGGAGGCCCGCCAGTTCCGCGACCTCGTCCGGGAGGAGGTCGCCCGGTGCGAGCGGATCGTCCGCTTCCTGCTCGACTCGTCGCGCCCGACGCCCGGGGACACCGCCGACCTCGCCGCCACCGTCGCGCTCGCCCTGCGCCTGCTCGAGCGGCACCCCGCCCTCGCCCGCGTTCGGGTCAAGGCGAGCGTGCCGCCCGGCCTCGGCACGGCCCGGATCGAGCCCGACTCGCTCAAGCAGGTGGTGATGGCCCTCGCCATGAACGCCGCCGCGGCGATGGGCTCGGGGGGCGTGCTGTCCGTCCGGGCCAGGCGCGAGGGACGAAGGCTCCTCCTCGACGTCGCCGACACGGGGCCCGTCGTGCCGGAGTCGCGCCGGGCCCGCCTCTTCGAGCCGTACGCCGCCGCCGACGCCCAGCGGGGCGGAGGCCTCGGGCTCGCCGTCGCCCGCAGCCTCCTCCGCCGCCGCGGGGGCGATCTCCTCTACCGTCCCCGCCGGGACGGGAGCTGCTTCCGCGTCATCCTCCGGGCCGCCACAGGTACGCCATGAACTCCACCGGCTTCCGCGTGCTCGTCGCCGAGGACGAGCAGACGTTCGGCCTCACCGTGACCCGCTTCCTCCAGAAGGGGGGGCACGAGGTGAAGATCTGCACCACCGGCAAGAGCGCCTTGAAGGCGCTCGACTCCGCCGAGTGGGACGTTCTCCTCCTCGACCTCAAGCTGCCCGACGCGGACGGGGTCGACATCCTCGCCACCGTGCGCAAGGAGCACCCCGAGCTGCAGACGATCATCGTCACCGGCTTCGCCAACGTGCAGTCCGCCATCGACACCATGCGCCTCGGCGCCTTCGACTACCTCACCAAGCCCCCGAACTTCGAGGAGCTCGGGATGCGGGTGGAGAAGGCGGGCGAGAAGACGCTCCTCGAGCGGGAGAACCGCCGGCTGCGCTTCCAGGTCCAGCGCAACCTCTCCTCGGACATCCTGACCCGCTCGAGCGTCCTCCAGAAGGTGCTGCGCACGACCGAGATGGTGGCGGCGGCGCGCACGCCCGTCCTCATCGAGGGCGAGAGCGGGGTCGGCAAGGAGCTGCTCGCCCAGCACGTGCACCGGATCTCGCCCCGGCAGAACAAGGCCTTCGTGGACCTCAACTGCGCGGCGGTGCCCGCGTCGCTCCTCGAGAGCGAGCTGTTCGGCTACGAGCGCGGGGCCTTCACCGGGGCCGGCAGCGAGAAGCCCGGGCTCGTCGAGGTCGCCGACGGCGGCACGCTCTTCCTCGACGAGGTCGGCGAGATGAGCGCGGAGATCCAGTCGAAGTTCCTCCGTGTCCTCGACTCGGGCACGTTCTACCGCGTGGGCGCGACCCGCAAGCGCCGGGCCGACTTCCGGCTCGTGTGCGCGACGAACCGCGACCTCAAGGAGGAGGTCGCGGAGGGCCGCTTCCGCAAGGACCTGTTCTTCCGGGTGAACGGCGTGAAGGTGGTGATCCCGCCCCTGCGCGAGCGGCCGGAGGACATCCCGCTCCTCGTGGAGCACTTCTCGCGGCAGATCCCGAGCCAGAAGCGCTTCACGCCGGCCGCGCTCGCCGCGCTGTGCGAGTACGACTGGCCGGGCAACGTCCGCGAGCTGCACTTCGCGGTCGAGCGGGCGGGGCTCCTCGCCGAGGGCGACATGATCGACGTCGGCGACCTCCCGCCGGAGATCGTGGAGAAGACCGGCCGCATCCCGGTCTCGGTGGCCCCCGCCGCCCCGTCGATGCCGTCCGCCGCGCCGTCGCTGCCGCCGGCGGCGGCTCCGCCCCGGCTCGATGGCGACGACGACGACGGGCCCGACCCCGCCCGAGTGCGGGCCGCCCTCGAGAAGGCGAAGTGGCGCCGCGAGAAGGCGGCGGAGATCCTGGGGGTCTCCCCCCGGACGCTGTACCGCTGGATCAAGAAGCTGGGGCTGTAGCCCGGCTCATCAGGCGGGTCAGGTCGCGCTTGCGGAGCACGGGGAAGCCGACCGCGGCCTCGACGAGCTCGTCCGCGAAGAGCCTCGCCCCGACGCTCAGGTAGACGCGGCCGACGCGCCGGCTGAGCCGGCGCGCGAGGTCGACCCCGCCTCCCCGGACGAACAGGTCGACCACCGCGAGGTCGAAGTCCTCCCGCCGCACCGCTGCGAGCGCCGCCCCGGGGGTGCGCACGAGGCGCACCCGGTCGCCCGCGCGGCGCACGAGGCGCGCGAGGGCCTCGCCGCACCCCTTGTCCGACTCGACGAGGAGGATCGCGCGCGGCGGTGTCATGCCCGCCGGGAGGAGCAACGCCCGTACCACCTGCCGCCGACTGAGCGGCCGGGACTTACGGGGACGACCGGGGGCGGCTGGCCGGGGACCGGACGACCTGGCCGCTTCCTGGCCGGCCTACTCGGGGGCCTGCAGCCGCACCCTCACCGTGCGGGTCTTCCCCTCCCGCCAGACGGTCAGCGTCACGGTGTCGCCGGGCTCGTAGTCCGACAGCCGCCCCTGCAGGTCGCCCGTGCTCTTCACGGGCTTGCCGTCGATCTGCTGCACGATGTCGCCGGGGACGACCCGCCCGTCGCGGCCGACGCTCGTGCCGCGCAGGCCCGCCGCCGCCGCCCCGCCCCCCTCGAAGACGCGGACGATGAGCGCGCCCTCGACGCCGAGGCGGCGGGTCACGGCGGCGCTCAGCCGCTCGTCGAGGCCCACCCCGAGGACGGGCCGGATCACGCGGCCGTGGGCGACGAGCTGCGGGACGATCCGGCTCACGATGTCGACCGGGACCGCGAAGCCGATGCCGGCGCTCGCGCCCGAGGGGCTGTAGATCGCCGTGTTGACGCCGACGAGCCGGCCCGAGCTGTCGAGGAGCGGGCCGCCGGAGTTGCCCGGGTTGATCGCGGCGTCGGTCTGGATGACGCCGAAGATCGTGGCCCCGCTCACCCCCTGGATCGTCCGGCCGAGCGCGCTCACGATGCCGTTCGTGAGCGTGTAGTCGAGGCCGAAGGGGTTGCCGATCGCGTACACCTTCTGCCCGACCTGCAGGTCCGCGCTCGTCCCGACCCGGATGGGGACGAGCGAGGCCCGGGGAGCCGCGATCCTCAGCACCGCGAGGTCCTGGTCGCGGGCGAACCCCACGGTCTGCGCCTCGTACTCCGTGTCGCCGAGGGTGACGGTCTGCCGATCGGAGTCCTGGACGACGTGGAAGTTCGTGACGACGTGGCCCCGGTCGTCCCAGACGAAGCCGGACCCGGTCCCCGCCGGCACCTCCATCACGTTGCGGGTCCAGAAGTCGACCCGCTCGACCTGGGTGGTGATGAACGCGACCGAGCGCTGCGCGTCCTTGAAGAGCGCGATCGTGTGACGTTCCTCGGCGTCGAGGTCCGCCCTCTCGGCGACCGGACGGGCTTCGGGGGCCGCCTCCGGCTCCGGCTCGCGCGGAGAGGGGGAGAGCGCCCGCTGGAGCCCGGTCGAGACGAGCAGGCCGAGGACGACGCCGAGCACGAGGCTGCCGAAGAAGAGGAGGCGCGACCGGGTGGACATGGCGGGCTCCCGCGGGACGACGGCCCGCGGGTCCATGATAGCGCCCTCTCCCTCGGGGCTTCCACGCCGCGCCCGGCGGGCGAAGGCGGTGGACTTGGCCGTCCGGCCCATATCAGAATGGCCGTCCGGGATGCGCCAGAGGGGCTTCGACTTCGGCAGCGGGCCGCCGCGCCTCGCCCGCGGGGACTCCCGCGACGCGGCGCCGAAGGCCCCCGCCCGCCCCGCGCCCGCCCCGCCCCGCCGCCGCGCTCTCACCGTCTCGGAGCTGACCGACCGCATCCTGGGCGTGCTCGAGACCGAGTTCGTGGACGTGTGGGTCGAAGGAGAGGTCTCGAACCTCAAGATCGCGACCTCCGGCCACTGGTACTTCTCGCTCAAGGACGAAAAGGCCCAGCTGCGCGCGGTGGTCTGGAAGACCGACGCCCGCCTCGTGCGCTTCCGGCCGCAGGACGGGATGAAGGTGGTCGCCCGCGGCGCCCTGCGCGTCTACCCGCCGCGCGGGGAGTACCAGCTGGCCGTGCAGGTGCTCGAGCCGCTCGGCAAGGGCTCGCTCCAGCAGGCCTTCGAGGAGCTGAAGGAGCGGCTCGAGAGAGAGGGCCTCTTCGACCCCGCGCGCAAGCGCCCGCTGCCGATGCTCCCCCGCCGCATCGGGGTCGTGACCTCCCCCACCGGCGCCGTCCTGCGCGACATCCTGCGCGTGCTCCGCTCGCGCTACGCGAACCTCGACGTGCTCGTCTATCCCGCCCTCGTCCAGGGCGAGGGGGCGGCGGCGGAGATCGCGCAGGGGATCCGGGTGCTCGACCGCCTCGCGGCCCTCCCCGGCCACGCCCTCGACGTGATCGTGGTCGCCCGCGGCGGGGGCAGCCTCGAAGACCTGTGGGCGTTCAACGAGGAGGCGGTGGCGCGGGCGCTCGCCGGCTCCCGCGTCCCCACCCTCTCCGCGGTGGGCCACGAGACCGACTTCACGATCGCCGACTTCGTGGCCGACCTGCGCGCGCCAACGCCCTCCGCCGCCGCCGAGCGCGTGGTCCAGGCGAAGGAGGACCTCGCGGCGCGGATCGCGGCCCTCGAGGAGCGGCGCGACGGCGCGCTGCGCCTGCGGCTCGCCCGGGTGCGGGCGCGGGTGGAGGCGGCGGCCGCCCACCGGGTGTTCGCCGCCGAGCGGGGACGGCTGCACGTGAAGGCGCAGCGGGTGGACGAGCTCGCGCGCCGCGCGGAGGCGGGCCTCGTGCGCCGGCTCGAGCGCGCCCGCGAGAGCGCGACGCGCCTCGCCGGCCGCCTGGAGGCCTTCCGCCTCGACCGCCAGCTCGCGGCCCGCCGCGAGCGGCTGCTGCGCCACGACGAGCGGCTCGCCGGTCTCGCCCGCGCCCGGGCCGAGCGCGCCCGGGGCGCTCTCGCCCGCCTCGCCGCGTCGCTCGAGGGCCTCTCCCCGCTCGGCGTCCTCGGCCGGGGCTACGCGCTCGTCTGGGACGCCGCCGGGGAGCGCCTCCTGCGCGACGCCGCCCTTGTCCGGCCCGGGGACGGCCTGCGCATCAGGCTCCACCGCGGGGCGCTGCGCGCCACCGCCCTCTCGAGGGAAGAAGAGTGAA